>JAFUVE010000024.1 GCA_017483765.1 Bacteroidaceae bacterium | reverse complement strand
AGTAGGAGGTGAAAAATCTGTTTTTACACGTACGCCGCTCCGGATACGTACGCCCAAAATAATTGTTTTCATGTGTTGGGCTTGGTACGTATCAGACTCGTTTTTACTTGCAAAGTCTGAAAATTTCGCTTCGCAGGATTCTGTCACGATTGCCTACGGCGAACTTCCTACGCCTCAGTAATGCTCAAGCAAGCTTGGCATTACATTCGGCTTAATCGGAAGTTTCAGTAATGCTCAAGCAAGCTTGGCATTTCGTTCGCTGCTCCAGAATTTCGCTTCGCAGGATTCTGTCACGACTCAGAATTGCCCAAGCAAGCTTGGCATTTCGTTCGCTGCTCCAGAATCTCGCCTCCTACTGGTATCCAAGCCCGACTGGCTGTACAACGGAGTAGTAGGAGGTGAAAAATCTGTTTTTACACGTACGCCGCTCCGGATACGTACGCCCAAAATAATTGTTTTCATGTGTTGGGCTTGGTACGTATCAGACTCGTTTTTACTTGCAAAGTCTGGAGAGTTCGCTTCCTACGCATGGGTTGCAACGGTGGATGGAAAAAATAGCAGGAATGGCAAGAAAATTATGCTCTGAATTATTGATTTTATCGAATATTAGTCTTATCTTTGCCATACCATTGAAATGTTCCATCATTTCATGTGCGACCAAACTGAGTTATAATCCCAAAACCATCAATCAGACCTATGACCATTATGAAAACAGAAACCACCCGCACACTCATGGTGCTTATGACCGGAATGCTCCTGCTGTTCTCGTCCCTGTCGGCAAATGCACAGAACCGAAACAGCAGACGTCAGCGGCAGTACCGCCCCAATTCCGCTGCCTCCAAGATCCGCCGACCTGCCGCACCAAGCCCGCTCGACGTGCAGGAGCGTACGATCGGCGACCTGCTGTTCTTTGCTTACGGATGTCTGCCCGACGAGATTGGCAGTTCCGACGAGGCAAAAAACGTGCTGGAGTCCAATTTCGGCTCCTACGAAACCATAAACCTCTATGAGGGGCTCCACCTCAGCGACTCCTACAACTACAGCTACAGAGGCGTTCCGATTGGGGTGTGCTATGCCGACTGGTACGACAACCGTCATTGGTACATCTTCTATTTCGACACCAAATCTGAGGCACAGCAATTCTACACCAGACTGGTCGGCGACATCAAAACGGCTGGCATTCCCCTGACCAAAGACGCCGTCTATGGCAGCATGTCGAACCGCAAACGCCCTGTCTCCATATTCAAGATGGTGTATGTAGAACCGCCCGTAAAAGTGAAGGAGGCTGACGAAAGCAATATCCACCTTCAGAACGTCGTAGGCCAATGGGCAGTCGAGCTGGGGGTATATAAGAAGAAATAGCAGCTTCATTCATCTTGAGTGCGCCCTGATATAGGATAGTCTCATGAGTCTGTAGTCTTTATTTATGATATTTTGTCTACAGGCTTGTGGGACTATAAGGAATATGTACTATTTTTACGAATATCAAGGTTGTTGGGAATGATGAGATCATAGCAAAAAAATAGCGTAAATCGTTGATACTGCGCCAATTTCCCTTTTTGAAGATGTATAACCGTTCTGGCATGACAAGCAAGTCAGCATTCATCAAGGCGCGAATCTTTGGAAAGCCATTTCATGTTGTGACATTCGACAAGTGCCAACATGAATATTATGCCAAGTTAATTGACTTTCATGCTCAGTTCCTTATGGTTGGCAATAACTATAACCAAACGTTAAAGGAACTAAAGTGTCATTTTTCAGAACGTAGGGCGATGGCACTTGTATGTAAGTTGGAGAATTATATGATGCAATTAGTGCAGATTATGCATAAAGTCGTAGAACTAACTATTAGGTATGAAAATCATCGAATTGGCAAGGAGAATTGAATTTAAACACATTTTTTCAACTTAATATTACTTTTTTTTGCTTAATATACATTGAGTATGGAAATTTTTGTGTAAATTTCCCATCTTTGACACTTGAAAAAGAAAAAAAACACCTTCAAGCCCCATTGGATATGGGTTAGAAGGTGTTTTCCCTTTTTCAAACTTTGTAGTATATCTACCCTTTCGTCATCGCCAAAATTGATTTAAGTTTTTTTAACGTTATGATTTCAGTGTCTAATCTAAATCCGCTGATTTCAAACAATTTGTCTGTCAGGCTTGTTCTTGTGAATGTCGGCACAAATCCTTCAGATGGTATATACCATGCATTCATGTCCCTGATCGTGTTTATGATTTCGTTGGTCGTTGCGGTTTCTCCAAGTTTGTGTTCCAGCACCCTGTATAGGAACAGTGCCACGAAGCATGTGGCAAAGTGTGCCTTTATTGCCCTGTCCGTCCTGTGGTAGACAGGACGTGCTTTCATTTGGGTCTTCATTATTCTGAACGACTCCTCTATTTCCCACCTTGCCCTGTTTATTTTCAGCAGGTCGGTTATGGTGTGGTGCGTCTTTCCCGATTTGTCCGTGTAATGCGCCAGGTTTGTGCAGATAGCATAGAACCCGTCGTATTTTTCCTCTTCCTCGACTCTCTGTCCGTCGATTCTGAATCCCGCGTTGACCATGGCAAGCTCGCCGTCCTCCGTGCATTTGTCGGAGACAATGTAGCTTCTGAAGTTCTTTGGCGGGTCTGCCGCATTTCCGTTGGCAATCGCCTTCTCCGCCTTTTCGATGTTCTGAAGTCTCTTATGCCTTTGGTATTCCATGTACTTCAAGGAGAAGGACACGACCAGTCGTTGCTCCAGCTCGCGCTCTTTCCCCGTCTGCGTGTCCCTGACCCACGTCTTGATCCATCTTTCCTTATAGAATGTGCGGTCGTAAAACAAATCTCGGTTCTCCTGCTTCCGTATCTCTTCCATCGCATATTTTTTTTCCGTGTCGCCCGGAAGCATCCACCCTCCGTCCTCCATCGCCCAGTCCTTTATCCTTCCCGGGCTTTTTTTCCCTCCCGCCGTGTTGGGCAGCGCCTTCACGGACTGGACCGTGATGAACTTCCTCTGGTCGGTGTCGTTGTACAGCTTGTTGCTCCCTGACGACAGGCCTGCGTCCGTGCACATGATGAACTCCTCTATCTCCATACGCTCTCCAATCATTTTCTCCGTGGGCAGCAGCGTCTTTTGCTCGTTTGTGTTGCCTGGGTTTATGTTGAACGCCAGTGGCAGCCCGTCCGCATCCATGAAGACGCCCATCTGCACGATTGGGGTGCGCCTGTTCTCCTTTGATGCTCCGGGGCGTCTCAGGACGGTCTCCCGCGTGGATTCGTAGAAGAAGTTTGTGCAGTCGTAGTAGATGACGGACGTGTTTCGCTCAAGCATGTCCTTGCTGTAATGGAACATGCGTTCCTGCAGATAGTCCATGTGGCTCTCGATTGACAGCAGGGCACGGTAAATCTGATGCAGCTCAACCGGTTTGACCAAGGCAAGCGAGCGTGACTGCTTCCATGTCTCCAGTTTGGAGGAAGGCCATAAGATGCGGCACAGGACCAGTTGCCGGAGTATCTCGTTCAGGTCGAACTTGGACTTGCACCGGCGCATGATGCCTGCGCAGATCTTGTCCATCCCAAGAGCGTAATACAGCTTGTTGAGTATCAGGTAGCCGACGTTGTAGGAGCGCCGCTCGTCCTTCCCGATGATTTTGCCGGCATGGAGCCTGATGGTGACCGCACGCTGGTTCATGGCGTCATTTGAGTTCTCTGTCTCAAGCTGGGACTTTGCCCAGGCCCATGCGTCTGACACGCCCTCGCGCTCGCGGATTTCGGCCAGGGTGCCAAGGCGGCGCACGTTCTTCTTTGTACTCACGCCACGGTCGTTACGGAAAGACTTGGCTATGTAATAGATTTTGCCCTCCTGGGGCTTTGATGGTGATAAATGCATAATAATTAAGTATATTCTACAATATACTACAAAGGTACAAAAAATATTTGACACCGCCAAGCCTTTTTGCAAAAAACTTTCAATTATTTTTTCAAAGGGCTAAAGTGTCAAACTTCCGAGTAATCCACGAGCACAAACGACACTACATAAGCAGACCGGAGCCCTACATAGGAGCTCCGGTCTACGTTTTTGAAAAGATAGATTCCGAAGCGAGGACCACCTCTTCAGACACATCCAGAACTTGGCAAGTCGAAACGTAACAAAACACATAAAATTGTGCTCTGGAAGTAAAAAAGAATAAAAAAAAATGATTTTTTTCTAAAAATCTTTGGTGGATTGAAATACAAATTATATATTTGCACTTGAAAAGGTGTGAAGTATGCAAAAGCATACCGATGCATGATGGTATAACGTAAAAAAAGGACGATGCCTATGAAGAAAAAGCTACTGATACTTACAATCGGCGCATTCCTGCTGGCCATGCCCGGCGAGATGCGCGCACAAGATATATCACGGAGTGCCATAGAGAATGAGCAAGCCCCTATCACCATAACCGTAAACGAGTCGACCGTCCACATCAAGAACGCAGACAAGAAAGTCGTGTCGATATTCAATCTGACCGGTGTGGAAGTGAAGCGCATCAGCATCGACAGTCCATCTAAGACAATCGACCTGAATTTTCTGCCCAAGGGTTGCTACATCATCAAAATCGGCAATGTCGCCCGTAAGGTATATCTTCGCTAAGATGGCGTGATAAGCAATTATCCACAATCAAAAACAAAGAGAACTAAAGACTTGTCTATGACATCATAGGCAAGTTTTTTTAAGCAAGCAATCGGATTCCGGCCTTCCTGCCGCTCCGCTCCGCTCAAGCCCCCGACAACAAGCAATGTCCAAAGACAAAGAAAAAGACATAACCGCCCGCCTGTGCGACCCATCCACCCGCCGCAAAGCCTTCGAGGACATGGTGAACGCGTTCAGCAGTCGCCTATACTGGCAAATTCGCCGGATGGTGACATACCACGACGACGCCGACGATGTGTTGCAGAACACCTTTATCAAAGCCTGGAACGGAATAGACCACTTCCGTGGAGACAGCAAGCTGTCTACATGGCTTTACAAAATCGCATATAACGAGACGCTCACCTTCCTGAGCAAGCAACGCGAGACGATATCGATAGACGGGACGACTGACTTCGACGAGGAAAACTCCACAAGCATTCTGAACACTTTAGAGAGCGACACCTATTTCGACGGAGACCGCACGATGCAGCTTCTGCAGGCCGCGATTGCAGGACTGCCAGCCAAACAACGCTCCGTATTCACGATGAAATATTTCGACGAGATGAAATACGAGGAGATGTCGGAAGTGACGGGCACCAGCATAGGTGCGCTGAAAGCCTCCTACCATCTGGCCGTAAAGAAAATAGAAGAATTCATCAACAACCAGGACTAACGGTTAGCACATTCGTCGGACAGACTACGAAAAAAATCGACAGAGAACAAAAAAAATCATAATTGCTTTAAACTTTCCCGCTGAAACTCCGTCAAATAGACAAAAGGACACAATTATGAAAAAGAAAATCAACATAGAAGCCTTAGAACGGAAAAATCCGTTCAGCGTGCCCAACGGTTATTTCGAAGGGCTCGCCAGCCGTGTGATGTCGTCCATACCGGAGGCAGAAGGCGATGCGCGCGCTTCTTCTTCCGCAGCCTCAAGCACGGGAAATCCAAAGGTAGTTGGCCTGTTGCCAAGGAAGAAAAAGAACGGCTGGGTGAAATGGGTGGCAGCTGCCGCATGCCTATGCGGCGTCGCTTTCTTCGTTGCCAGCCAGCAGGGCGGAGAGAGTGGCAACGCCACAGGCCAGCTGGCCAACATGAAGCCTGCAACTGCAACGACCACGCCTACCGTCAATGACGAGACAGAGGCAGAGGCAGTAGAGCAAGAGACAGCTCCGGCAAAAGTCTATGCAAACAATGCATACGACCTCTCTCATCATGTGCGCCGGAGTGCTACTCCCGCTCCCGCCAACATCACACCACAACCCGTTGTCCGCACATCTACAACAATAAGGACACCAAGCGTACAGATGGCAAGCACGAAGACCACAACCTCCGCGCCGGCAGCCACAACACCCGCAAAAACCGTAGTCTATGCTCCATCAGCACAGACAGCGATGCTGGCCTCCAACACAACGCCTAAGGCCATTGTATCACAAACCAGCCAGTCTGACACCGACACCTATGCTGCTGAATACGACATGCTTGACTACACCAACATGAGCGGAACTGAAATTTACGACTATCTCGCAGGGAACGAGTATTACTAAAAAAGAAGACGAGAAAAAAAAGAAGGCGAGAAGAAAAGAAGACAAGCAGAAGAGACGTCAGTTATGACATTGGATGACAAATAGCCGATTTCCCCCTATTAAGTATTTTTTACAAGAACTAAACTACCAGAGTAATGAAACGGATTTTAATCAACATATTACTGTTATGCGTCAGCATGGCTGCCATAGCCCAGGGCAACCACCCTCAGCGTCGTGACTTCTCTCCTGAGGAATACTGGAAAAACCTGAAAGAATTCGTAGCGCGTGAAGCCGGACTGACTACAGAAGAAGCCGACGGATTCATCCCCTTGATGAAGGAGATGATGGACGAGCAGCACAAGAATAACCGCAAAAGCTTCGACATCATCCGTTCTTGCGGTGAAGGAACGACAGAGTCGGAGTACGGAACAGCAGTGAAGCAGCTGTTGGAGCTGGATGTTGAGAACCGCCGGATAGAAGAGACTTATTACAAGAAGTTCCATACAGTGATGAGTTGGGAAAAGGTGTTCAAAGTGCGTGCTGCACTTTACAAATTCAACCGCGAGGCCCTCAACCGGTTCAACCCCCGCCGCGGAGGCGGACGACGAGGTCCAGGCGGAGGTGGACATCAACACTAAATAAAAAGTTCCAAAAACAAGGTCAGCACATAACGGTGGCCTTGTTTTTTTGTGATTAAAAACTTCGTTTTTATTTGTCTCCGCCGAATTTTGTCGCGACTCAGCAAAATATGCGAGCATATTTTGCATTCGCTGCTCCAAAATTTGCTTTTGTGCTCGCTTAATCGTTATTTGAGCTGCGCTCGAATTTACTATCGCTCGACAAAATCAAATTAAAAACTTCGTTTTTATTTGCTTTTGTGCTCGCTTAATCGTAAATTTGCAAATAATTGCAAAAAAATGGAGAAAAAGGATCCGAAACAACAAATAGAAGAGTCGATAAAGCAGGACCTTCGCTATCTGGAACTGCTGTCGCACTCCTACCCTACGATAGCCGACGCAAGCACGGAAATCATCAATCTGGAG
Organism: Bacteroidaceae bacterium; assembly: GCA_017483765.1. Taxonomy (GTDB): domain Bacteria; phylum Bacteroidota; class Bacteroidia; order Bacteroidales; family Bacteroidaceae; genus UBA3839. The sequence continues at coordinate 26,069 of JAFUVE010000024.1, read as the reverse complement.
GCCATCCTGAACCTTCCTAAGCCAACGGAGCACTTCATCAGCGATCCCCACGGTGAGAGCGATGCCTTCAACCACGTGCTACGCAATGCGTCGGGCTACGTGAAACGGAAAGTGAACGAGCTCTTCGGCGACACACTCGACAAGGCCGAGAAGAAGGAACTGTGCACCTTGATTTACTATCCTGAGCAGAAGCTGCAGCTGGTGAAGCTGGAGAAGCGCGACCTGAACGAATTCTACCGCAACTCGCTTGTCCGGCTGATTGGCGTATGCCGGGAGGTGTCGTCCAAATACACCCGCTCGAAAATCCGAAAAGAACTGCCGAAGGACTTCGAATACATCATCGAGGAACTTCTCCATGAGTCATACAGCGGCTATGGAGAGAAAAAGCATAAGTACTACCAGATGATCGTGGAGTCCATCATCGACACCCGACGCGCCGACGCGTTCATCACCGAAATCAGCAAGCTCATCCAGCGACTGGCTATAGACCGCTTGCATCTGCTTGGCGACATCTACGACCGTGGTCCAGGCGCCGACAAAATCATGGACACGCTCTGCGACTACAAGCACTTCGACATCGTGTGGGGCAACCACGACATCGAATGGATAGGCGCCTGCGCAGGCAACCGTGCCTGCATATGCAACGTACTTCGCTTGTGCATGCGCTATGGCAACATGTCGACTCTGGAGGATGGTTACGGCATCAACTTGCTTCCACTCGCAACCTTTGCTATGGACACCTACAAGGACGACCCTTGCACGGAGTTCGCAGTGAGAGACCTCATCAAAGACGGAAGCCTCGACGAGCAGACCATGCGGATGCTCACCCAGATGCACAAGGCCATCACCATCATCCAGTTCAAAGAAGAAGCCCGCATCCTCGACCGACGTCCGGAATTCGGCATGGAGGGACGCAAACTGCTTGAGCATATCAACCTGGAAGAGGGCACCGTAGAGATAGAAGGAAAAGTATATGCTCTCAAAGACACGAACTTCCCCACCCTCATCCCTGATTCTCCTAACAAACTGACGAAGGAGGAAGAGAAACTGATGACAAAGATTGAGCATTCCTTCCGCGCCAGCGAGAAACTTCGTCGCCATATCGACTGCCTGCTCTCACGAGGCGGCATGTACAAGGTGAGCAACTCCAACCTGATGTTCCATGGCTCCGTTCCCCTCAACGCCGACGGACAGCTGAAAGAGGTGGAGATAGAAGGCAAGCTTTACAAAGGGAAAGAACTGATGCAGAAAATCGACCGCATCGTCCGCAATGCCTTCAACACGGAACTGTCGGCAGAAAAACGCCGTTTCAGCACCGACTACATGTGGTACCTATGGTGCGGCCCCGACTCCCCGCTGTTCGACAAAGACAAGATGGCCACCTTCGAACGCTACTTCATAGCCGACCCTAAGACCCACAAGGAAAAGAAAGGCTACTACTACCAGTACAACAACGACGAGGCAACCATCGACATGATTCTCGACAGCTTCGATGTGGAGGGCACGCACCGCCATATCATCAACGGCCATGTGCCTGTGAAGACTACGAAAGGCGAGACCCCCATCAAGGCCAACGGCAAGCTGCTCGTCATCGACGGCGGCTTCTCCAAAGCCTACCAACCCGAGACGGGCATCGCCGGCTACACGCTGATATTCCACTCCCGTGGGCTCGAGCTGATGCAGCACCAGCCCTTCCGCAGCGCCGAGGAAGCCATCAAGAAAGGCGATGACATCAAAAGCGCCGTGCAGATAGTCGAGATGAGCGAGCACCGGATGTACGTGAAGGACACGGACAAGGGAAAGGTGATCCAGTCGAAGGTGGAGAACCTCAAGAAGCTACTATATGCCTACCGTAACGGACTGCTGAAATAGTTTAAAGTTGAAATCGATGGAAATAGACAATAAAAAATTGGAAACAGCATGGGATGCGGGTCCAGACCACTACATCATAGCACTGACAGATGCCTATATGGAAATGGTCGGTGGCAGCCTGACACCAGAGACAATGGAGCTTCTGACCGCCGACCAGCATACGCTGCTTGCCTATCGCATCTTGCTGGATGAGGTGTGCGAGGGAGGTTTCATTCAGTTGATTCAGAACGGCTACGGGCCTTACGTTTTGGGTGGTCCCTTTCCGATGATGATGAAGAAAGAATGGGGATTCGTGGAATTCGGCAAGTTCATGTACGAAGTACGAAAAGAATACAACCGCAACCGCGATGCCTTGGAAGCTGACCTCGACGAAGAGCAGTTCATGGCTCTCTACGAGCAGCAAGACGCAATGAACAACCTGGGCGACGACTTTCTCGATGAATGGGAAGAGACGATGACTCCCGCCATCGCAAACTATGTACGGGAACATCAAGAGAGGTTTTTGTGATAAAGAAGATGAGACAAGTGAAAAGTGAAAAGTGAATAGTTTATTTACTCCGGTGATGGAAATTAAGTAATGAGGAAATAATAAGTTGTCTCGATTTCTTGAAGACAAGAATACGAGACGATAGTTTATTGATTGGAATGCCTCAACAAGAGGAAAGCGAATCAGATTATTTAGCTCACAGAAAGATTTTCAAGAGAATCAAAATCGAAGAAAAATGGCAAAGAAACAACAAGCATACAAATCAAAAGTAAACATAAAGAACAAACGCGCAGAATTTGAGTATATTCTGGTAGACACGTATACCGCCGGCATCGTTCTGACCGGCACGGAGATCAAGTCCATCCGTAACGGCAAGGCCAGTCTGGTGGACACCTACTGCTATTTCGTGAACGGCGAGTTGTGGGTGAAGAACATGCACATCTCACAGTACAGCTATGGCTCATACAACAACCACGTGGAGCGTCGCGACCGCAAGCTGCTACTCAACAAAAAAGAGCTTCGTAGTCTGGCACAGGACATCAAATCTCCTGGCTACACTATCGTGCCCGTGCTGCTGCACATCAACGAGAAGGGCTTCGCCAAACTCGACATCGCACTGGCAAAGGGAAAGAAAGAGTACGACAAACGCCAGACTCTGAAAGAGAAGGAAGACCGCCGCGAGATGGACCGAGTGTACAAAGCACTATTGTGATTTACGATTTACTATTTATTTCATGAACTTTGTCACGACTCAACATAGCTCAAGCAAGCTTAGCTATGTATTCGCTGCTCCAAAGTTTTCCAATTTATTTGGTCATTTTAGAATTTTATTATTTCCATGCGGATGGATTACAAATAGAACATAATAATTTAGAGACGAGGAACAAATGGGAAAGATTGAGGATATCATCAAAGAACGGATACTGATCCTGGATGGCGCGATGGGGACGATGCTTCAGTCGTACGGACTGGAAGAAGCTGACTTCCGCGGCGAGCGGTTCAAGGATGTGCCCGGCCTGATGAAAGGAAACAACGACGTGCTGAACCTGACACGTCCCGACGTCGTGGAAGAAGTCCACCGTCGCTATCTTGACGCCGGTGCCGACATCATCGAGACGAACACCTTCTCCAGCCAGCGCATTTCCATGTCGGACTACCATATGGAGGATTACTGCGTCGACATCATCGCCTCAGGCTGCCGTATTGCCCGCACGCTGGCCGACAGATACACAGAAGCCAATCCAGACAAGCCCCGCTTCGTGGCCGGATCCATCGGTCCCACGAACAAGAGCTGCAGCATCAGCCCCGACGTGAACGATCCCTCGATGCGAAACCTGACATTCGACGAGCTCAGCGCGGCCTACGAAGAGCAAATCACCGCCCTGCTGAACGGAGGTGTTGACCTCCTGCTGTTTGAGACCATCTTCGACACGCTGAACTGCAAGGCGGGACTCTATGCCGCCGACCAAGCCATGAAGAAGTGCGGGAAAGAAGTTCCGGTGATGCTGAGCGTGACCGTGAGCGATGCAGGCGGCCGCACACTCTCAGGGCAGACCCTCGACGCCTTTTTGACCAGCGTAAGCCACGCACACTTGTTCTCCGTTGGTCTGAACTGCTCGTTCGGCGCAAGGCAGATGTTCCCATTCCTGAAAGACCTGGCCCACAAAGCCCCCTACTACATCAGCGTCTATCCCAACGCCGGACTGCCTAATTCCCTCGGACTTTACGACCAAAGTCCCGATGAGATGGCAGAAGAGATGAAAGCCTACGTGGACGCCGGACTCGTGAACATCATCGGCGGTTGCTGCGGCACCACCGACGCATTCATATCGAAATTCCAGCCGCTGGTGAGAAAACCCGACGGCACCTACATATCTCCGCGCATACCGCCGGCCCCCAGCCAGCATCTTCAGCTCTCGGGCCTGGAGATGCTCGAGGTGAGTCCGTCGAGCAACTTCATCAACATCGGCGAACGCTGCAATGTGGCCGGATCCAGGAAATTCCTCCGTCTGATCAAAGAGCAGCAATACGACGAGGCACTGTCGATAGCCCGCAAGCAAGTGGAGGACGGAGCACTCGTGCTCGACATCAACATGGACGACGGCCTGCTCGACGCACGAAAAGAGATGACCACGTTCCTCAACCTGCTGATGTCCGACCCCGATATCTCCCGAGTTCCGGTGATGATAGACTCATCCGACTGGGAAGTGATCCGGGCAGGACTGAAATGCGTTCAAGGCAAGAGCATCGTCAACTCCATATCCCTGAAAGAAGGGAAAGGCCTATTCGTGGATCATGCCAAGGAAATCAAGCAGATGGGTGCTGCCGTCATCGTGATGGCCTTCGACGAGGAGGGACAGGCCACCACGTACGACCGCAAGGTGGAGATATGCCGGCGAAGCTACGAGATACTGGTGGACGAAGTGGGGTTTCCCCCTTCCGACATCATCTTCGACCCCAACGTGCTGGCCGTGGCCACAGGCATTGAGGAGCACAACAGCTATGGCTTGGACTTCATCCGCGCCACCGAATGGATTCGTCAACACCTTCCCGGCGCCCATGTAAGCGGAGGCGTGAGCAACCTGTCGTTCTCGTTCCGTGGCAACAACTACCTCCGAGAGGCAATGCACGCCGTATTCCTCTACCACACCATCCAGGCCGGCCAGGACATGGGTATAGTCAATCCCGCCACGAAAGTGCAGTATTCCGACATCCCTTCCAATCTGCTCAACGCCATCGACGACGTGCTGCTGAACCGGCGGGCCGACGCCACGGAGCGGCTCGTGGAACTGGCAGCCCAGCTCAAAGAGCAAGAGCAGTCAGTCGGAGCAGAGAAGCGCGCTGAGGAATGGCGTATAGGCACAAGCGTGGACGAGCGGCTGCAGACGGCTATGGTGAAAGGTAACAAAGACTATCTGGAGTCCGACCTTCAGGAAGCGATGGAGAAGTACGGAGATGCCGTGAAGATCATAGAAGGCCCGCTGATGGCAGGGATGAACAAGGTCGGAGAACTCTTCGGCAGCGGCAAGATGTTCCTGCCCCAGGTTGTGAAGACCGCACGCACGATGAAAGCCGCCGTATCGATACTCCAACCCTATATCGAGTCCAGCCGGCAGGCCGGCAGTTCCGCCAAGGCCGGCAAGATCCTGCTGGCCACAGTGAAAGGCGACGTCCACGACATCGGCAAGAACATCGTAGGGCTGGTACTCGCCTGCAACAACTACGAAGTGGTGGACCTGGGCGTGATGGTTCCTGCCGAGGAGATTGTCCGTCAGGCCAAAGCCCACCACGTCGACATCATCGGACTGAGCGGCCTGATCACCCCCTCGCTTGAGGAGATGGTGAACGTGGCGAGAGAGCTGCAGAGCCAAGGTCTGGACATCCCCCTCATGATTGGCGGAGCCACTACGAGCGAACTGCACACAGCACTGAAAATCTCTCCCGTCTACCACGCCCCCATCCTATGGATGAAAGACGCATCGCAGAATGTGTCGGCAGCAGGACGGATCATGGGAAGCAACCGTGCCGACCTGATTGAAGAACTCGGCGAAAAGAACCGGCAGCTGATAGCCTCATACGAGCAGGGACAGAGCAAGGCAGAGCCGCTAAGCCTGGAGGAAGCCAGGAAACGTAAATTCCGGAGGACAGAAGACGAGGAAAGTGACAAGATTCCACGAAGTGAAAAGTGAATAGTTTATTTACTCCGGCAACGGGAATTAAGTAATGAGGAAATAATAAGTTGTCTCGATTTCATTAAGACAAGAAGACGAGACGATAGTCTGCCATGTGAGGGATATGCGAATACTTATTTAGTTGAATATTAAATGGCTATTAAAAAGGCCGACAATGCAAAGCCAGGCCAGAAAGCAAGATACTCAAACGAATTATGAAGATAAACTTAATAATAAGAGGCGGTTTAGGAAACCAGATTTTCCAGTACGCCCTGGCCACCTCGCTCCGCAATCAAGGACATGAAGTCCGGCTGGACACGTCGATGTACGACATGGTCAAGATGCATAATGGATATGAGCTCGACCGTGTGTTCGGCATAAACGCCCCTATAATTACCAAAGGCGGCCTGCATTTGCTGAAGCTCCGTCTGCTTCACAAGTTCCGTCCCTCGTCGCTCTACCTTACAGACACAGGCACATATAATCCTGACCTACTGACCAGTCCAAAAAAATATATCAACGGCTACTGGCAGGACGAACGCTATTTCAAGGACGTGGAGCCATCGCTCCGGCAGGCACTGACCTTTGCCGGCATCGACCCCCAAAACCAGTCCATCGCAGAGGAGATGAAGAAGGTAGAATCAGTCAGTTTCCACCTACGACGTGGCGACTACAGCGCCTATGGGATGACGCTCCTTGGAGAGGATTATTACAAAAAAGCCGTGTCTACTATCTTGGAGAGAACCTCAGACCCTGTATTCTATATCTTCTCCGACGACAAGGAGGCGGCCGAGGCCATGGCGAAGAACGTCGGTATCCGCTACAGACTGATGGGCCACAACCGAGGCGACTCCTCCTATAAGGACATGTACCTGATGAGCAACTGCAAGCACAACATCATAGCCAACAGCAGTTTCAGCTGGTGGGGCGCATGGCTTAACGCCAACAAGAGCAAGGTGGTGACAGCCCCGCAGGTATGGGACTCCAAACATCCTGAATATCATCCCCAACTGAAAGACTGGATTCTTCTATAGAGGCAAATATTATTTATCTTCGTACAACTTTTGCCATATGGGGAAAAAACATAAGTAAAGATCACCATAAACAGATAACTGCATTCAACAGGAAATAAACAGGCAAATTATGGATAAATCTCCACAAGTGTCAGTGGTTCTCTGCTGCTACAATGCCCAGAAAACTATAGCCGAATCAATAGAAAGCGTCTTGAATCAGACGTTCACGGACTTTGAATTCATCATTTGGGACGACTGTTCCACAGACAATACTCCAAGCATTCTAAAGAATTATAATGACAAACGAATCAGAGTATTTTTCAACCAGGTCAACCGTGGGCTGGGAAAATCTCTGCAGTTAGCATGCAGAGAAGTGAATGGCAAATATATAGCACGCATGGACAGCGACGACCTATGTATGCCCGAACGTTTACAAAAAGAATATGAATTTCTGGAATCCCACCCCGGCCACGTTCTGGTATCCAGTTCTGTCATTTACATTGACGAGAACGACAAAGTGCTGGGACGCAGTTTTCCCTGGACATGGGCGCACAACCAGAACAACCATATCAGCGTGGTCCATCCGGCGACAATGTTCAGAACCGACGCTTACAGACAATCATGCGGCTATTTGGACTTATTGGGATGCGAGGACAGAGTCCTTTGGTCAAAACTCATTGATTTCGGAAAATTCAGTGTGTTGAAAGAACCCCTTTTGAAGTACAGGATGGTTTCAACATCCTTGTCACACATGATAGACAGCAAGAATCCATACAAAAAGATTATGCTGGCTGTCAGAAGCAAGATGTGCAATGAATCTGAAGTTTTAGAAGATGACATAGAACTTCAGAACCACCTTTATCGACTTGGGAAGAAGTACGCTCAACAAACGAAGAAAGACAGACAGCCCTTTAAATACCACACCTCCATTGAAGAAAAAGCCCAGCACGCACTTAAATATGTCCTTGGTGAGAAACTGTCCACCGACTTTGTTTTTTTTCTAAAAAACACTTATGTATTTTTAAGGAACAGAAAAAGAAGGTGACGGAAAAAACATTCAAGCAGATGAGAAAAATACTTATACTCATAGCAATATTGTGTGTTCAAATAAACATCAACGCACAAGAGCCCACATCCGCAAAAAACTTGTTAAGACAGATGCCAGAAAGTGTCATCCCTGTCTTGACCCACAACAACGTGCTTGACATGTTGGATTTCACAGGTGTCGGTCAGAAAGCAGAAGTGACCAACCGTCTGAACGGCAAAAGTGAAATGACGGAGCTGAGCGAGAGCAGCGCTGCCATCAAGCTCAGTTCAACCACACGTGTTAACATCCATCTCATGACACGAGCAGACAATGAAACGATGATTTACGTGATTAACACAACAGAGACAGCAGACTCTCTGAGAGACAGCGAAGTGAAAGTGTACGACAGTAAGTGGCATCCGGCAGCACCGGGATTCAAAATACCCAATCATCATCCTCAGTGTTTCAATGAGGTGGTAATAGACCCTCATACAAAAAAAATGATGTTGACGGAGACACAACGATCATTGTGTTTTGAAGGCGAGTCTCAGGATAAAACCAACGACACTGTAAACACAAGACATGCTGAATGGGATGCACGCAAAGGCGTTTTCACGTTCAAAGACTGAACATCCCAAATTCAGAAGATTTCAGATTCAAACCCTCATATCAACATTTTTTAAAAAGACATAATGGTACAAAGCAGTTTTTATGAGTTATGCGGCATTCTTGCCAGCGTCTGCATGATATTGGGCTATCTCCCCCAGTCGATAAAGACCATACGCACCAGAAACACGGACGGCATTGCCCTTCCCACCTTCCTGATGATGGGAGTTGGCGGCACATTCTTCATGCTACAGGGCTTATTGCACCAGCCCGACATCATATGGTCCTTGTTTTTGACAAATCTGGTTACCACTATCTGCTGTATTATCATCTTCGGGATAAAAATATACAACGATTACTTTAAAAAAAGAAGAGAGCAGGGGAAAAAGTGAAAAATTATTGCTAACTTTGCATTCTGAAAGAGAGAAAATGTTTTTCACACTTTATAACTAAATTATTATGGTAAATTACAAAGATTTAGGACTTGTGAACACGCGCGACATGTTTGCAAGAGCCGTAGCAGGCGGTTATGCAATCCCTGCGTTCAACTTCAACACAATGGAGCAGATGCAAGCCATCGTAATGGCTGCTGTCGAGACCAAGTCACCTGTTATCATGCAGGTATCAAAAGGTGCACGTAACTATGCCAACGCCACGATTCTGCGCTATATGGCAGAAGGTGCGGTAGCCTATGCCAAGGAGCTGGGTTGCGAGCATCCTGAGATTGTTCTTCACCTTGACCACGGCGACAGCTTCGAGATTTGCAAGGACTGCATCGACATGGGCTTCTCATCTGTGATGTTCGACGGTAGCTCCCTTCCTTACGAAGAGAACATCGCCATCACGAAGAAGGTGGTGGAATACGCTCACAAATACGACGTGACCGTAGAGGCAGAGCTCGGCGTTTTGGCCGGTGTTGAGGACGAAGTGGTTGCTGCTGAGTCTCACTACACAAAACCTGAAGAAGTGATTGACTTCACGACCAAGAGCGGCTGCGACTCTCTTGCCATCTCTATCGGCACAAGCCACGGTGCCTACAAGTTCACTCCTGAGCAGTGCACCCGCGACCCGAAGACAGGTCTGCTCGTGCCTCCGCCACTCGCCTTCGACGTGCTTGAGGAGATTGAGAAGAAGCTTCCTGGATTCCCTATCGTTCTTCACGGTTCAAGTTCTGTACCTCAGGACGAGGTAGCCACGATCAACTCGTTCGGAGGCAAGCTGCCTGATGCCATCGGTATTCCTGAGGACCAGTTGCGCAAGGCATCGAAGTCTGCCGTATGCAAGATCAACATCGACTCAGACTCCCGCCTGGCCATGACTGCAGCCATCCGCAAGCACCTGGCTGAGCACCCCGACCACTTCGACCCGCGTCAGTATCTCAAACCTGCACGCGAGAACATGAAGAAGATGTACATCCACAAGATTGTGAACGTGCTCGGATCGGACGGAAAGCTCGCTCAGTGCTAATTATCACGCATGAATATAATTCAGAATGGATGCCCTTTTATGGGCATCCATTTTTATTTTCAACGCAGAAAAAAACTTTCATCCATCCTTTTTGAAGGTATTTTCTTAGTATTACTTTTTTTTTCCTACTTTTTTTCTTAAATTTGCAAAATAATTAAAGCAATCATAGTTTATTCAATGCAACGGTATAATTTCTATACCGTCAAATGTCGTATCCGATGAAAAGAATCCTTCCTTTCATACTTATCATCGTATCTTTCATTCCATTTTCGCTTAGTCTGGATCCTCCGGAAGGCCTGAGCTTTGCTGACCCGTTTTTTCTATTTCTCGAACAAATTGGAATGATTGTCGGAGGTTGGTACATTATCAACAACGTACTGAGAAAATACAGTATTCAGACTCGTACTCGATACTTTAACTTCTACTTAATGAGTTTGATTATCAGTATGATTCTACTGAGATTCATTTGGGTTGAGACAATTCCGACAAACATGTACGACGCAGCTCGTTATTACAGATATACACTTGACGTACGTGAATATGGAAGGGTGACTCACGGTCTGAACTATTTCGGTGTTGTCTATTCATATTATTGGCTGATGAAAGTGTTTGGTTTCGACCCTCTGGTGCCCTTGTATGCCAATGCCTTGCTCACCCTTTATGCCGGAACTCTTATTGCCCGCATGGCCGACAGTAAGAACATCAACAAATATGTGTGGGTGATTTTCTTCCCCGACCTTCTTCAGTACAACATGATGACTTCACGCGAGATATTCTGTATGGTAGGAGCAACAGTGTGTGCGGTGAAATATTTGGAAATTAGGGAGAAACGAACGAATGCAAAAATTGCAGTGTTTATCGTCTTTTTCCTATTGATGGCATTTGTTCGACCACCAATGGCAGCCATGCTCGTCGTAGCCATCGGTGTTCACACCATTTTGATGTCCAATTCGAAACACCGGACACGAAACTTGGTTCTCATCTCTATCATGGGTCTGCTCATCTTGTTGGGATTCTATTTTTCCGACCAGCTGGGATCATCATTCAACCAAGACTTTCTGACGGAACGTGTTCAGACTACGATGTCCGGTGACGTAAAGGCACGTGGAGACGTACGGGAGGGCCTGACGAAAATGCTGATTCCTCACAACACCTTCGAATACTTCGCTTTCGGTATCATACGTTCACTTGCATACGTACTGCCGGCACCTCACATGGTGACGAACTTCGCCACACAGTTCGACCCTACCTCCCTGCGTCTTGAAGGAAACTTGGCATCACTAGCAATATTCTTCCTGCTGCCGTTTGCATACCGTGGGCTGAGGAACTACAAGAAACTACCTCCCCATATCCAGTTCTTTGGCATAACCGCAGTCGTGTTCTTCTTTGCCATAGGAATCGGTCTGCCAGCCTTGATCAACCTCCGCTATCGAACAGTTTACACACAGATATATCTGGCATTCAGTATTTATTGCTTCCTGCACCGCAAATACCTGCCGTTCAATCCTGGCAGCAGCAGGAAGGTGGGAACCAAAAGCCACATGGCATAGCTGATTAAACATAAAAAAAACGGCCAGGCTCCAAGTCAAGACGGACGGAAGCCTGGCCGTTTTTATTTTGCTGCAGAGTTTCAGCAGTTTGTCTCACTCGTAAAAGTCAGCAAAATCATCCTTCGAGTATCGATTCAGGTTTTTGTCAGATAGGTCGTAGAGGATGATTTCATCGTTCACCCCAGAATCAGCCTTCCCGACAGCCTGTTTGACCTTGAGAATCTCAGAAGATGATGGCGAGTGGGTGATGACGGTGTCGCCGGGCATAGTCGGGTATTCCCCTTCGTAATGCTGAATGCCTACGAAATGGTTGCCATGGAACAACACATCCCACGAGAAAACGGGATAGGCAGCCGATAGGCTCAGCTTATAATCATCAAGTGCCTCAAGGTAAGGCTGCACATCACGTATGTCGAGAATGGGGTTTGGACAAGAGCGGTCGGTGACATCACCGGTGTTGTACACCATGAGTATGCCCCGGTCGGCAGGAGGCGTCATCATGCTGAGCTGATGGAGGCGGATGGTGACCGAGAGTTGTTTTCCCTTAGCTTTTAGCAGTTCTCTGACTTCCTCAAGGAAATGGAAGAAGTTGTCCTGCGTGCGGGCTGTCCAGTCGCAGTCGATTTGAATTTCACGGACATTCGGCAGTTCGTGTGTGGAGCACATTTTCAAAATTCTGTCCACGATTCTGTGGGGAAGCTCATCCTTCCTCACCGCCATACACTCGTTCATGATAAATACCGTAGGCACGACCTCGATGTCCTTCGGAATAGTGTCTTGAAATTCGATGGTGGCATTGGGCATGGGGCCGTTGTCGGTCATGACGACATCGAAAAAACGTATGTACAGACGGCGGATATGGTTGTCGCGTATGAAATCAGTCTTTTTTTCAGACCATTGGAAGGAAGTTGTCCAATAGTATGCACTGTGTATGCGTTCCTGCTCTGTGGCTGTGGAGCAAGAAAGGGCAAGCAGGCATAAAATACAAATATAGAGTTTCTGATACATAAAGCTGTCAAAGTAAAAGAATCACAAAAATCGGAAAAAACAGGGAGAAAACAAAAATAAATGGGAAAAAATCGGAAAAATTAACAAAAAAGTGTTATATTTGCGATTTATAAGTAATCAAAAGATAAAATGAGAAATACAACACTTTTATTCAGATTATCACTGTTGTTCCTGTTGGTGACATTAAGCTCCTCAGCATATGGAGGAGAGAAAACCGTGGAATGGACTGCCTCGGAAGCCGGCTATGGAAATTCCGAGAAACGGGACGAAGTGACGGCAGCAATAGACGAAACTACCAGTGTGATATTCTACACGGGTAGCGGCAGCAACCAGCCTGCCTATTACGACAGCGGCACGTCTGTACGCCTTTATGCCGGCAACAGCATGACAGTACGAGGCGAAGGCATCATCGGCATCACCTTGACCTTCGGCAGTGGCGACAAGACGAACGAAATCACGGCAAACTGCGGCACATACACCCCTGAGGGTATATGGACAGGCAAGTCGAACGTAGTGACCTTCACCGTCGAAGGCTCGTCGGGTCATCGCAGAATCGCCGGAATAGCCGTGACCTATGAGACGGACGACCCGGACAACCCGGATGACCCAGACAAACCAGACAAACCAGACACACTCCAGACCGTCTACAGCATCCAGGAATTCAAGTCGCTGAGTGAGGGGACAAGTGCCCAGCTCTATCTGTCAGACGCGATGAACGCCCGCGTGATACACAAAAGCAGCGGCGAAGTGTATCTCCGCGACAAGAGCGGCGCGATATGCCTGACCCTCGCCGACACGCTCTACAACCCCATACCAGCCCACAACCAGCACGTGGCAGGCTACATGACAGGCCGCTACGAGACAGAGCAGGGATTACCGTTGTTTGTTGCCACAGACCTGACCGAAACCGAATACATGCTTTTTGCCGACCAGGTGAGCGAGCCCGACACAAAGCCGGAAGAAATAGACGTGGAGGAATTCGGCGCCTACTATGCTGACTGGGTGACGCTGACAGGCATGCATGTGAGCCACGACGGAGACGACGTGACCATCGACTACGACGACATGTACTTCAGCGTGGTCAACCGCTTTGGCTTAGGAGAGGACGACCTCTACTCCACCCCACCCGACGGATCGACCGTCAACATCACGGGCATAGCCATCCCGAGCGACACGACCGAGCAGATTGCGCCTATATACATCGACCCTTATCTGCCGATAGAGGTGACAGAGCTGCCCCCCTCACACAAGAAGGGAGACGTGAACGAAGACGGTAAGGTGGACATCAGCGACATCGTGGCCGTGATTAACCAAATAGCAGGCACAGCCACCTACCGCTACGCCGACGTAAACGAGGACAACAAGGTGGACATCAGCGACATCGTGGCTGTGATCAACATCATCGCTGAAGGCGACACCACATCTACGAATGTAGCCGGCCGAAAGGAAGCTGTCCAGGAAGTGGTGAAGACCGTGGAGCCCGCAGGTCCGCCAGCCGACCCCACATTCAAGTCGCTGACCATCTACTTCGTGAATGGAACTACCGTGACGCTGACCATCGACCAGATAGAGAGCATCACCTATATCCCCTACATCGGCATGAAGATTCACCTGTCGAGCACGGGCTTATGCCTCGATTTCCTGTATTCGCAGATTGTGAAGATAGAATACGTGTATGAGGAGGAAATTCAGGAAGACGATAATGCCAATGCCAACTGGAAGGAGTTCGACCTGAGCTCCACCGTGAGCGGCAACCTTCGCTATGCCTACCGTCTGGAATACCCCCATCTGAACAGCAACCAGTATTCCGCTTCCAATAAAGGCGGCAACCAGGTGGTGGTGAAAGAGACGAGCGACTACGGCATCACGTTCTCCCTGGAATGGGACAACACACAGATAGCCAACCGCTGGACCTGCTACACACTCCACGCCAGGAATCTGCTACAGATCGTGAAACGCAATGACTCGTTCAAGGCCGACCCCGACGTGGAAAACAGTGCACAGCTGGGCGACTACTCCAGCAGCGGCTACTCCCGTGGGCACCTCTGCCCCTCTGCCGACCGTCTGTGCTCACGCGAGCAGAACTCACAGACATTCTTCCTGACGAACATGCAGCCTCAGTGGCAGTCGCATAACGGCGGACTATGGGGACGAATGGAAGACATGGTACGCGATTGGGCCGGCGACTGCGACACGCTGTACGTGGTGAAGGCAGCCACCATCGGAGACGTGACCCTCGACGGAAAGGTGACGGACGGCATCTACAGTTTCAAATGCAACGGCCGACTGCCAGTACCACGCTATTTCTACATGGCCGTGCTGGCCTATAGCCGCCAGACTGACTCCTACGAGGCCATCGGCCTGTGGACCGTTCATGAGAACGCCAACGACTCCAACAAGAACTACGGTGACTATGCCATCACGATTGACGAGCTGGAGCGCAGGACCGGCATCGACTTCTTCTGCAACCTGCCCGACCATATGGAAAACAAAGTGGAATCGACGCTCAACCTCTCGTATTGGGGAATATCGAAATCCTCGGGAAAGTAGAGACGCACCGTGGTGCGTCTTGTAACTTTAACATAGAAAACAAGAAGGCAAGAAGACGAGAAGACGAGACGAAAGTGAATATACTGACAATCCCATGTCACAGGAAAACAAGTCATTCCTTTGTCTCTGCTACATCTAACATAACATAAAATTCAACATAATAATGGAAAGAGAAAAAACACCGGTGTTGTTGCTGACAGGATACCTCGGAAGCGGTAAGACAACACTGCTGAACCGTATCCTGTCGAACGAGAAAGGAATAAAATTTGCCGTCATCGTGAACGACATCGGGGAAGTGAATATCGACGCCAGGCTGATAGAGCAGAACGACGTGGTGTACTCACAGGACGGCAGCCTCGTGCCGCTTCAGAACGGATGTATCTGCTGCACGCTTCAGACAGACCTGATCAAGCAATTAAGCGACTTGATTGCCATGAAGAAATTCGATTATATCGTGATAGAGGCAAGTGGCATCTGCGAGCCGGCACCAATCGCCCAGACTATCTGCTCGATTCCCCAGATTCAGGATCCTCAGACTTATGATGCCGACGGCATTCCTGTGCTTGACTGCATCGTGACCGTGGTGGACGCCCTGCGCATGAAAGACGAGTTCGGCTCGGGCATGGACTTGCTGAAGAAGAACATCGGCGATGAGGACATTGAGAACTTGGTGATACAGCAGATTGAGTTCTGCAACATCGTATTGCTGAACAAGGCTGCGGAAGTGGAGCCTGGCGAACTGCGCCGCATCCGTGAGATAGTTCACGCCCTCCAACCCAAGGCCGAGATTATAGATTGCAACTATGGCGACGTGCCGTTCGAGAAGATTCTGAACACGGGGATGTTCGACTTCATGAAAGTGGCCACATCCGCCGCTTGGATTGAGAAAGTGGAAGGTGAATACGAGGAGGAGGATCTCGACGAAGAGGAACACCATCATCACGGTGAGGGCGAAGCTGAGGAATACGGCATCGGCACATTCGTCTACTACCGCCGCCGTCCGTTCGACCTTGGCCGTTTCGACGAGTTTGTGGCACGCAAATGGCCGAAGAGCGTGATCCGTGCCAAAGGCATCTGCTATTTCCGCAATGAGCCAGACACTTGCTACGTGTTTGAGCAGGCAGGCAAGCAGGTTGGGCTGCGCAATGCCGGTGCTTGGTACGCCACGATGCCGGCCGACGAGCTGGAGACCTTCGTGATGCAACACCCCGACATCATGCGTGACTGGGACGACGAAGTGGGCGACCGCATGCAGAAACTTGTGTTCATCGGTCAGAAAATGGACAAGAAGGAAATCAGCCGTCTGCTCGACGAATGTCTGTTTTAAAAATGGAAGTAGAAAAGGAAGAACATAAAAGGCGGGATGCGCATGTGCGCATCCCGCCTTCAATTATAACAATTTTCAAAACTATATTTTCGGATTACCATAAAGACATTTTGTTGTTGTCCCCTATCGGCTCAGCCGGCAAAGGCATTCCGTCGTCCTGACGTCGCGCCTTTGCCACTTATTCTAAAGAGTGCTAAGTATTAATGCGGGAATCCGCCGCCAGGGCCGCCTCCCTGATTGCCTCCACCCATACCGCCTCCCATACCTCCAGAAATGCTTGAGGAAGTGGTGAAGGACGTCAGTGATGAACTGGAAGAGATGGTTGGCGCGGCAATGAATCCGAACACCTCGTCTCCTGAAACGTCAGAAGCTGTAAGGAAGGAATACGTAGTGTTTGACGAGAACTTGGGCGAACTCAGTTGTACGGTTGCGTTGTTGTACTGACACGGCAGTTGCAATGCAAAAAGTGCCGTGCTGCCTCCGCTGACAGCGATATAGCTGCCTCCGCTGACTGAGACACCGGACACGGCAGCTTTCTGCTGGCTTCCGCTGACAGACTCCCCACCGCCGCCAATACCGATGACGGTGCCGCCATTGACAATAAACTGATACCCCTCTGCCGCGTCGACACCCTCTTCTGGAGCACCGGCCCCGCATCCGATGAGTACGCCACCGTTGACGGTGAGGTTGCCGTTGGAGTCAATGCCGTCGTTGCCTGTGGCATAGCCATATAGGAATCCGTCGTTGATAACCATGTGTGATTTGGAGTTGACAGCGTCGTCCACTGAATAGACGGCCACGGTTCCGCCTTCCTGCGTGTAGGTTCCCTTGGTCTCGATGCCTGCCGATCCGCTGTCGCCCATTGCACGGGCCCAGACTGTTCCTCCGCTTACGAGGATATTGCCGTCGGCCTTGATGCCCTTGGCCTTGGAGTCGAGGTTGCTGGTGTAGGTGTAAGTCCTGCCTGTGGTGTACACTTTGACTGTTCCGCCGCTGACGGTGAGCGCCTTATCGGTGCTGATGCCCTTTCCACCTGCCCCGGTGCTCTTGCACAGGAGTTCGCCCCCACTTATGAGAATATCCTGGTCGGCCCGCACGCCAGCAGCTGCACTGACGTCGTTCTCGTCGGAGTCATACGCTCCTCCACCAGTTGTGATGGCCGTGACCCTTCCACCCTGCATTCGGAAGATGCTGTCGGTCTTGAGTGCTTTGGCCGCAGTAGCGGACGTCTGGCAGTTGATGACGCCACCGCGTACGAAGATTCCGTCGTTGGTCTTGATGCAATGTCCAGAGGTTGAGCTGACCGTGACGTGACATCCTGGTCGGAAAAGCACGAAATCGTCGCTGACGAGACCATTCTTTCCTTTTGACGTGATGTTAAGTGTGCCGGAACCGGAGAACGTGAGTTTTCCCTCGCTGAAGAATGTGGCTTTCATGTCCTCGTCGCTCCCCGACTGGTCGGGGTAGTCGCCAGATGAGTTGACGGCACCGTCGCAGAGCGAGTTGGTCGTTCCGTCGGTAAGGACAACGAAGGCCCGTTTCCCTTGGTTGTTTATGGCAGCGCCTGTAGGGTTGGTGATGCTGACCCCGCTCAGCTCAAGCGCGAACTTCTTCTCGCTGTAGATTTTGAACGACCCGTCGGAGGTGGCACCCTTGAGAATGTAGCGCACACCTTTCACCTCACTGGTGACGACGATGTCGGAAGGATTTTCGCCCCTTGTGATATTTACGGCTTCGGTGTCGCCAGAGGCCGTGGCGTTGGTGCCGTCATAAGTGATGCTGACGGTGTAGACCTGTTCGAAGTCGTTCTCAATATAATTTTCATATAGTTCGTCGGTCTGGTCGGGGATGGTCTCGGTCTCGGAGAGTTCGCTGGTGTCGAACGCGATGTCGAGGCTGAGGAGTTCCTTGAGCGATCCGGATGCAGACGTCGAGGCAGTGGAGCCACTTGAACCGGAGCCCTGTCCTGAGGTGTTCCCGCCCGTGTTGCTGGGATTGACATAGTCGTCGACATCGTCGTCGGTGGAGCATGCCGTGAAGGCATTCATCAAAGAAATCGTGAATAGGGCATACGCCATTCTCTTCAGATTTTTTGTCATAGTCAGTAGGTTTTATCAGTTAAAAATAAATGTGTAGTTTTGACTATTCTAACGTCGAAGTCTGAAGATTTATTTCATATCGAAATCTGAAATGATGTTAAAAAGGGGCTGACAGAGAGCAGAATAGGAATTATTGTCATGTTTTTTTGCTATATAGACAAGCCAAGCCAGAACGTGTTGCAACAGACAAACAAGCAGAGGCAGGTAGATGTCGGCATTTTCCCAGGGACTCACAAAGAATTGGTGACGTATTTCAGTCTGTAATAGGCATAGAGCATGGACAGCCGTGCATTGACCAGATCCATGTCGGCAGCAAGCATCATATTGGATGCATCAACCATGTCGGTGAGCAGCGAGATTCCGTTCTCATATCGTTTGCTAACGACGGAGTAGTTTTGCTGCGCCATCTCCACCTGTTTTTTCAGTGTCTGCTCCTCCTTAAAAGAAGTGAGCAGATTGACGTATGCCGTTTTCACCTCGTTTCCGACGGCCTCTTTCGTCAACTCAACTTGCTCTCTGGACTGCATCAATTCGAACTTGGCCTTATTCATCTTTCGCTTGTTGGTCCAGAGGCTACTCAGATTGTATTTCACACCCACCCCAACAAACCAGGAATTCACATTGGCATTGACTGGAATTAGGTCGTTGGTGTATGGTCCGAAGAAATTATCCTCGAACATCAGTGCCACGGTCGGCTTTTTCTCAGCCTTTACGGCACGAATTTTCTGTTCCGCCAGTTCAGAGGCGATTTCACTCTTTCTCACACCAACGTTATTGTCCGACGCCGTGTTCTGCCAAATCTCATGCGAAGCAAGATCCTGAAGAGAGAGATAATCATCATCCAGCATTTTAGCGTCAGGAACGACGACAGTTCCCTCTTCAAGATGGAGTGCACTGACAATCTGATGGTTTACGATGTCCATAGCATCGACTATCTTCTGTTTCGACAGCTCCATGTTCTTGAGTTGATATTCATACCGTGTGATGTCGCGCTGCAGCAACATGCCCTGCCGCTTACGTGACTCCATATTACGAATCACACCCTGGCTCTGTTCTATATTTTTATCGATGACTTCAATGAGATTTCTCATCTTGCATAAGTCAAGAAAAAAGCCGGTGAGCATGAATCTCACATCCTGCCTGCTCTTTGTGATATCTAGTACAGCCATCTGCTCGGCCAACTCCGCCATTCTGATGCCAGTTGAGACTGCACCTCCCGCGTATACCACCTGCAAAGCCTGCACAGAGAACATATTCCCCCAATGTGGGTTGTCCTGGATTCCGTTCTGAACTTTCTGAGGTCCTATCCCTGGCACGATGACGTCGGTTGTTCCTGATGTGGAAAATCCGCGGCTCATGAGAAGGGCGCTACCAATATAACTGAACGTCATTCCAGCAGACACCTTTGGCAAAGCCTCATTACGTGCGATTTCAACACTCTCCTTCGCGGCATGCAGAGCGAATCGGTCCACACTAATGCGCCGGCTCTCTGTCTCTGCACGGTCGTAGAACTGCTGAAGAGTCATCATCCTTTGTGACCATGCGTTGACCGACGTCATTGTCATTATTAAGGCTGCAAGACAGAAACATTTCATTTTCATCATTTTATTTATGGTTTTTGTTGTTCTTTTCTCTTTCAATGATTCTCCGTTTTCGGATTATGGCATAAGCCTGCCTCAATTTCGGAAGAGGATTTCGGAGTGCGTCGAAATGTCCTACCAATATAAGCAGCAACAGGACTACACCAATCACCACCGCCCATCCATAGAGCTCCCTGATTGTTGACAACAATGCAGCCTGAGCGACGTTCTCAGCCAGTTGGTGAAAAGGTGCGGCTGAATAGTCCGCAGCCATACCGATATCTGCGATATGCTGCCCCATCAGTCCGTTCATCAGGCGGCTCCATACTGCTGTCCCGATGAGGTCACCCACTCCCATCCTGATGAATCCAAGAATGCAGAGCACCTGAAAATAGTATTTGAAGTTGCAATAGGCTTGTGCATAAACAGTGAGCACGATGAAAACCCCAACGTGGCCGAATCCGATAAAAAAGGATGGCAGCCAGAGGTAAGATATGCTGATGCCAGGCCAAATCATTCTCATCATGATGAATTCATAAAGCATCATGGCACCCATCGTCCAGAACGTGATTGTCTTCAGATGCCATTTCAGCTGTGTTCGGGCCAGCCAGCAGAAGAGAGCGGCAGCCGCAGCCCCGAGGAACTCAGGCCATTTCAGCTGTGCCACGGTCAGTTGCCCGTAATGAAGCACTCCCGACATGAATGCGTTCTGCAACACATTCTGAGAAGCCAGGAGTATGTCGAGTCCAAGAAACAATATCATCAGGTTGAACAAGTTTGGGCATTTGAAAGCGCCATATTCTATGAAGGAATGTCTGATGTGGTTCATCCTGAGGAAACAGAGAGCCAACATCACAATAGAAATTCCGATTGCGACACGGATACGTGGGCTATTCAGCCATTCCAACTCCTCCCCATACGCCACAACAAAGAGCATAGAGAGGATGACGATGGTCCACATACACATGCCCAGCCAGTCAATTCCAAGAAGCCGCATCTTAGGCACAGGCCTGAAATCCCTCATAAAAATCCTTACCATCAGGAGCACAAGCAGGCAAAGTCCGACAGCGGCTAGATGTACATGTTTCCAGCCATAATAATAAATAATATGTATGGCCAGCCAATCGAACACTCCCACACACCCAATGACAATAAAGAAGACAAATGAGAGGAAAACGGCATAATTGTAGGTAGGAGTGACTTTGGGGAGAAGGTTTGAAAAACACTCAAACGTGCCATACAATCTGAAGAATCCTCCTATATAGCACAAAGCGAGGAGCAAAGGGAATGAATGAACATTGGGGAATATGAGATTTACGATTAGCTGTCCGGCAGCAGCCAAGGTAAGGGATGTCTTGTTTGTGAAGCGGAATTTCAGGCGGAATGCTAGTGGGAAATAGAAGCAGAGCCCCGTCAGAAGCGTCTGTCCCATCATGTGTGTGTCGCTCATGGTGAGGTTTCTAGCCCCTTCCAGCTGCATCATCGTGGTGAAATAGAATCCATTGGAGAACTGAAACACCACAACGAACATAGCATATATCACGATGCGCAACCAGTCGGGAACCCAATCCTTGAAGTTCATCAGCCTGGCCTTTCCTTGCTTGCCATATTCTGCCATACAATACAGTTTAGTTTTTGAGTTTGATCTGATGCTTGGGGCGCAAGGGATTCTCTCGTTCTGCCCTCCTCAGCTTGCTGATTGAATCAGAAAGTACGAGACACTCCACGTTCATTCCTGCCGAAAGCTGGCTGAGCAGGCTGCTGTCGTTGTTTGCCGTGAACTCGATTTTGACCGGAATCCTCTGTTCCACCTTGACAAAGTTACCGGTGGAGTTGTCGGGGGCTACAGGGGAGAATGAGGCACCAGTGGCATTGGCAATCTTCACCACAGTCCCCTCGAACTTGACATCCTTAAAGGCGTCGATGCTCATCTCCACCAGATTTCCCACCTTTATGCCTCCGCGTTGTGTCTCACGGAAATTTGCCGTCACCCATCTGGATTGGTCGCTGACTATAGTAAACAGTTTCATACCAGGCATCGCCAGTTCGCCGTCCTGCACTTGTTTTTTGGCCGTGTAGCCGTCGCATGGAGCTGTCACTGTGCAATAACTGAGGTTGAGTCGTGCGAGCTCCACGGCTATTGCTGCGGCCTCAATCGATGTCTTGCCCTGCTCAACACGAACTGTGGTCATCTCACGAGTGATATTCGTTCCCGTGTTCTGATGCTCCATTGTCTCAACCTTGGCCTTCAGCGACTCATATCGTGTCTGAATCTGTTCTAGTTCCTGCTTGGTGACTGCCTCATCGTCATAGAGAGCCTGGTAGCGCTCATAATCTGCCCGGGCATTCTCAAGCAGCACCTTCACCTCGTCTATCGCAGCTGAATTCACCTTTATCTGGTTTGACACCTCCTGAACTGACTTCTCTGTGGCAAACTTCTCAGCCTTGGCCTGGGCCAGAGCTGACTCTGCCTGAGCTATACGCAAGCGGTACTCTGTGTCATCAATAGTCAGGAGGGTGTCGCCTTTATGCACATGCTGATACTCTCCTACATAAACCTTTCTCACAAATCCCTGCAAACGGGCGTTCACGGTCACGATGTCCTGTTCCACCTGAGCATTGTCGGTGAATTCTCCACCCACATGAATAAACACACTGGCAATCCATGCTGCACCACACAGAATCATTGCGATAATGATGATATTCGCAATTGTTTTCTTCACTCTTTTATTCATATTTCAAAAAAACGGTTGTTCCAAAAAAATCATTTAACTGACAAAAAAAACGCCATGCCTTGCCCTTTTGAGGGCAAAGCAAAAACCATCAGGCTTAGACGATAAGCCACAAAGAAAAGCTTAAATGATTTGATTGAAAGGATACTCGCTTCCCCACAGAAAAGTCATTGGAGAAGAAGCAATTAAGCCCTGATTTAATGATATGTATAATATAGGCATGTATCCTTTATTGTTATTTGATTTGCTCTGCAAAGTTACAAAAAAGAACTGAAAAAAACAAATCCCATGACACACAAAACACCCATTTTGACATTCAAAAAAATATGGTTTTACTCCAGCACTTCCATGCCCATCAATCCTACGAAAACAAGCAAAATTGTCTCCGAAACCGGAGCCAACAGCATCGATTTATTTCTTCATCATTACAAAACTTTCGAATAAATTCATTGTTCTCATTTATTTTTCGTATTTTTGCAAAAACAACTACAAAATCATAAAACAATGGGCAATTACATCAATCTTGGCAATGCTGCATTCACCCTTTCACGCAACAGCGAATACGTGGACAAGTCTGGTCTTATCACCGTGGTTAACTCCACGATTGACACAGAACATATGTTCAGCTGCGTAACACGCTCTCGCCGTTTCGGCAAGTCCATGGCAGCCAAGATGTTATGCGCCTACTATGATAAATCATGTGAGTCCCGCCACCTCTTCGACGACTTGAAAATAGCCTCCGACCCTTCCTATGAAAAGCATCTGAATAAATATCCATTGATTTATCTCGACATGAATGCATTCATCACTCGGTACAAGACTGACGACGTGGTGGACATCATTGACGAGGCTATCAGGGAGGACATCTATGCCACATACCCTGACTGTCCAGGAAGCGAGAAGGACGATCTCATGGACTGTCTTCTCCGGGTCATCGGAAAGACAAGCCAAAAGTTCATCTTCATCATCGATGAGTGGGACGGAATCCTTCGCGAGTTCGAAGGGAAAAAAAACGTCGTAGACAAATATGTGGACTGGCTGCGACGGATGTTCAAGCAGATAAAGACAGCCGATGTCTTTTCTTGTGTTTACATGACTGGCATACTTCCCATCAAGAAATACAACACAGAGTCCGCTCTTAACAACTTTACAGAGTACTCCATGGTAGAGCCTGGAGACGTGTCTCCGTTCTTCGGTTTCACCCCATCTGAGGTTCAGGCTTTGGCCGTCAAACACGGAATGGATTACGAGGAATTGGAAAAATGGTATGACGGCTACCGCATTGGGGACGAATCATCGATATTTAATCCCAACTCTGTAATGGAAGCACTAAGGCGACGCCGCTGTCGCAGCTACTGGGGAAAGACTGGCACATATGATGCCGTGGCGGAGTACATTCAGAAGAACTACTGTGGACTGAAGGACGACATCATCAAAATGTTGGCTGGGATGCGCAGTCCTGTAGACCCAACAGGATTCCAGAACGACTTGTCGGAAATCAGTAGCAGAGACGACGTACTTACAGTTCTCATACACCTTGGCTACCTGACTTACGACTGGGACAAAGAGGAGTGTTTCATCCCTAATCGAGAAGTGGCGGGAGAGATGGCCAACGCCGTGAAGAAAACCAGTTGGAAAACAGTGTCAGACGCCATACAGCAGTCAAAACAACTTCTGGAAGACACCATACGGGGCAACAGTGAGGCTGTGGCCAGAGCCATTGATGCCATCCACAGCAAAGAAACCAGTATCCTTTCCTACAACGACGAGAACTCCCTCTCTTGTGTTGTCAGCATCGCATATTACTATGCCCGCAACGACTATATCATCCATCGTGAGTATCCCTCCGGATATGGCTTTGCCGACCTCGTGTTCACGCCGCGCGAGAATGTCTCAAAGCCAGCTCTGATTGTGGAGCTCAAACAGGGACACTCAGCCGAGGAGGCCATCAAGCAAATCAAGGAGAGAAAATACACAAATCAAGTGCGTGAATACAGCAACGACATTCTTCTTGTCGGAATCAACTACGACGAGAAATCCAAACATCATAGTTGCATTATCGAGAAAGCATGATGGTGGTGAAATCCGCACAAAGATATTACAGATACGGTATGTTCTCAATAGTGCTTACTGTCGCATTCTCCGTTTTACCGTTATGTAGCAGCATTCCAAAATCAAAATTACACTCCTATAATGAGGCTATGTAGTTGATGACAGCGACGATGTCGGAGATGTCGATATTGTCGTCGCCGTTGACGTTGGCGGTCTGTGTGAAAGTTGTGTCGCCTGCAATGGTGTTGATGATGGCCACGATGTCGCTGATGTCGACCTGTCCGTCAAGGTTGACGTCATAAGTGCTGAACCATCCGTCATTCATCTCGTCAAGCGTGACAACCAATTCGTGGCTCATGCATTTGCGCCATTCGGCCTTGCTCGTTTTGTCCACGAAATTTCCATTCCACGTCTGATACCATGGCATCCACCACGACCACATAGCCTCGTCTTCCTTTTCTTTGTCGATGTCTGGAATCGGTCCGTTCTCAGAAAGTGCGATGATTTTTCGTCCAGCCGTGAGCGTCTTGAGGTGGTCGAACGATACGTAATTGCTGGAATAATCGAAGTCGGGGTTGTAGATATCGGCCGACACCACGTCGTAATACTGCACTCCCGGGGTCCACTGCTGGTCTTTGTCGCCCGCGTTCCACACCCATATCACATTGTGTACGCCTTTCACGCGGACCATCTCATCGTAAATCAGCCGGTAGAGTTTGATAAATGACGAAGCCCCTTCTCGCCCCCACCAGAACCATCCTCCGCTGGCCTCATGGAGCGGTCTGAACACAACTGCGACGTCCTCCTTTTGCAGCTCAAGCAGATAGTCGGCCACCTTGTCGATGTCATGGATGATATATTTATGGCAGGTTCTAAAAATTAGCTTTAGGCTGTGTTTAGACTATTTTTGAGCAGATTTGCCCGCAAACTCGCAGAAGCGTAGCGAGCTACGGTTCAAGAGGTTAAGGGCAAAGATGCCAAAAAGAGGCAAACACAGGCAAAGATAATTCTCTTGGATTTATTAATTA
>JAFUVE010000105.1 GCA_017483765.1 Bacteroidaceae bacterium | reverse complement strand
TGTGCCGCTCCAGTAACTGTTGTCAGCAGGAAATAGCAGCCGTCCGAAATCACCGAAGGCTGGGTCGTTGATTACGTCGCTGATGCGGGTCTGGCGGTTGTAATAAGCATCCATTGTCTTAGAAACTATGGGTGGCTCTTCTGCTTGACTTGAACAAGACAATAGGCAAAGCCACAACATACACGATAATGCTCTAATCGTTAGCATATTCCTGAGTCAATTATTTCTGATGATTTGCCTCTTTGATATCCCTAAGCGAAATGTTCTCATTTCGGAAACGAGCTTGTGGATTTCGCTCACGCTCCAACGTCAATGCTTTCTGGGGACATGCGTGAACACAGGCAAGACAATACTCGCATGAACCCGAGAACTCGGCATGGGTGTCAGTCATGCGGAAGTTTCCGTGCGGACAGACCGCCGCACAGGTGCCACAGACAATGCAGGTCTCGGTGTTCAATCTCAGCAATCGCTCTGCTTCCATTGGAAAATGGTTGTCCTGCAAACGCTTCAGGAAACCCTGCATTCTGTCATCCATCTGGTCAAAGTGAGCGATGAACTGCTTGTGCATATTTACATCACCTGCAATAGCTGCAAGATTCTCAGGAATCTTCTTGTCAATCTTTATCTGCTCGTTCATGTCGAATACGGGCAGGTAATTATCCACCATCAAAAGCGTATTGATATAGTTTTGCTGCAAGCCTTTTTCCTTGCAGAAGTCATTCCACCATTCAGCTACGTTGGCAGCAAAATTTCCGAACGTGATGACAGAGAAGATATACTGTGCCTTGAAGTGGGCTTTACTGACAAACTCGCGCACCATCATCGGAGCCGAAGCTGCATAGTCGGGGAAAATGAAGCCAATCTCGTCTGCTTCGAAATCAAGGCGCTCGTCTTTAATAATCTGAGGAATACTAAGCAGCTGACCTGTCTCACCAGCCAGTTCGCGGGCCACAAAGAGACTATTGCCCGTAGCAGTGAAATAAAACAACAGGCGTTTCTTACTTTTATCTTTCTTTTCAGGAGCAGCAAATGCTGACAATCCAGTTGTTGACAATGCGGCCGTTGCCACAATGACTCCCATTGTTTTCAGCGCATCACGCCGACTCATCGATTCTTTCTGTTCCATAACAAATTTATTTTACCAATAATTTCTTACCATCCTTTATCTGAATGCCTTTTCCCGTTGCAAGAGTCCCATTCAGGGCGTAGGTCTTGCTGTTGGCTTTGCTCTTAGACCTGACGGAACGAACAGCAGTGGATTCGTTGGCGGGAAAGAAGAACTGCAAGGCATGATAGCAGAACTCCCAGACGGCGTTGAAGTCGTGGCGACCACCCTCCTTCATGTGATAGGAGAAGGTGTTGGTATTGAACGTGTCAGTGAGCTTTGCCATCGCCAGTGCCTGGTTGTGGGTTTGGTCAATGCGCACGTCCTCGGTGCCCACGGCATACCACACATAGAAGTCGTTCTTGTAGTCTGAGGCATTGACAATATCGGCCAGCAAACGAGCCGTGGCATCGGGGTAATACGCTCCGCCATACATACCCTGGCTCCAGTTGTCGCCGCTCATGGGCAGATACATGCGGCTGTAGGCAAAGGCCTGCTCGAAGATATACCACGTGGTGATGCTTCCTAAGGAGAAACCGCCGATGGCACGATGGCTGCGAGAGGCAAGGATGCCAGCCTCGTCGGGCGACTCCAAGTAAGTGCTGTAGCGTGTCTCGACGGCAGGGATGAGGTCGTTCACGTACTCCTGCGAGAAGACAGCCGCCTCCTGTGTACTCTCACCCCAGCCCTTCGACTGGTTGTCTTTATCCCATGTGGGCGACACGGCGATGAATGGACGACAGAGTCCGCGCTGTATCAGATTGTCGAAGATGTTGACCAAACCAGTACGGCTGTTGCCATTACGCCCAAGAAAATACTCCTGAGCAACACCTGTCCATCCGTGCAGCAGATAAATGACATCGTACTTCTGCGAGGGGTCGTAGCCGTATGGAACATAGACGTATGCTGGCTTATGCGTCGTGGGGCGGCTGGCAGAAGTATAGTCCTTAGATTCGTACTCCACCAGTTCTATCGCTCCCTGTTGTGTAGCCGCCTGAAAGAACTCGCTCGGCACCGCCGACGTGTACTGAATCTCAAAATCCGTTGGCACATCGTCATCGCCATCAGCCACTGAGCTGTCTGAAGAACAGGCCATGCAATTAAGGAATGATGCCATCAATAGGCTCAGTGTTGAAATTGATTTCTTCATAATCTACTGACATTTGATAATTTATCGGGTGCAAAATTACACAGTAATCCCCGAACTCTTATGATAAAAAATTCGGGGATTACTACACTTTTTACTGAAAATTGCGATTCAGCGAGAGAAACGAAAGCTTGTTTGCATTTCCGAGCGAGAGCAATTTCGACCGAAGGTCAAAACGACAATTACTCTCTAAAATCCGTCGGTTTTATGCCCAAATACTTCTGAACGTATCGGCTGAAATAGCTGGGAGAAGAGAAGTTATAAGCTTCGGCGAGGGCTGTCAGTGTTTTCTTCCGGTCGCGTAACTGGCGGCTTATGTCAAGTACCGTGTAGCGGTTAATCCAGTAGTTGGCTGGGAATCCGCTCACCTTCTTGCAAACCTCTGACAGGTACTTCGACGTGACAAAGAGTTTGTCGGCGTAATAGTTTATTTCGCGGTTCCTGCGGTAATCGCCTCGCTCCAGTAGGGCCATGAAGCGCTCCATCAGCTCAGCATATTGCGAAGTAATCTTCTCGTTCCCATACAGCGAGGCATGGAAGTCAAAGAAATCGATAATCATGCACTGGATGGCATTGATCATGGCATCACGATGGAAGTTGTGAGTCGTCAGTGCCAAGCGCCGTTTGATATAGTCGAAGTCGAGTGCACAGACCTTCTGCTGTTCTGGGGTAAGGTGTATGATTGGATTGTTAAACAATGCCAGCGACCCTTTCATGCCATAATTGCTGTGCGGTGTAGAGACCTCGATAAACTCTGGCGTAACATAAACAACATCTGCCCGGAAGTCTTCGCTTTCGCCGACGCTCACCACCAGTTCGCCACGACGAAGAATAAGGCACTCGCCAGCTTTCAGCCTATATACATTATTGTTATATGTGAACTCACAGAAGCCCTCATGGCAATAGGCATGACACAGGTAGCCAGCCACCTCGCCCCTGCCGATGCCGGTCAATGTATCTGATATTATGATGTCTCTACGTTCGTTCACGCCACAAAGGTACAGCTTTTTTGTGAGAATTCACGTCAATCCGTAAGAGAAAGAATGAAAATACTATCAATCTTAAATGTTTTTAAGCCAAACAACGGCTTCTGAGAGTCATTGATTATACAAAAGGAAGTTATTTGATTTTATCTCATCTTGCATATTATATTACTTGCTGGTTTCTGTGCAAAATAAATAAAATTATACAACCAAATAAAAAGCATAACATCGCAATCCTGCAACGTTATTACTTAATAATCGCCTGAAGTCTTCTTCTTGAGACTAAAAAAGACCTGCCCAAACGGACAGGTCCTTTAACAAATTATATCAGAGTATTTTACTCTTCGACCGCTGCCTGCGCGGCTCTTTTTGGAGCCTCAAAATAAGCGAGTTTGCGGTTATCTCTAATCAATGCCTAATTCATTCGTTTTTCTCTGTCAGGTCGTAATACATCTGAACTGCTGCATCAGTAGAAAATGCCTCTGCCCATGTCTTGAAGTCGTATTCCAGTCCGCTAACCTCATCGAGGTATGGGCATTCCCAAAGGTCTCCCAATGAAGCGCAGGCTTCTGCCTGGTCTTTGCCGTATGCGTCCACCACTTCTGTTCCATATTGCTCAACGAGTATCTTTGCCCAGTCGCTTTGCTCGCAACCGGGATTGAGACGCAACACCTCGAACGCTGCGGCTTTCAGTTCCTCCAGCGTCTCTTCCTGCTCGTTCGCTTGCTTTGCAGCTTTCATCAGCAAGGCCATCTTGCGAAATGCCATATCTTCTTTGTCCATAACACAAAACTTAATTTTTTAAAAAAAACTAAAACTTAGTGGCATGTGCGGCAGAAGTCGTAGCCTTTGCGGACGGCCTCGGCCACGGTGATTCGTTTGATTTCTCGCCGGCAGCTTGACGGGCATGTAGGCGTGGTATGGTATTTTCGTGAGCGTGAACCAGTGCAGACGTAGCAGTAATCATCCTGTTCCTGCATGGTGTATTGCCGTTCATACAATGTTGTATTCGTTCTGGTCTCGTCTTTAACCGTCTCCTGCTTTTCTTTTTTGGTCGGCACAAGCAGCAGCAGCAACGAGAGTGCTGCACATACAAGAAACAGGAGGATGTAGCCTTCTATGGTTTTGCGTATGTTGCCGGAACGTGCCATTTTTTCAAAGACTATGATTAAGACTTGCAGAAGCGGCAGTGGCGTCTGCCCATGTCTATAGCCTTCGTAGCGGCTTTCATCTGCAAGGACAACTTGCGAAATGCAATGTTTTCTTTACTGCTCATTCACACAAAACTTAAATCCTGTTATCACTCAATTGTCACTAACTTTGCGGCATGAAAGAATACTGGTATCTCAGAGAGGGAGACTTTCTCCCCGAGCCTATTGACTCCATCTGCAAGAGTTGGAAGCAGTCTCGCCACTCCATCGTGGAGTTCCTGTCCGCACGCGCAAACATCTTCACTTCAAGGGAAGAGGCAGAGGAAGCGTCTCGCGTTGTCCGTGCCGCTCTCATTGCTCATCAAGTACGTCAAGGACAAGTCGCAGAAATTCGTACTGCCGTTGATAATCCTCCCTACGAGGACGGCTGATGCCACGGCTCTCCATTTCTGCAAGGTCAAGTTCTCCGTTCACATTGGCGAGTTCCACCGCATAGCGTATGAAACGCTTCGTGTCAAGCACATGTGTACTCTCCGGGAATGCAGACAGCCACTGCTCCTTTAGTTCGTTTATACCTTTCAGTTCCATATTTTGTATGTCGTTTTAATAATTCTCTTCATCTTCTGCATTATAGAGGTTTCTTTGCCTATCACTTACAAGACTTATAACATTTTCATTCGTTATATTCTTGTCATAAAGCATCTGAAGATAGACTTGTATAGCAGGCTTATTATTGAACATTTTTGCCCACTCACAAAACTTGTATTCAAAACCTATTTCATCCTTGTAGTAACTTGTCCATAACCAAGAAAGCTCATTTCTTACTTCCTGTAGTCTGCGTCCGTACTCTTTCACTACATAATTCGGATATTGTGTTATGAGTGTATATATCCATTCGTCCTTAGTAGTCCATGAATAGGTCTCAAATAACGCATCAAAAGCGACATCTTCAAATCTCCTATCTATTCCTTGGGTATTTGTATTCAACAAGATTTCTTGAAGTCTTGCATCAATTTTTTCTTTTCGTTCTCCTTCTCGATGCAAAGCTTTCTCTTTGTCCTCCTTGTTATGTACAATACTTTGGACATAAATTCTCGTTTCTTTCACTTTTGAGAATATATCCAATAGTAATACAAACACGATAAGCATGAAGAAGCAAAGAACCGTAATCATCTTTCCATCAATATCTTAATAGTACGTTCCTTTTCCTCCAACAGTTTCTCCAACATAGTAACACGCTCTTGCAGCACAGCAGTATTGTCACCCATCGTCACACTGCCAGCAACATTGTTGTTACCGGCTACTGCTATGCCATTGCCGGATGCGACTGCATTCTGTTCCTTATCTTCACCATAGAGAGACGATATAGGTACATTCAACACTTTCGCTATACGCTCTACCAAACCAGTCTTTATATCCGATGCTGACAACATTTGATTGAGCGATTGATGCGACATACCAAGTTGTTTCGCAATTTCAGATTGCGAAACCTTATACTTTGCAAGTATTTCTTTTAGTCTTTCACCAGTCATTGCAATACTTTTAATGTTAACAATTCTTAAATCATTGCATTTTCTGCAATGATTTTATTGCAGTATCAATATTTTTATATACCTTTGCATCAAAAATCATTGCTTTCGCTTGCAACTGCCTAAGTAGCAGACTGCAAATATAGCGATTTTAATTGAATAGACAAAATAAATAGAAAAAAAATGAAAGCGAAAGAACAGACATTCCACGTCGTGAGAGAGACCCAGGTCAACACACCTCAAAGCCTCCTCACCATGACACCGGGCAGCACACTCTCCATCCAATGCGCCGATTTCGTGCCCTACTCCACCGTCAAGTCGGCCATTTGCCGGCTCAACCAGAAACTCGAACGCATAGAGTTTGAGAGCTCCTCTCCCGACAATGGTGCAACTATCATCATCAAGCGCAACTGAAACTCATGAACAGACTGACATTCACATTACAACTCAGCTTCACGCCGATGACCAAACAGCAGATCTGCATTTGCTGTCATGCAGTCCGAGGATGCAAATGCTGTTGCAGGACATGTATCGGATGCAGCAGTAAGCATGAGTGCGAGCATGAGGTCAATCCAGAAGGAATGGATTCAGTATGGTGGAACGCCATCGTAGAAACATTTTCCTTCAAGCATGTGACAGACTCCCTGCCCGATGGGCTGAGAAAATTATTCAAACAACAAAAAAAACAATGAACATGGAGGACATCAAACTAAAACAAAAACAAAAAAGGCAGACACAAATGCTGGTCATTAGAACACTCCAATACATGGCCAGAACCGGAGAAGCGGTTCCCACAAACATGTTCCCGGGAGCGGAAGACAAAAAAATATACTATAAAATCATCACAAAGTAAGAAAGGACATGAAAAAAACAGTCTCAATCTACAAAAACTGGAGAGTGATCATTCTTGGTCTCCTTGCAATGACAGCACTTTTCATCCTTGCCGGCGAAACAGACAACACCGTCTCTTTGCTTATCACGAAAGGAATCGGATTCGGCCTCGCCTACATCATCTATCGTCTTGGCAAGTATTGGAATGCCAAGGGCAAAATCAATGAGTTAACAGCACTCGCAGAAGAAGAATAACCATGAGTACCTATATCCAGTTTCCCGACAAAGTGGTGTCCTACGACACGTTCATGGACGACCTTTCATCGCGTATCGTCCGCAAGATGCAACGCGCGGAGGCTGACCCCAAGACCATCAGCCAAAGAAAAGCTTACGCCATCTTCGGACGTGCAAATGTTGACCGCTGGCGCAAGGAGGGGCGCATCCATCCTTGCAAGCGACCGGGCAAAGTGGAGTATTGCATGGCAGACTTACGACTTCTTCAGCAGACAC
This sequence comes from Bacteroidaceae bacterium, assembly GCA_017483765.1. Lineage (GTDB taxonomy): Bacteria > Bacteroidota > Bacteroidia > Bacteroidales > Bacteroidaceae > UBA3839. Next base: position 5,644 of record JAFUVE010000105.1, on the reverse strand, counting down.
AACAAGATTACTTCAAACGCTAAATCTCACATCTATGCCTCGTATTCGTACCGACAAATCAAAGGAGTACCTTTTAGAGTTAAGACAACTCCATGACGGTTGTTTCAGATGGATTGAGCATGTTGGCTGGCTTGTTGACCAGTTCATGGGACAATACACATTCATGTCGCCGATGTCGCCGATACCCGACGTATTAAACAACTGCCTCTATTTCGGCACTGATAAAAAACGCTGCATGTTCATGAAGTTGAAACTAAACTCCGAAATTGTAATGAAGCATGAGGATGAAGAAATGCAGAAGATATGGGCTGAGGCTTACAAGAAAACCCATAAGACAAAATAATATGGACTACGCAATTTACAAGACTACCGACGGCAAGCACCCTCGCGTTATTCACCGCTTCACACAGGAGGCTTGCAACCACAGGGCAAAAGCTGCTGCGCGTGAAAAACTGAATGACATGTGGCTTCGTGTCCTCCAGCGTCCGATGCTCCATCACAACCCCAAAGGTACAAAGGACGATTTCCAATACGACTATATGACGAGCGTGAACACCTCTGAGTGCATCCGCTTCTACATAGACAAATTATAAGTTAAACCATTTAATACCGTATCAATCATGAGCCAAATCAATCTCACCGTCGAGCAGCTTAATCAGATGCAGCCCCTCGACATCGTAACGTCGCCTATCGTTCGCGACAAGTTCATCAACATTTATGACACGCTCTGGGGGGCAGGCACAGGCGAAGCAGCCTACGAGCGCGAAAGCAACTACTTCAACAAGTTGCTGCGCGACACACCCGACCTGCAAAAAGGCACTCATTTCTCTTTATTCACTGCGTTTATCGACCTCGCAGTGTGCGGCCTTTCACTTGAACAAGGCACACGCGCCCTGTGCTACCTCATCGGACGAAACCAAAAGACAACACCAAGAATCGACCAGCAGGGCAGACCGATGAAAGACCAGAAGGGCTATATCATCTACAACTGGGAGGGCCGCGTTGTCCTCACGATCTCCGCCTACGGCGAGCTGGTGCTGCGTGAGCGAGCCGGACAGATCAGCCATGCCGACAACCCGGTACTGGTGTATGCCAATGACGAGTTTTCTTTCTCCGACAAGAACGGACGCAAGGAAGTGGAATACGTGTGCCACCTGCCTCACACCGGTCAGCGTATCATCGCCTGCTACCTCCGTATCACTCGCGCCGATGGCAGCATCGACTACTCTGTCATGACAGAAGAAGACTGGGTGCGCCTCGCTCAGTACAGTGCACGCCAGAATAAGAATGGCGGTGCCAACGCTCTCTATGGAGTTGACCAGCAAGGTGTGGTCAATATTGACAGTGGGTTCCTCATGGCGAAGTGTATCAAACACGCTTTCAAGACTTATCCGAAAGTCCGTATCGGACGTGGTACTGAGTTGCAGAGCCAGCAGGTTGAGAAAGAAATTGAAATCAACGACGATTTGTATGGTGTTAACACCGAGACAGGCGAGGTCATGCAGACAGAGCCTCAGCCGTTTGGACCTCCTGCCAACGACATTTCAGCTGGTGTAACCATAGATGCCGGAGACGATGACGGATTCTAACGAGAGAAAAGAAAGCGTGTGCAAAGGATGCCAGCAAGCCTACCACTCTCTTAACGGTCTCTTTTGCTCACGCTTACACAGATACGTAGAGTATTGCAGGGTGCAACCTTGCACAAACATTATTCAACCAAAAAAAACAAGTATCATCATGACAACAGAAATGACATCTAAGCGAGAGCAGAGCCAAGCTGGCTTGATCTCTGCCGAGCGAACAGGAATTGCGCCGACAGGCGAAATAGCAATTTTTGAACCGCAGAATGTAGCCACCATAGCACAGGCTGCGCCACAGGCTTTCAAGGAGAACAGCATTTCACACGACCGCTGCCTCCAGTTCGGACAGGAACTGCTCAACCGAGTAAACGCCGAGGGTATGTCCGACGCACTCGACCAAGAGATTGCAACATTCATTGAACGTGCGAAGAAGACATTGAAGAAGATGAACGGCAAACGATCTGCCGTCACACAACTCTTTGACAACATCCGTTCGGCCTATACAAAACTGGAAAACGAGGTTGACCCTGCAAAGAAAGGCACGGTTGCAGCACAGTTGCAGGAGCACCGCAACAAATACGCTGCCAGGAAACGTGAGGAATACGAGGCAGAGCAGCGCAGAAAGCAGTTGGAACAGGCTAAGGCAATGGCAAAGAACAAGTATGCTGCCGATGTCGAAGACGACCTCCTGCGCCAGTTCAATCTGCTCGTAGCATCCACGTACAACCATCTTGTAAAGCTCGACATGTCACTGACACTTGAAAACTACGACATCGTTTACGACGAAGTAAAGAACACCAGCGACCAGCTTTCGCAGGACTGGTTCAATGCCCTTCGTCCCGAAGTGATCATGCCATCGCTTCTCTCGCCAGAAGAAGCGCGAACCATCGCTGCAGAAGTGAAGCAGAAGATGCGGCAGCGTTTCAAGGAGCAGTTCACTTTTGAGACTTCCGCTAACCGCGACGACATTCTCGACCGTCTGCCATCCAAGCGAAAGGAATTGGAGCGCATTGCCAAAGCCAGCAAGGAGGAGGCAGAGCGAATCAAGAAGCAGATGGAGGAGCGCGAGCGCAAGGAAGCCGAACAGCGAGAGAAAGAACGTGCCGAGCGTGAGGCCAAGGAGAAGGCGGCAGCCGAGCTGGCCGCCAAGAAACAGGAGATGGACAGTCTCTTCGGCTCCGCCCAGGCGCAGGCCGTAGAATATCAGCCGAAGGCCTCGGTGAAGAAACGCATCAACGTGCTCAACCCGGACGGCTTCATGCAGGTGGTGGGCATGTGGTGGGCGCAACACGGCTGCACTCTCTCCGTGGCGGAGCTGGAGAAGGAGTTCAAGAAGCAGCTCACGTTCTGCAACAAACTGGCTAACGACAAGGATCACCCTGTCTTCATCCAGTCAGAGCATATCGAATACGTTGACGACGTGAGAGCGAAATGAGCCATGGACAAGCATGCGGAATACTATTACGTGCCAAGGTTCTGCCACTTCAACATCTACAGACGCCTGTCTGACGGAACGTCGGTCAAATGCGATGAGGCAGGAACCAGGGAAGAGGCAAGAACCAAAGTATATAAACTCAATGGCTGGAAATTAAAATCATAGTCATATGAATAATCCCGACAACTACTACGAGCGCAGTGAGGTCAGCAATTCTGACCTCACCGAACTCAAGAACCTGCTGCATCCCCGCCTGCAGTTCGGCGACAAGGAAGCGGCGTTCCGCTTCGGATCTCTCGTCGACGCCATCATCACGGAACCCGACCGCGTGAACTACTACCAGTACACCGTTGACGATGTGCAGTACACGGAAGACGAGTTCCGGCACGCACAGGAAATGTACCGCTCGCTTCGTCAGGAGGCCCGCCATGACGGCTTCCTCGCAAAGGTGCTGGAGATTGCGGATACACAACGCTGTATGGTAAATAAGCAACAGCAATTCGAGTATGGTGGATTTGTTTTCACTCTCGACACACGCTGCAAGTGGGACTGGTATCTTGACCTTTTCGGCTTCGGTGGCGACCTAAAAACAACCTTTGCCAGCACTCAGAAAGAATTTGACGAAGCTGTCGATTACTTCGACTGGGACAGAAGCCGTGCCTGGTACATGGACATAGCGCACTCAGACCGTGATTTCATATACGGCATCAGCAAAAAGAACTGCTGCGTGTTTAAGAAGTTCATCAACCGCGGCGATGCCATCTACAAGCGTGGTCGTGAGAAATACGAAGAACTGGCATTCCAGTATTGGTGCTTAAACTTATAGGGCTATGAAGTTGAAACATCATCTGAAAATAGAACCATACCCATATCAGCGTGAGGGTATCATCTTCGGTCTTGACAAACGGAGGCTGCTTATCGGCGACGAGCCGGGACTTGGTAAGACACTCCAGTCCATCGGCATTGTCGATACGGCTAACGCCTACCCTGCACTCGTTATCTGTCCGTCCTCCCTTAAGATCAACTGGCAGCGTGAGTTTGAGAAGTTCACTGACAAGAAAGCACTTGTGCTTGACAATGCCACGCGCACGGCATGGCCGTACTTCCTGCAAATGGGAATGTTCCATGTTGCCATCGTCAATTATGAGAGCCTACGCAAGTATTTCGTGTGGGACATACAGGGTGGCAGTCGTGGCGGCTTCCGCCTCAAAGATGTCGTCTTCAATGATGCCATCAAGGTTTTTCGTTCGGTTATCATCGATGAAAGCCACCGTGTCAAAGACCCAAGCGCACAGCAGACAATCTTCACACGGGGCATAGTCGAGGGCAAGGACTTCCGTATTCTCCTGTCGGGAACGCCGGTAGTCAACCGTGCTGAGGATCTGGTTTCCCAACTCTCCATCATGGGCAGGTTGCAGGAGTTTGGAGGTCGTGGCAAGTTCCTCGCTGACTATGGGGAGAATGACAACCTTGAAGAACTGTCTCAGCAGCTCTACCGACGCTGCATGATACGTCGTGAAAAAGCGAAAGTCCTCACGCAACTGCCCGACAAGACGCGTACAGACCTCTATGTGGAAATATCCAATCGTGAAGAATACGAACTTGCAGCGGAAGACCTTGCCGAGTACCTGCGTCAATATAAGGAGTGCTCCGATTGGGAGATACGTCGCAAGATGCGCATGGAGGCTCTTGTCAAGTTCATGACACTGCGCTCCCTCTCTGCCAAGGGTAAGGTAAAGCAAGCCATTGACTTTGTTCGCGTCTTCCTTGCATCCGGCAAACCGCTCATCCTGTTCTGCTCACTCCATGAGATTGTAGATGAGCTGTGCAAAGCGTTTCCTGATGCTGTACGCGTCACTGGGCGCGATAACGCCACATCGAAGCAACAAGCCGTTGACAGCTTTCAAAACGGATATAGCCAGTTGATTGTCTGCTCAATCAAGGCCGCTGGTGTTGGACTGACGCTGACGGCATCGTCAAACGTGGCTTTCGTAGAATTTCCTTGGACTTATGCCGACTGCTGCCAGTGCGAAGACAGAGCGCACCGTATCGGGCAAAAGGACAACGTGACGTGTTACTACCTCATCGGTCGCCATACCATCGACCGTGCGCTCTACGACATCATCCACAAGAAAAAGTCCATTGCTAACCAAATCATGGCTGCAGACGACGAGATTCCGACTGACGAGATGTATTTCGACGAACTGGCTTCCATGATACTTAACACAGAAAATGAAAATGGAGATATGCAAGACTGACATCAAAGCCATCATCTCATTCCTCGACGATGCTGCAAAGCTCGTTGATGAGGAATGCCAACGGCGAAGCCAGCAGAAACGCGGTTACCTGCTGCTCCTCAACAAGGCAAGGCTCATGCGACTTCTGAAAGAAAAAATTCAACGGAAATTAATAACAAACAATTCAAAATCCAAGAAACTATGACAAAAAGAGAAATCGCCAAGGAACTGGCTAATCGTTCCAACCTCACCCCGTCACAGGCTGTCCACGCCGTCGAGGGTATCGTTGAAATCATCGCCGACGCACTCGCCAAGGATGAACCTATCCTGCTGCGTGGCTTCGGCACAATCAAGACAGTGCAGCGTGCAGCCAAGCCAGCACGAAACATCAG
>JAFUVE010000023.1 GCA_017483765.1 Bacteroidaceae bacterium | reverse complement strand
GCGATTGCAAAGCTAATCACTTTTTCCGTCTATACAAGCGACTCGGTGTATTTTTTTGCTGGACAGACCCCGTGAAACGGGGGATGGACGGCCAGTTATATCACGCCTTTACTTTCGACCCTTCGAAAAGTTTGCTGCAAAATAATATTCATCATCTATAATCATTCTTTTCTGCCGAGCCTCAAAACAAAATCCTTTACCCATTTCGAGTAGGAAATCCTGAAGGTGCGTTATCAAGGCATTTTCCAAATCATTTTCTGTAAATGCCTCAGGGCGTAGCCCAAGGAACTCGAAAGAAAATGGGTCCTTAATGGTGAATGCGGGAACGTTATTTGTATCAGTTCTTTCTAAAAGCTGTTCAGGTTTCTTGCTTATACCTGCGCGGAAATAGAGGTTTGTTGATATTTGTCTGCGTAATTCTTTTACACTCCAACAACATTGTATACATTCCGTCTCGTAGAAGAAACGTGCAAGTGGGTCATCCAAGGTTAGTATTTCTACGATGTGAGAAAATGAAAGATTAGACATCAGTTTTTCCGGTGGTGTGACGAATTTCTCCGACATCATCGGATTATTCTCAATAGATTTCTCCGACATCGTCGGAGAAATTGCAGTCAAATAGTCTTTTATTTGAGGATAAGTCAAGTAGAACTTGCGGCTATTTGTAGGCTTCCTTTTTGTGCTATATCGCTTTGTCCTGCAAAAGTCTTGTGTGTATTTTCTTGTCGGCCAATATCACTTGATTTTCACACTTTCAATTATTGCTTTGATTTCCGCATCGTCTGTCCCCACATTTTCGATTGATGCGTATATGCATTTGTTTTCACCTGCGGAAGTATAGATGAATGTAGGCTGTCCGTCTGCTTGTTCTTTTTTCAGGACTTTCCAGGTTGCGCCGTTTACGGTGAGGTCAGCACCTTCGGTTACAGGTGAGTTTGCGCCGAGCGTTTTTTTGTCTTGTTCAATTTTTTTGTCAACGGCTGTTTTCAAACAGGTGATCGTGAAGCTTTTCAGATATTTAAATGAGTTGTCATAATCCTCTGCTGGAAGAATGGAACTGACACGGTCGTGTCCTTCTGAAGGCTGTTTCCATCCTTTGGGTATGGTCACGGAGAAAGACTCCATGTCGAAAGTCTTGTCTTCTGCTAACAACTCCAATCCAGAGTCTGTGGCTGTCTGGCTTTCTGTTGCCTGTTCTTCCTGTTGTTCCACCTGCTCTGTTGTTCCCTTTGCATCTTCTCCTTCTGTTGCAGGAGACTCCGTTTTCTTGTCTCCGCATGAAATCATCACCATCGCACTGAAGGCAATGGCCATTGTGAAGAATGATTTTCTCATGATTGAATTGATTGTTTTAAGTGTTGTGAAAGATTTTATTGATGTCATCTGCTAAGTTCACCACTGGCTCCTTCGTGGGTTTTCATTTGCGCCATAATGACAGCAACGGCTTTCTCATTGCAGCATAGTTTCCGGGTTCCACAATTCTCTTTTCCCATCTGGGAAGGTAATCTCAAACTGTGAGTCTGTTGTAAAGTGTATGGTCGTACCGTCGTCGAGTTGCCGGGCGTCAGGAGCACCGTTGAGCGGATGTCCCAGCTGTAACATGAAATTGCAACGGCGTAGGTACATAACTAGCGGCTTCAATTCTTTTGCGTTTTTGCTACGTCGGTCGAACCAAGTTCCGAACCATGGTCGCACGGCGGGCTTGCGGTCGTCACCTGGCTGCGAAATCATCACATGCAGTATCGTGGCGTTGATGCCGGCATGGAAATAGCGGTCGGCAATGGGCTTCAGCTTCTCGAAACTCCAGTCGTCTTTGGCCCACTCTGGCCAGCCGTCGGTGAAACTCTCGGCCCACACCCGGTTTTTTCCACTGTGCCGGGCAGCACCATAAGCCGCATCGACCTCTTTCTGCCGGAACTTGCGGTCGCCCACCCAGAACTCAGCCGCCACCTCGTCGGCAGCAGACCCGTAGCTGATGCTGTTGGCGGGAAAGGGGCTGTGTGCGTAAGGCTCGCACCACGTGCGGAGTCCATACTCATGTGCCTTTTCTGTCAGTCCGCCCATATACTCAGATGCCACCAGGTCGGCAATCAAATGGTCGAGGTCCTTTTTGCAGGCTTCGTTTGTGTAGTCAAGTTCGTAGCCGTAGCGCTGACGGAACTTGACGAAGATGGAGTCGGTGTAGTTCTGTTTGCCGCGCTCCCAACTGTCTACGACGACAGTCGTCAGTGTCGGTCGTTTTTTGGGGGGTATGCGACGTAGAATCTCTCCGATAAATGCCTCAAAGTGCTTTTGGACATGAGTCTTCGAGAGCTTGTCCACCTCAAGTCCTTGCGCTTCGGGGGAGCAGGGTGAGCACATCACGTCGGTACCCTCCTTGGTCTTGCACACTTCAATGCCCTGCGGTGTCCAGTTCCGCATAGCTTCTTCGGGCTTCACCCATGGCCCGCCCGATTGGCTCCATCCAGGACAGTTGAAGATGCCCATCTCAATGCCCAGTTCACCGGCCGTCTTCAAGGCCGTTCGCAGGTTCTTCCACCAAAGGCGGCTTTGGAACTTGTTCTTGCCAAACGTCTGCCCCTTCCATGGATTGTCATAGGTCGTGCGGTTTCGGATGTCGGTGGCGAGGAAGGCCAGTGTGATACCGTTGTCCTTCATCCATTTCAGATCGGCCTTTACACCTTTGGGGTCAACTTGTTCGTTCACCCAGTAATAGTAGCAGCCCACCCGGATGCTGTCTGGCGGGTTGAGGAAAGACTGCCACAGACGTTCGCGGGAGTTGTCATTTACTATTTGTGCACTAACCTTGGCTGTGAATGCAAGCATCACCATAAGGAGAAAGCAACTTTTTCTCAAAACATTATTTGTGTTATGTCTCATATATTTTGTTTTACAAGATTTACTCATTGTCATGGCAAAGCTCAAACATGTTTGGCTTTGTTCATCTGACAATTTCGTAAATTTCGATTTACGAGATTTATTCATTGTCATGGCAAAGCTCAAACAAGTTTGGCTTTGCTCATCTGACAATTTCGTAAATTTCGATTTACCCGTATGTTATTAGATGTATTTAGACTATTCCTCCAGTCTTGCTTTCACTTTTTTCCACGCATGAGAGTCGAAGAGGAAACACTGCCTCATGGTTTCCGTCATGCTCTTAAACCGGCTCATGGGGATTGTGAAACTCAGTTCGTTGGCTCCTACGTATGGGCGGACAGATGGGTCGAGCAGCCCCATGAAACATCGCTGCCCCTGCCGGGCATTTTCCACAATGGTCATCGAAACGACCGTGCTACAGCCCGAACCGAATTGCGTGACGACGGCATCAGCAGCGTTCGTGTCGAAGAAAGCCCAGCCACAGAGTCCAGAGAGCATGTCGGGCGTGGCATAGAACATGACCCCCTCAAATCCATCAAACGAATCGGCTTTGTCTATCCGCACGAAGTTCAGGTATGTCTTCTCGGCACGTTTCATGCCCAAGCCTTCCACGTAGTCGACGACCATTTGTGGCGTTTTCTTGTATTTCTCCGTCAACGAGACGAAGCCGGGCACTCGCTCTGGCATATCCGTAAACCCGGTATAGAGCTTACCGCCACCACAAGCAATGACCTCTGCGCTCAGGCTCACGGGAACACCGTCCCTGGCAGCCTGCAGGCCTTTGAAGAAACAGCCGTTGATTCTTTCGGTATCGGCTACGGGTTGATCACTATAACCAAACAGCAGAGGCAAGGCTGCCTTCTGGCCAAATGCCTCCCTGAAATTTTGTATAAACTGCTTTACGTTCATCTCTCAGCTCTTTAATTCGTTCAACATCTTCTCCACCAAGGGCACATACCACGTGCGGACTTCCTCAGCCGTGGGGGTGTGGCCGCCTGGGAAATGGTAACTCCTTTCGTAGTGTCTCAAGAAAAGCGGCTCGAAGTGGGCCAGCGTGTCTTGCTCGCCAAACAATCCCCAGATGCGGTCTTTGCAGAGCGGATTGCGAGACTCGAACTGCTTGGCCTCCACGTCGGCAAATTCCTCGATCAGCGCCTCGTCAATCGTGAAGTCTTGTTTTCCGTCTTTACGAGGCGACTTGTATTGGTGCTTTCCGATGCGTGGTTTTAGGAACTCAGTCATCTTGAAATACGGATTGCCGAGCAACGCCGGAATGCTTTGTGCGGAAGCCAGCAGCTCCGCATAGAACGCCCCGCAGCTATTGCCCACCAGGAGGTCGGGTCTCTCTTTCTCAATCAGCTTGCGAATGAAGCAGACGGCCTCCTTCGGGTGCATCGGGATGTCGGGTGTCATCACCAGGGCACGCCCATTGAAAGCATCACACAAAGCCGTGGCCAGTACGCATTGGCCGCTGGCGAAGAAGCCGTGGAGAAACAGAATCTTTCTCATTATTACTTATTGTTTACTAAATGGTATCACATTCGTACTTCGTGAGATAACTTCAGAATCTTCTTCGGCGCGGTTGTCATGCAGGCAAAATCACGCTATACACGGAAAACAATAATACAAATCCTACCTTTTATTTAGCGACAGGACGTACTGAACTCCCTGAGGCTCTGCTCTTAAGCTATTCCATCTGTTCCTTTGTCGGCATACACCAATTTCCTTGTCGCATTTTGATATATTGATATGTTTGAGATAGTAGCAGAATGTATACACGCACAAATTTACTACAAATACTCGAAATGAGCAAGACCTTCAATAATATTTTTATTTTTTTTTCTATTGATATGAATGTTTGGAATCTGGTGCCCGTCATCTGCCTCGCGGAACTGCAGAAACTCATCTATTCTCTTTGAAGACCAGGACAGGGTCAGAGGATTGGCATAGACGAGAGCTAATTTTTTGAACCTGCTTTTAGAAATACTTTGCTTCTCTTAATCTGGCCATTCCCATATCGCACGGTCTTGATGTAAAGACCGCTTCGGTTAGGGGTTTTTGTCAGGATTCCGCTTAGGGTGTAGTAAGTGACCTGCTCAGTCCCATCCATAAGCGGATATTCCGTGGGCTTGATGGTGTTTGGGATATCATGAAAATCGTATTTCTTGTCCAGATAGACCAGGCGGTCCTTCACCCAGTTTTCCAGGCGCTGAAGAGAGTCGAGCTGAGAATTACGTATGTAGGGCCGCACCCCCGAGATGCGTTGGGTGGCCTGCCATAATCGTCCTTCAAGTTTGCATATATCGCCGGCACGATAGGTTCTTGCGGATGAGTAGTCGGGTGTGGACTCATACAGGGTCCAGTCCGGGCAGGGTTGCCATCCTGTGTTGCATATAGCAGGGCCATAACAGGGACTGTCGGGCCATCGTGCTTTCTCCTGTTCGTACATCTCTTCCGGCACCCGCTCGTGCCAGTCGTCGATGATGGCCAGGATATTGGCCTCTGAGAATACCCCGTTTTTCCTTAATTCATGATAACGCTGACGAAGTTCTTTCTGATAATAATGTTCCACCCATCGGAATGGCCCTTCGGTAAGCGGTGAGTGATTCCAGATTGCCGGCCGTACCACGCCGTAGAGGTTCAGCCCGAAGGTCTGGTCCAAGTCGTAGGGCGTCACCATCCATTTTTTTCCATCGTATGTGAACCACTGCCAGTTTTTCAGTGAGCCGTCGCAGTTGCAGACAAATAGATGAAAGACGTCGTAGTCCAGCAGGCTTGCGATGTCAAACCTCTCCTCAAATGCTTGCTTGATGGTCACGCTGTCGGCTCCTGAGTTCTCAAGCGCGGTCATTTCAGCGTCATATTTGCTCAGCTGAATGATGGCTTCCCTGGTTTTTCCTGTCACGTAGGATTCTTTGGGATGGCGGATGTCGAACTGGGTCCACCTCACGTCTCCGTGAAACAGGGTGGCGTTGTTCAAATTGCCGTCGAGATGGATATGTAGTGCTGCCGTCTTCTCCATGTTCATGTTTTTACGGCTCTTCTTCAACTGCCAGGCATACACCCCCTGGAAGTCTCCGTTGATATATACGGCACAAGGAAAGCCGTCGGGGAAACACCGGGCCCGTTTCGACGTCACCGCATATCCTCCCCGCTCCCAATAAGGCGGTCGGTCGGCCACGATGGAATGGAAGAGTTTGTATCCGATTTCGCCAATTCCACGGCAAAAGTCGGTGTAGAACGCCTTGAAGTGAAATTCGTCCTGCTTCACCCAATTTCCGATGCGGATGTCGGGCGTGGAGGCTGCTGTCCAGTCGTTGTCGCAGAACTGGCAGGAGAAGTTGCGCTTGGGAAACTTCATCGACCAGCCTCCCTGTGCCTTCAGCAATGCCCGCTTGCGGAAACAGCTGCCTGCTCCGTCGTAGACTTCCATCCAGACCTCACACAGGTCGGTCTTGGAAGTCGGGAGGCTGCTTGTTCCTGTGATATTTACCCAGGCAAAGCTCGGCTCCACAATCTCGAAGTTGTCCGATTCGCTGTAGTCCGTCAATCCTGATGCTGCATCTGCTTGCCGAAACGTCTCAGTCATCATCTCGAACGACGGCAAAGTGGTGGTTGGGGTGGGGGAGACATACCAGTCCACGGACATGGTGTCGGTCGGTATGCTGTCTGCATCTTCTGCCAAAGAGTGAATGGCTGGCTCTGCTTCCTGAGCCATGGCGGTCATACACATTGATATGACGGCAAACGCCGTAAGTGCTTCTTTCATAAAGTCAGTGTTTTTTGTGGCAAAATTACGGCTTTTCTCATTTATCCACAATGCCTGTCACTGCTTTGTATATGCCCGCCTGCGCGTCCTTCTTTTCTTGTTGGTTTATTTTCAGTGGTTTAAGGTTGCTTGTTTTGTATATATTGAGTTAGAAGACACCCCACGGGGCGTCTCTACTTCATCTCATAGATGAGGGTAACAATGGAAATAATCACACCTAACACGCCTACAAGCAGGCATATTAAGTGATGTGAAAAAAATAACTTGCCTCACCATCCAGTTGACTGTAGGGACTTACTTTATGTATGTCCGTCCATGGTTCAGAGTACCCGTTTATGTATGTCCGTCAGTTGACTATCGTCTTGTCTTCTCGTCTTCCT
>JAFUVE010000005.1 GCA_017483765.1 Bacteroidaceae bacterium | reverse complement strand
AATTTCTTATTAAAGCTGCGGAAGAGGAAAACACTGAAGCGCAGACGATAGCTGGGTATATTATCATCACCAACGAATATGATGAGTTCTATGATGTGGCTGTCGACTACCTCCAAAAAGCGGCGGGCAAAGGAAATGTCGACGCCATGTCCCTTCTCGCTGAATGCTACGAGCAAGGAACAGGAGTTGAAAAGGATGCGGATAAGGCTAAATATTGGAATGACAAGGCTCAAGCATTACTGCCACCTGTGGAATACACTTATTATGTCGCACAGACAACATACGATGTTAATTTCCGTGAAGGACCATCTACCGCACATAAAATCATCCGTAAACTCCCAAAGGGAACATACATTTTTGTTGATAAATCAGATTACACGAATGGTTATTATAAGGTTGTTACGATTGAAGACGACCAATACGGATATATCCACCAAAAATATGTTAGACTTCTCGAAAAACGTAAGGTTGATGAGGGGGGAGGAATGAAAGTGGTGCAAACTATCAACAGTCCGTATGCTGAAATCATGGTGAAAAACGACACTGACGTAAGGGTTACTTTGAAAATAGGGAAACAAGTTTTTGTTTTTACACCGCATCAGACTAGAACTATCCAAATTGATGGAGGTACATACAACACCGTCGTCTCTTCGCCGGGCGTGATACCAGGAATCTACAAGGATGTCATTAAGGCGGGAGATGTTATGGAATGGAGATTATACATATCAAAAACCAATTAACATCATGAAATATCTCTATCTCGGCTTCGCAGTCGTACTACTCGCCTGTCTGCTTCCGCTTCCTTACGGAGCTTACACCCTCATCCGCTTCGCCGCAATGGTGGTCTTCGCCGTCATCGCCGTGAAGTACTACAACGAACAGAAAATCCCCCTCACCGTCGTCTTTGCCGCATTGGCCCTCCTTTTTCAGCCGTTCGTGAAAATCCACCTCGGCCGTACAGTGTGGAACGTGGTCGATGTCATCGTCGCCGCCCTGCTTATCGGCCTTGCGCTCTATGAGTTGAAGGCTGGGAGGGATAAGGAGTAGCATACTTCTCCTTCCTTTCCTCAGCCTGTCTGCCGAAAACGGATGATATCCACCCACCCGAAATGGAATGTTCCGTTCATTTTTCTTGCTCTTTATCCTGATTGCAAAACCTTCAACTTTCGTGCAAGCGAGAGCAGAATGAAGCTCGTTTCAATTTTTCCAGGCGTAGCTGAACATCATGTTCAAAAGTCTTGCTGTAGTGATTGATGTCCATTCCAGCCTTATAGTTTAATAGCTTCATCCAATATGTTCATGTATGTGGAAACAAAGTCCTTCGGATTATTGCCCTCTGCATATACAGCATAAGAATAGATGGGATCTCCGATGGGGAGTCTCTTCTTGATTGAATAGCCTTCTGCGTGCAATCTGTCCTCAAAAATCTTAACAATTTCGGCATTATATTTAAACACCCTAATTTCAAGTTCATAAGATTTGAGGAAGTATCTTACGGTATAGCTTATCTCTGTCTTATTTCCATCAATCATGATGGTGCAGTGAAATCCATACATGGGGTAATTATGTTCAAACGAACCTATAGAAAGGCCATTCCAAATTCCGCCAAATGGTTTGTTGTCCCAATGTGGGTCAGGCAGTAATCGGTCATGCCAGCGTCCTTCATTATGATTTGAGAAGAGTACTTTTGTGTCGGATCTGAATTGCAGACGGCTTTGCTCCTCATTTTTATTCCTCTGTTCGTATATGTCATTGACTTCTTGTGAGTTGAAAATGGCATCGGATATGTCGTCTGGAAGAAAATAATTGTATCTGGCAGAATTAGCCACAAGCATCTGGTCGCCCCATTTTTTTGCGGCAACCTTCTCTGCAATAGCATTCAGCTTTACAAATGCAGTTTTTGACAGGACTTCGATGAATTCATACGAGCCTATATCCATGCTGTCATTATACATGAGCCTGATGCCACCTTGGATGATTTCTTCTATCTCTTTGTCGGTGAATTCTACATTCACCTCAAAAACGTCATCTACGCCGACCCAAGGGCGGTCTACGCCAACTTCTACCGTATATGTTTTTCCCATATAAACCTTTCTGTTGTAATTATTATTTGGGATACAAAGTTACGATGCTTCTATGCAGCTTATTTGCATAGTTGTCTTTTTTATGCATTGTTCCTAACCATGTCATAGAGGATGGCATCTAATGCGGCGGAAGAAGCCTCATTCTGCTCAGTCCTGAATGAGCCGATTCCTTCATTGCGATATTCGGTTGTTACATCTGGCCGAGAAATTCTCTTGCCATTCGCGTAAGTTTTTGCGCTCAAAGATACGTTTTTCCAACGACTTTCACAATAGTTGATGTTGTTTTTCCAGCGACTTTTATTTGTTTTTATGCTTTTTTTCTAACGAAGTTTCCAATTCGTAACTATTCTGCGGACCGTCTGCTCACGTCGGTCGGAATTCAGTCAGTGACACCGGATAAGAACAGTCACTTCAGTACTTGGTCATCTTTGCCTCATCCGCTCCATCATCTTCCTCTCCGCAAATCTGTACGGTCTCTCCGGACCATTCTGTTTCTCCGGCCCTTTCCGACTTTCCGTTATCTCCGGGTTTTCCGGTATCTCCGACTTACCTACAACCGCTCACCTTTTTCATACTCTACGAATGACTTTTTCTCCATATTCCATTTGGTACTAATCTTATCTCATTGAAAACTATACTTGTAAATATTTTCCTGGTATTGTTTTGTCAATACAAATTATTTTTTTATATTTGCAAATCAATCCTTAAATTCCAAACACATGAAAAAAATCCTGTTGCTCATCTGCATGATCGCGTGCTCTACGGGACTCGTCAACGCACAGAAGGATAAACGTCCCGAGACTTACAACTACCAGCGTGGTGTCGAAGCCATCACGGAGGAGAAATACGCAGAGGCCATCAACTATCTCAACCAAGAGGTCAGCGAGAACCCGAAGAACGGATATGCTTTCTCTTGGATTGCATATGTCCGTGCGCTCTACAAAGACAATGGAAAAGCGCTCGACGCGGTGGATCTCGCACTCAAATACATTCCCAAGAAGGACAAGGAATATGTCACCTTCGCATACGGCACAAGGGCTATGGTTCAGCTCAACCTCAACGACACCACCAGTGCCCTCATATCTTACGGGAACGCCATCAAGGCAGACCCTGAGAATACAGACCTCTACGAGAAAAGGGCACAAGTCTATTACGAACTGAAGCAATACGACTATGCTGACGCCGACTACTATAAGATGACCACCATTAAGCCGGGGGATATCATGGGGTACATGGGGCTCGGACGAAACGCCAATGCACGAAAGCAATGGAACGACGCAATCGAACGGTTCAACTACGTGGAGAGACTTTCTCCCACTTATTCCTCCGTACATGCATTCAGGGCTGAGGCCTACCAGGGACTCAACGACTGGAACAAATGCACCGACGACATCGTGGCTGCCATGGAGGAGGAATGGGACAACAAGGCCATGGCCATTGCATCAGAACTTGATGAACAGCAGTCAACGCTGCTCATATCCAAGATGAAAGTCAAGCAAGCTGGAAATCCCAATTCCATCACATGGCCGTACGCAATCGGAATCATATATGAGTCCAACAACCAATATTCGAAGGCGGTAGAGGCATACAACAAGGCCAACGAAGTGGAGGTGTCTCCCGTTACGCTGTATCACATTTCCGGCTGCTATGAGGCAATGGGGGAAAATCTGCTCGCACTTGACGCCATCGACAAGGCCATCAATATCGACGACACCGACACGGATTATCTCAGGCAGAAGGCGTCAGTGCTCTATGAACTCGGAAGAAAGGACGAGGTGCTCGCCACATGCGACAAGATGATAACGCTCAGCCCTGAAGCACCTGCCGGTTATTATAGCCGGGCTTGGTACCGTCAGCTCTACTGCAATTACGACGATGCCATCGAGGATATCACCACTGCCATCGTGCTACTGCCTGACTATTATTTCTATTACATCATACGCGCCAACATCTACCAACTGGCGGGAAAGGACGACATGGCAAAGGAGGACTACCGCAAGGCCATTGAACTTGAAAAAGAGGATGAGGACACCAGGATTTATTATGCCTATCAGGCCATCGGAGACAAGCAGAAGGCCATTGAGCTGATGGATAAGTCGCTTGCCAGGAAAGGGGCGGATGAAGGCGACCTCTATGAGGCGGCATGTCTTTATGCCAGGATGAACGAGAAGCAAAAAGCCATCGGATATCTTGAGCAGGCACTCCAGAATGGCTACCGGCACATGACACACATTGAGCACGACCACGACCTCGACAACATCAGGCAGATGCCGGAGTTTAAGGAACTGATTCGGAAATATGACTACCGAGGAAATTATCAGCAGGCGAAGACTGATGACGATGAAGAACAGCAGCAGGTGCAGGTAGACGGAGATGCCAAGGAAATTCCTTTCACTAAGGAGAACGGTGTGTGCAAGGTGAAATGCGACATCAACGGGTTGCCTCTGCATTTCGTATTCGACACCGGTGCAAGCACCGTCTCTATCTCCATGGTGGAGGCCACCTTCATGTTCAAGAACGGATATCTCTCCAAGAACGACATCATCGGAAGCCAGAATTTCATGGACGCTAACGGAAACATCAGTGTCGGCACGGTCATCATGCTTAGGTCGGTTAAGTTCGGGGGGGAGGAACTGACGAATGTCCGAGCCTCTGTCGTCTCAAACCAGGTGGCGCCCCTGCTCCTCGGACAGAGTGTGCTCGGCCGACTTGGGCGAATTGAAATTGACAACCGCAGGCAGGTGATACGCATCTCCAACGCTATGGCGGCTCCGACAAAACCCGTGTCATCGCCTGCCCCGAATGTCACCGATCCCTCAACTCCTGCTCCTCCAGCTGCTGAACACACATGATATCCACTCGCTCATTTCGGCTAATGTCCGTTTGCTGACAGTTCTACTCTCCTTCTATTATATGGACGACACCGAAGGATATGTAGACGCAATCATCAATTCTATCAGGTTTGAGTGAACTTTTGGCCGTGTACCTGCTCTGCTGTGTCCACGACCTCGCTATTCAAGGAATAGCATAATTCGGAGCACTGTAAGCTACTTTTCCGGACTCGACGATACTCCGAAATAGTGGCCTACGATACTCCGAATTTGCATTTCCCCGCATGACTCTTTCGACTCTTTTTATAACTTCCTCTTTAACTTCATTTTATAACTTCCGAAACTTCTATAAATGATTAAATGAGCTGATAATTATACAATATATTTGAAGTCTGGAACCAGAGAATCTATTCCACAATCCATTCCTCTACGGTTTTCGTCCGGACGGAGAAGCTGATGCCCACTTTCACCACGCGCTTGTCTGACGTGGCATAGGGAAGGGCATAGTTGTGGGAGTTAATCTGCTGAAGCGCATCTTGTGCCGTACCGTTGATTTTCAACTCGAGCACGTAGATAGTACTGGGCATATGGACCACCACGTCCACCCGTCCGCCTGCGCACTTCTGCTGAGTCACCACATACACGTTGAGCATGGAGAAAATCAGATAGAGCGACCACTCGTAGAATCCCTCCACGTTGTTCACTTCCTCCAGCTTCTTCTTGAATCCCTCCACGTAAGGCAGGCCGGCAAGATAGCTCTGCATCTCACGCATGGCCAGGTCGATGTCCTCATTCCGCAATGCGTTCCAGAACTTCAGGGCAAAACCCCGTTGGACCGGTCCGTCGTTCAGCCCCGTGTATTCAGGCAGGAGCCCTTGAGTGAATCCCACCCTTACTTCCTTGTTTGGAATGCAGAGTGTATACACATCACTTGACGCATCATAATCCTTAATAGTGAGATATCCCGCCTGATACAGAATCGGAAGGGCGGAATTCATCCCCTCAGTAGGCAGGTCGAACTCCGTTGAGGTGGATTCGATACCATCCATCGTCGTGATGTCTGTTCGGAAATGCTTCATCTGGTTGATCAGGAAACGGGGCGTGCCGGTGCTGAACCAATAGTTCTGTATTCTTCTGGCCTGTAAGGCGTTAAAAAGGCTAAAAGGATTGTATACCGCCTCTGAATTCTCTGAGAAATGGTATCCGTCGTACATAAGGCGCAGTTTCTCTCGCATCTCTACTGCAGTACAGTTCATGTCTTTGGCCAGGTCTGCGATGTCGTCCGCCAGCAGCTTGTCTATTTCCTCGTCGGTGATGCCACAGATTGTCGAGAACCTTGGCAGCATGGAAATGACGCTCAGGTTGTTGATGGTGGAGAAGATGCTCAGCTGCGAGAATTTCGTGATGCCGGTGATGAAGCAGAACTTTATTGTCGGGTCGGCAGCCTTCAGCGGCACATAGAACTCCTGCATCACAGAGCGGAGGTCTTCGAGTAGTTCTGGCTTGTCGAGTGCATCAAGCAATGGGGCATCGTACTCGTCGATGATGACGGCAACACGTGAGCTGCTGCGCTCATAGGCGCGACGGATGATGCCTTCCAACAGACTGCCCGGCTGTGTCTCTGTCTCGTCGCGGCCGTACTCCAGCCAATACGGGCGGAGGATGTTGAACATCTTATCACGCAAGGTTTCAGCACTTTCTTGCCCTTTTGCCACGCTCAGGTCGAGGTGAATCACAGGATAGCGTTTCCACTCTTTTTCCAACTCCATGATTTTCAGCCCCTCGAACAGTTCGCGGTCGCCGTCGAAATAGCTGTGGAGGGTGGACGAGAGCAGTGACTTTCCGAAACGGCGTGGCCGACTCAGGAACACATAGTTGCTGTAGTCCACCATCTGCCACATCAGGTCTGTCTTGTCGATATACACGTAGCCGTCCTGAATCATCTTCGAGAACGTCTGGACATTTGCGGGATACCTCCTTTTTCGGGCCATAGCGCTTTTTATTTTGTTTTTACTTCTGCGAAGTTACAAATTTCTGACTAGAAATACAAATTACTCGAAAAAAAAATGATGTATACTGTCTCCGACGGCAAATGATTGCTCTTCATTACCATCCGTTGCTGCCTCTCCGCCATTGAAAACCATCTGCTTGTGTTATTCTTGGCAATGCTTTTTGGCATCCCTGTCAGAAAGTAAAAACGAATCTGATACGTAGAGGAAAAATCTCATATGGTACGTCAAAGCATGTTCGATGGGGCTCACTACGAAACTCAGGGCATTCTGCTTCCGACGCCTGGAGACGTCGGCTCCTGTGCGATTTGCGCTTCAGAAGCGTTTCCTTCTGTGGAGCATACTTGCAATTTTTTTTGGCATCCCTGTCAGAAAGTAAAAACGAAGCTGATAAGTAGAGGAAAAAACTCATATGGTAAGTTAAAGCATGTTCGATGGGGCTCACTACGAAACTGAGGGCATTCTGCTTCCGACGCCTGGAGACATCGGCTCCTATGCGATTTGCGCTTCAGAAGCGTTTCCTTCTGTGGAGCATACTTGGCAATGTTTTTTGGCATCCCTGTCAGAAAGTAAAAACGAAGCTGATAAGTAGAGGAAAAATCTCATATGGTACGTCAAAGCATGTTCGATGGGGCTCACTACGAAACTCATGGCATTCTGCTTCCGACGCCTGGAGACGTCGGCTCCTGTGCGATTTGCGCTTCAGAAGCGTTTCCTTCTGTGGAGCATACTTGCAATGTTTTTTGGCATCCCTGTCAGAAAGTAAAAACGAAGCTGATAAGTAGAGGCTAAAATCCTGTATCTTATACTTTATGGCATGTTCTTTGATTGAACAAACTAGCGATACTTGAATAAAAATAAATAAAAAAACGTTTTGTCTTTGGGCTTCGCCCTGCGTCGCTGCTGTTGTGACGGCTGTCCGCAAACGAGTTTGCTTCCATCCGGCACGGCAGCAGCAACGGCACTTCGTGCAGACAAAACTTAATAAAAAGTCCTCCACTGCGTTTCGGATAAAAAACGCACTTCGTGCTTAATAAAAAACTATCCGGATGGAAAGGTGAAAACGAAAATCGTGAGACGATTTTTGAAAAAGGAAGATATGCTGCTGGCCATCTTCGCCGGCCTTTTGTGCGGACGGGGACGTCCACACCCCCAGCCAAGACCAATCTATGTGAATCAGCATGGCTTTTTATATTTTTTTGCGACAGTTAAGGACTTAGGAAATTTTAGAACACCTCTATACTACAATAGATAGCTATCGCAATGGAAAACGCCTTGTAATCTTTTTTTAATATCCGTTTCTGCCGTTCTCTGAAAAATAATCATTAACTTTGCATTGTAAATTGCGGCGGAATATTCCCCGTATAACTTAAATCTTTGATTTTGGCAAGAAAACGAAAATATAAAGGCTTGAACAGCAAGCAGGTGGAGGAGAGCAGACGGCTCCACGGCAGCAACGTGCTCACTCCCTCTAAGAAAGAGTCTTGGTTCAGACTTTATCTCAACAAATTTTCAGACCCGCTCATCGTCATCCTGCTTGTGGTGGGTGTGCTGGCTGTGGGTGTATCATCCTACGAACACTGGGCTCTGCATGAGCCTTTTTCCGTGTTTTTTGAACCTATCGGCATCTTCGTCGCCATACTCCTGGCCACGGGACTGGCATTCTATTTCGAACTGAAGGCTCAGCATGAGTTCACACTGCTCAACCGCGTGAACGACAGGGAGAAAGTGACGGTGATCCGAAACGGTAATACTGTGGAAATCCCCAAATGCGACGTTGTCGTCGGAGACATTCTCGTCTTGCAGACCGGTCAGGAAATACCTGCCGACGCCACCTTGCTTGAGGCGGTCAACCTCAGTGTCGACGAGTCCTCGCTGACGGGGGAGCCAGTCCACGAGAAGACTGTGGACGAGAAGCTCGCCGACTCGCAGGCCACTTATCCGTCGAACTGTGTCTATCGAGGGACGCAAATCATGGAGGGACACGGACTGGCGGAGGTGTTCGCCGTGGGAGACCGCACGGAGAACGGAAAAATCATGCAGTCCATTATGGGCGTCGACATCGACGAGGAGCAGGAGGAAAACCCTGAGCAGGCCGAGCAACTGACCACGCGTCAGAAACTGGCACTCAAGCTCAAACGGAAAAACAAGGTGCAGAAGAAGGTGAAGACACCGCTCAACGAGCAGCTCGACCGGCTCGGACAGCTCATCACCAATATCAGCTACTGCTTCGCGGGTGCCATCATCGTGTTCAAGCTGCTCGTCTATTTCGAATGGAGATGGCAGGTGTGGATCCTCGCACCAATCACGGCCCTGTTCTTCTGGCTCGTCATCCGGAAGTTCCCCAAGATGAGGAAATGGCAGTGCGTGGCCGTCATCATGGCTTTCTTCGCCATTTTTGTGGGGCTCGTCGTCGGATTTCATGACTGGCTGTTGCCCGAGGTGAATATGTCGCATCTCATGACGTATGCCTTGAACACCGTCATGATCGCAGTCACGCTGGTAGTCGTCGCCGTTCCGGAGGGTCTGCCTATGGCCATCACGCTCGCTCTGGCCAACTCCATGCGCAAGATGCTGCGGACGAAAAATCTTGTGCGCAAGATGCACGCATGCGAAACCATGGGGGCCGCCACGGTCATCTGCACCGACAAGACCGGCACGCTCACGCAAAACCAGATGCAGGTGAGGAAAATGCTCATCGCAGGAGAAGACCTCGTCAATGAGGCGATGGCCGTAAACTCCACGGCCACACTCGACTTCTCCGGCAAGAACCCGCGTGTCATCGGTAACCCCACAGAGGGAGCTCTGCTGCTCTGGCTCAACGCAAAGGGGCAGGACTACCTGACGATGAGGGAGAACGTGGAGCTGCTGGCTGAAATCCCGTTCTCCACCGAGCGGAAATACATGGCCTCGCTTGTTGTCTCCAACGTGCATAGCGGGAAGAAAATTCTTTACGTCAAGGGGTCGCCGGAAATTCTGATGGAAATGTGCGCCCGTTTCGATGGCCATTCAAGGGAAGAATATGAACAGACGCTCGTGGAATATCAGAACAAGGCCATGCGCACGCTGGCATTCGCCTGCCAGGTGGTGGACGACGACAGTCTGCCCATCCGTGACGGAAAACTCGTGGCCGACAACCTTGTTTTCATGGGGATCGTCGGGATCGAGGACCCCATACGCAACGACGTGAAGCATGCGGTTGGCAAATGCTTGTCGGCGGGCATACAAGTGAAGATCATCACAGGCGACGCCTCTGCCACGGCGCGTGAGATTGCACGCCAGATTGGCATATGGGACGGCTCTTGCGGCGAACGCAACTCCATCGAAGGCCCGGAACTCGCCAAGTTGTCGGACGAGGAACTGCTCAGCAGGGCTGACGACATACGGATCATCGCACGTGCGAGACCCATGGACAAGAAGCGATTCGTGGAGGCGCTGCAGAAGAGAGGACATATCGTGGCTGTCACCGGTGACGGAACCAACGATGCGCCGGCTCTCAACGCGGCTCACGTCGGACTCTCCATGGGAGCGGGAACCAACGTGGCCAAAGAGGCAAGCGACATCACCATCCTCGACAACTCTTTCGCCAGCATCGTCAAGGCGGTGGAGTGGGGAAGGTCTCTGTTTATCAACATCCAGCGATTCCTGCTTTTCCAGCTCACGGTCAACGTTGCGGCATGCCTGCTCGTGCTCACAGGCTCGTTCATGGGCCTGGAGTCTCCCCTCACCGTCTCGCAGATGCTCTGGGTCAACCTCATCATGGACACGTTCGCAGCGTTCGCACTCTCGGGACTGCCGCCCACAGAGAAGGTGATGCGCGACAAGCCCAGAAACCACAGGGCTTTCATCCTCGACCGCGACATGCGACGCAACATCTTCGGAGTGGGACTCTTTTTCTTCTTCCTTCTCATCGGGCTGTGGTATGTGTTCCATCATGCCGACATCACGTGCATGACCGACTTCTTCTGTCTTTCCCTGGGAGGATACAGACGCGTGACGGATTATGAGCTCACGCTGCTCTTCACCATCTTCGTCATCGCCCATTTCTGGTATCTTTTCAATGCCAGGGCATTTAAGTCGGGAGGAAGCGGACTCAACCTCCGAGGGTGTGAGGGATTCATCATCATCGCCGCCATCACGCTGGTGGGACAGATCCTCATCGTGCAGGTTCCCGTGCTCAACTCCTTCTTCAATGTCGTGCCCATCTCGCTCGAGGACTGGGCCTTGATTCTCCTGCTCACTCTCCCTGTCCTGCTTGTACGCGAGGCCCATGCCTTCAGTTGGGACCTAAGGCAAAAGCTGAAGGCGAAACGGACAAAGGCATAAGTTCCATTCCTTGCTCCTTCCCACACATGAGTAAATTTTGTCTAACGTTATAAAAATTAAACCGAATGAGAACCATTTTGCTAAGCTTAATCCTCCTGCTGGCTACTCAGAGCCTCCAGGCCCAGTCGAATCAAACGGCTCAAATCCGCAAGATGTATGCGGATGCCAAGAAACAAATTGAAGTCAACGGAAAGAACGGCAATCCGAGAAACGATCTCCAAATCATCAATCACGACCAAGAACGAAAAGGAACGATGGAGGAAGAGGAAGATATCCGTTTCTTCTATCAGTGGATTGACGGTGAGCGGAAACTCTATTTTGCCACACAGAAATTCGAAAAAGGAGACATCGACATCTATCGGGAATGGCTCTTCAACACCTCTGACGGAGCTCTTCTTTTCGCTTTTGAGCAGCAGGAGCAGAACGAGGGCAAACCGATTGAAACACGTTGCTATTGGTGGAACCACAACCTCATTGAGACGAAGAGTAACGTCAAGAGCCCGGATGAGGAACGCCCTTCCATACTCTATCGCATCGGTCAGCAGTTCAGCAATATCTTTGAGTCGTTGATGACGCGCGATTTGTAGAAACGTGCCGTGGTGCGTCTTCAAACTAAAACAGCCTGCATGGAGAAAAATGTCCATGTGTGGCGTCTCCCGGAATGTCTGTATTTGGCGTTCCCGACTCCCCCCCCTTATCCTTTGGGTTACTTCACTTATACGCCTTTATTCCTAAGATTATATCCGAACTGGCAAGAAAAAAGAATGGCATACAACAATCAAAATAAGGGTGGCTCCTCCTCAAATGAAAAGAGCTCCGAATCGTCGTTGCCTCCAGGCTTTCGTTCGTTAGGCGAGTCGGGCTTGGTGGAAGACGAAGATGGCAATGTCTATAGTGCTTCGGATTTTCTTGATCCGTCAGAGCGTGAGCAGCTCGCAGACGTTGCCAACTCTTTTTTCCCTCCAGCTAATGACAGTTCAACGCCAAAAATGCCCGACTGGGCTGCCATCTACGATCCCCGCTATTGTGGCCCGAGCAGGGAGGCATACATCGAGGAGATGACGCGTCAATACCAGCTCAGACATGCTGGCATGATGCGGTCTGATTCTATGTCTGAGCAACATCAGGCAGAGGAGTCTGTCAGCACCCCTAAATCTACACCTTCTGCTCCATTCTTTCCTGGCGAAGAATCATCTTCATCTGATGAAGAGTCATTCTTTCCCAATGATGAACCATTCTTTCCCAATGATGAATCATTCTTTCCCGATGAAGAGTCATTCTTTCCCGATGAAGAACCATCCTCGTCCGACGCAGCATCATCCTCGTCTGACGCTGAGAACCCTTCACCAGACAATGCCGGCGTAGAATCCGAAAATAGGCCTCTCTTTCACATCTCCAGGAAGGCTCTTGTGTTCTACATCATCGGTGCAATTCTCTTGCTGGTATACTTCTGTTTCCTTATCTACAGACTCATATCCCTGATTATCCACCTGTTTGAAATATAGGTCTTAACCTGACCTACATTGCAGGGTGCCGTATCGCTTAAATCCCTGAAAATGTTCTAAAAAGTAGGATACAGGGCTGTAAAAATGTTGTAAAAGTAGGATATAGGGCTGCAGAAATGTTCTAAAAAGTAGGATATTTCAAAGACTATTCTTTCATTTCTAAGGCCTCATAAAACGACCTTAAAATAGAAGAACTTCTATTATTAAATTGAATATCAGTGAGTTGTCTTTTAATAAGAATGAGAAAAGTAACACTTTAGAAACGAGAGGACTTACATATTCCTACACATTTCTCACTAAACCAAAGAACGATCATCTTGGGTACAAAGATACAAAACAAATTCCTTCTTGCCAAATGGTGTCATATATTTTTTTCAAGTTTATTGCGATATTCATTTTTATAGGGATACAAACTACTCTGTTCGGTCACTCCAACGAACAGAATCCTGTCTGCCATTTCACATACATATCTGTTCCTAGTCATTGCAGTCATCTTTGACTGGCGGATGG
>JAFUVE010000022.1 GCA_017483765.1 Bacteroidaceae bacterium | reverse complement strand
CTACGTTCTTTCACTCTATGCCCGCAACAATGCCTTCTCCAAGGCATCATGGAAGGTGCAGGTCAGGGAGTTGTTCCGCAAGAACATACAGGAAGAGCTGAATAGCAGTTATTCGTTTTACGCTATCACTGCTCGTGAAGGGGTTAATGCAGAACAGTTTATGCAGCAGAACTTCCAGCAACTGCTGGGTAAAGTATACACCCCTTATGGTGACACAGGCAGACAGAGCTACTATTCTGTCGCTTTGGACAACAGCGAACGCTTTACCGACGAAAACGAGCGGACGCTTTCTCTGCTGGCTCCATACTTCTATATGGCGAAATGTCCCATCGGGGTCAGTCCTGAAACGCTTCTGCCTAAAGTGGAGCAAGAAAAAAAGAGAACTCCTGTCCCAGCTTCGCTCCTCACTTTGCATTATGTACAACGCTACTTGAAAGACAATTTCCTCATCGGATGCTACAAGGACGAGGCCCAATTAAACTGGATATTGGGCGCCAACGACAAGGGTACGAACCTGTACAATGTGAGGATATTCACCAAAGGACTGAAGCGTGCAGGTATGATGAAGCGCAGCCAACTGGAACAAGGCGGAATCAAGTTTGTCATTCTCTATCAGCTTGGCGAAGATTATAAGAACGAATACCGCATATTCCACGTACACCACCATGCTGTGATGTCGGAAGAACGTATGCGTCAAGCACTCTACCCTAACCCGCAAGGCAACTACTTCTGCTTTGTGTTCGACGAAGAAGTTACCATCAAACCGGATGTCAATTTGGCAAAAATACTGACTGAATATCGTTTAGATACGGTAAACGAATATCAGGAAGGTACCCCAATTGTTATTACGGGAGAGAAATTGATAGAATATCAATCAACTTAGTCAATCAATATGGCAGACATCCCCACCCCACAACAACGCCATGCAAACATGACGGCCATTCTCGGCAAGGACTCAAAGCTGGAGATGGTTATGCGTCGCTACCTGTGGGAGCATGGTTTCCGCTATCGGCTAAACCATCTACGGCTGCCAGGGAAACCCGACATTGTGATGCTGAAGTATAGAACTTGCATCTTTCTGAATGGTTGTTTCTGGCATGGACATGGGGTGACAATGCCACCAGTTTAGAGTTGAAAGTTCCGAGTGCTGTAAGATTCCGAAGACCAACAAGAAAGGTGAAGAGGAGGTGAGCACCGCCTGCATTCTTCTCTTTGGCAAGTATCCCCAGAAGTTCTTTCCTCGTGCCCGCACACGCTTCATTAGATACGAAGGTGTTGATGAAAAGGTGGGTGCTGAGATGAATGTCATCAAGGATGTTACATTTGAGGGAACCATCTTGAACCAGGTCAAGAAGACGATTGAGTTTATCGAGACTCAGGTTCGTGAGCATACGTTCCTGGGACAACATGCCCAGTTCGTAACAAAGCGTGATTACCCTGAGTTCGTCATTCAAGAGATGACGGTCAACGCTTGCTGCCATCGAGCCTACAACATCAAGGGCACGGAAATACAAATCAAGATGTTTGATGACCGGTTGGTGTTCGAGTCTCCTGGCAAACTCCCAGGACAGGTAAAGCCCAACAATATACGGCACACCCATTTCTCTCGTAATCCCAAGATAGCAGCCTTCCTCAAAGCATATCACTTTGTGAAGGAGTTCGGCGAGGGCTTTGATCGTATCTGTCGCGAGCAAGAGGTTAATGGTGCGAATGTCCCATCTTTCAGAACTGACGAGTTCATCCTGAAGATTACCGTGCCAAAGGTAACAGAAAAGGTGAATGTAAATGATGAAAAGGTGAATGTAAATGTCACAGAAAAGGTGAATGTAAATAACGGAAAGGTGAGTGAAAAGGTGAATGTAAATCGCCAAGGGCTGATAGAAAAGATGATAGAAAGGGCTAAAATGAATGGCGATAAGTTGACAGGAAACCGTATTACCATTCTTGAACTTATGATAGACAATCCGTATGTATCGGTCATAGAGCTTTCAAAAGCCGTAGGAATCAGTGTTAATTCTATCATGCGCAATATAGATTATATGCGTGGCAAATACCTTCGTAGAGTGGGTGCAGATAAAAATGGTTTCTGGGAAATAATTGAGTAATCCTCCATACAAGCATACCGAAAAGCCCAACTGATTATCTTGTTCAGTTGGGCTTTTCATTGTTAGTATGTCACCGAATGGCGGAGAGCAGAGCGTTGCCACCGAAGTAGATGGCAAGACACACGGCCACTTCAAAGACTCCTATGGCCCACCAGAAAACTTTGCTGGATAGCCAGATTCCCTTGTTCTCACGCACTACAGATTTGAGATGATCGTTCTGCACATTCCATTCCTGGCGTTGCTGAAGCCGATGGCGTTCCAGCTGCTGATTTGTTTGCTGTATCAAGTCGTCAACACATTTCTTGACTGCTTGCTCACGTCGGTCGGAATTCAGTCAGTAGCATCGGACAAAATCAGTCACTCATGAGTTTGCTGTGCTAATTTTCGGCAAAGTTAATTAATCTGAGTTCGACGAATTTTAGAATAAAGTAAGTTGGTTATCTACAGACCTTTCCACACAAATGCATGGTTTCTTTGAGAAGAAACAATATGCAAATATGGCTCCTAATATATTCACTAAGCGATTTTCTCCAGTTCAACGAAACTATTGTAGGAAACAACCTCTGGGAACAAATGACGCAAATGAATACATACATGATTCAGGTAGAAGTGCTTCAGGCAACGAAAAAGGCTCTGGCTACACATGGCCCACAACGCCACTACCGCAACGAATGTCTTTGCAATGCGATGGTGAACTTCAATATGATTGACATCGTTGGCCGTGGCATCCGTAAAATCTTCAATGAACAGTGGAAACGCCACTTTCCCATGCCTGACTATGAGATTGACGCAGCCAATAAGGAGGTTACCGTCCGCCTGTATGGTAACGCCATTAATGAGAAGTACACCAAACTTCTGAAAGAGAAAAAAGACTTGACGTTGGAGGACTGCATCCTGCTTGATGCTGTACAGAAAGAACACCGACTGAATGGAAGCGATGCCATGAATCGTTTGGAGCGTGGCTTGGTCGAGGGGGAATATCCAGACCTGACCATATCTCTGAGCATTGCAAGGCAAACTAAACAATTGTCTGAATACACCAAGGTGAAAGGACTTGAACGAGACAAGATAAAGCAGATGGCTCTGCAGTTCATTCAGAATGCGGGGAGGAAGGAACAAAACTTGATGCAATCTTGGAATACATAAAAGACGTTCTTCCTTCAACGAAGTCTATGGAACAAAAGCGCAGGTTACTTCGACACATATTAGAAGAAATGAAAAATGAGAATATGATTCAGGTCAATGGCCGTACTTGGTTTGAATATGGCTATAAAAGCTAAACTTATGGCCAAATTATAGCCAAGAATTAAAAAGATGGCCAAATCTATATGGCCAAAACGCGACTAGATGGCCATAAATAACGACTAAAAATGACTAGTCGAAGGCTTTGACCGTATCTGTCGTGAACAAGAGGCTAATGGTGCGAATGTCCCATCCTTCAGAACTGACGAGTTCATCCTGAAGATTACGGTGCCAAAGGTAGCAGAAAAGGTGAATGTAAATGATGAAAGGGTGAATGTAAACGTTACAGAAAAGGTGAATGCCACAGAAAACGTCACAGATGCGTCACAGAAAACGTCACAGAAAATTATCGACTTGATAAAGGAGGATCCTTATATTTCAACCACTAAAATGGCTGAAATAATAGGTATTGACAGGAGAAACATTGCGAGAAACATCAAGAAACTACAAGAGCAAGGTGTTGTTCGTCGAGTAGGTCCAGACAAAGGTGGTTTCTGGGAAGTAATAGTAGATTAATTACATTTTGAGGTAGAGCAGGTTGGACGGGGAGGTTTTGAAGATCCGGGTGCGGCGGGATTTGAAGACGCACCACGGCGCGTCTCTACTTGCTGACAGAATCGGTGTGGTTGGGACAGGGGATTTCAACCGTCTCGGGCATCGAGCCCTCGACGGTTGGCACGGACGAGGACGTCCATGCCCCCAGTGGGGATGAAATTGGTCATGCGACGGACGACTGTGAGGACGAGGATGTACATACGCACAGTGGAGTATGATGTTTGATAATTAGGTAAAAATTTGGGATGAAAGAGATTTGAAGACGCACCACGGCGCGTCTCTACTTGCTGACGGAATTGGTGTGGTTGGGACAGGGGATTTCAACCGTCTCGGGCATCGAGCCCTCGACGGTTGGCACAGACGAGGACGTCCATGCCCCCAGTGGGGATGGAATTGGTCATGCGACGAACGACTATGCGGACGAGGATGTACATACGCACAGTGGGGTATGTTGTTGGATAAGTCGGCAAAAAGAGGACAATTTTTTAAAAGAAAAAACGCCAACTAATTGAATATCAACTAATTGACGTTTGAATACGTACCCAGAGCCGGGATCGAACCGGCACGCCTTGCGGCATTGGTGTTTGAGACCAACGCGTCTACCAATTCCGCCATCTGGGCATGCGTTACGCGATTGCGTTTGCAAAGTTACGCATATTTTCAGAAACGGCAAAACAAAACGACGTTTTTTTTAGTTTTATGCCCTATGTTTTAATTTTTAGAGAATTATGGGTCGACTTTGAGTCTGAGAATGCTACGGATGTGCGTGTCGAGAATGTGGAAAGCGGGATCGACCATGGTGCCGTGGCCGTGTCCACCAAGCTCGTAGAGGAAAGTCTGCTTGTGACCCGCCAGTTTCATCATCCGGGCTAGGTACTGGTTCTCGTCGTACCGACCATAAAGTTCCAGCTCCCGGTCGCCACAGATAAGCACGAGGGGCGGACAGTCGGGCCGAACCCAATAGATGGGGGCGAACTCGTCGATGGTGGCCCTAAGCGGTGGGATTCCCTGCATCTTACGTACGTTGTAGTGGGTGACGGCCTGCCCGCTGAAAGGGGCATACAGCATCACGCTGTCCGCATCGACACCGTAGGCCGCAAGCCACGCCTTGTTCAGGCAAAGCATCATGGCGATATATCCGCCAGCCGAATGGCCCGTGACCACGATTTTCTTCGGGTCGCCACCATATTCACTGCAATGGGCAAACACCCACGCCACCGCCTCCGCCGCGTCGTCCAGCGTCTTGTCGACAGTCACACGCGGCAGGAGGCGGTAGTTCACGCCCACCACCACGTAGCCCTTATTGCGAAGCCTGCGCGGAATCTCCTTGTTGCCCCCTTCGAGCCCACCTCCATGAAACCACACCACGACCGGACATGCTGTCCTGCCCTCCGGATGACAGACGTCGAGCTTGAGCCGCTCGACGGCATAAGCGTCGGTCTTGGCTGTGTAGCTGATGTCGTTCTGCTGGCTATAGGACTGTGCCCGCATGCCTGCTGACCACAAGCATACGAGCAAGAGTAACATATACTTTCTCATATTCATTCAGGCTTGACGGGTTCAGAACTCCGGGGACTCCAACTGTTCCGCCTTGGAGGCAGAGATATAGCCGCGGAGCTTGCCCTGCTGGGTGTAGACCTGATACCAGGAACCGTTGAAATCAGTATGGTAAAGGATGAAGCTGCCGTCCTTCACCTTTCCGACAACGGCATAGTTCGTGCCTGGCCCCTTGCGGATGTTGGTGTAGCCGCCCTCGTCCTTGACCAGACCGAAACGATAGTTTTGTGCTGCAGCCGAAACTGCGGCTGCAACACAAAGAAACATGATGATGATTATTTTCATTGTGAGAGTTGTTTTGAGAGTTTTTTTTAGAGTTGAGAGGGGAGTTACTTTTTGAGTTGAAGGTAGGGCCGTGCTACGCCGGCCAATTGTGCGGACGAGGACGTCCACAACCCCAGTGGAGGTGATAGGCCATGCTACGCCGGCCGATTGTGCGGACGAGGACGTACACTACCCCAGTGAGGGTGGAGGATACGGTCTCCACTCGAGGGGGAAAGGAAGTCGGCCGTTTATACGAATATGATGGTGAGTCCCGCCATGACGATGGAGACCATGGACATGAGCTTGATGAGGATGTTGAGCGATGGTCCGCTGGTGTCCTTGAAGGGGTCTCCCACGGTGTCGCCCACGATGGTGGCCTTATGGCAGTCGGAGCCTTTGCCACCGAAATTACCTTCTTCCACCATTTTCTTCGCGTTGTCCCATGCTCCTCCGGCATTGGCCATAAAGACGGCAAGGGTGAATCCTGCAGTGAGTCCTCCCACAAGGAGCCCCATCACACCCGCCACGCCAAGCACGAGCCCAACGACAATCGGGATGATGATGGCCAGCAGCGACGGGAAAATCATCTCCCTCTGAGCCGAGCGTGTGGATATCTCCACGCATCGTCCGTAGTCAGGCGTCGCCTTGCCCTCGAGAATCCCCTTGATGGTTCGGAACTGACGTCTCACCTCCTCCACCATCGACTGAGCCGCCCTTCCGACGGCACCCATCGTGAGTCCACAGAAGAGGAAAGCCGCCATGCCACCGATAAACGCGCCTACGAGTACTTTCGGGTTCATCAGGTTCACCTGGAAGAAATCCATGAACTGCCCCATGTCAGCAGTCTTGGGGTCGAAGGCCTGTCCGAGCGCGTCGACATACTGAGTTCCCTGCTCCACTGCCCTCTGCATGGCGATTTTGATTTCCTCCACGTAAGAGGCCAACAGTGCGAGAGCTGTGAGTGCCGCTGATCCGATGGCGAATCCCTTTCCCGTGGCTGCAGTCGTGTTGCCGAGCGCGTCGAGCGCGTCGGTTCGCTGACGTACCTCAGGCGGCAGCTCACTCATCTCCGCATTGCCACCCGCATTGTCGGCAATCGGTCCGTAAGCGTCGGTGGCCAGCGTGATGCCGAGCGTGGAGAGCATACCCACGGCGGCGATGCCGATTCCATAAAGACCCGTGGACAGGCACTTGGCAGACATCGAGAGGTCGAATCCGTTGGCACAAAGGAAGCTGAGCATGATGGCCACCGAGATGGTGACCACTGGAATCATCGTGGATATCATGCCTGTGCCCACCCCCTTGATGATGACGGTGGCAGAGCCTGTCTGTGAGGACTCAGCAATTTTCTGGGTCGGCTTATAGGAATGAGACGTGTAGTATTCCGTACCTTGTCCGATGATAACCCCAGCGACAAGCCCCGTGATGACAGAGAAGGACACTCCCACCCAGTTCTCTATCTGCAGCAGATAGAGGATGGCAAACGTGGCTATGGCGATGAGCACCGCGCTCATGTTGGTTCCTACAGAGAGCGATGTGAGCAGGTTCTTCATCGTGGCCCCTTCCTTTGTCTTGACCATGAAGATGCCGATAAGTGAGAGGAATATGCCCACCGCCGCTATAATCATCGGCGCGATGACCGCCTTGAGCTGCATGTCGGGGTTGAGTGCAAATGCTGTGGCTCCGAGAGCCGCCGTGCTGAGGATGCTTCCGCAGTAGCTCTCGTAGAGGTCAGCCCCCATTCCGGCCCCGTCGCCCACGTTGTCGCCCACGTTGTCGGCGATGGTGGCGGGGTTTCGTGGGTCATCCTCCGGGATGTCCTGTTCCACCTTTCCCACGAGGTCAGCACCCACGTCGGCCGCCTTCGTGTAGATGCCGCCTCCCACACGTGCGAACAACGCCTGGCAAGACGCCCCCATGCCGAAGGTGAGCATGGTGGTGGTGATGATGACGAGCGCATGCTCGCCCTGATAGAAATAGCTGAGAATCAGGAACCAGATGGCGATGTCGAGCAGCCCGAGTCCCACGACCGTGAGTCCCATGACGGCCCCGCTTCTGAAAGCCACACGAAGCCCCTTGTTGAGCCCCTGCCGGCATGCGTTGGCCGTACGTCCGCTGGCATACGTGGCGGTCTTCATGCCGAAGAAGCCAGCCAGTCCAGAAAAGAGACCACCAGTCAGGAAGGCAAAGGGAACCCAGGGGTTCTGCACCTTCAGCCCATACGCCATGACGGCAAAGATGACAGCTAAAATGATAAAGACGATGGTGACGACCTTATACTGCTGTCGCAGATAAGCCATCGCCCCGCGTCTTACGTGACCTGCGATTTCTCGCATCCTGGGCGTGCCCTCGTCTTCCTTCATCATCTGACGGAAGAAGAACCACGCCATGGCCAGCGCAACTACCGATGCGACCGGCACAATCCAAAATACAGACGGAATGTTCATGATAATTAGTATTTAGTTAGTTATTCTTTGGTTTAAAGTTTAATGTTTAAAGTTTAAAGGGCCATGCGGTTGGCGGCTTTAGTTTAGAGAGCCGTGAGGAGGTGAGGTTTGTAGAGCGGGATTACAGTGGGGGAGGTTTCCCGGAGATTCCGGGATTTTCAGAGGTTCCAGGGATTCTGGGAAGTCCGGAATCCGAGGAAGAGAGCGGTCGCTACTTTCTTCTGCGTCTGAGCGCAGGCATGATGTCCTTGATCACGATGAGCGCAGCGAAAAGGAGGATAAGCAGCGTGTTGACAGCGATGCGCATGAACGGGCTCCACTCCTTGGGGAGCAATGTCATGGCCACGAAGAGAGCAGCGGCAAAGAGCGTGTAGAGCGCGATGTCCTTGAGAGGATATTTCACAGGGTTGTACTTCTGCCCGAGGAAATAGCTGAGCAGCATGGTTGTGGCATATCCCGCGAATCCTCCCCACGCACATGCCATATAGCTGAACTTGGGAATAAAGACGAGGTTGACGATGAACAGGACGATACATCCGGAGATGGATATGACGGCTCCCCAGAGCGTCTTGTCCACGAGCTTGTACCAGAAAGAGAGGTTGAACGTGACACCCATCATAATCTCTGCCGCCATGACAATCGGCACCACCTTGAGGCCCTCACGGTAGCCTGGTCCGATGATGCGCTGGAGGATGTCCATATATCCGATGACGGCGAGGAAGGCAAGGAGCGTGAACACGATGAAGTACTTCATTGCCAGGGCATAGGACTCCTTGGAGTTCTTGTCCTTGTCGTTTCCGAAGACGAACGGCTCATAGGCGTATCGGAAAGCCTGTGTGATCATGGCCATGATCATGGCGATTTTCACGCATGCCCCGTAGATTCCGAGCTGCTGCTGAGCCTGGTCCTCATCAGGATAGACAAGCGGGAAGATAATCTTGTCGGCAGCCTGATTGAGTATTCCTGCGATGCCGAGTACGAGAATCGGCCATGAATAAGAGAACATCTGACGCAGCAGCTGCTTGTCGAACACGAACTTGATGTCGCGGAACTCCTTGACGAAGAAGAATGTGATGAACGACGTGCATATAAAGTTGAGGATGAAGACATAGCCAGCACCGACATTCGGGTCGTAGATGGCCGAGACAGCCTCTGGGTTCTTGGCATAGATATTGGGCAGAACGATAAAATAAAGTAGGTTGAGCCCGATATTGAGGAAAATGAATAGCAACTTGAGCGAGGCGAACTTGATGGGACGCTTCTTATATCGCAAGTAGCTGAAGGGGATGGCCTGTATGGCGTCGAGGACAACACAGCTGGCCATAAGCAGCACATACTCATGATGCTGGGTGTAGATTTTTCCGAGCGTGTTGCAGATGGGTGTGATAAAGCCGAAAATGGCAGCCAGGAACACGAGGGAGAGTGCCGTGACGACGAACAGCG
Organism: Bacteroidaceae bacterium; assembly: GCA_017483765.1. Classification (GTDB taxonomy): domain Bacteria; phylum Bacteroidota; class Bacteroidia; order Bacteroidales; family Bacteroidaceae; genus UBA3839. The sequence goes on along the minus strand of JAFUVE010000022.1, from coordinate 19,710 downwards.
AGGATGAGAACACTTTTCGTGAGTCTGCCCCCTCCTTGTTGGCAAAGCGGAAGAAGGTGGTCTCCATTCCGAACGTGAGAATGACGAGAATAAGCGCTGTGTAGGCGTAGAGATTGGTGACCACGCCGTAGCCACCGCTCTCGGCAGATATTTTGAACGTGTAGAGCGGAACGAGCAGATAGTTGAGGAAACGTCCCACGATACTGCTCACTCCGTAGATGACAGTGTCTTTGAGTAATGCCTTGAGATTAGCCATTATTTATTTTGAGATTTGAAATTTGAGATTTATTGAAATGATTTTCGGCGGCGCTCAACAAAGCTCAAGCAAGCTTGGCTTTGTATTCGCTTGCACGAAAATTGAAATTTGGCCATGCGGATGGAGGCGTGCGGGGGATAAAGTTTGAAGACGCGCCACGGCGCGTCTCTACTATTCATCGAAGAGGGAGCCCATGAGGATGTTTCCGTTGTCGATCTTCCTTCCGAGGTGCTTGTATGCCAAGGGTGTTGCTTCCCTTCCTCTTGGGGTGCGCTTGATGAATCCCTCCTTGATGAGGAATGGCTCGTAGACTTCCTCCACGGTTCCCGCGTCCTCACCGATGGCGGTTGCGATGGTTCCGATGCCTACAGGTCCTCCGTTGAACTTGTCGATGATGGTGGCGAGAATCTTGATGTCAATCTCGTCGAGACCATACTCCGTGATGTTCAGCGAGTCGAGTGCATGGTGGGCGATGGCCAGGTCGATGGCTCCGTTGCCTTTCACTTGTGCGAAATCGCGCACGCGCCGGAGCAATGCGTTGGCGATACGTGGGGTTCCGCGGCTTCGTCCGGCAATCTCCGCTGCCGCATCGTCGGCGCATGGAACAGACAAGAGCCGTGCAGAACGCATGATGATTTTCTTGAGCACGCTTGCGTCATAGTACTCCAGATGGAGATTGATGCCGAAACGTGCCCTTAGGGGAGCTGTGAGCAGTCCACTGCGTGTGGTGGCACCGACGAGCGTGAAGGGACTGAGGTCAATCTGGATGGACCTGGCAGAAGGCCCCTTGTCAATCATGATGTCGATGCGGTAGTCCTCCATTGCAGAATAGAGATACTCCTCCACCACAGGCGAGAGCCTATGTATCTCGTCGATGAAGAGCACGTCGTTCTCCTCGAGTGATGTGAGTATTCCAGCGAGGTCTCCCGGCTTGTCGAGCACCGGCCCTGAAGTGACCTTAAACCCTACTCCCAGCTCGTTGGCGATGATATTGGAAAGTGTGGTCTTTCCCAGTCCGGGCGGCCCGTGCAGCAGCGTATGGTCGAGAGGTTCACCACGGAACTTCGCCGCCTCCACGAAGACGGAGAGGTTCTGCACCACCTTAGACTGTCCAGAGAAGTCGTCGAAGCGTAGAGGCCTGAGTGCGTTCTCGAAGTCCTTTTCCTTGGAGCTCTGTTGTTGCCTTATGTCGAAATTGTCGTCGGACATTATATTAGTTTAAAGTTTAAAGTTTAAAGTTTAAAGAGCCATGCGGACACTCTTTTGGTTTAGAGTTTAAATGGGGTTCATGGGCAGGAGTGGTAGTAGTCCTAAGGATTGATTGCCTGCTGATTTTGGTTGGCAGGTGTCTGATGCAGGTTGTTGTCGATCTGCTGGTTGATGGCTGTGCTGAATCCGAATGGGTTTCGGATGTAGCTGTAGTTGTTGGTAGCCTCTCCTGTGGTGACGATGACGGTTCCGTAGTTGAGTATGCGTCCCATGATTGACTGCTCAACCATCACGCCCTCACACTTTTGGAGCATGAGGTCGAATGAAGTACGCTTGATGAATCCTTTCTTGAAAATCACCCGTTTGTTCGTGACGACATAGCGCTTGCCTCCATTGATTTCAAGGCACCAGAAGAAGATGATGAGGAGGAAGACGCCGAGTCCGATGAGTCCGGCAGTCATGTAGTTCATATAGATGGCGAATCCGCACAGGGCGAACGCCACGATAGTGAGGAAAATCGGGCAGAAATAGACCAGCCAGTGCAGGTTGGCCTCAAACTTGATTTCCTCTCCTTGAAGCAGGTTGTTTTCAATGTATCCCATATCTCTGAATTTTTATAAGTAAAAGCACATATATTGCAAAGTTACGACTTTTTTCTGAAAAATTGTTATTTACAGAAAATAATGTTTGTCTTGCTGGTATGTTTTCCATTTCATTGGGACGTTCAGATCCCTATCCGAAAAAACGAACAGTTTTACGCAGGAATCCACGTAAAACTGTCAGATTTGCCATATTCTGCTGATTGTCTGCACTTTGAGTACTCCCGACGAGAATCGAACTCGTATCTAATCTTTAGGAGAGACTTGTTCTATCCATTGAACTACAGGAGCAGGTCCGGTGCTGATTGCCCTAAACCGAGTGCAAAGTTAAGAAATAAAATTCAAATACGAAAATAGTTTCATGATTTTCGTAAGGATAAATTTAGTTGAAAGTTTAAAGTTTAATGTTTAAAGTTTAAAGTGCCATGCGGACGGATTTTCAGTTTGAGCTAAAATCCAGTCGCTTTCTTTTCCTTGATTCCTGAAGCTTCGATGACGTTGATGATGTAATCGCCAAGTTTCTCACACTCAGAGATGAGGTCCATATAGTAGACGCCCATCTGATAGTCGTAGAGCTGGTTGTTGATGTCGATGATGTTCTGGTTCTTGAGCTGAGTTCGGTAGTTGTTGATCTCATGCTCCATGTTGTATGACTTGTTGACGTCGACATATCGCTGCTCTCCGTACTTAATGATGACGGCCATCTGGTTGAGCGCGTCCTCGTCGAGGTTGAACATGCTGTTGATATGCTCGTACTGCTTCTCAGTGAAATCCTTCTCAGTGTGGTTTCGCTTTCTGCTGATTGTGCGTGCCAGGTTATAGCAGGAGTCGCCAATGGACTCCATCTCTGAAACGACGCGCAGCATTCGCTGGATCTCAGTCTTGGACTCGATGCTGAGATGTCCGTCAATGACCTGGTTGATGTAAGCAGCAATCTCCACCTCCATGTTGTCGGTGATGCTCTCGTACTTCTCAATACGTGAGAACAGCTTGTTGAATTCTTCTCCTTTATCCATCTGTAGCAGTTCTCTCACAAATCCGAACATCCGAATGCATCTGTCGGCAAAGACACCGATTTCCTTCTTGGCATTGAGAATTGAAAGTTCAGGAGTCTGCATGAGTCCTGCAGAAATGAAGTTGAGCCTTGCATCCTCGTCCTCCGCCTCTTGCTTAGGCTTGATGACCTTACAAACGATTTTCTCAATCTGCGGTACGAACCAAATCATGATAAAAGTGTTGGCAATATTGAACGCAGAGTGGAAAGTAGGCAGTACAAGCAGTGCGTTGTCCTTTGTACCGGTAATGGCATATACCATGGCCAGGAAAGGCTTGAGCAGGCAGAGCACCCAACAAACTCCGACGGTGTTGATCATGAAGTGTGAGAATGCCGTTCGGCGTGCAGACACGTTAGCTCCGAGTGCAGCGATATTCGACGTGATTGTCGTTCCGATATTCTCACCGAGCACGATGATGATACCGAGCTCAATAGGCATGGCCCCCGTTGCGCAAATGGTCATGGTGATAGCCATGATTGCAGCCGATGACTGTACGCATAGTGTGAGAACCGTACCGATGAGCAGGAAGAGCAAGACAGTGAAAACATAAGGAACCTCCCCTTGAGTGAACTGCAGGAAGAATTCAGTGACCGCCTGATTCTCCTCGAGGTGCATGTCCATGCCCGTCTGCTTGAGCGTTCCGAGTCCGAGGAAAAGGAATCCGACTCCAAAAAGGAAATCACCCATGTTTTTGTGTTTCTTCATGTATATAAGAATGATACCGATGAAGAAAGCAATATATACGTACTGTGTGATTCCTCCTCCTCCAGCACCCCCGGCAAATCCAGCACTCATGATCCATGCCGTGAGGGTGGTACCGATGTGTGCCCCCAGAATGACCGAAATAGCCTGTCCCAGTGTAAGCAGTCCTGCATTGACGAAAGAGACAGTCATAAGCGTTGTTGCCGTTGATGACTGAATCGCCGCAGTGACAATCATGCCCATGAACATTCCCATGAACCTATTAGAAGTCATCCTTTGCAGCCACAGCCGCATCTGCGGTCCAGCCATCTTCTGGAGTCCTTCGCTGAGCGCCTTCATACCGAACATGAGCAGTGCCAGCGAACCCAATAATTTAAAGATTGTCGTTATATCCATAGTTTTACGAAGTTTATATGGATGAATAAAAGTTTGAGCTTTACGTTCAAAAAGTAAAACACACTGCGAAGATAACGAATTTTAACAAATGTTACAAATTTATTTCATATTTCTTTGAATAAAATTGTGTTTTTCAAAAATAAAAGCCCGTAATGCGTTGCATAACGGGCAATTCATTATAAAATATAGCAACTGTTAAAAAATTAGTTGCGTCGTTTTTATGAAGACGAGAAGACAAGAAGACAAGAAGACGAGACGATAGTCAGCAATGACCTGCATTCCAATGGGACAGAAGGTGAGGCAAGTTATTTTTTTATCTCGCCGATCATAGTCATCTTTCAACTTTAAACTTTCATCTTTCAACTATTCTCAGAGTGCCAGTCGGAATCCCAGCGTGCTGTAGCTGTATCCCGGCACGTCGGCATTGCGGTTGGACACACGGCAATACCACTCACCGCTTCTCCAGCTTCCACCTCTGTGGACACGATTGGCTCCAGAATCCGGCCCCTGCGGGTTGTTGGAAGGAGAGTTCTTATAGTACTGCTCGTCGAATCGGTCGGCACACCATTCCCAGACGTTACCGCTCATGTCGTAGATGCCAAGTTCGTTCGGTGCTTTTATTCCCACAATCTGAGTGGCGTTGGTCTCGTCCTCCGACGTTGGCATATTCTGCTCTGGGTTGAACACATTGGTGGTGTAAGGTATATCCTTTGGTAGGATAGCCTCGATGGCATCGGCACTCCATGCCACATCCAGATGGCGGTTAGATCCGGAATACTTGAATTTCTGGCTTTTGTTTCCTCCCCTTGCCGCGAACTCCCACTCCGCCTCCGTAGGCAGTCGGAATCGTGCTCCAGTGATTTCGTTGAGCTTGGCAATAAACACCTGGCAGTCATCCCATGAGACGTTCTCCACCGGATGGTCGTATGCCCTGAACTCCGAGGGGTTAGATCCCATTACTGCCATCCATAAGGCCTGGGTCACCTCAGTCTGTCCGATGTAGTAGTCGTTGACACTGACCTTATGGGCAGGCTTCTCTTTTTCCTCGGCCGCAGTTCCCTGCTCCTTGGTCGCCCCCATCGTGAATGAACCACCCTTGACGAACTTCATCTTGAACGTCACTCCTTTGACACTGAATGTCTGATCCTGCTGAGCGTACGAAACAACGCAGAACAACATCAACAGGTAAAAAACTATGGATTTCTTCATTATGATTCGTTGTATATTAGGTATTAAACAATGCTATTGTACAGCATGAGCAAAAGAAACATCGCTGAGCACCCAGTCTGACGACCTTTCCTAAGACCTCACTTTTTTACGTTATGGTGTTTTGTAATCCAATGCACGGCAGACTCAGCGAGGAACAGTGCGCCGTAGTCGTTTGGATGAAGCAGGTCGATGGTCTCGTCTGTCGGCTGATTGTATCGGTAAGGCTTAGCCTTCGTCCCGTTGCCTGTGCCTGCAGAGTTGTTATATATGAATGAGAGCCTTCCGTCCTTATCCCAGTCGATGGTGGGATATCCCAGCATTTTAGCCGCCTTTCGCTGTTGGCGCGCCTTCTCCATGTATTCAAACGGGTTGTCGGTGTGTCCGTAATAAAGTCCGGCCGATACGACGATGAAAATCTTGGCATTTGGGAAAGTGGCGTGCAGGTCCTTGGTCAGATAGGACAGCGCCCCGGCAAAGGATGTTCTTATGTCGTTTTGGATATGTTGCCCGTATTGAGCCTCGACAGCAGGTTTGTCGGCGAAATCGTTTCCACCACCTTCCACGAGAATGATGTCAGGCTTCCATCCCTGCAGCGACTGTTCTCCAGCGAGGAGGTTCTTTCCACTGAGCATCCGATGCAGCTTCAGGATTTGGCATCCGAGCGTGTTTCGGTTGCCGTTACAGTCCGTCTTCACCGGGTTCTTGGAATAAGGATACGACACACGGTCCTCAAAGTGGTCGCGCATGGATGCGCTGGTGACTCCGAGGTTTACGACCTCCACCTTAGCAATTTGCTCCAGGCTGTTGATCCATCTGCGTTGCTCGCAGTAGCTGTCGCCGATGATGAGCATCTTTCCGAAATCCGGCCTTCCGCCGTTCCAAAGGAATGCATAATCCTTCAGCTCCTTATTAGACTGTAGGAATGGAATGCAGAACATGTTAGCCAATTGCTCAAGTTGCCTGCAAGCCGCCGTGTTGGCAGCCAGTCCCGACTTGACAGGAGGGAGGATGAAAGCTCTGGCATCCCTGTGGAGAATACGCTGTGTGCGTATCATGAAATAGAGAGCACCTGCAAAGTTATTGACGGCGATGTCATGGTCTTTTTTTGAAACGGCAATCCGTTTGTTGCGTGCCATCTTGCCAGTGAGTGTACACACCTCCCCCGTGGGATGGTCGAAAAGAATATTCTCGTAGTTGCTGTCAGCGTCAGGTTTTCCGTCGCATCCAATCTGAAAAAACACAGCTTTTGGTCGGAAATGCTGCAGGTGGTTGTTGGCTCTGAAATAGTCGACCGCCTGCTTGCTCCTGCCTTTGGCCTTGCCGAAATCGAAGACATGAACCTCCATCCCCGATACAGCCTCGATTTCTTCTTTCCACGATACTCCAGTCATGAAATCGTCGGTATAGAGAATGATATGTCCTTTGTTGTTGGCCTGCCCGTCAGCTTTGTCGTTGTCATGATGGCATGATGCGGCAATGGCAGTGGTGAAAATGGTAAAAAAGGTGATGGCGATTAATGCCTTGGCAAAGTGTTTTTTATTCATCTTTTCATGCTGAGTTAGCTAACGGAAATTGTTTCTTGCCATTGAGGCAAGTTCTAAAAATTAATAAATGCAAAAAAGGATTAGAACTTGCCTTGATTGTCGCTGCCGAATATGGCCTCGTAGCATTTCTGGGTAGCTCCCACGTGGGTGTTGATGTACTGTCCGGCAGCTTGTCCTGCCTTGGCAAGTTCTTCAGGATTGTCGATCAAGCGGTCCATGATATTGGCGAACGACTGCGCGTCGTTGTACTCGAACGCGCCTCCACATTCCTTGAGTTCCTGTGCCTCGTTGAACTTCTTGTTGTTCGGTCCGAAGACTACGGGGATGGAATATACAGCAGCTTCTGGCACGTTATGTATTCCAGCTCCGAATCCCCCTCCCACGAGTGCAATCTCGCCGTATCGGTAGATTGAGGACAATTTCCCGAAGCAGTCGATGATGAGCACGTCCGCTTCCTCGAGCAGTCGCTCAGCCACGGATTTTCCGCCTTCAGCCACCATCTTCTCCATGTCGGTGTACATAAGCACGCTACGTCCGTCGAGTGCTCTCTTGAGCTTTTCCAGTCTGAGTTCGTTCATCTCATGCGGTGCGATGATGAGCTTCCAGTTTTTCCTGTTGTTGAAATAAGGGATATATATATGCTCGTCGGGCTCCCAGCTTGATCCGGCGATGAACACCTTCTGTCCAGACTTGAACATCTCGACCAGCGGCAGGTCGGAAGCCGCCTGATAGATTTGCATTACGCGGTCGAGTCGCGTGTCTCCAACGATTGTCACGTTGTCGATGTCGATGCCTGCCAGCAAGTCCTTCGACTTCTGGTTTTGCACGAAAAGATGAGTGAACTGCCGCAGCACCTTAGCCACGTTCTTGAATCGGAAGAAAATCTGTCCCTCACGGAAGATGCTTGACACGCTGTAGAGCTTCGTTCCCCTTTTCTTCATCCCAGAGAGTAGGAAATACCAGAACTCGTACTTGATGAAAATGGCGATTTCCGGGTTGACGATGTTGAGGAATCGGTTGGCGCTCCATTTTGTGTCGAACGGTATATAGCAGATGACATCAGCGCCCTCGTAGTTTTTCCTAACCTCATATCCTGATGGCGAGAAGAACGTGAGCAGGATTTTGAACTCAGGATGGTTCTTTCTGACCAATTCCATGAGCGGTCTACCCTGTTCAAACTCTCCGAGCGAAGCCACATGGAACCACACGACTCTATCGTCGGGACTGATTCCGTTTCTTACGGTTGTCAGGATTTCCTTGTGCCCTTCGATGAGTTTCTTGATTTTGGGGTTGATAAGCGACCCCAGCCATGCGGCAAATGCATATAGAGCCATTGTTACTCTGTGAGTTTAGAGTTGAGAGTTTAGAGTTTAGAGGAAAGTTACTCTGTGAGTTTAGAGTTGAGAGTTTAGGAACTCTATTTGAGAGCAGCCAGTGCGTTGTCCATGCGTCGCAGTGTCTCCTCCTTACCGAGGCATGCAGCGAGCTCGTACATGTCGGGTCCTTGTCCTGTTCCGACGAGGCACACCCTCCATGCGTTCCAGGGCTTGCATCCCTTGGCCTCGACCCATGCCTCGACCATGTCCTTGATTTCGTCGACCGTGAAATTGTCGACCGCAGAGAGGACACCAGCCAGTTCGTCCATCTCAGCCCAAGTCTCTTCTTTCCAGTTCTTTCTGACGAACTTGTCTTCCTTGTCGTATTTGTCAGGAGCCACGAAGAAGAACTTGGTGAGCGGCCAGAGGTCGCTAACAAAGCTGATATTTCGTTTTTTCTTGTTGCCTTGGTTGTCGGTGTATTCGATGACCTTGAGTTTCATGAGATCCACCACCTTTGCTTCCTTTTCGGGCGTGGCCTCAATGCCGTTTTCCCTGAGCAGCTTGTCGAACTCAGGCACCCAGAGCTCTGCAGGCCGTTGTAGCAGATACTGATGGTTGAACCATATACCCTTGACATAGTCGAATCGCGCCCCGTTCTTCGAGCATTTCGAGAGATTGAACAACTTAATCATCTCTTCCATGGACATGATCTCCTGGTCGTTTCCCGGATTCCATCCGAGCAGTGCGAGGAAATTGACGACCGCCTCCGGCAGATATCCCTTCTCCCTGTATCCCGAGCTGACCTCCCCCGACTTCGGGTCGTGCCATTCGAGCGGAAAGACAGGGAATCCGAGCTTGTCTCCGTCGCGCTTGGATAGTTTTCCGTTTCCCACCGGCTTGAGTAGCAGTGGCAGGTGTGCGAAACGAGGCATCGATTCGGTCCATCCGAAAGCCTCATACAGGAGCACATGAAGCGGAGCCGACGGCAGCCATTCCTCTCCCCTGATGACGTGGCTCACCTCCATGAGGTGGTCGTCCACGATGTTGGCGAGATGGTATGTTGGCAGCTGGTCAGCGGACTTGAACAGCACTTTGTCGTCGAGTATGGACGAGTTGATGCTCACGTCGCCTCGTATGATGTCGTCCACATGGACGTCACGTCCCGGCTCAATCTTGAAGCGCACCACATACTGCGCCCCTTCGCTGAGGAGCCTGTCGACTTCCGTCTTGGGCAGTGATAGCGAGTTGCGCATCATTCCTCGAGTCTTGGCGTCGTACTGGAAATTCTCGATCTCAGCACGTTTGGCATCCAATTCCTCCGGAGTGTCGAAAGCATAATAAGCTTTTCCCTCATCGAGTAGCTGATCCACATATTTCTTGTAAATCTCCCTCCTTTCACTCTGCCTGTAAGGTCCGTATTCCCCTCCATAGCTTACGCCTTCGTCGAATTTGATACCGAGCCATTCAAAAGCCTCGATGATATACTGCTCCGCACCAGGCACAAATCGGCTGGAATCCGTGTCCTCAATTCTGAAAATGAGATCGCCTCCGTTTTGCTTTGCAAACAAGTAGTTGTACAATGCCGTACGCACACCTCCGATATGCAGCGGCCCTGTGGGACTCGGCGCAAAGCGCACTCTAACCTTTCTGTCCATTCAAAAAATTTTGTCGTAAAATAGGTTTCTTTATTATTAAAATACAGTTTCAACTGCAAAATTAGTCAAATTTGGCCTATCATGCAAGAAATGTATTTAGTTTTTGATTTTTTTAGTTTTCCGGGAGTTGATTATATAGCGGTTTTTCCGTTTTTTCCGACTTTTCCGGAGATTTTGGAAAATCCGGAAAAGCCGAGAAAAAATCGCTTTATGCGCTTACTGTCCGGCGATGATATTGATAATAGCGACGATATCTGAGATGTCGACTTTGTCGTCAGTGTTGACGTCGGCATTGGGGTAAGAGGCCGTTCCCGCGATTTGGTTGATGACAGCCACGATGTCGGAAATGTCCACCTTCTTGTCCTCGTTGACATCTCCCTTGACGGCAGTGACAGTCGGGTTGTAGAGCACCTTGAAATTGTCGACATAGAGATTGATGTCGCTGGTGGTCTCGACCCGCTGGTTGAACGAGAGTCCTATGGTGAGTTTTCCCGGCGTGGAGAGTTGAGTGGTCACCTTGGTCTCGAATGCCGTCCCCCACTCCGATGTGGCTCCAATGGTCGTCTTGTCGTTGTTGGCGAACAGGCTCATTCCGTCGTAGTCAGTGTGTACTGCAGCAGTGACGGTGTATGTGCCGGCCGGCAGCTCGTCGAGGGACTGATATAGGAATGGTCCCTCTGCCAGTGCGGTTCCCCCTGCGTTCCATCCCTGCATCGTCTTTCCGTCGACGAGGCTGGAGTGCCATTCGTTTGCCATCACCGGCCATGGTCCGCTTCCCCAAGGCGTGTCGTAGTTGATTTCCCATCCCGGGCAGGTAGTGACATATCCCCCCTCCTCGTTGTACTCGCATGCCTCGAAGTCCAGGTTCTGGAATCGGTCGGAGATGTCGGTGTCGTCGACCTGCGGTTCCTCGTTGGAGAGGAAAGAAGAGAGAGTCATGAGTGCCGCTCCGCTCTGTAGGGCGTGAGTGCCGCTTTTCCATGTGAGCTGCCAGAATCCTCGGTTGTCCCATCCGTCCATCACGCGGTTGTTCTCAGATTCGTCAGCCGCGTTTCCGCACTCCTCCGGTTGCCAGTAGTAAAGTCCGGTGACGCTGTCGAACTCCTTGAGCACAGCTATGAGGTCCTTGAGGAAAGCCGCCTGTCCAGCCGGAGAGAACGGCCATGTCTCGCTGGTGTTGTACGTGAGCTTGTCCAAGTCGATGTTGGCGTTGTTGAAATATCCCGTCTCCACAATCTGTATCTCCTTCTCCTCGAAGGTGTCGTGAAGTTCCTTGATCGTGGCTCTGAGATGCGAGAGGTCGCCATGCCACTGAGGATAGAAACTGAGTCCCATGATGTCGTATTCATCGAATCCAGCCTGCCCCACCCAGTCATAGAAGTTGATGGTGTGCTCCGCGTTGGCAGTACGCTCGCAGTGAAGAATGATTTTTGCCTCACCGCACTCCGACTCCCTGACACCGTCGGCAGCCGCCTGCAGGAGCTGTGCGAACCGCTCTATCTGATTTTTGTATGCCGAGTAGCTCCCGCTCATATAGAATGCGTTGGACTTCGAGGCACCCGATGCAGCGTCCCACAACATACCGTAGCTCACCTCGTTGCCAATCTGAACGAAGTCGGGGGCAGCCCCGTATTCAGCCATCTGGTTGAGCACGTCGGTGGTGTAGCTCTTCACCTTCGCTGCCACTGTCGCAGTCGACGTTGCCTTTGTGAATCCCCAGCTTGCAGGCATCCACTGTGAGCTGACGTCAGTCCAGGAGTCGCTGTAGAAAATGTCGAGTAGGAAACTCATGCCAGCGTCCTTGATTCTCTTGCCGAATTTCTTCACGTAGTCCAGGTCCTGGCAAGTGGCGAGGTAAGCGTCGTTCGATGGGTCCACCATGAGCCTGACGCGCACAGCGTTCCATCCCGCCACCTCCTTGAGGAAAGTGAGCATTCCGTCGGAATAGTAAGAGTTGATTTCATGACGGTCGGCATCGAGCCAGATGTCACCCGTCTTCTCATAGGCCGGAACGAGGCTGAGGTCGCCACCAGCAAATTTCTGGGCATGCCCATCAGTTATCACTGCGAGAGTGATTGCGAACAAAAGTAGCAGTTTTTTCATTTTTGGTTGTTAGTTCTTTATTTCTGTTGTTATCAAGATTTCTTTTGCAAAGATTGCAAAAATAATCGGTATAGGCAATTTTAGGAGCGTTGTTTTTATGAAATGACACCGATTTGTGACCATTTTTGCCATTTTGACATACATCTTTGCCACTATGACATGAATTTTTATTAAAAACCGTCTTGGCATTTTGGTTGCAGTAAAGAGGGTGAGCCTGCGCAAGAGCAGGACGATAAAAAAAGATAAGTTTAACAATTTAAAAAGGTCGGCGTAAGCAGACCGAAATAGGAGGAAAAAATTATGAAAACCAGGACAATGAACAACGAGTGGTTGCCAGCAATGTTTAACGACATTTTCGACGCATGGATTCCCGCCAAGAACCACAGCACATCACCAGCAATCAACGTGATGGAGAATGAAAAGGGTTATCAGGTAGAACTTGCCGCTCCAGGCGCTAAGAAAGAGGACTTCAACGTTGAGCTGACCGACGAGGGCAACTTGCGAATCAAACTGGAGACCAAGCAGGAGAACAATGAAGAGAACAAGGACACGAGATATCTTCGTCGTGAATTCTCTTACACGAAATTCGAGCAGACTTTCGAGTTGCCTGAGGACGTGGAGAAAGAGAAGATCGGTGCAAAGGTTGAGAACGGCGTGCTCTACATCGACATTCCGAAGAAAGCTCCGGAAGAGGCTCCGAAGGTAGGCCGTCAGGTGGAAATACTTTAATTAAGTGAAAAGTGAAAAGTTTTAGTTACTCTGAAGATGGGTTTGAACTTCAATGAAGATACGGATTTGAGACAAAGGATTTCCAGACAAGCAACCACATAAATTTCAGACAAAAGATTAAGTAGAGGCTTACACCTCAGAGAAAAGGACCGCGCGCGGACAGGCATCAGCTTGCCCGCGCGCGCTTTTTATGTTGGCCTAAACCTCATATAGATTGTCAAAAACAAGGAATAAGGCCAAAGAAAAGACGGAATTATCGTGTTAAATGTTTGATATCTCAGATAATTTCATTAATTTTGTCGGAAATAAGCAATACAAACACCTAATTTCAAATAATAAAAATGATGAAGAAACTTGCCTTTTTGATATTAGCTTCCCTCATTCAGTTTGCCAATGCCCAGGAGGCCAGGATGATGACTTTCAGCGTCGACCCATATGAAATTGAAGGATATGGAGTGATTGAGGGTGAGATAAAGCAGATAATCGGCCTCAACGCCCCTCACCCTGGCCATGCCAACGAACCTGTCATCCACGAAAGACCCTCCAAGAAGAGCGACCTTTACTTGACTTATACAAACGCCGATACACGAGAGAACCGCCAATGCAGATTAGACATGACAGAATTGAATTTTCTTCTCAAAGCGTTTGGGAGGCTGAAGAGTCTTTCTGAGGACTCTACCTCGGTGGCTCTGCCCAAGACCGGTATCACCAAAAAGACACTTATGCCAGCCATCGTCCTCGACGACGACGGCGTGGAATCCACCTACACCGAGGAATACACATACGGTGACGACGGAGACTTCACTATCGGTGTCTATACCAACGCCAAAGGCCAGGCAGTATGGTATTATCAGTTCGGGAGCGCGTCCACAGTGGCAGAGCGCAACAAATGGCGGATACTGACCAACGAGAGCGATTCCTTCGTGAAATGGCTTGAGAGCATCCAAAAGGCAATGTAGATAAAAAACGCCTCCAGAAAGACCTGGAAAAACTAGAGATTCTAGAGAAACTAGAAGATTTAGAGAATCTAGAAAAATTAGAAATTCTAGAGACTCTAGAAAAAGCTGGAAAATCCAGGACAATTAGAGAAAAAACTAAACAAAATACCAAGAGAAATGAAACGACTAACACTACTGACTGCCATGCTTCTACTGACTGCAGGAGCCATGGCGCAACGCTCTTTTGAGCTGAAAAATTCAGACGACGGCAAGTCCGTCCTTTATTGTTTCCTTCCCAGTCCTGATAAATCCACTGGCCGTGCAGTGGTATGCTGTCCTGGCGGCGGCTACCAGCACGTGTGCATGGACTATGAAGGCACAGACTGGGCCCCCTATTTCAACGACCAGGGCATCGCCTACTTCGTGCTTCGCTACCGCATGCCCAAAGGTGACCGCAACATCCCGATGGACGACGCCAAGCATGCCATCACCACCGTACGCGACAGCGCGTCTGTATGGCACATCAACCCCTACGACGTGGGTATCATGGGATTCTCAGCCGGCGGACACCTGGCATCGACCATCGCCACCCACACAGACTTCGACGCCCGTCCGAATTTCCAGATCCTGTTCTACCCCGTCATCAGCATGGACCAGAAAATCACCCACAAAGGTTCGTGCGTGAATTTCCTTGGGGAGGGACAGAAGGACCCGGAGCTGGTGAAGGAATACTCGAACGACAAGCAGATCGTGACCCATCTCACCCCTCCCGCCATCCTCTTCATGGCTGACGACGACGGCACAGTGCCAGTTCTGACCAACGGCATAGCTTATTACACGTCGCTTCGTCGAAACTGCGTGAACGCAGCCTTGCACGTCTATCCCTACGGCGGCCACGGCTGGCGTCCGAAAGAGTTCCCGTTCTACGATGACATGCTGCAGTCGCTGACGAAGTGGCTGAGCAAGCTTCCTTCTCACAAGCAGGATGCGATACGCGTGGCGTGCATCGGTAACAGCATCACCTACGGGAGCGGCATCGACAAGCGCGACAAGCAGGGCTATCCAGCTCAGCTGCAGAACATGCTTGGCAGCGGCTACCACGTTCGCAATTTCGGACTGGGTGCCCGCACGATGCTCTCCACCGGTGACCATCCTTACATGAACGAGTATATGTGGAAGGACTGCAAAGACTTCAACCCGAATATCGCCATCATCAAGCTTGGCACGAACGACAGCAAGACAGCCAACTGGAACGCCGCGCAGTATGAGAAAGACATGCAGCAGATGATAGACGAGCTCAAGGCTCTGCCGAGCCATCCTCGGATTCTGCTTGGCTACCCAGCCAAGGCCTGGAAAGAGCAGTGGACCATCCGCGAAGAAGTGATCACGGGTGAGATCATACCGATAATCGACCGCGTGGCAAAGAAGAACAAGCTGGAAGTGATAGACTTCCACACTCCGACCTCCACATCGTCCGACTTGTTTGTTTCCGACATGATCCATCCTAACGCGAAAGGAGCCAAGGTGATGGCAGAAACGGCAAAAACTGCCATTATGGGTCTTTAAAATTTAAGGTTTAAATTACCCCCGGAACCAATCCTGATTCCGGGGGTAATTTTTATGGCGGACATACATAAAGTAAGTCCCTACAGTTTATGAAAATTCCAAGACAATAATGCATTTTCCTGGTATATGCGGACATACATAAAGTAAGTCCCTACAGTGAATGCCAGCGAGTTATTTCAGCTTGATTTTGATGATGTTGACTGAGTATGGTGGCACTTCGAAGACGACGTTTCCAGGCTGTGGAACGATGGCAGCCGCACTACGAGGATAGATGGCCTTCGGATTGTCGAGCGTGTTCTCGTCATAGCCGCTCTCGGATGAGAGCCGAATGATTTCCACTCCCCCCTTGTGATCATTGGTGTCGACAGCGCAGTTCTTCAGGTTGATAAGTCCCGGCGCATGACCTTCTCCCACGTTGACCACCTTCACATACATCATCTTCGCAGAGTCGTCGATGGTGGTAGTGGCATATACGCCCTCCATGCTTCCACCCTTCTGCTTGGCACAAGATATGTTCAGCTGTCCGTCGATATAGCAGAAAATGCTGTCGCCCCGTACGTCCACCTGAATGTCGTACCAGCGGTCGTTGTCGACCCGGAAACGATGGTCGCGTGCCAGCTGGACACGTCCACCGCCCATTCCCTGCTCCACGTTGTTCTGCGTGTTGCTCCATCCACCGATGTTGAACCAAGAGTAGTTGTCGCGGTCGAAGTAGTCGAACATAAGCATGAAGCCCTCGAGTCCACGGGTCTTGCGAGCCTGCACCTTGTAAGTGTAGTTGCGCGACGTGATCTTATCGGGAGCAAGTAGAATTGCCGCCTGTGCGTTGGAGGTCTGGGTGACGTTTTTTCCGTCAGCCTTCCATTCTCCGTTCTGCGTGTTCCACTTGTCAAATTCCGGCAGCGGAAATTCCTTGCCGTCCACGGTGAGCGACGCATTGCGGTATTCCGCCGTTGTGCTCCAGGATGCGAGTCCCACCTGGAAAGGCTTCACAGTCTCCACCTCTGGGCTCTCCTTCGCTTCGAGCTCAGCAGTCCAGGATGTCTGCACCACCTGCTTACCGATGTTGTTGGGGAAGAGCTGCTGCACATAGTACGACGGTGTTCCCATGCATTTGGATGAGTTGAACCGAATCATGTCCGGTCTCCAACGGGCGTCGTTCTCGTTGACGAAAATAGGCGCGTATGAGTTCATCACCACCACGTCGGAGTTGTTCTCCATACCCATCATGTATACCGCCTCTCCGAGAGCCGCGTTGAGGTTTCCGATGTCTCCGAACATGCTTGTGACAGCATATTCTCCCACATACACCTTATGTGAGTTTCGAGGATATGAGTTGTACTTGAGGAATCGGTCGGCAAACCACTTGGGGTTTCTGTAGTAGTGCTCGTCCACCATGTCGACCGGATGGCTGTTTCTCCAAGAAGGCTCGTCTGTGCTCCAAGACTCCACGTTTCCGATACATTTCACATTTGGATATTTTGCTTTGATGGCATTGTAGAACTGTATGTAACGCTCAGGATAGTGGTCGCTCTGGTCGGAGTTGTTTTCCATGTTGAAGTTGTAATTCTCGTTACCGATCTCGATATACTCGAGGTTGAATGGCTCTGGATGTCCATTCTCTGCACGCATCTTTCCGTATTTGGATGTCACAGGTCCGTTGGCGTACTCCAGCGCGTCGAGACATTCCTCAATCCACGAGTCAATCTTGTCGTAGGGGTCGCATCCTCCGTGCCAAATACCCACGTTCACCACGAAGAGCGGCTTTGCTCCGAGGTCCTCAGCGAGCTGCAGGTATTCATGGAATCCGATTCCGTCGCTGGTACGGTACCCCCAGTTCACGTTGGGGTGTCCCGGTCTCTGCTCGATGGGACCGATAGTCCGTTTCCATCTGAATGCGTTGTCCGGGCTGTTCTGTCCCTCCACGAAGCATCCTCCCGGGAATCTCATGAACGAAGGCTTCATGGCAAGGAGCATCTCTGCGAGGTCCTTTCGCATGCCGTTAGGCCTGTCCTTGAATGTAGGCGGGAAGAGGCTGATGACGTCGAGCTGCAGCTCTCCGGCCTTGTCGGCAGTCAGCAGGAACTCCGCCTTCGGGTCGTCACCTGTGGCAGTGATGTTGGCAGTGAATTTCTGCCATTTTTTCGTCAGCTTCACCTTCACGTCCGCCATTCCGAGTTCCTTACCATCCTTGGCCTGCAACTTAGCAGTGAGCGTTCCTGCAAACTTGCTTTCGCTCTTCGCCCAGAAAGAAAGCTTGTAAGAGGTACCGCTGACGGTGTTGATACCCCAGAATCCCTCGTTACGAACTCCGTCTCCCGCTTTGAGCGTCTTCAAATTCAGCGCATACTGATGAGCTTCATTCATCAGCTTCTCACGTGTTAGTGTGATAGCAGCCGTTCCCACCTTGTGCCATGCGCTGATGTTGTCGACGAGTGCCCTATCGGCAGTCTGTCGGTTTTCTGCGTTTTCTGGTCTTCTCCTGCGGCGTGGCCGTTCCATGGAGTCGTCCTCAAAGGATCGGTTGCGAATGAGCTCGGCGTATAGTCCTCCGTCAGCCGCGTGGTTGATGTCCTCATAGAAAATACCGTAGTGGATGGGACTGATTTGCGGTCCCCGCTGCTGTGCATCGATGTCGATGACCACCTGCGCCTGCGTAAGCGCTGGTGCAGCCAGCATGAGTGTAGCTAATAGTTTTTTCATTTTTCTTGAGTTTGTTGTTTTTTTATATAGGTGTTATATTAAGTGAAAAGTGAAAAGTGAAAAGTTTTTTAACTCTGGTGATGGTATTCGAATTGCTTTCGTTGCTGATGTTTTTATTTTAACACGAATGTCCATGAATTATTCATGAATTTTTTTGAACACGAATCAGAACGAATTTTTTCGAATTATTTCAGATTATGATTGCAAATCTTTCATCAACAAGGTTGATTCTTCGAATTCAAACGAACACATCCATGGATTTATTAAGAGGCATTATAAAAAAGGCGATTCTCGTCCATAGGATTTTACAAAGATAACATAATAATTTGAGATAAAGGGAAAGAAATCATAAAAATATCGGATTTTTTGCCAATTATGCATAAAATTCGGAAAGTTTTCTGTATCTTTGTCTGTGTGAACGGCAATATTGAGTGTATGCTCCACACTTTATCAAGAGGCAACAGATATGAAGCATTACTTGTTTTTCTGCACCCATTCCTATGCAATTCCGATATTGCGTCCGTTGGAGGCAGCTATCAAGAAGCGTGGCGATGATGTGGCATGGTATCTGGAGAAAAGCTGTCCTTCAACATTGCTCAACGACAGCGACCGTCAGCTCAGCAGTTTGAAGGAAGTCCGCAGATGGAATCCCGTTGCTGTGTTTGCGCCGGGAAACTATATTTATGACTTCTTTCCCGGAATAAAAGTTCATGTGACGCATGGCTACCCTATCAACAAGCGTAACGACCAGCACGACGACCACTTCAAAATACGCAACTGGTTTGACATCTACCTGAGCAGCGGTCCATCCTCCACCCCACCCTACAAGGCTAAAGAAAAGGAATACGGCTATTTCAAAGTATATGAGACGGGATGGGCCAAAGCCGACGCGCTGCTCCAAGCGAAGGAAGAGGCAGATTATCTTGGCAAGCATTCAAAAGCCGGCAAAGCAACGGTCTTTGTGGCCTCCACCTTCAGTCCTCACATCACCCAGCTTCGAAATCTGTTTCCCACCATCAGCAGGCTCGCGGAATGCCGTGACTGGAACTGGGTTATCACGATGCATCCCAAGCTGGAAGACCACGGTCTGAGAACCGAAATCCAACATCTGGCAGACAGCCATGAGAACGTCACATTCTATCCCGAACCACCTTCCCCCATTGTGCTGGCTGCTACCGACGTCATGCTGTGCGACTCATCAAGTATCATCGTTGAATACATGATGCTCGACAAACCCGTGGTCACACTTCGTAACACCACACCCGGACCTCATCTTATCAACGTGCAGGAGCCAGAAGAAGTGGAGGCAGCATTGGAAACCGCACTGTCCCGCCCCAAAGACCTGATGGAGGAAATCCACAAATACCTTGATTTCCATGAGGCACACCGCGACGGCCAAAACTGCGAGCGAATACTGGACGCCGTCGACGACTTCATGGCTAACCACCAACAGCACATGAAATCCAAACCTCTGAACCTCTTCAGAAAGCTGAAAATACGATGGAAATTTCTAACACAAAGATGAACATGTTTTTCAAATTTCCAAAGATAAACATTTTACATTAAACTTTATACTTTAAACTTTTGTAACAATTAAAAAATAAGTTGCCTCGTTTTGATGAAGACAAGAAGAAAGGAAGACGAGAAGACAAGACGATAGTCAACTGACGGACATACATAAACGGGTACTCTGAACCATGGACGGACATACATAAAGTAATCAATGG
>JAFUVE010000021.1 GCA_017483765.1 Bacteroidaceae bacterium | reverse complement strand
CTATTTTTGAGCAGATTTGCTCGCAATCTCGTAGGAGCGTAGCGAGCTACGGTTCAAGAGATTAAGGGCAAAGATGCCAAAAAGAGACAAACACAGGCAAAGATAATTCTTAAGGATTAATTAATTTTTAGAACATGCCTTTAATCACATCGTTATGAAGAATTTGTTTTACTCCGTCCTGACTGCCTCCAGATGCAGGCGTCGGCAAAACGACAAGCCGGGCGACGTCAACCAGGACGGAGTGGTCGACATCTCAGACATCGTGAAAGTCATCAACATCATTGCGGAAGGGGAGGACGAATGAGGAATGTTGCCAACCAACACCTCCGTGGCGTAGCCCGAATAAAGAGAGAAATTTGGAGAAATATGACCATATACAAGAAGCGGGGAATTGAGGGTGTGGCACCACCACATTCCTGCCACACCCTCATTATAAACTGAATTCGAAAACGCTCTTCGGACATCAAACTGATGTTAAAGTAAGCCCCTGCAGGCGGGCATTCATTCAATGGATAATTATCATCTTTTAAATCAATAAAACTGAAACAAAAATGAAACAAGATTCAAAGAAGTCGGTCCTCTCCAGGATGTGGGGAGGCGTATGCAAAGGTTTCCGGTGGTTAATCGGACAGTTCGGATACGGGAGAAAAGGGGTGTTCGCCCGGATTGTGTGGGGCGTGTTTGCCTCGAGTGCGGCCGTGTTCATGCTCTGCCTGGCCGTGATGATGGTGGTCCGCACCTACGGCTGCTACAGCAGGGGGCAGCACTGGCGCTATGGCCGGGAGCATTCCCTGAACGTGCAGCTTGCCGGCGACATCTATTACCATCATGCCAACGGCGGGCAAGGCTATGTGTTCGACGCGGCAAAGAAAGAGAAGCTCCTGGAGGATGTGCAGTGGATTGCGCCGTCGGTTGACGGTGACTCGCTCGTGTGCTTCTGCGATGGCAGCAAACGGGGATTCTTCAATAAGAACACGGGAAAGGTGGTGGTGAGTCCCGCCTACGAGACGGCGTGGGTCTTCTCCCAGGGACTGGCCGGCGTGGTGGAGAACGGGATTGTCAAGTTCATCGACAGGCACGGCAAGGTTGTGATTGACACGAAGATCGCATACCGGAACTGCAGGAAGTTGGACTTCCTCTTCTACGACGGATATTGCGTGGTGCCTACGGAGGACGGAAGCGGCTACGGGCTGATGGACAGAAAAGGAAAGCTGGCCACGACGGAACCCTACGACACCATCTTGCATTGCGCGGGTCCTGCAAGATGGTGCCTCAGGAGGGACAGCATGGCATCTGTGATAGACGACAGCCTGCGGACGGTGCTGCCCTGGACTGCCTGCTCAAAATGCTATATGGGGGAGGGCACCATCGACCTCATCATGCCTGACCACACCATCCGGAAATACGACATGGACGGAACGCTCATCAACGACTTCTTCGTGCGCGACGTGAAGCCCTTGGAGTACCAGACGGACGAGATTGAGTATATGACCAAGACCTATGACGACGGTGGTGAGTTCGGCACCATCGACTACCATCCCAAGGCGACTGCGAACCTCCGGGCATACAAGGTGGCAGACGGGTTCATGGGGCTGATCTCTGCCGACGGACAGATCGTGACAAAGCCGCTATATAAACACATCAAGGCCGTCGGTGAGGACCTCTACCTCTGTACCTTCTCCAACCGCGACAAAGTCATCTTGAATGGCGAAGGAGCTGCGGTACGGTGATGCCATCCAAACGGGGTGAGACCGCTCAGAAGCCCGTCTGCACTGGGCTTGTGGGCGTTCCCGCCCGCACGAATGACCGGCGAAGCACGGTCAAATATACGTCTCCGTCCACAATAACACCCTTGTTGCTGTTTAGATTTTCAGACGCCATTATGGCGTCTCCCATGAAGCCGTACCGCAGCCCGTCTGCACGATCGGCCAGCGCAACCCACGCGTAGTAGCGGCGGTTTCCCAGGTTTGAAGTTTTCAGAATCTAAAATTTTGAGCGCAACCCACGCGTAGGAGCGACGGTTTCCGACCGTTGAAGCACCCCTGCCTCTGATACGTACTGAACCCCATCCGCATTGGCTAAACCTCAATTTTCAGTTTTCGTGCAAGCGAATACAGAGCCAAGCTTGCTTGAGCTATGTTGAGCGCAGCCGAAAATCATGCCAATAAATTTCGAACTATAAACGCGTCTCTGCTTTCGGTATTATTGAAATGCATAAAAGAAAATCTCGTTTCTTTATAATTTGGGTAACTGATGAAAAGTGCGCCTACTTGTTATTTTACGATTGCTAAAGTTTTACAATTCAGAAATTATATGTAAATTTGCAACAAGAAAGAATCCATCCTTAAAAACATCAGCAATCCCATCGAACCACTCATCACAATTCAGCGGAGATATGCCGTCGTGGACCTGGAAGTCGGTGTGCTCGACCATAAAATCCATGACATAGGAGCGCTTCGGCATGACGGAGCGGTATACCATCATGCCCGTCTGCACTGGGGTTGTGGGCGTCCCCGCCCGCACGAACGACCGGCGAAGCACGGTCTGAACCATTTTCCGTCCCTCGCCCCCTCGATTTTTCAACTCCTCGAATCAATCACCGTCTCAACTCTCAACTAAGATAAAATTAGAACCTGTCCAAAAAAAGAAAAGCCTATGAAAAGAATTGTTTTACTTTGCCTTGTTATGCTGTCGGGCATTGCCCGGACAAGTGCACAGACCAGCATCAGCCTGCTTGAGGATTCTGTCAGCTATCAAATCCGTGTGGGCAAGCTGACGATGACAGTGGACGCGGGATTCGGCGGACGCATCCGCTCCTTCGCCTACGACGGCCGCGAGGTGCTCTCGCAGTCGAGGAGGCCTGAGTCCTTCGGCAGCACGTTCTGGACCAGTCCACAGAAAGAATGGAACTGGCCTCCCGTGGTTGAAATCGACAAACGTCCCTATCAGGCTGAGCTCAACGGCGGCAGGCTGACGCTTACCAGCGAGGTGGCTCAGCGCATGGGGCTTCGTGTGCGTAAGGAGTTCTCTGCAGACGAGTCGGACAATGCTGTAGTCGTCGCTTACTCCATCATCAACGAAGGGCAGGAATCCCGCCGTGTGGCTCCTTGGGAAATCACGCGCGTGGCGAACGAGGGTTTGATTTTCTTCGACTCCCCATCCGACAGCATCTGGCCTTCAGGGCTGCTGAACTTCACGTCGGAATGTGGTGTGTCATGGTATCAGTGCGACGAGCGGCCTCAGAACCGCAAGGTGAATGCCGACGGCCGTGGGTGGCTGGCCTATTACGGCAACGGTCTTCTGCTTGTGAAACGGTTTCAGGATCTTGACAAGTCTCAGCCCGCAGAGGGTGAGGCGGAAATACAGGTGTATGTCAACCGTGGCAAGACCTATATCGAACTGGAGAGCCAGGGTGCCTGCACGCTCTTGAAGCCGGGCGAGTCGCTGGATTGGACCGTCAGGTGGAACCTCCTTCCATGCGACCTGCCTGCAGTGCCATCAGCCCGCCTTGTGGAAATGCTACATACCCCACACCATGATGTCCCTTCCTGCAAATGAACGGCGCTCATGCCAGATGCGCTCGTCCCATGACTTTTCGCCTGAGCGGTCGAAGATGATGAGATGGCCTTCGTCAACTGACTTGTGCAGGCTTCAACTCACTCAAGATAATCTGGCGGTAGATATTGTTTGAAATACGACGTGGTTTGCCACGCTCACGCATAATCAGCCCCACCTCCTCTGCATACAGGATATCATCAGACGGAATCAAATAGTCACTTGCGTTATAACTGTTAGCAAGCATCGGCTGTATCACCCTTCTCACACGGTCCTCCTTCAGGATGTTTATCAGGATGTCGATATGCGTGTCGCGGCGGTAGATGATGTTTTCAATGGCACGCTCAACCATATCGGGAGTGATGCGCACTGAGCGGTCACGGTTCTCGCACATATTACTGGTAACCTCAAGTCCGATGGCATTCACCAGCCAGGGCTGACCCTCTGTGGCAGACCAGATGATTGGAAAACAGTCCTCATCGAACTCCTGACCGGTTTCATGGGTATGTTGCATAAACAGATCATGTATCTCCTCTTTGGAGAAGTTGCCCAGTCGGAGGGACTTGGCCTTGATGTTGAATGCTGACCCGCCCGTCACGATGTCCTGGTTGGACAGTACGATGCGGTAGTCGCGCACATCACGTACACCACATAGGATGACCGACTGAGGAAAAGCAGCTGGCCGGTTGGCGTAACCGGAACGGAGCTGGCGTAGCACACTTACCAGGCTGTCGCCCACAAGTGAGTCAATCTCATCAAAAAGGAGGACCAAGGGTTTGTCAATGGCCATGGACAATTGCGTAAGATACTCCGCAACAACAGCTCCACTTTCCATTTTCTTTGCCTCTTCCTGGATACAATTATAGGAATTATTTCCAACAATAATACGTAATTCACGACTTATCGTGTCGACGACAGTGCCGACAACACTTTTCACTTTGTTCCGCAACGCCTGTCCTCCCTCCACGTTGGCATAGACAGCCAGATATTTGCCTTCCTTGTTCAGGTAGTCACGCAAGGCAAGCAGACATGATGTCTTGCCTGTCTGCCGCGGAGCATGCAGCACGAAATAGCGCTTCTGACGGATTAGCATCAGTATATCATCCAGGTCAAATCGGCTCAGCGGGTCTATGGTGTAATTGTCTGCAGGTATTTGCGGCCCTGCCGTGTTAAAGGTTCTTTCTTCCATTGGGCATTTTAGTTTTGTGCAAATATACACAAAAAAAATGATTTACGCCTAATACTCCATAAAGATTTTCTGAATCCGGTGTTTTTGGACAATTTCAGTTATGGCAATCCGAAAAAGGTCTAAGGAAGGAGGTTAAGTGACAAGTATGGTTACTCTGAGGGGGATTATATTAAGTGAAAAGTGAACAGTGAATAGTGAAAAGTTTTAGTTACTTTGGGAATGGGATTAGGTGATGATGAAAAAGATAAAAAAACGTTTTGTATCGGGCTTCGCCCTGCGCCGTTGGTGCCGTGACGACTGTCCGCAAACGAGTTTGCTTCCAGCCGGCACGGCGGCAACGACGGCACTGCATGCTGACAAAACTCGATAAAAAGTCCTACACTGCGTTGCGGAGAACAAACATTTATATGCTCTTTAAAAACCGAAAACGTTCTTGAAGGAGCTTTAATTTGTCCATCAACTCTTCGAAATCCAATGGCTGCCCAAATATGAAACTTTCCTTCATCTCATTGCTCTACGCTCATCTATTGAGAAGTCTATCCATTTACTCATTGTCTTGGTCTTTAATGTTTCTTTTGATTATTTGCCTCATCCAAACTGGGGCTAAAAGCAAATCATGTTGTATGGTGTCCTTTTCGGGCGTTTCAGCCAGCAACTTCGCAATCTGCCATTCATCTTCTTGTGTGATGTTATTTTCGCCGATGCTACGCAATGCCTGTACCAGTTCTTGCATCAACTTCCCTCTAAAGGCAAAATTCCTTGGTGCACCATGCTTTAAGGTTACAGTCCGATTGCCAAGACTCAGTTTTCTGCCAGAGCCTGTGGTCAGGAAACTTGTGTTCATGGGAACCTGAGTAGAGAATCCGAGACGATTTGCCGCAGTGGCTCCCGTAGGAATGATTACAGCCTTATCTCTTTTGGCAATCTCTGTCACCAGTTCAAAGGCAGAAGGGTATAGGACACCGAAGCGAGTCTTACGTGCCTTGACATAAACCCCCTTTGCTATACGGCTGATAATGCCTTCCTTCTCAAAGATTGCTAATAGTTTTGTGACATACTCCACATCATATTGGGGAAAGGATGACACGAAGTAAACCTCTCCGAACTTGCCATGGGCAATTTTTCTCTTAATCTTGTTAACTACAGCGTCTTGCATATAGATATTGACTTCATTTTGGTCGGAATGATTGCAAATATTTCCGACTGCAAAGATACTATTTTTCTTTCAAACAACAATGTGTTTTCCCTTGAAATTAAGTGTTCTTGGCTAAAAAAGGGGCATTTAACCAACGGGACAAGAGACTGCTTGCTTCCGGTCCTGTTGGTTTTAATTTGCCACACTGGAGGTGAATAGTTTAGAGTGAAAAGTTTTAGTTACTTCGGCGATGGAAAAAAATGATTGGTTGAAAGATCCATGCGGACGGTATCCACTCAACACCGGGAGCGTGAGCTGGGCTGATAAGACCGTGCTTCGCCGGTCTTTAGTGCGGACGAGGACGTCCACAACCCCAGTGGGGGTGGGCTCGGTACGGATAGTGGAGTCTAAAGTAGATGGATTTAGACGAGGGAAGAACAAAATGTCAAAGAGCGATGGAAGTAAATGTCGATGGCCGTACTTCGCCGGTCTGTTGTGCGGGCGGGGACGCCCACAACCCCAGTGGGGGTGGGCTCGGTACGAGTTGGGGAGGTTTGTGTTTCAGAAGACGGATTCATCCGCTACTACGCGGGGGAAGGTAATGGGGAGGTTTCGGTGACGGGCTGCGGTGCGAGTTGGGGGTCGTCTAAAGTAGATGAATTTAGATGGGGTGATGGGTTGTCAGGAGAGGGTGAGTCAGGAGAGTCGGTTATGTCTTTGTTGAAGTCGTCGGGTTTGACGTCATGTCCGTCGATTCTGACGGGAGCCGGCAGTTTTATGCCTTTCGCCTGGAGGATTTCGAGCGTGTGCTTGTGTAGCAGTTCGTCAATCTTGTCGAAGAATCCGGCTCCGTAGTCGTTTCTGATAAATTGTAGATGGAGGTTGGAGTTGAAGATGTTTTTGAGGTCGATGCCCGCCTCGTAGTATTCTTTTTTCCATCCTTCGAGTTCAATGGCGAGTTTGAATGCTTTATCCTCATCTTTGGCGGCTTGGATCTGCTGTTTTCGTTGTTGCTCTTCCTGCTTGACTCTGAGGTTTCTGATTTCATTGAGATAATCATTGTCGTACATGTTGTTGTTCGGCATCCATTCACCGTTGTTCTCTCGGGGATCCTCGTCGGCGCAGACCGCCTGCCTGTAGAGGTGGAAGTACTTGACTTTGTTGAGGGGGTCAAGCTGTCTGAAAGCCTCGAGCGTTTCGGCGAAGGTGAGGAAGACAAACTCTTTCATGAGCGCCTTGACAGAGGGGTTGAAACTGTTGATTGGCGCGTTTCTGATGGCTT
>JAFUVE010000020.1 GCA_017483765.1 Bacteroidaceae bacterium | reverse complement strand
TTTCGGTTGCTTTTGGTTTTCTGTGGTGCCTTTTTGTCATCATTCTCGGTTACATAGCTCGCTATGCGCCCTCAAATGCTAACAAAAATACACTCACATAAATTCCAAAATCAATCCGACATAATTTATAGAACACCCCTTTAATGTTTAGGGAAGGGACTAACGTTTTGACCAATGCGGTGGTTACCCACGCAGAATCTTGTAGAACACCTAAACTTATACATTCAGGAACCGTCTTATTAGAAACGCGAGGCAATAAGGGAAGGTGTAGAACTTGCCGTTGAAGCCGATGTTCCGGTTGCAGAACTTGATGCCGTACTGGATGTCGGGGTATTTATCGTTGTCGGAGATGAGTTTGTTGAGTGAAGGCGTTGAGCTGTCATTGGCTTTGACCTCAACAGGGATCAAAGACGTTTTGTCGCGGACAAAGAAGTCCATCTCCATGGTGGATTTCTCATTGCGGAAGAAGAACAGGCTGTAGCCCTGCTTGACCAAAGTCTCAGAAATGATGTTCTCAAAGATTGCGCCCTTGTAGGTGTTGAAATTGCGGTTGACGCGCAAGTCCTCCTGTGCTTCATCATCCAGTGCTGCAACTAGCAGGCCAGTATCTTTGAAATAGAGTTTAAAGTGAGAAGGGTTATAATTGCCTTTCAGCGGAAGCGCCACCTGGTCGAGACAATAGCAGACGATGACAATCCCCGCATAACTCAAAACAATTGACTTTCAACAGTTTAGTTATTATTTCACACATTTTTCCAATGATTTTGACACAAATCAACACATTTTTCCAGTGTTTTTCAGGGTAGTTTTTCACATTTTTCCAGCGTTTTCAGAGCAAATTCACACATTTTTCCAATATTTCTTAGACTTTGCCACACATTTTTCCAGTATTGTTAGGGCAAATTTTCACATTTTTCCATATTTAGTCCGTTAGAAGAAGAAATCGTCCACAAGGGGAGAAAAAAATGCCTGAACGCCAGAGGCGCACAGGCACTGAAATGTATTGATAGACAAAGATGTCAGGGTTTACTTGATTTTGATGGACTTCACGATGTTCTTGGCTACGTCGCCATAGAATTTCTCCTGAGACTCAGGAAAGTAGATGTCACCAGCCACGTTCTTTCCGTCCTCACTGAGTATCCACCAACGCCAGGTGATCACCTTCTCACCATCATCGTTGGTATAGAAATGGCGCATCAGGATGGTGTTGCCGTCGATTACAGGCTCCTCACAAGTCTCGCCTGCAGCCTCCTGGCCGGATTTGAGCATGGCAGCAGTCTGCTTGATGTCGTCAGGCTTGGCACCGCCCGTCATGAAGGAAGCATCGATATAGGCAGAACTTGAAACCTCATCGCCATTATCCAATTTGAGCATGGCCTCAGACTCAAAACGAACGTTGTCGCTGGCAGGCTCGCTCGTTGTCTTGAACTCTTCAGGCACGCTGATGGAGAAGTTAGTAAACTCAAACGCTTTGTAGCCTTCAGGCAGCGTTTCTTCGGTGCTTGCCTGAGCATTGCCATTGTTGCCACAAGAGACCATGGCGAATGCCAATAAGGTCAATATGTGAAAAACAATCAGTTTTCTCATTGAACAACTATTTATTCCTTAATCTCAATATTTTTGATTGCCTCAGCCAATTCTGGAGCATCGGTAGGAACGTTCTTAGAAACCTCTACCTCAAGCACACCGCCAAGAGCCTGAGCGAACAGCTGGCAATTTACATCTGCATTATCAACTGCGTCGAGTCTCTTAAAGGTATAGGCACCAATGTTGAGGTCGTCGGCTTTCTTCCAAGAGGCCTCGTTGCCATTGTAATACTTATCTACCATTGCCTCTGGAGATTCTGCCTCCGTGTTCAAGTGGATGTGGATGCTTTCAAATTCACCATAGCTGGGAGCGTCGAGATGGATCACGTTGTCATCCTTTGAGCTGACGTTGTCATTGTTTTTCAAGCCAGCAGGGATCATCATCTTCATGGACTTGGTTTCGAACTCTGCTCCTGCAGCCTCAGCGCCTTCGGCAGGCTGTGCCTCGTCAGTTGTAACTTCTGTGTTCTCGGCTTTCTGTCCTTCCTCTGTTTTCTTGTCGTTACCACCACACGATGCCATCAGCAGAACCACTGCCACGATAGCGAAGCTAAACAAAATTTTCTTCATAATAATAAATGTTTTGAGTTAATGAATGAAAAATAATAATAATTCGATGTTGCAAAATTACGAAAATAAATTCAGCCATCAGTTGATAAAATCTGCCAAATTACGCGTATGGTTTGTTATTTTTAATCAAAACAGATAAAATCATGCTGATTTTTTCATTTTTCGCACCTTAAAAGAGAGGTGACGCACAGTTTTTTCAAAAATTCGATTACGAAAAACAAAAATTTTGTAAATTTGCAAAACTTGTCGTGAAGGATAAGTAACCGTAAAAAATCGTTTATACAAATCAAAAACAACTATATGAAGCGCTACACCTTACTTTTGATGTTGGTTCTGCTGTCGATGAGCATGCAGGCCAGCAAGACCTTGCCTCTGCAAGGCACAGTGATATTGCCTACCGACCCGAACATTCAGTACATTGGCAGGATATGCTTTGACAACCCTGAACGTCCTCGGTTCACCTTCCCCGGCACCCAGATCAACTGCCGGTTCACAGGACGGTCCATCCGCCTGTGGGCAAAGCCGAAAAGCGGCTATTTCATGGCACAGGTGGACGACGCGGAGCCGTTCAAAGTGGCGATGATGGGTGAGCGTGACTCCGTGGTCACTATTGCCACAGCACTTCCCCAGGGAGAGCACACCCTTCGGCTGATGTACATTATCGAAGGCTACGACCTGAAGCCCGACTTCCGCGGATACGTGCTGGACAAAGGGGCAAGGCTGCTTGCTCCTCCCGCCTTGCCGGAACGCACGATTGAGTTTATCGGCAACAGCATCACCTGCGGATATGGAAACGAGAGCATCGAGAAGACCGATCCATTTGAGTATGAGACAGAAAACCACTATCTCACCTATGCCCAGCAGACCTGTCGTTCGCTTGACGCATACGCCCATGTGGTGGCGCGGTCAGGCATCGGAGTATACCGAAGCTATGGAGGGCCGAAGGAAGGCACGCCCGACAACGTGATGACGACGGAATATGAATATACCAACCTATACGACCGTAGCGAACGGTGGGACTTCTCCCGCTTTCAGCCTCAGCTGGTATGCATCAACATTGGCACGAACGACATGTCTACCAACAACTACGACGTAAATCTGCTGAAAGTCGCCTACAAACGGTTTCTCCAGCAGGTGCGCAGTCACAACCCAAAAGCCAAGATTGTGCTACTTTGCGGCTCGATGCTGAACGGGAAAGAGTTGGAGCTGGTGAAGCAGACACTGAACGAAGTGGCCGACGAATCCCACAAGAACCGCGACAAAGAGGTTTACCGTTTCGATTTCACTCCCCAGACCGGCGACATCGGCTATGGTGCGTCGTGGCATCCCAGCCTATGGCAACACCAGAAGATGGCAGGCGAGCTGACCGCCTACCTGAGATCGTTGATGCACTGGTTCTGAAAACAGTAGAAAGATGAAAGTTGAAAGTTTAATGTGAATAGTCATTAAATCAAAATCCGCTGCTTTAGGTTAAGCAGCGGATTTTTACTATAAATTGGAAATAAACTTTATTTCGTTTGTTTTGGTGATGTCATGACCCCTTCGATGTAGAGGCGTGTAATTTCCTTTCCGTTGTTTGTAAATACAGAAATGCCTTTGCGGAAGCGTCCGGGAAATTTGCCCTTTCCGTCGTAGGTGACGGTGATGACACCCGACGCGCCCGGTGCGATGAAGTCCTTGGGATAGTCAGCGACAGTGCATCCACAAGAAGTCGCAACACTGTTAATCACGAGTTTTGCGTTCCCCACATTCTTGAATTTGAACTGAACAGTCCTGACAGCATCATTCTCAGGGAACGTGCCGAGGTCGATAGTGGTCTGCTCAAACTGAATTTGCGGCTTTTTCTTCGCCTGGGCCATGCTCGCGCAGAAAAGCGTAAGCAAGAGAGCCATGAAAATTGTCTTCTTCATAATTATATGGTTAAAAGTTTAAAGTTGAATGTTTAAAGTTTAAAGTAGAATGAGGAATGTTCTGCTATGGAGTAGACATTATCGTACACACAGCAAAAACACATGTCATGCCAAATGATTTTAGTGCAAATGTACGTTAATTTTTTCATTCCACAATAAGTTTAGGAAGAATAAGGGTAAATTTTAAAATTTTTTTACTAACTTTGCAACTTTGAGTGCCTTGTCAACCCGAATAGTATGGTTTGGCAAAGCCGTCAAGCAAGTAAAAAAAACATCATTAACAATAAAAATGAAAGATAAGAACACCATTATCGGCTGGGTATTGATTGGCTTGGTTTTCATCGGCTACATGATTTACTCAGGCAAGAATCAGGAAAAACAGGCAGAATATGCCAGACAGAAACATGAGTTAGACAGCATCAAGGCAATCCAAGACCGCGCCAAGTTCGTGGCCGACTCCACAGCCAGGGCCGCCGAACTGCAAGCCGAGCAGAGCGACTCAACCAACGAGTTTTTCGCTGCCCGTCAAGGCCAGGAGAGCACAATCGTACTTGAGAACAACCTGCTAAAACTGAACATATCAACCAAGGGCGGCCAAATCAGCCGTGCAGAACTGCTCGACGAGACTTATAAGAGCCGTGACCCAGAGAACGAGCACGTGGTGCTTTTCGATGAGAAAGACATCAAGATGGACTTCCTGTTCAACGGAAAGAACAAGAACATCCGATTCTCCGACTTCTTCCTCCAGGCCAAGGAAGTGAAGCAGGACAGCGCAGGAAAGACAAACGGCGTGACCATGAGCTTGCCATACGGAAGCAACGGTTCGCTCGACATCACCTATTCGCTTATTCCCAACTCCTACATCGTCAACGTGGACGTGAAGGCCACCAACATGTCGAACTTCTTCAATGCCGACACAAAGACGATGACCATCGACTGGTCGCAGCATATCCGCCAGCAGGAAAAAGGATTCGCTTTTGAGAACCGCTACAGCACCATCTCCTACCGCGACACGGAGAACGACACAGAAGAGTTGTCGTCCGCCGGATCAAATGTGGAGGAGACAGGTGAGGACCTGGACTTCAAGATGCGGTGGGTGGCATTCAAGACCCAGTTCTTCAGCCAGATACTGATGGCCGACGGCAGTTTTGGTCCCTCGCTGATGTACTCCAACATGGAGCAAGAAGAAGTCCAGAAAGGCACAAAATACCTGAAATGGCTTCGCACAACGGTCAACTCCAAGTTTGACCCTTCAGGGCAGGATGTGACACGCATGCACATGTATCTCGGTCCGAACAAATTCTCCACCTTGAAAGACAACGAGGCAATACTTGACGAAATGGTTGGCGAAGAGACAGACTTCGACCTCCAGAGCATCGTATATCTGGGATGGCCTATCGTGCGCTGGATCAACCGCTTCGTGTTCCTCCCGATTTTCGACTTTATGACCCAGTGGGGTCTGAACATGGGTATCGTCCTGATTCTCATCACCCTGATTGTGAAGTTCTGCGTATATCCCCTGATGAAGAAGTCTTATCTCTCGTCAGCCAAGATGCGCGTGCTGAAACCACGCATGGAAGAGCTGAACAAGAAATACCCCAACAAGGAAGATGCGATGATGAAGAACCAGGAGATGATGCAGATCTACCAGGAATATGGAGTGTCGCCGATGGGCGGCTGTCTGCCGATGCTCATCCAGATGCCAATCTGGATTGCGCTCTTCAACTTCATACCTAACGCCATCGAGCTCCGCGGCCATTCGTTCCTCTGGGCAGACGACCTCTCCGCCTACGACGACGTCATCCAGTTCAGCTCGAACATCTGGGGCATCGGCAACCACCTCAGCCTCTTCTGTATCCTGTGGTGC
Source organism: Bacteroidaceae bacterium (assembly GCA_017483765.1). Classification (GTDB taxonomy): domain Bacteria; phylum Bacteroidota; class Bacteroidia; order Bacteroidales; family Bacteroidaceae; genus UBA3839. The sequence goes on along the minus strand of JAFUVE010000020.1, from coordinate 36,413 downwards.
GTCTCAACCTGGATCAACACATGGATCAGCATGAGCCAGCAATCCTACAACGCCGCCATGTCGCCGGAACAGCAGCAGAGCATGGGCTGCATGAAGTGGTTCTCCTACCTGATGCCCCTCATCTTCTTCTTCTCGTTCAACAGCTACTCCAGCGGTCTGAACCTCTACTACTTCGTCTCCGGACTTATCAGCATCCTGATGATGTGGTATCTGCGCGCCACAACCGACGACGCCAAGCTGCTTGCCTACCTTGAAGAGCGAAAGAAAGCACGCAAGGCAAATCCCAAGAAGACCATGTCGATGATGGAGCGCCTGCAGGCCATGGCCGAACAGCAACGCGCACTCCAGGAGCAGCAGAAGAAGAACAAACAGAAGTAAAGTGAATAGTGAAAAGTGTATTTACAAAGCTTATGAAAAAAAGACTCTTATTATTCACAACAATTGCAATCTTATCGATGGCAAAATCTGAGACAGTAGAAGCACAGAACTATATAGGACGGCAGAAGCCCGTGATTGAAAACCGCCGGTTGAATCCGGAGGCACTCTGGGCAATGGGGCGTATCGGCGGATGTGATGCATCGGCCGACGGAAAGACCATATTATATAATGTGAGCTACTACAGTGTGGAAGAAAACAAGAGCCACACAGTCGTCTACACCATCAACAGCGACGGCACAGGCGAACGCAACCTGACAACAAGCAAAGGGAGCGAGTCTGCCGCCAAGTTCCTGGGCGACAAGATCACATACCTTGCCGCCGACGGGGAGGGCGTGAGCCAGCTATGGATGATGAATGCTGACGGAACAGGACGTAAGCAGTTGTCCCACAGCCACAGAGATATCGAAGATTACAGTTTCTCTCCCGACGGAAAACTGGTTCTCGTGGTTCACACCATCAAAAACCCCATTCAGAACTTCCATCCCCATGCCGACCTGCCGAAGAGCACCGGACTGGTGATCGACGAGCAGATGTTCCAACACTGGGATGAATATACAGAGAACATCCCCCACCCTTACGTCTACCACTTCAACGGTGAGGAGCTGTCGACCGACCCGATTGACCTGCTTCAGGACGAACCATTCGAAAGCCCGCTCCGTCCGTTCGGCGGCATAGAGCAGCTGGCCTGGAGCCCGAACTCGAAGCAGATCCTCTACACCTGCCGCAAGAAGACCGGAAGAGAGTATGCGGTAAGCACCGACTCCGACATCTTCCTCTATGACATCGAGAGCGGCAAGACGACCAACCTATGCAAACCCGCCGACTATCAGCAGTCTGCATACGACTACACCAAGTCGCTCCAGCATCAGGCCGCCAACCAGGCAATCCTTGACGGCAAAGACTACAACCTGGGCTACGACACCAATCCCCAGTTCTCGCCCGACGGGAAATACATCTCCTGGCTGAGCATGGAGCGTGACGGCTACGAGAGCGACATCAACCGCCTTTGCGTGTACGAGGTGAAGAGCGGGAAGAAAAGCTACGTGAGCCAGAGCTTCGAGAGCGGCGTGGACGACTACTGCTGGGACACCGACAGCAAGACGCTCTATTTCATCGGCGTGTGGCATGGCGTGACCATGGTGTACAGCACCAACTTGAAAGGCGAAGTGAAGAAAATCACCGACAGCCAGCACGACTACACCTCAGTGGCCCTGTGCGGCAAGCAGCTGCTATGCGGCCGCCAGTCGATGAAGGAAGCCAAAGAACTCTATCTCGTTGACATCAAGAGCGGCAATGCCACCCAGGTGACCCATGAGAACCAATATTTCGTGGACAATATCGACTGGGGCAACGTGGAGCCACGCTGGACAAAGACGGTAGACGGCAAGGACATGCTTTCCTGGATTATCCTTCCTCCGAATTTCGATAAAAACAAGAAATACCCCACCCTCCTGTTCTGTGAGGGCGGTCCTCAGAGTCCAGTCAGCCAGTTCTGGAGCTACCGCTGGAACATGCAGATTATGGCAGCCAACGGCTACGTGGTCGTAGCGCCCAACCGCCGTGGCCTTCCCGGCTTCGGCAAGGCATGGCTTGAGGAAATCAGCACGAATTACACAGGCCGCTGCATGGACGACTACAAGAGCGCGATAGACGACGCTGCCCAGAACCTTCCCTACGTGGACAAGGACCGACTGGGATGTATCGGTGCAAGCTTTGGCGGATTCAGCGTGTACTGGCTTGCCGGCAACCACGACAAGCGGTTCAAATGCTTTATTGCACATGACGGTATCTACAACCTTGAGCAGCAGTACGTTGAAACCGAGGAAGCCTGGTTCACAAACTGGGACCTGGGTGGAGCACCCTGGCATAAGGACGACCCTGTGATCCGCCGGACCTACGACAACTCACCTCATCAGTTTGTCGACAAATGGGACACTCCGATCCTGTGTATCCATGGCCAGCTTGACTACCGCATCCTTTATTCACAGGCCATCGCAGCCTTCAATGCGGCTCGCTACCGCGGCATCCCAGCCAAGTTGCTGCTGTTCCCCAACGAGAACCACTGGGTGCTGAAGCCACAGAACGGCATCCTATGGCAACGTACCTTCTTCGGCTGGCTCGACAAGTGGCTGAAGAAATAGTATCCAATCGATTTTATCCACTTTATGTAAACAAACAAATTGAGATATGAAAGAGATGATACAGAAAAAGCTGAGTGACTCAGCAGCGGCCCGCTGGACCGCCTTGATAATCGTGTCCGTCACGATGATGGCGGCCTATTTCTTCACAGACGTGATGTCACCGCTCGAACCACTGCTTACGGCAGCCAAGGAAGACGGCGGCATGGGTCTGGGCTGGACAAGCGACGAATACGGCTTCTTCTCCGGTTCCTACGGATTTTTCAACGTATTCCTGTTGCTGCTGTTCTTCGGTGGCATTATCCTCGACAAGTTCGGCATCCGCTTCACCGGCATCATGTCGACAGTCCTCATGTTTGGCGGTGCACTGATCAAATGGTGGGCCGTAAGCAATGAGTTCGACGGTCAGCTGTTCGGCTACAGCACCCAGGTGATCTGGGCCTGCGTGGGATTTGCCATCTATGGTGTAGGCTGTGAGATAGCCGGTATCACGGTGTCGAAAGTGATTGTGAAATGGTTCACCGGCCATGAGCTGGCATTGGCAATGGGTGTGCAAGTGGCTTTGGCCCGATTCGGTACAGCCGCCGCATTGAGTTTCGCCCTTCCGTTCGCCCAAAGTCACAGCGGTGTTCCTTCCGCCGTGTTCCTTGGTGCCGCCTTGCTCTGCGTGGCCATGGTGTCATTCCTTGTATATTGCGTGATGGACAAGAAAGAAGACAAGGCAGCCGCTGCAACAGCCGAAGCCGACCCAGAGGATCAGTTCAAGTTCTCCGACTTGAAGCTGCTGTTCACAAACCGCGGTTTCTGGTATATCACCCTTCTGTGCCTGATGTTCTATGCCGGCGTGTTCCCGTTCCTGAAATTCGCAACGAAGCTGATGATGATCAAATATGGTGTGGAGGCAGACTTTGCCGGTGCCATTCCTTCGATGCTGCCTTACGGCACCATCGTGCTGACACCGCTGTTCGGCTATATCTACGACCGCATCGGAAAGGGTGCCACACTCATGATTATTGGATCGGTACTTCTCACTGTAGTCCATGCCGTATTTGCCATTCCAACACTGACATCGGTGGCAATCGCCATCTCGATGATGGTGCTGCTGGGCATCGCGTTCGGACTGGTTCCGTCGGCCATGTGGCCATCCGTTCCGAAGATTATCCCGATGAAACTTCTTGGTACCGCCTACGCCCTGATCTTCTACATTCAGAACATTGGCCTGTCGCTCGTGCCGATTCTGATAGGCAAAGTGAACCAGGCCAACACGGCAGCAGACGGAACGATAGACTACACAACCACGATGACCATCTTCGCAGTTTGCGGTGTCATCGCCATCGTCATCGCGTTGTTGCTGAAAGTGGAAGACAGGAAGAAAGGCTATGGACTAGAGCGACCTAATATACAGAAATAGTTGAGAGTTTAGGGTTTAGAGTTGAGAGTGAGATTAGTTAAAAGTGGAAGGTAAAAATAGATTCGGAGGCTGAAAAAGGGAAATTCTAAACAAAAAAAACTGAAAATAGTTACAAGACGCCCCACGGGGCGTCTCTACTAATAACTGCTAAAATAATTACTACTATGTTTAACGGACAACCTAAAGGCCTATATGCACTGGCATTGGCCAACACAGGCGAGCGCTTCGGCTACTACACAATGCTTGCCGTCTTCGCTTTGTTTCTAAAGGACAATTTTGGATTCAACGAAGGCACAGCCGGACTGATTTACTCCTCATTTTTGATGCTGGTTTACTTTCTGCCCTTGTTCGGTGGAATGCTTGCCGACAAGATTGGCTACGGCAAGTGCGTGACCGTCGGTATCTCCATCATGTTTCTCGGCTATCTGTTCCTGGCTATTCCTCTTGGAAGCGGAACGACAGCCATCACGGCCATGGGCGCCGCCCTGTTGCTGATTTGCCTGGGTACGGCCTTATTCAAAGGAAACCTTCAGGTGCTGGTGGGTAATCTTTATGAAGATCCGAAATATGCGTCGCAACGCGACAACGGATTCTCTCTGTTCTACATGGCCATCAACATCGGTGCGATGTTCGCAGCCAGCGCCGCCATCGGCATCATGCTCTATATGCAGAATGAATACGGCTACAGCAAGGAGGATTCCTACCACTTCGCATTCGGAATCGCCTGCATCTCCCTGATTATATCCATCGCCATCTACTTTGCGTTCCGCAACACCTTCAAGCATGCGGACTACAGCGGAGCAAAACCAACAACAGCATCACAGCCCGTGGAGGAAATATCCAAGTCAGAGACGAAAGAGCGTATTGTAGCCCTTTGCCTTGTGTTTGCCGTTGTGATTTTCTTCTGGATGGCCTTCCATCAGAACGGATCGACACTGACCTTCTTTGCCGAGCAGTATACCAATCACACAGTGACCGGCATCGAGACGATGTTCTATGATGTATGGAATCTTGTGTTGCTGATATTTGTTGTGTACGGTCTGTTTGGCTTGTTCCAGAACGGAAGTGCGAAATCCAAGGGTATCTCTGCCCTTGTCGTCGTCCTGGCAGTTGGCGGTCTGATATGGAAATACTTCAGCGCAGAGTCCAGCATCAACATTGAAGCCCCGATTTTCCAGCAGTTCAACCCTGCATTCGTCGTTCTGCTGACACCCGTGAGCATGGCAATATTCGGTGCGATGGCAAAGAAAGGCAAAGAACCCAAAGCCCCTCTGAAGATTGGTTTGGGTATGCTTGTCGCCGCCGCAGCTTATATCATCATGACACTGGCTTGCGTAGGTCTGCCCGAGCCGTCGACACACATGGAAGGCGGTAAGGAGATTGCAAACCACGTAGCCGACGTCACACCGAATCTCTTGATTATCACCTATCTTATTCTCACCTTTGCCGAGTTGCTGCTCTCGCCGATCGGAATCTCATTCGTATCTAAGGTGGCACCTCCAAAGTATAAGGGCATGATGATGGGTGGCTGGTTCGTAGCCACTGCCATTGGTAACTTCCTCGTGGCCATCCCAGCCTTGATGTGGGGTCAGAGCCTGACGCTCATCTGGGGTGTGCTGGCAGTCATCTGCCTCGTATCCGCCGCCTTCATCTTCTGCATATTGAAGAAGTTGAACAAAGTGGCGTAAACAGGATTTACGATTAAAGCATTTACAATTAATTTCTTGGATTAGTAAATTTTATTATATTTCGTAAAAATACTAACCGAGTTTTAAACGATATTACGACTTGATTGTGAAGAATAACTCAACAATCATAGGCCATATCTGCATGTTTGCCGCGTGCGCCATCTGGGGACTGATGGCACCGCTTGGCAAACATGCGATGGTAAATGGCGTAGGTGGCTTGGAGATGGTAACGTTCCGCGTTATCGGTGGAGCGGCTTGTTTTTGGGTGGCTTCCTTCTTTGTAAGGCAGGAAAAAGTCAAGCCAAAGGACATGCTGCTGTTCTTTTTTGCTGGCATGCTGAGCATCGTTCTGAACCAATGCTGCTATACGATAGGCTTGTCGATGACGTCTCCAGTGAATGCAAGCATCATGACGACGATGATGCCTATCATCACGATGATACTTGCAGCGGTATTTCTGCGTGAGCCCATCACCAGCAAGAAGGTAAGCGGAGTGTTTTGTGGCGCCATCGGAGCTTTCATTCTGATCACATCCGGCAAGCACGCATCAGGCGACTCCAATCTGACGGGAGACTTGCTCTGCCTGAGTGCTCAGCTGTGTTTCGCCATCTATCTCACGTTGTTCAAGCATCTGATACAAAAATATACCGTAATCACATGCATGAAATGGATGATCACGTATGCCGCCATCGTGATCATGCCTTTGTCATTTTCCAGAATGCAGGAGCTGGCATGGACAGAGATCAGCCTACGCGTATGGCTGGAGACTGGATTCGTGGTGTTCTGCGGCACGTTCCTGGCTTATATTCTGATGATACGTGGTCAGAAGACCCTGCGTCCTACCGTGGTGGCGATGTATAACTATGTGCAGCCGATCGTGGCTTGTGTGGTGAGTGTGGTTGTGGGGTTGAGTGTGTTTGGCATCGGGCAGTCTGTGGCTGTTGTGCTGGTGTTCACCGGTGTGTGGCTGGTGACGCAAAGCAAGAGCCGCATAGATTTGAAAAGAGGAAAGAAAAATTGAAAAATAGGGCTGCAACAATGTTACAGCATAGATGACAAATTATGGGGAGATGTAAATAAATTGGCTATAATTTCCGGATGACGAGGGCTGAGTTGGTGCCACCGAAACCGAATGAGTTGCTGAGCACGGTGTTGACTTCCGTATCGACGGTTTTCGGGGTAAGATTCAGCATTTCAGCGTGTTCGTCTGGATTTTCGAGGTTGATGTTCGGTGCCACGAAGTTGTGCTGCATCATAATGATGGAATAAACCAGCTCGCTGGCACCGGCCATCCAACATTCATGACCGGTCATAGACTTGGTTGAGCTGATGAGCGCCCGCTTACCCTGGAACATCCTGCCAAGCGCAATAGCTTCGTACATGTCTCCCTGTTTCGTGGATGTGGCGTGTGCGTTGATATAGTCAATGTCATCAAGGCTGACATCCGCATCCTTGATAGCCCTCGTCATGGCAATGACGCTGCCTTCGTCGCTGGGCTCGGATATGCCACCCCCGTTGCTGGAGAATCCGTATCCGATTACTTCCGCCAAGATATCAGCCCCACGAGCCACGGCATGGTCATAACTCTCCAGTACCAGTGCCGCCGCTCCCCCACTCGGAATGAGTCCGTCACGGTCGCGGTCGAAAGGCCGGCTGGCTTTTTTCGGCTCGTCCATACGGACAGAGAACGCTCCAAGGGCGTCGAAAGATGCCATAGAGTAATAATTCGTCTCCTGCGCGCCACCACAGAGCACCATGTCCTGCAGTCCCTGCTTGATGAGCATATAGCCCAGCCCGATGGAATGGCTTCCACTTGCACAAGCCGCACTGACAGTGAAATTGACTCCCCTCAAGTGAAAGATGGTGCTGAGGTTCATGTTCACCGTAGAATTCATGGACTGGAAGATGATGCCATATCCGAGCATGGCTGAGTCGTGCTTCTCATCCATGATTTTCGAAGCCTCAATCACCGGTTTTGCCGATGAGTCATTACCAAAAATACACCCCACTTCATTCTGTCTCAAATAAGCGTCGTCAACATGAGCCATATCGAACGCCTGACGACTGGCCATATAGGCATATTTCGCCTCCTCCGACATGCCGGCACGGGTGTGGCGGTCGAGCATCTGCTGTGTGATGACCGGCTCCGGAACGATGCCTGTAAGTCCAGAGCGGTAGCCATACTCAAGACGATCCGGCTGCAGTCCGATGCCAGACTTACCGTTATAAAGGGAATCTTTTACTGTTTGCAGATCTTGACCGAGGCAGGACCAAATGCCCATACCTGTGATGACAACACGATTTGACATAGAAGAGAGTGAAAAGAGAATAGTGAATGGTGAAAAGTGTATTTAGCAGATAGTCGTAAAAGCGACTAAAGTATTGATGTTGAATAAAACGGTTTACGAGTTTTTTTTAGTTACAAGACGCGCCACGGCGCGTCTCTACTAGTACAGCCTATGATGTTTACAGACGCACCACGGCGCGTCTCTACGTGTACAGTCCTCCGTTGATGTTGATGACCTCGCCTGTGATATATGAGGCATCGGGAGACGCCAGGAAAGCGACTGCCGCCGCAACCTCTTGCGGTTTTCCGAATCGCTGCATCGGCACGAGTTTCTTGAGTTCGTCCTGCGGCAGGTCCTTGGTCATGTCCGTCTCGATGAATCCGGGAGCCACCGCGTTGACAGTGACATTTCGCGGTGCCACCTCCTGGGCCAACGCCTTGGTTGCGCCGATAAGTCCGGCTTTCGCCGCACTGTAGTTGGTCTGTCCGGGCATACCCTTGAGACCGGATAGCGACGCCACATTGATGATCCGTCCTCCTCGTTTCCGTGGCATCATATGCTTGAGGAGCCGGCGTGTGAGGTAGAAGAATCCGTTGAGCGTGGTGTCAAGCACCTGATGCCATTCCTCATCCGCCATCATAAACATGACATTATCGCGGCGAATACCGGCGTTGTTGACCAGTACCTCCACATAGTCGTCCGGATGGGCGGCCTCCCATTGGTCGAGCGTCTCGTCAACAGCCTTCTGGTCGGACACATCAAACTGCAACATCTCAGCCACTCCCCCGTCATCCATGATTATCTTCGCCACCTCCTCAGCGGCAGCCTTGTTGGATGCGAAGTTGATGATGACTGGATAGCCCATGGACGCCAGCTTCAGGCAGATTTCCCGTCCGATGCCCCTGGAGCCGCCAGTGACCAATGCGAACTTATTCATTAGTTTAAAGATGAATGTTTAAAGTTTAAAGAGCAATAACTTTTCTGTTAAAAACTAAATGTTTAAAGTATAATGCAGGGATGGAATCAGAACTGCATACGGAACATAAATCTGATACCGTCCTTATTGACCCCAGGGTTGTTCTTGTACGACAGACGTTTCACATACTCGATATGGAAGAGTTTGAATATGTTGTGAATACCCAGTCGCAATTCCATATAAGGTCGTTTTCTGTCCATAATGACGGTGTTACACTCGTAGTACTCCTTTCCGTCGGCATCTTTTCTGAAGTGTCCTGGGAAATAGAAGAGCTCAGAGTCGGTAAAGTTGGACTTAGCTGGATTGTTCTTGTCGGAGAGCGTTCCCCAAAGGATGTTGAATCCAATCAGCTCACGCCACTGCAATTTTTTGAGCAGCGGTATTCTATTGAGAATCTTTCCGCAGAGGTCCCACTCAATCATACCGGAGAGATAGCGGTCGTTAAGGAACTCCAGGTTGTTGATGAGTGAGAAAGTGAAGTCCTCGACAATATATGACTGGTTGGCGGCAGGATGGATAAGGAGCGGGAACGGTACCTTGTTCCACTGTATGCCCGCCTTGATGTCTGTGCTGATATATCCCCATCCGCTTGGCACATAAAGGCGTTTGTAGATACCCGCCTCCGTCACGTTGTAGCTGTAATCACCTCCCAGGAAGTGGTTGAGTCCGATGGTGTGTGACACAGAGATAATCGGTGCGTCTTTATTGATTTTGATACGTCGTTGCTTCGTGTTGATATATGTGGCTCCCGGCTCGAAGGACATGCTGACCTTAAATTCCGACGTGTTGAACTCACGCTGGTATTTCGTGGGATCGTACTTTAGGTCAGCCATATTACCTGACGCAGTGACTGCCGCGTCGGTGCCGAGTGGCTGGAAGAAGAGCTTGTCAACAGCCTTGTCGCGTGTTCGCTTGTAGTAAGCCTGCAGTTTCATTCCGTCATACCATTCGCGGTCGTACATGATTTTAAACTCATTGGTGTGCATGTACTGGTCCACCTTGTTGGTCTTGAAGCTGGTGAACATATTGTCCTTGTCGGTAGGTATGAACTTGTCGAAAGGCGATATGATGTCGTTCCAATAGTAGACGTGGAGGTTGTTCTTCGGGAACTCACGAGTGAGATATGCTTTTTTATTGAAAGCATAGGTAAATTCCGACTTACCGTAGAAATTCTTCGTCTTCGTACCGTAGGCGGCATATCCACTCCAGAAGAGGTGTGGATTGAGGTGAGCCGTGGTCAGTCCTGAGATACGGAAACGTGTCTTGTCGTAGTCGTTGAACGATACGATGGTGTTGATAGGTCCGAAATCGAACTTGTTGTTCTGCAGGGAGTCGGAAGTCTCCACAAAGTTCTCGATAAGGGCTTTAGCACCAAAGATGAAAATCTTGAATCCCTTGATATCTGTGATTTTGTCGATAAAGGACTTCATCTCGCCCTCTTTGTCGGTCAGTTCCACTTTTCGGTACTGGTTCCAGAAGGCGTCGTCGGTGTGCATGGTGGCATCCGGCTCCTGGAAGACATCTCCCTTGATATGCTTGAAGACAGAATTGGGAACGGGTACAAACGCATAGTCGAACTGGCGGATTGTGCGCTGCACCTGCAGTTTGCTGAGCCAGCTCATCAGCTCCAGCTCGATGAGCATGTCGTTCTGTGTCATGACCCGCTCACCAGTGGGCAGTTCCTCAAATTCCTGCTCTATAATCATGTTCTTCACGAAGTTCACGTCGCTTCGCTTCGGTATGTTCAGTTCCACTCGGCGCACCTGATATGTGGAGTCCTTCATGACATAGAGATAGCCGGAGAAGCCGACGTCCTGCTGGTTGTTAGGAAGGAATCCCAGCTGTATGACGCTGTCGTTCTCTATGGCGATGGTGTCCTGCAGATAATATCTGTAGAAAGAGATGGCTGAGTTTGCGATAGGACTTTTGAAATGGAGCTGCAGCAGACGGCATTCCTCGTCATAGATGTTGACGTCGGTGAAGCAGTCCTTGAGGGTTGTGGTAAGGATTTCTCCGGTGTTGATAAGTTCGTTGATTCCCCTGGAGTTCTTGGCTTTGACAAGTTCCTTGAGCAGCTCAGGCTGTTTTCTATAGAAGACGGATGAGAGCGTCTCGTCGACGGTGAGCGGAAGTATGAGTTTGCCAGTTTTCGGGCATGTCTCCACGTGGTCCTTCAGGAAGGCAAACCGTTTTCCTTCCTCCACGTCGAAGACTTTCTCCGTGAACTCATTGACAGAGAAAGTCATCTTCTCATACTTGGAATAAGAGTAGTAGTCGTTGGCCTTGAGGTCGTTGATTTTCTTATGTGCGATGACTTTCCTCATGAACTCCACCGCCGGATTGTTTTTCCTGCTGTATTTTCCTTTCTTTGCCGTGATGGTGACAGCCTGGAGCTCACGCGGCTCCTGGACGAGCTTGATTTTGAGGTTGGTGGTTTTTCCCGGTACGAGGTTGACGGTCTGCTTGATATATCCCATCGTTGATATCGTGAGCGTCTTCCACTGTGGATTGGCCTTGATGACGAACTTTCCATCCTCGTCCGTCATCGTGCCCACGCCTTTCCCTTCATAGAAAACGTTGACATAGTCAAGCGGTTTCCGGCTTCTGGAGTCAATCACGACACCAGACACCTGAGCTTTGGTCAGTGACGCTTGAAACGCCATCAGCAAAAGCAGAAATACCCTGAAAACATGGATCATATTACCATTCATTATGTCATGAAAAGATAAAAAGCGAATTACACGAAAGAGCATTCAGTCCGTGTAATTCGCTGGTATGTTGAATCTTAAAACTCTTCAAAATCAGTCGATTTCCTCGTCAGCCTCATATCCGCCCATCTCTCGGAGCGCGTTCTTCAGCATGGTGTACTGCTGGAAGAGGTGGTTGACAGGAACCTCGCCTTTCGTGTAGTCGTGCATAGGCGACTTGAGGAAGAAGCTGAGGAATCGCTGAATGCCGTATCGTCCAGCCCTTGCTGCCAGGTCGGTAAGGAGGCAGAGGTCGAGCAGCAGCGGTGCTGCCAGAATAGAGTCGCGGCAGAGGAAGTTGATTTTGATTTGCATAGGATAGTTCATCCATCCGAAGATGTCGATGTTGTCCCATCCTTCCTTGTTGTCGTTGCGTGGAGGATAGTAGTTGATTCTGACCTTGTGGAAGTAGTTCTTGTAAAGGTCAGGCTGATTGTCCTCTACGAGAATAGACTCGAGCGTTGAGAGTTTTGACACCTCCTTTGTCTTGAAGTTATCCGGCTCATCGAGCACCAGTCCGTCACGGTTTCCAAGGATATTGGTTGAGAACCATCCGCTCAGTCCGAGGCAACGAGTTCCGATAATCGGTGCGAATCCTGACTTTACGAGCGTCTGTCCGGTCTTGAAGTCCTTGCCTGCAATCGGCAGGTGCATTTTCTCAGCCAGTTCCCACATTGCGGGGATGTCCACCGTAGTGTTGGGTGCGCCCATGATGAAAGGAGCACCTTCTGCCAGAGCGGCATAAGCATAGCACATAGACGGTGCGACATGCACGGTGTCGTTGTCCTTCATGGCCTTTTCGAGAGCAGCGAGAGTTCCATGCACTTCATTGTTCACAGGAACATAGATCTCGGTAGATGCTGCCCATGCCACGACGATTCGGCTGCAGTTATGTTCTTTCTTGAAATTGCGGATGTCTTCTCTAAGCTGTTCCACCATTTCCCATCTGGTCTTGCAGTCTTTCACGTTGTCTCCGTCGAGTCGTTTTGCGAAGTTCTTGTCGAAAGCGGCCTTCATGGGCACGATTTTCTCCAGTTCATCACGAACAGGTTCTATATCCTTCTCTTTCAGGACTTCCGCATACATTGCTGAGCGATAAGCATCAGCCGGATATACATCCCATGCTGCGAACTCGATATCCTGCAGTTTTGCCAGAGGAACGATGTCGTAATAGCTTAAATACTTTTTATCAGCACCTTTTCCAACTCGGATTTTATCGTACTGAGTCATAGAACCAACGGGCTTCGCCAATCCTTTTCTAGCCATTAACACACCGGTGAAAAAAGTCGATGTGACAGCGCCAAGTCCGACCACCATGATACCTAATTTACCATCGGCCGGCTTAACATTTTGTTTTTCCATATAATAATTTAAATTTTTATTGTCGTAGGTTTTGCAAAGTTACGGAAAACATTTTGTATTAAAAAAGTTTTTTTCCAAAAAAAGCCAATAAGAGGAAAAAACGAATGATTTTTTCATATTATTGTAATAGAAACGATAATGCCGTTTACACTTATCATGACATTGTCGGTTCTTTCAGCAGCGAATTCACGGCGTCGGGCAGTTTGAGAATCGTGTCGATTATTCCGTCGGGAAGCGACTCATCGTACTGCTCGTCCTTGTTCCATCCCACTCCTTTCATCCATATCGTCTTGCATCCGATGGAATGTGCGGGAATGATGTCCTTGTCGAACGCGTCTCCTACGACCAGCACTTCCTCCGGCTTCAGCTGCAATGCGTCGACTCCGAGCTTGAAGATGCGTGAGTCGGGCTTTCTGATGCCCACCACCGCCGACTCGATGACATGCTTGAAGTAATTCAGGCTGAAATCGCTGAGGATGGTGTGGATGTTGCCATAGAAATTTGAGACGAGCACCAGGGGGTATTCGCGGCTCAGGCTCTCCACCACTCCCCTGCTTTTCTTCAGGTTCTGCAGAACGTAGTCGTAGCAGAAAGAAGCAATTTGTTCGGACAACTCAAGGCGTCTTTTTTCGTTCTTGTCCATTCCTGTCCACATCTTCGCGTCGACAAGAAACGACGTCTGTATGTTGATTTTGATTCTCAGCAGGTCAAGAAAGTTATGTTCCGGCTTGATCAGAGGAAACTTTGCCAGACTGCGCTCTCCATGAACATATGCCAGCCGGTAGATGTCTTTGGGGATACGGACTCCAGCCTGCTGATAGCCTTTCCAGATGACCTCTGCCCAATGCAGCGCATCGGTGTCGATCGTGCCGCCATAATCAAATATGATACCTTTAATCATGTCTATATTTTTTGGATCAGTTCCCGGCACATTTTCTCATGCCTGTAGTTCATGTATTTATAGACACCTCCCAGCACAATGATCTCGAACAGCAGATAAATCCATGGCATGTCGAGCAGTGCGGTGACATAAAGTGCTATGCCGCGGGAGTTGAATGTCAGGAAGTTAGTGTATTTCATCAGTGGCAGGCTCTTGGCCCTGAAGTCGTCGCGCACAGCCTGCGGGATGTCATTGCCATAAGTTTCCCGCAGCTTTGTCCAGTATTTCTGGAAATCGGGGGTCTCCTTTTCCTGGTTGAAGGTGTAGGACTTATAGAACCAGAGGAACGTCTTGTTGACCACATTGCCTTTCCATGGCATCTTCTGGTATTTCTCTTCCAGCTGAGGATAATGGTCGAACTCACTGCCCTCCTCACCTTTAATAAAAAAGAGGTGGATGTTGCGGTAGTAGTCGGCAAGACGACAGGGGAAGATATGCCCCAGGACTCCGCTGAGAGCGCAGAGCACGAGTCCCCACCACCCGAAGGTGTGACCGTCCGTGAATGGCACGGGGTCGTCGTAGAGCCTGTATGCCAGGCAGAAATAGATAGAGATGTACCACACGTCGGCCGCTACTCCGTCGAGGATTCTTCCCAGCTGTGTCTTTTTTCCAGACAGTCTGGCCAGCTGTCCGTCCGCGCTGTCGTAATGATTGGCCCATACGAGCAGGACGACAGCGATGATGTTGCAGGTCATGCCGGTCATGCCGAAGAGTGCCGGCTGCTGATTGGCATGGTAGTGGAACATAAACCCGGAAAGCGCACCGAGAATCATGGACAGCACAGTGACCACATTGGGGTGAATGCCGAAGAAATTGAAGAACTTGGCCCAAAGGAATCCAATAGGGCGATTGAAGATGGTGTCGAACCACTCTTCTGTGTCTTTCGACTTATAAGTATCCTGAATATGTGTTTGACTTGACATCGAAGTAATTTACGATTTAATTATTTACGATTTACGATTTATTTTTCAATTTTCATTTTTTTGATTTTATCGAGCTGCTTTAATGATTCTTTGAGCGATAGCTTTAGCAGCTTCATCGCGGCAGGCTGAAAAACTTGGCCAGTCGTTGAAGTCGATGATACGGAAAGATCCGTCAGCATCGATGACGCAATCCCCACCATAGACAACGATCTGGGTAGCAGCAGCCGCCCTGTCGCAAGTCCGTTTAAGTGTCATCGCGTCAAAACTAAAACGTTCAGGTGTTCCGTTTATTGCCTCAAGGCCGAATTTTGAGTTTTTTGGGTCCGGGTATCTCCAGAAGAAGAAATCCGTACCCTCCACTCCATAAAATTTCACGAGGTCCCCACAGAGATGCTCAGTGATGACAATAGAGCCGTAGGGGTATCTTCCACGGAGGAGTGTAATCTTCTCAGCCACATCAGGGATTGTTTCGGCAAATGTGACATCGTCAGCATATTGCGCCCACCCCTCCCCATTTTTTATCCAGCAAGGCAGAAGGAACCCGTTCTGGAGTTTTTCTTTGAGAAAATCAATATTGACAGGTTCTTGATAATCGATGACCAGCGTCTTCGGCATAGGAATTTCTGCCTCAGATAGAATTCGGTTGACTCGAGTTCGTCCTGCGTTCGTGATGCCGGTAGAAGAATTGACAGTGGGCGTGCCTTGCTGTTCGAATGCCTTGAGCAAGTTGATTCCATTCTGACTTCTGAGCATGGTAAATACCGCGTCGTAATGTCCGTCCAAAAGTGAGTCGAGGCGTATCTCGTCCTCATCTTCATCAGCGAAGCACGTAAGATGTCCTAGCTGTTCCAGCTCTGTCGCCACCTCATTCATGATGGCCATGTCCTTGTCCGACATATTAGGCGAGAATCGCTTTCCTCTTGAAATACCTAATATTCTCATGCCAGAAACTCCTCTGCTTTGGCGATGTCGTCCACATGGTCGACATCAAGTATTTTAGAGAACTTATGGATTTTGAGTCGGAGGCCGTCGGCAATCAGCTGCCTCTGGAAATTCCGCATCCTCGACATGCCGTTGGCGACACACCACCTCAGCGTAGGGAAAGCCGTGTCGTCCAGACAGTAAATGCCACCGCTGATGACATCGCATACAGCATGGTATTTCTCTTCCACTCCGGACTGACGGAACTGGAGAAGAGAATCGTGGAATCCTGTGATGTAGCCGTTGTCGTCGTGTGAGATGTAGAGTGGCTTCTCGTCGTCCACGAAGTCTGTGACAGCCATCATGCCGTCGTCGTCTGAAGTCTTGAACTGGCTGATGAAATCAATGAACTCGGATTCCTTGAAAATGGTGTCGACCGTGGTGAGGCAGAACTTGCCTTTTCCGATATAAGGATGAAGCTCAAAAAAGCTGTGCATGGAGCTGGGTGTGGTCTTCACGACAAGCTGGATTGGAAGCCCCTGCTCTCTCATCATGTCGATATGCTCCTTTGTACGTTTGTGGATGTCGTTGGCGATGATGACGATTTTCTCCGCCCCCGCTTTCATAAAGATATCGACAAGCCTGTCGATCATCGGTTTTCCTTGAAGCAGAACCAGCGGTTTCGGTGTGTCCAGGCCTTCGTCGGCCAGTCGGGATCCCTCTCCGGCTGCTAAGATTGCAAATACCATTATGATTTATAGTTTATGGATTTACGACATTCTGATTTTCATCATGTTCAGAGTTTCCGTCCGGTTCATTCCCAGGCGGGGTATTGTCCATGGAATACAGTTGCTGTCGCATGGCCGCATCACTGCCGGCCGGTAGTTTGTTTCCAAATTTCATGAGAAAGAGTCCGAGAGCTGTCCAGAATATTTCCCTCACCCTGCAGATGATGGATATAGACATGCTGACTTGCACCGTCATTCCCAGGTTCGACACCACCATCATGAATCCCCCTTCTCTTCCTCCGATTTGCAGGGGGATGAAAAAGAGGAGGTTGGCAAAGAGCGATGTGAATGCGAGAATGATGAGCGAATGGACAAAGAGCATGGTGCTGGCGTCTTTGTCGGCAAAGAGCATAAGCATGAAGAAAATCTCGAAAGACTGGAGTATCCGTCCAAGATACTCAAGAAAGAACGAGATGAAGAAATGCTTCTTATTCTGCGAGTGAAGTGCGGCAATCTGTGAGTCGATTTTCTGAAGGTCGTCGGCATTTTTCTCCGCGAAATTCTTTGCCCATTTTCTGCACCCGGGAATTTTCGACACGAACCTCACCAGCTTGACCACCATCCCATTTCTGTACCCTCTGACGAAGAGATAAATACCTGCCAGACAGAACACGGCGACGATGGACAGGAGGATGCCCATAAGGAAATTCACGGGCAGGAAGATAAGATAGAGCACAAGCGCCGTGACCCAGTACCAGAAGTGGGAGAATATGTGCATCATGGCGAAAAGCAATGTCGACGATGACGCTCTCTGCACTCCCACATATGGCTTGATTTCCATGATTTTATAGGGTTCTCCCCCCATAAGTCCCACAGGCGTGGCATAATTGAGGGCGAACCCGCTGATGGTCACTTTGAGGAGTTTCCAGAATGGAATATTGCACGGTCCGCTTCCCAGCAGAATCGTTCTCCAAGTGAAAGTGTTCATGATGTAGAGCGGCACCCACATGCCGATGATGGCCACAAGCCAGTATCCAGCATGGTAAATCTGACTCCAGAGCTCCCTGAAGCTCACCTTGAATGTGAGGATCATGAGAATCACGAACACCAGTCCGACAAAGAAGAATATGTTGCGGGTGCTGCTTTTCATCAGATATCTTCTTCAGTGACCTGGTCGAGCTTCAGTTTGTCGCTGTCGTCTCTTTTCTCGTAATATTGTTTCTTAAGGGGGTTGGCATATGCCTCGTCATAACGTTCGCGGTTGCGGTAGATGTCGATGGCGGCATAGATGGCCTGGCGGAACGAGCTTTCGTCTGCTATGTTCTTGCCGGCGATGTCGTAGGCCGTCCCGTGTGCCGGAGAGGTCCGTATGACAGGGAGTCCTGCCGTGTAGTTCACTCCGTCGTCCATCGACAATGCCTTGAAGGGTGCAAGCCCCTGGTCGTGGTACATGGCGAGTATGGCGTCGAACTTGGCATAGTTGCCCGAGCCGAAGAATCCGTCGGCAGCATAAGGTCCGAAACATCTGATGCCTTTCTTAAATGAGTCCTGGATGGCGGGTATGATGATGTCCTGCTCCTCGGTTCCGATCAGGCCGTTGTCTCCGCAATGTGGATTGAGCGACAGCACGGCGATCCTGGGGTTGTCGATGGCCATGTCCATCTTCAGCGCCTCGTCGAGTATCTTCAGCTTGGCCTCGATGATGTGCTTGGTGATTTTCTGGGCAATCTGTGCCACAGGCACATGAGTGGTGACGAGCGCCACCCTGATGCGGTCGTTCATCAGAATCATGAGGGAGTGGTTGCCGTCTCCTGCTGTCTTCTCGATATATTCAGTATGTCCGGGAAAGTGGAAGCCATCGCGCTGTATGGTGTTTTTGTTGATAGGCGCGGTGACGAGCACGTCAATCTGCTGTTTTTTCAGCGCATCTACGGCTGCCTGTAATGCGGCGAAGGCCGCACTGCCAGACTCTTCCGACGCTTTTCCCGGCTCGATTTTGATTTCTTTGTCGCCCAGGCAGTCCACGATGTTCAGCTGGTTGTCGCGTGCCTTTTCCGGACGGTCTATGACATTGAAATTGGGAGCACCCTCGATGGATTTCTTATAATAAGCCATCACCTTGGGAGACCCAAAAAGCACGGGCACACAGAGTTGGAACATGTCTTCGTTGGCGAAAGTCTTGAGGATTACCTCATATCCTACGCCGTTGACATCCCCCTGGGATATTCCCACTTTTATCTTTTGCATTGCTTCTGTTAATTATATAATGATAGTTTTTTTGAAACGACATAAATAAAGCATCTGGCCTCCGACATGACGACGGAGTGTCAGTCTTGTTCCTTTTCCTCTTCCTGCTGTTCTTTTTCCAGGTCGGCCGGCATCTTGAGCGTGTAGAGCGATGCTTCCAGCCTGCGGATGATGCTGCGCTTCATCTTGCTGGGCGCATAGACGAAAGCTTCGGCCACGATGACGCGGTTGTTGAGCGTGTCAATTCTGGAAAGCGAGACAAACGGTCCGCCCATCGCATCACCGCTCATCTCCCACAGTCCACGTCCTTCCTGGATGAACTGTCCGTTTTTCGTGTAGTTGTTCACTTCCACGCATTCCTTGTTGGTCTGCATCTTGCTTCCAGGGTTGTAGCCCGGAATGTTGCGTCCGAGGAAGGTGTCGCGCAGCGCCACATATCCATGCTTGTCGAACACCTTCTCCGTGGCATAAGGATAGGTGTAGACGACGATGTTCTGCACGGTGGAGAGTCCGTCGTTGGATATCCACACGAAGTCCTTGCCTGTCTTCACCTTCAGCAAGTCAGAGGGGACAAAGATGTCGCATCCGAGGTGCTTCCTCACGGTGTCTGATATGGCATAGTTATGGTTGTAGTTGAGGTAGTCGCACTGTCTTGTAATTTCCTCATTGTAAAGGAATCCGATGATTGACGACTTGTTGGCGTTGATGTATGCTGCCGCCTCGTCGGTGTCTTCGGCGTGTATGGTGATGATGACCTGTGGATAGGAGTTGACGTTTCGGTCGAAAAGGATTTTTCCGCCTCTGTAGTCATCGTCAATCTTGATGAAGATGATGTTACGGAAGAGCTTGAAGATACGGTCGTAGTCATCGTTCTGTATGCGGGTGACATGGAAGGAGGGCTCGTCCTGAGGCAGCATCGGCACGGGCGTGTTGAGCACTTTCTTCAGCGCCTTTCCGCCTGCGGTTCCCCATACGGAATCGTCTGCCACGACGAGCACTTCATATGGGTTGCCTGAAGATGAAGGCACCAGCAGCGGCTTGTTGGGGTCACGCTTGGGATTGCACGCGATTAATGAAAGCAGCACCATCACAGATGCCAATAGAATCAGTCTTTTCATATTATAAGTGAATAGTGAAAAGTGAAATCTTGTTATAAGTGAATAGTGAAAAGTGTAGAGTGTGCTCAGGATTCAGCCGTCTGCTTCTTGGTGGACAGCAAGCCGCATGCCGCCATGATGTCCTCGCCCCTGGATGCCCTGATTGTGGTAAAGAGTCCGTGACGTGTGAGGTAGTCGCGCAAGGCGGTCATGTCTTGGTCGGAGGCTCCGCTGAGAGGCACGTCGGGAATCTGATGGAACCGGATGAGGTTGACCCTGCATTCCAGTCCTCTGAGCAGCCGGATGAGCGCATCGGCATGGGCCTTGGTGTCGTTGCAGCCTTTGAAGACAATGTATTCAAACGAAAGTCTTCTTTGGTGGGAAAAATCATATTTTTTCAGCAGCTCCACCATGTCATTGGCTTCGAACTGACGTTCAGCCGGCATGAGGCTGAGTCTGAGTTCGTGTAGCGGCGCATGAAGACTGACCGCGAGGTGGCACTGGCTCTCGTCGAGGAATCGCTGCAGGTTTTTCTTCAGGCCTACAGTCGATACGGTGATTCGCCGGGGGCTCCATCCATAGCCGTCTTCCGAGGTAAGCCGATCGAGAGCCTTCATCACATTGTCGAGGTTGTCGAACGGTTCGCCCTGCCCCATGAACACGATGTTGGTGATGTCCTTCTCACGGATGGCCCAGTGGATTTGTGCCAGGATGTCGGCCACGGTGAGGTTGCCATGGAATCCCTGCTTTCCTGTCTGGCAGAAGAGGCAGTTCATCTTGCATCCCACCTGCGAAGAGACACACAGTGTGCCTCTGTCGCGGTCGGGGATATATACTGTCTCCACGAACTTACCGTCGGCAGTGAGAAAGAGATATTTCTCCGTCCCGTCCTTGCTGACGTGCGTCTCGAGTGGCGCCGCCGTGCCGAGCGTGTAGTTCGCCTTGAGTTTTTCGCGGTTGATTTTGGAGAGATTGGTCATGCTGTCGATGTCGTCCACGACTTTCCCGTAAATCCACTCCAGCATCTGCTTGCCTGTGAATTTTGGCATGGAAAGGTTGACCGCCACCTCCTGCAATTCCTCTTTAGTCATGCCCAGCAGACATGTCTTTCTCTCGTTTACCATGCGAAGATCGGATATTCTTTCATGATGCTGTTCACTTTCTCACGCACGCTGGCGATAACGCGGTCGTCCTCCGGCGCGTTGAGCACGGTCTCAATCATCTCTGCAATCTGCAGCATGAGATCCTCCTTGGCTCCACGGGTTGTGATGGCCGGCGTACCGAGACGGATGCCGGAAGTCTGGAAGGCCGAGCGGGTGTCGAACGGCACCATGTTCTTGTTGGCCGTGATGTCGGCAGCGACAAGGGCTTTCTCAGCCACCTT
The DNA here is from genome assembly GCA_017483765.1 of Bacteroidaceae bacterium. Taxonomy (GTDB): domain Bacteria; phylum Bacteroidota; class Bacteroidia; order Bacteroidales; family Bacteroidaceae; genus UBA3839. The sequence goes on along the minus strand of JAFUVE010000020.1, from coordinate 15,125 downwards.
ACCGGTGAGTTCCGGATATTTGGGACGGAGGTCCACGAGCATGGAGTGGTTGTCAGTACCGCCAGAGCAGATGTAGAAGCCACGGTCGATAAGAGCCTGTGCCAGAGTTGCGGCGTTTTTCTTCACCTGCATCTGGTACTCCTTGAACTCAGGCTGAAGTGCCTCGCCAAATGCCACGGCTTTGGCAGCGATGACATGCTCGAGTGGTCCACCCTGCTGGCCAGGGAAGACAGCGGAGTTGAGTATCTGCGACATCATCTTCACCTGTCCCTTCGGCGTGGTGAGTCCCCACGGATTCTCGAAGTCCTTGCCGAGGAGGATGATGCCTCCTCGCGGTCCACGCAGTGTCTTATGCGTGGTGGAGGTGACGATATGAGCATATTTCAGCGGGTTGTCGAGCAGTCCGGCGGCAATCAGTCCGGCCGGGTGAGCCATGTCGATCATCAGGAGTGCGCCCACCTCGTCGGCAATCTTGCGCATACGGGCATAGTCCCACTCACGGCTGTAGGCAGAGCCGCCACCGATGATGAGCTTCGGCTTCTTTTCGAGTGCGAGACGCTCCATCTCGTCATAGTCCACGCGGCAGGTCTCCTTATTGAGATTGTAGCCCACAGGATTGTAGAGGATTCCAGAAGTGTTGACATGGCTGCCATGAGAGAGGTGGCCGCCGTGGTCGAGGTTGAGCCCCATGAAGGTGTCGCCTGGCTTGAGCACAGAAAGCAGCACGGCTGCGTTGGCCTGTGCGCCCGAATGAGGCTGTACGTTGGCGTATTCAGCACCGAAGAGCTTTTTCACGCGCTCGATGGCGAGGGTCTCAGTCTGGTCCACCACCTCACATCCGCCGTAATAGCGCTTGCCTGGATAGCCCTCGGCATATTTGTTGGTGAGGCATGAGCCCTGAGCCTCCATCACCTGGTCACTTACATAATTCTCACTCGCGATGAGCTCCATGCCCTTCACTTGTCTCTCGTGTTCCTTCTCTATGAGAGAAAAGATTTCGCTGTCTCTTTTCATTTTAAAAAAATTGGCTTATTGAGTAATAAAAACTTTATTTCGCTCTATTAAAATGCAAAGTTACGATTTTTTTATGAAATCAGAAAATTAATCGATAAGTAATCGCAAAAAAGAAAGCCAGTATCTATATATAAGGAGATAAGAAGTCAAGAAATGAAGGGGTCAAGACATATTGTTTCGGATGAAATATACTGATGATTCGGGGAGAATCTGCTTTCAGAAGCCTTGTACTATGTAGTGATGAAAACAATTGACATAAATCAAGACAAAATTATTTTCAAAAAAAATCAAATTTACTTCATGAAATATTTTTTTGTTCCAAAAAATTGTGGTATATTTGCAAAAAGAACCATTATTGACAAGAATTGAGCAAAAAAAGAAAATTTTTTGTTGACATTGACTAAAAAATCCGTATTTTACGGACCGCACAGCCCAAATATAATATCGCCGACATGCCATGCAAAAAAAAGACACATCATCATGCTCATATCCGCCAAGAATGAGCCAGCGACATGTAATCTGAGTAATTAACTGACTAAAAACCAAACACCCCCAAAGAAAAGGTCTCAAGCATGGACGCCAGCAGCTTCTGCTGATTCCATCTGCACCAAGAAAAAAACTACCCACAACTTCATTATCAAACGTTCTTGGCAACAACGAATTGGTTTGAGAATTCACAGAGAGCAACAAAAACTACATTTACACCCCTAAAAACCACACTTACCAATGCATACAATCAACGACAACATCATCGACCAGATGCTCGAGAGCCCCTATTGGATTATCGACATCCTCCCCACGCGCGTACCCGACAACGGGAAAGGGAAATATTTCGAGGTGGAGCAATACTATCTGAAACACACCAACGTGGATCAGATATTCCAGAAGTTCGCCAACGTGCTTCTGAAGCTCAACTGCTACGAGAATGTCGACCTTCTGACACAGAATGAAGGATGGCTTTTCAATCCGGCGCCTGACACCTTGGCCGACCATGTGATGAAATGCCCCGACAACTACCACAACCTCATCATTCTGCTGAAGAACTGGGACGCCATGATCACGCTCAACGGCGACGACACCTACATGACAGCATACAACCTCAATGCCAACAGCAGGGATATGCTGCGCGACTTTGCCGTGTCGGAAGGACTCTTTCTTTGGAATCCACAAGAGAAAGAGAAAGTGTAAGCAATACAGCAACATCCGAAATCACTTTTTTCCATTTGGCATTTTCCAACAAAAATGCCAAGTGGTCCTTTTGTGTCAAATATCAGAAAATATTTCCAAATCATTTTCTGAATATAATTTTCTGCTGATTTTCCGCCATTTTTCTTTCCTAATAAAAATTTGCGAATAATTTTCTTTCATAAAAATCAGAATTTCACAAAATTCCACACACTTGTCAATAAATATTTGTAACTTTGCAAGTTGGAAAGAAAACTAACTAAACAAAAAAAATAAAAAAATTATGAGAAAAGCAATCATTTTCGCATGTATGATGCTGGTGTCGGCAGCCTCTATGGCTCAGCCGACCGTATATTTCACAAAAGAAATCTCGCCTGAGTCGCTGGTGAAAATCTACAAGGCACTCGGACGAGAGGCCAAGGGCCGAGTAGCCGTGAAGATTTCCACCGGCGAAGGTGGAAACAACCACTACCTGAAACCGACACTCATCCGCAACCTCGTGGACGAAGTGAACGGCACCATCGTGGAATGCTGCACCGCCTATGGCGGAACACGCCAGGACAAGGCGGAACACTGGAAGACCATCCACGAGCATGGATTCGACTCCATCTTCGCTGTCGACATCATGGACGAGTACGGAGAGATACGGATTCCGATCAAGGACAAAAAACACCTGAAATACGACATCGTGGGAGAGCATCTCGCCAATTACGACTTTATGATCAACCTTGCGCATTTCAAAGGTCATGCCATGGGAGGATTCGGAGGTGTTCTGAAAAATGCCAGCATCGGAGTGGCATCGTCGGCAGGAAAGGGATATATCCATTCCCACGGCGTGACAAGCAAACTGCCAGACGCCTGGAACTACACGGAGCCACAGGACTCTTTCCTCGAGTCGATGGCGGCAGCTGCACAGGCCGTACATGACTACTTCAACAACGGAGAGAACGTCATCTACATCAACGTGATGAACAACATGTCGGTGGACTGCGACTGCGATGGAAATCCGGCAAAGCCTAAACTCAAGGACATGGGCATTCTGGCATCCACCGACCCCGTGGCTGTAGACCAGGCTTGTCTCGACCTCGTATTCAACCACAAAGCCGGCCCAGGCGACGATGAGAAGCCGCTGATTGAGCGAATCAACCGCCAGCACGGAACGTACATCACGGAATACGCAGAAAAAATCGGACTGGGTTCAAAGAAATACAAGCTCGTCAACATCGACGGAAGCCGATAAATGTTTAGCTTCGGTTTTCAGCTATTAGTTCAATACGGAACAAAAAAAATCAGAACCACACAAATAAAAGCAAAGACAATGAAAAGAATATTTTTATCCATAATGGTGATGCTGATGACCATTGGCAGTGCCTTTGCCGAAGACAGCAAGACCATTTATTATGAGGATGCCGACGTGAACGGCGACAAGACGGTGGACATCTCCGACATCGTGGCTGTCATCAATATCATCGCTTCGAAGCCGGAATCCAATGGCGACGTCAACCATGACGGGAACATCGACATATCCGACATCGTGGCCATCATCAACGTGATTGCCAGCGGAGCGCCCAACCGGCCTGACACTCCTACCCCGCAGCCTTCGGAAGGAAAGATAGAAATCACGGAAGCCAAGGGATGGCAGGAATATGCATATGTGAAATTCAGCCTGATTGAGGGCGCAAAAAGCTACAACGCCTACATCAAGGGCGGACAGTACAGCGACTACACCCGCGTGGACGGACAGCTCGTACGCAACTACGGCACGTACGGACGGGCAGACATACCAGGACTGAAAGCAGCAGACGACTACACCGTCAAGGTGGTGGCAGTGGACTCAGAAGGGACAGAAATGCCCGAATCCACGGCTGGAGTGTCAGAAGTGATGAGCGTGAAGAACTACGACCGCAGTGGATTCGCACACTTCAACTACAGCGGCGTAGGAGCCTACAACGACGACGGAACGCTCAAGAGCGGAGCGAAGGTCATCTACCTGACCAGCAAAACAGCAAAGACAATGGAAGAGACCATCGAGACCGTCAAGGACAGCAAGACCACCACCATAAAGGCCAAAGGAATACAACATATTCTGACGGCATGCGAAAAGGGCAAGCCTACATATCCAATCGCCATCCGAATCATCGGCATGTTGAACCTTGCCGACCTCGACTCACTCGGAAGCAAGGAGGAAGGACTACAGGTGAAGGGCAACAAGGCTGACACGGAGATGAACATCACCATTGAGGGAATCGGAGACGACGCCACAGTGAAAGGGTTCGGATTCCTGCTGAGGAACTGCAAGAGCGTGGAATTCCGTAATTTCGCCATCATCCGCTGCATGGACGACGGACTCTCGCTCGACACCGACAACTCCAACATCTGGATACATAACATCGACGTGTTCTACGGAAAAGCAGGAAGCGGCGACCACGTCAAAGGCGACGGAGCCATCGACGTGAAGAGCGACTCGAAATACGTGACGATGAGCTACTGCCACGAATGGGACACTGGCAAGTCAAACATGTTCGGCATGAAGAGCGAAAGCGGACCCAACTACATCAGCTACCACCACAACTGGTTCGACCACGCAGACTCTCGCCATCCGCGCGTAAGGACAATGAGCGTGCACGTGTGGAACAACTTCTTCGACAACAACGCAAAATATGGTGTGGGAGCAACCAGCGGTTCGAGCGTGTTCGTGGAGAACAACTACTTCCTCAAGACCAAGAAGCCCATCCTGAGCTCACGACAAGGCACGGACGCCACGGGCGAAGGTACGTTCTCCGGTGAGAATGGCGGCATGATCAAGGCATTCGGAAACTTCATCGACTCAGAATGCACAAACTTCCGCTACTACACACAGAACAACCCCCACCCCACACTTGGCTATGACGCCTACGAGACCGCTACACGAGAGGACAAAGTGCCGGAGAAGGAAGTGACGCTGCAGGGCGGAACCAGCTACAACAACTTTGACACTGACCCCAGCCGTATGTACACTTATACTCCCGACGCCGCTGAGGACGTGCCTGAGATTGTGAAAGGATGGTACGGCGCCGGACGACTCAACCACGGAGACATCCAGCACACCTTTGCCGACAACGTAGGCAACGACGAACTGGACTCAGAGGTCGACAAAGAACTGGAAGCCAAGATCGACGGTTACAAGTCTGCCCTCGTTGGTGTCTTCGGAGAAGAGGCCGGCGAAACACCGGATAATCCGGAAAACCCCGAAAACCCGGACAATCCTGACAACCCTGACAATCCGACACCGGAGGTGCCTGAAGGCACCATCACCTGCTCGTTCAACAAGAGCGGAACGCCATCAAGCAGTTTCTTCACTGTCAGCGGAAAAGGCTCGGACAGCAAGGGTACGGTCACCGTGGACGGAGTGGCTTACTCCACTTGCCTGAAGATGGAGTCCTCCACATCCCTGAAGTTCTCCTTACCAGCAGCCTACGTGATGACGCTCTACTTCGGTCCGAGCGAGACGGCAAGTATACTCATCAACGGAAACAAGATCAATGGCTCGGGCAACACCTACACCCAGACGCTCGAGGCCGGCGACTACGAGCTGAAGAAGGACAAGGTCGTCAACCTGTTCTACATCAAGCTGGTGCCGGTGGAGACCAACGAATAGTCCAACGGACTCTCAAACAGCAAAAAACACGCGGGGATGCCAACCTCATTTGGCATCCCCGCGTGTTTTTTCACTTATAAAACTCCTTCTCATCCACATCCTTATATGACCTGTTGAGGTCGAGAAAATGGAAATGATGCTGGTGTCGCTTGTCCTCTGGTGGCAGCGTCATGTAGTCGCCATACTCCTCGAGCAGATACTCATGTGGCTTCTCCACACCCATCAGCATAGCCCCTTCGTATTCCAATGGCGTAGGCTTGCCAAACACCTCCTTTGGGAAATAACGCCGCTGCCGGTTGTAATGTTCGGAAATCAATGGTGAGGCATCGTAGTCGCGCCGCATCATAATCCGGCGGATACGCTTGTGGAGCCCACGACGCGTGGTCAGTTTCTGCACGAGCCGCGGCACCCAGCTGTTCACGCCATGTCCATGCTTGAACGGGTCGCGGAAGCTGTAATAGAGCATTTTATAGTAAAACAGGTATTTCGTGAAGTGCCACCAACGTCCCAGCGCACTGTCGGGAACTCCGTCGAGTGGAAAGACATCGAGATAGACACCGCCGATATACTTGCGGTAGGTTTTCTCCACCACGATGGTGCGGTTGTCCTGTATCTTGCCGTAAGGGAGCGGATAGTTCTCGTCCTGCTCCGGACTGACGAACTCCAGAAATTCAGGAAGGACCTCACGCCATTCCTTGATGAGACGCTCATAGTCAGCACGGGGCATCGCAATGTCCACGTCGTCGTCCCAAGGGATGAATCCCTTATGACGCACGGCGCCCAGCATCGTGCCCGACACCATGAAATATCTCAGTCCGTGAGCATTGAAAGCCTTGTCCACCTCTTCCAGGTTCTTCTGCAGATGAAGCTGAAGAGGACGTATATCATAATCCATAATTGATTTAAACGATAGCCTTTATTGATTTGAGAATTATACAATCAAAATCACATATTACGGATAAGCTCCTTCAGCTCAGAAGTGGAGATGCCATCTGTCCTGGGGAGCGTCACCACCTGCTTGCCATGTTCCTCACACCACCGGACAGCCTCCTGGAATCCGGCATGGCCTTGGTCTGGGCCTTTCACGAACACATCAAAATCCACAGTCTTGACGATATCCTTCACATTCTGGTAGACAACGACCTCATCCACATAACGTATGGCACGTACCATATAGCAACGCTCCTCCGTGCTATACACCAGCTTGGCATCGGGCTTGAAAGCCAGTACAACGTCTGAGTCCTGTACTGCCACAATAAGGTAGTCACCCTGACGACGAGCCTTGCGGAAAAGCTCTACATGGCCGATGTGCAAGAGGTCGTAAACGCCAACAGTCAATACTTTTTTCATCTGAGGTTTCTTGGGGTAAAATTTAACGAGTGAGTAAAACCACGGGCAAAGTTACTGAAAAAAAACAGCATAACCAACAAATCGGTTTGAATTCTGCCGACGGCTGCAAAAGAATAGCCTTATTCGTCGTTCATCTGCTCTTCGATGGCCTTACGCGATGCCAGACTGTCGGCCCTGCGAATCACCGAGACAAGCGGTGTCTTGCGTTGTGCCTCCTGAAATCTCACTTCCACTTCCTCCGGGAGACAGTCAGCGTCCTTCGTCCATTTGCCCATATGCCAGGCGATGGCAATACGCTCCTCATCCGTCAGACTCAAGCCCCATTCCAGAAGAAGGGCCACCGACTTGCGGCCATGCGGGTTGTTGGGAATGCCTGTGCCGCAAGGGCGTCCACCTCGCATGCAGAACACGTCCGTCTTGCACACATCGTGAAGAAGAGCGCAGAGCGTGATACTGTCGACAGGCAGCACGGGCTCAAGATAAGGGAAGTAGTCCGTATATTCATTATATACGTTCATCGCTTCGGCATAGACCTCGAGCGAATGCTTGGCGAGGCCGCCCTCGAAGTTGTTATGATGATGGACGGAGGCAGGCACACAGAAAAAACCGCCCTGACGAAGATGGGTGATGACTGCTTCTACGCCATCTCTGCCGGTTTTTCTCAACAGGGAGATGATTGCAGCCTCATTGGCTTGCATTTGGAGAGGAGTTAGCATGGGGTGAATGGGTCAAATGGGATGAATGGGGAAAATGGGATTCAAACCGACAAGCTGTTGGATGAATAAATCTCGAAGATTCCGTCGATGAAAGCGGCTTTCTCATACTCGCAGAACCGGCCGCTCGTCATGATGTCGCCGCACTCATGGAAAGCCCTGGCACGGCAAGCGCCACCGCAGACATAACGGAGGAAACACGAGAGGCAACCCTCGATGTTGTCCACCACCATCTTGGCACACTGACGGCACACCGCGGAATGACGATGGAAGTCCGACACCTTGCCTTCATGGATGTTTCCCATGAGAAACTGCGGATAATGCAGCAGCTGACAGGGATAGACGTCCCCCGTCTCGGAGATGCTGATCTCCGCACCGCCTACCGCGCACTTGCACCGCCGCTGGCTGACGGCCGCGTCGAGCGTGGACTCGCAGTAGCTGAGCGGCTTTACGCCTGCAGTCCGTTTCAGGGCATTGAAATAGTCGAGCCCGGTGATGGAGATGTCTTCCGTCCCTTTCTTCGCGTTTCCAGCAGGAAAGAGGGGAGCAAACCCAAGTTTGTCGCCATAGATGGCAGCCATGGCCTCCACGTCGTCGATATTGAGGCGGTTCACGGTCATGGACAGGAAATAAGGGACGCCATGCTGTTCCAGCAGCTCCAGCGCATGCATGGTCCTGGCATACGCCCCGCGCCCGCGGAAGCGGTCGTGCTTCTCTTCGGTGCTCCCATCGAGACTGACCGTCACCTTGTCGAACACCTCAGCAATCCTCTTGATGTTCTGTTCGTTGAGCAGCGTGGCGTTGGTGAGCAGGTCCACGCCTGAATTTTTCGAGCGGATATAGGCTGCGATGGCGCAGGCGTCGGGATTCAGAAGGGGTTCGCCGCCCGTGATAGAGAACTCCGTTCCGGGAGCATATTCCAGGATGTCGTCCACCACACGCTTGTAGTCGTCAAACGTCATCTTAGGATGATGGTTCTCACGACGGTCGGTGGCATAGCAATATTTACAGTTGAGATTACACCTGCTGCTGATGCTCAGCTGCACGGAACTCAACGGCTGGCGCTCCTCTGCGACCGGGCATTCCCCGCGCAAAGGGACGCTGAAAATACCGCTGCCGACTGCCTCCTTGAAAAATCGCAGCGTCTGTTGCTGCTGTTCTGCAGTCTGGATGTCCGACAAGGCGTCCAATATGTCGTCAACGGTGTTCTCGCCGTTGCAAAGCGACAAAAGGAGCGCGCCGTTGGCGTTCGTCACCATCCATGCAGGTATGTCGGGATTGAAAAAAAGGATTTTCCCGTCCCGTTCGATGGTCGTGATGTTGCCGGGCAATTTGAGGCGGGATTGTCTCAAGTCCAAGTCCGTCTCATGTAGATTCTCTTCCATGTCCGCGTGGCTTATTGTCCTGCACAACTATAAGAAGACCCGCATTTGCCGCCGCCACCGGCACAGTCATACGAGCTGCTGCATTTGCCCTTGCCCCCACTGCCCTGTCCGCCACAGGAATAGGAGCTGCCACAGGAGCCACCGCCACCAGCACATTCATACGAGCTGCCGCATTTGCCACGGCCGCCACTGCCCTGGCCTCCACAAGAATAAGAGCTGCCACAGGAACCGCCACCACCCGTACATTCGTACGAGCTGCCACATTTGCCACGGCCACCGCTGCCTTGGCCCGTACAGGAATAAGAGCTGCCGCACTTGCCGCCACCGCCCGTACATCCATATGAGCTGCCGCACTTGCCGTCGCCGCCGCTGCCCTGGCCCGAGCAGGAATAAGAGCTGCCGCAGGAGCCGCCGCCGCCCGTACACTCGTACGAGCTGCCGCATTTACCGCGACCGCCACTGCCCTGGCCACCGCAGGAATAGGAGCTGCCGCACGTGCCACCGCCGCCGGCACACTCATACGAGCTGCTGCAGATGCCCCCGCCGATGCCCATGGCATTGGCGATGGAGGCTTTCGACCCGAAAAAAAGGCCGGCCGAAATGACAAAGGAGCTGCTGATTATTTTCTTCAAGAACTCACGTCTTGACTGTTTGTTTTCTCCGTTTTGATCTTTCATAGTCTTGTCAATCATGATTACACCGCAAATTTAAACAAAAATTCTGAAACCGACAAATAAAAAAACATCTAACTGGTCATCATATCAATTTTATCATTCCAACAAATGTTAATTTTTACACAAATTAACAATAATTAACAAGCTAAAACGAAAAAATTTTGTTATTTTAGTTATATTTGTACTGCTTGCTTTCAGTAGACACGAAAAATAATTACAAAACATCAACTGCATGGCCGCAGAGAATGAAATCGGACAATAAATATCAATAACTCAACTTTCACAAGTATGCGAAAGTTGAATAAATCACAAAAATCATGAAACGACAATTATTATCATTTCTATTACTGTTTGCCTTTTCCGCAAACATCAACGCACAAACAGTAATATCTGGCAGTTTCGACTGCCTGTCAACAGAAAAAGCAGTGTGTATTAAATGGGATTTCACCAACACTGTCTTTGAAAAAAAATACAACGAACAAGAATGGACGGAACTGAAGGGGACAGAAGAATGGGCCAATGCAAAGAAAGAGGCAATGGACTTAATCATTGATAATGTCAATGAGATGCTGAAAAAAGAGCAAGTATACGTTGTAAAGGAAAGTGAAAGAGCAAACTACGTCATCACCATTTTTCCTCTAACCCTAGACAAAAAAGGAAATAACAAATCAGAGTATGTTCTGACGGACATCAAGGGTAAAAACGAAGAAGGCCGAATCTTGATAAAAGGAGACGGCGGCCATTGGGGAGATCTCGCCAACCTGCTTGGCGATGGATATGAAGAAGCTGCAAGGAAACTGGGCAAATATATTAGGAAATGTATTCACGAAGGATTTGATTAAATCATCGATTAATGAATGTGTAGAGTGATAGAAAGAATGAAGAGGGGGAATTAAACGAGAGAGCAACGAAAACGAATTGATCAACACCTAAATTCCATATACTTCCACCACCGCAAAATAGTTGCACAGACAACCCATTACTTTGCAGACAAAAAAGCTATGACCACATTCGACATCATACGACAGGACGGACGGCTGCTCTATGAATACGTGCGGGGCAGCCACCTCTACGGACTGAACAACGAATACTCAGACATCGACACAAGCGGGGTGTACGCCTGCACTGAGAACGAACTCTTCGGCTGCTACGGATACAAAGCACAGGTAAGTGACAGCAAACACGACAACACATGGTTTGAGATTGGCGAGCTGGTGAGACTCCTGCTCAAGTCAAACCCCACCGTGCTGGAAAGCCTGTTCATTCCGGCCGACAAGATCATCGGTAAGGTGGACCAGCTGATGCAGCCCCTCCTTGACCAACGCGACCAGTTCATCAGTAAGCAGTGTTTCAACCCATTCTTCGGTTATGCAAAATCACAGATTGAGAAAGCACGGGGTCTGAACAAAAAAATCGTGAACCCTGTTGAGAAACGCCTCTCACCATTCGACTTCATCTATACATTCAAAGGACAAGGCAGCACGAAGCTACGTGACTGGCTCGCTAACCGCAGTCTGCATCAAGAATTCTGCGGGCTGGTGAATATACCCAACATGCACGACGTCTACGGCGTATATTACGACTTCGGGGCACATACAGCCCACCATCCAAAATGGCAGACCGACAAGAACTTTCTGTACTTTGCATCGAGCTATTTCAATACAGCCGACGAAGAGGAGACGAAGCAGACGGTGGAGGCGCAGCCCATTATCGGTTACCGAGGTGTGATCAACCTCGACAACGACGCCAACGAACTGCGGCTCTCGTCCATCAACGACAAAGACACACGCCCCATCTGCTTCATATCCTACAACCAAAGCGGGTACTCACTGCATTGCCGTATGTATGCCGACTACCAGACATGGCTTCGCGAACGCAACCCAAAACGCTATGAGTCGAACCTACAGAAGAATTATGACTCAAAAAACATGATGCACTGCTTCCGCATGATCCATATGGCTCGTGAGATTGCAGAAGGACAGGGCATGCAGCTCGAACGGACATGGGACCGCCAGTTCCTGCTCGACATACGCAACCACAAATATGAATACGAGGAAATTGTAGCAATGTTGGAACAAGAGACGGCCACGATGAACGACGCGATGGAGCACTCCACCATCCGCGACAAGATTGACACTGACTTCGTCAACAGCCTCATGATAGACATCAGAAAGCAACAACTGAAAAGGTGGTGCCGATGAAGCAAAAAATTGGCATGACACCGCCAGTCCCCATACAGACAAACAATTCCATCACTTTCCCACCCCACACATTCTGCCAATGTGGCAGAACTCAATGTCATGCCAAACTGATTTTCGGATTGGCACGGTTTTTGCTCAATTGATTGTGGAAATTCAAGTGACGACGAGTCTGGCGGATGCCAGAAACCTCGGAGAAACATGAGACCAGCGAACAATTAATCAAATCGTAAAAACTAAAAAACAAATATTATTATGGGAAAGATTATTGGAATAGACTTGGGTACGACAAACAGCTGCGTATCCGTGTTCGAAGGCAACGAACCTGTTGTCATCGCAAACAGTGAGGGAAAACGTACAACCCCTTCTATCGTGGGTTTTGTGGACGGTGGAGAACGCAAAGTAGGTGACCCTGCCAAGCGTCAGGCTATCACAAACCCGAAACGTACCGTATTTTCAATCAAGCGCTTCATGGGCGAGAGCTATGACGCTGTGCAGCAGGAGATCTCCCGCGTGCCGTACGAGGTGAAACGTGGTGACAACAACACCGCCCGCGTCGACATCGACGGCCGTCTGTACACACCTCAGGAAATCAGCGCCATGATCCTCCAGAAGATGAAGAAGACCGCAGAGGACTATCTCGGACAGGAAGTGACGGAAGCCGTCATCACCGTACCGGCCTACTTCTCCGACTCTCAGCGTCAGGCCACGAAAGAGGCCGGTATGATTGCAGGACTGGACGTGAAGCGAATCGTGAACGAGCCGACTGCTGCCGCATTGGCATACGGTCTGAACAAGAGCGACAAAGAGATGAAGATTGCCGTGTTCGACCTCGGTGGCGGTACCTTCGATATCAGTATTCTGGAATTCGGCGACGGCGTGTTTGAGGTGCTGTCAACCAACGGTAACACCCACCTCGGCGGTGACGACTTCGACCAGGTGATCATCGACTGGCTGGCCGACGAGTTCAAGAGCGAGGAAGGCATCGACCTGAAACTCGACCCTATGGCCCTGCAGCGTCTGAAAGAGGCCGCAGAGAAGGCAAAGATTGAGTTGTCGTCGAGCATGTCGACCGAAATCAACCTTCCTTATATCACCGTGTCTGGCGGCGTGCCAAAGCACTTGGTAAAGAGCCTGACCCGCGCGAAGTTCGAGCAGCTGGCACAGGGTCTGATCCAGGCCTGTCTGGAGCCTTGCAAGAACGCCATCCGCGACGCCGGCATCAGCACCAGCGAGATTGACGAGGTAATCCTCGTGGGCGGTTCAAGCCGTATCCCGGCCGTTCAGCAGCTCGTGGAGCAGTATTTCGGAAAAGTGCCTTCAAAGGGTGTGAACCCCGACGAGGTTGTGGCTGTGGGTGCTGCCATTCAGGGAGCCATCATAAACGAGGATGCCGGACTCGGCGACATCGTGCTGCTTGACGTGACACCGCTGTCAGTCGGCATCGAAACCCTCGGAGGCGTGATGACCAAGCTGATTGAGGCCAACACCACCATTCCTGCCAAGCAGAGTCAGATCTTCTCGACTGCAGCCGACAACCAGACAGAAGTGACCATCCACGTGCTTCAGGGAGAGCGTCCGATGGCAGCTCAGAACCGCACAATCGGTCAGTTCAACCTCACCGGCATCACTCCCGCCCCGCGTGGCATCCCTCAGATTGAGGTGACATTTGACATCGACAAGAACGGTATCCTCAACGTTTCCGCCAAGGACAAGGCCACAGGCAAGGAGCAGGCCATCCGCATCGAGGCATCAAGCAACCTGAGCAAGGAAGAGGTGGAGCGCATGAAGGAAGAGGCCAAGGCCAATGCCGACGCCGACAACAAGGAGCGCGAGCGCATAGAGAAAATCAACCAGGCTGACTCCACGATCTTCCAGACCGAAAACATGCTGAAGGAGAACGGCGACAAACTGCCTGCCGACACGAAGAACAAGATTCAGGCAGCTCTCGACAAGCTGAAGGAAGCCAAGAACCACGGCGACATCGCTGCCATCGACGCAGCCATGGCTGAGATGAGCAAGGTGGGCGAACAGATGTACAAGGCAGCTCAGGGCGCACAAGCCGGTGCCGGTCAGCCGGGAGCCAACCCGTTCGAAGGAGGAGCCAACCCCTTCACAGGCGGAGCACAGCCGGGTGCAGGCCAGCAGGGCGGCAGCAACAAGAAAGACGACGACATCGAAGACGTATCTTTCGAGGAGGTGAAATAAGACGCATAAAGTAAAGACATAACAAAACACTATCAAATGGTGTGTAGCTCAACCAAGTTACACACCATTTTTATTTATCCGGGGGCTCATGTTTTCCATGCGCTTATTCTGCCTTTGTCCTGACGTCGTCATCGAGTCACCTCAAAAGACTCATTGAATGGGAACGTCATTTTCCGATGACATTTCATCAGCCATAGTTTAGTATTCTACTACGCAAACGCAATAATTGCATTAAGAGAGTGTCAATATTGGCGGAAAATTTAAAAAGTCTTACAACGTGTCAGTTCGAGTACTATCTGCAAAATGAATAATAAACACCCCAAAATACTTAAAAAGCAAATAAAAAAATAGAAAACTACAAAAATATGTGGTAGTTTTCAAGAAAAAGCTGTACTTTTGTGCCATAAACAACTATAAATAGACATAATGACACAGACATCAATCGGCTGAAAGCAGCTTTAGCAGAACAAAAGAAAACGAATAAATGGCTGACTGAGCAGTTGGGAAAAGACCCAGCTTCTGTGAGCAAATGGTGTACCAATGCATCTCAGCCCAGTTTGGAAACACTGGTAGAAATCGCCAGAAGCCTTAATGTGGATGTGAAAGATTTGCTTTGGTCAACGAAAGAACGATAAATAGACAACAGGAAATATGAGACTACCAATCAACATAGAAGAACTTCTGAGCGGACGAGCTGTAGAAGGTGACCGCATAGAATACAAGACTGGCTGGAACCCTGATGCTATCTACCGCACCATTTG
>JAFUVE010000104.1 GCA_017483765.1 Bacteroidaceae bacterium | reverse complement strand
GGTTTTCACTCATTGGCTTGCGGTATATTGTAGTTTTCTGCATGATTCTATGTGATTTCTACTACAAAGGTACGACTTTTTATTGAAATATCAAAGTAAATATCTAATTATTAATATGTTAATTTATAGAACATCCCATAACTGAATACCCCCAACCGAATTATGGATAAAAACGGAATTATGAGAGTCGGCATCATCGGCACGGGATGGATTGCCGAGAAAGCTGCCATCACACTTGGTGGCATGGAGAACTGCCAGGCTTATGCCGTAGGCTCGAGAACGCAGCAGAAAGCGGACGCTTTCGCAGCGCGGTGGAACATCCCCAAGGCATACGGAACGTATAGTGCGCTGATTGCCGACCCGGATGTGGACCTCGTCTATGTCGGCACACCCCATTCCCATCATTTCGACGTCACGCGGGAGGCCATCATCGTAGGAAAGCCAGTGCTCGTGGAGAAGGCGTTCATGGCCAACCACCGCCAGGCACGCGAAATCGTGGACTTGGCACGTTCAGCGAATGTCTTTCTGGCCGAGGCAATCTGGACACGCTATCAGCCGGCAGTCAACATTGTGCGCAGCCTGATCGCCAAGGGAAAGATAGGCTCTCCACGCCTCATCACGGCCACCCTCGGCTATTCCATGGGCGACAAGCCGCGCATCATGCGGCCCGACCTCTGCGGAGGAGCGCTGCTCGACCTTGGCGTCTATGCGCTCAACTTCGTGCGTATGTTCTGCGACGCGCCCATCCTCGACATCCGCTCACAATGTGTGAAATCACAGACGGGGATGGACCTCACCAACGCCATAAGCATCACGCTGGAGGGGGGAATCCTGGCCAACCTGCAGTCGTCGGCTTGCTGTGTCGGCGACAACATCGGGGTCATTGCAGGGACGGAGGGAAACATCATCATCGACAACATCAACAACCCGCAGCGCATTCGCCTCAACGGACCCGACCGAACCTTCCTGGAGGATATCCATGTGCCTGGTCAGATCACAGGCTATGAATATCAGTTTGCCGCATGCAGGCGCCACATCCTCGACGGAAAGACCGAACCCGACGAGATGCCGCTCGACGAGACGCTCTACATCATGCGGCTCATGGACGGACTGAGAAGAGAGTGGGGCGTTCGCTATCCCATGGACGGAGACTTTTGAACTTTGAGTTTTGTACTTGGAGATTTTGCCATGCGAACCTCCTGCGTTTTTCTTTGATAAATCCTCATATTTTTGATTTTTTGTTGATTCTTCGGCAGAAAAGTCTTATATTTGTAAATGAATTCTGGATTGTTTTCGTTTCGGGGCCTGATGGGGTCAAGATTAATCCAGATGTCTCTTTGTGAAAACCTATAAAAACATGAAATAAATACTGATTATGAAACTCAAACGACTTTTGACCGTTGTGGCGGCTGGACTGGCCGCCTTGACGATGACGGGTCAGACTCCGATGTGGAACGACCCGGGAAAGAATGCTGACAACCGTATGGACAACGTGGCCGACTTCTTTGCCTACGAGTCTCAGTCCCTCGCCCGCCAGGGACAGAAGCAGGCTTCCAAGCGCTATCTATCTCTCGAGGGCATGTGGAAGTTCCATTGGGTGAAGAACGCCAACGAACGTCCCGACGGATTCTATGCCGAGAACTACGACGACTCCTCATGGGACAAGATGCCGGTGCCGGGAATGTGGGAACTCAACCATTTCGGCGACGCCATCTACGTGAACAACCAGTATGCATGGCGTAACGACTGGGCTACCAACCCGCCCTACGTGCAGGACCTGAACAACCATGTGGGGTCCTACAGGCAGTCGTTCGACGTGCCCGCTGACTGGAACGGAGAGCAGGTCATCCTTCATGTGGGATCTGCCACTTCCAACATCACGGTCTATGTCAACGGACAGTATGTCGGATATTCTGAGGATGCCAAGGTGGCGTGCGAGTTCGACGTGACGAAATATCTGCGTCCAGGAAAGAAGAACCTCTTCGCTTTCCAGATTATGCGCTGGTGCGACGGATCCTATCTCGAGGATCAGGACTTCTGGCGCCTTTGCGGTATCGCCCGCGAGTGCTTCCTCTATGCAAGGCCGAAGGCATGCGTCACCGACATCTTCGTCACCCCGGACCTCACCAACAACTACAAGGACGGCGTGCTCGACATGACAATCAGCACCCAGAATGCCGACGGAGGAAAACTCGAGGTTGCGCTTGTGGCGCCCGACGGAAAGACGGTGGCCACGAAGAACGCGAATGTCGCTCCTGAGGCGAAACTCTCTTTCAAGGTGAAGAACCCGCTGAAGTGGACAGCCGAGACTCCTCATCTCTATAAGCTGTTTGTCACGCTGAAGAGCGGCGGCGACGTCACTGAGGTCATCCCGCTCAAGGTGGGATTCCGCAAAGTGGAAATCAAGAATGCCCAGCTGCTTGTCAACGGACAGCCGGTGCTCATCAAGGGTGTCGACCGTCATGAGCTCGACCCCGACGGAGGATACGTCGTGTCGGTGGAGAGGATGAAGCAGGACATCATGCGGATGAAGCAGCTCAACGTGAATGCCGACCGCACATGCCACTATCCCAACGACCCGCGCTGGTATGACCTCTGCGACGAATATGGTATCTACATCACGGCCGAGGCAAACATCGAGAGCCACGGTATGGGATACGGCGAGAAGACGCTGGCAAAGAACGCTGCCTTCCACGACGCTCATATCGAGCGAAACCAGCATAACGTGCAGGTGCTCAAGAACCATCCCGCCATCATCGTGTGGTCGCTCGGCAACGAGGCGGGATACGGCAAGAACTTCGAGGATGCCTACGACTGGGTGAAGGCTTACGACCCCAGCCGTCCCGTGCAGTACGAGCAGGCTGGACAGAACGGAAAGACCGACATCTTCTGCCCGATGTACTACGGCTATGAGGGATGCGACGCCTATTCGAAGGGCGACAACCCGCGGCCGCTCATCCAGTGTGAGTATGCCCATGCCATGGGTAACTCTCTCGGTGGATTCAAGGAGTACTGGGACCTGGTGCGCAAATACCCGAAATACCAGGGTGGATACATCTGGGACTTTATCGACCAGGGATTCCGCGGAACAAGCAAGGTGACGGGCAAGCAAATCTGGACTTACGGTGGCGACTACGGACGATTCCCGGCCAGCGACAACAACTTCAACTGCAACGGTGTCATCAACCCCGACCGTGAGCTCACACCGCATGCTTTCGAGGTGCAGTACTACTACCAGAACATATGGACTACCCTCAAGGACAAGGCCTCTGGAACCATTGACATCTACAACGAGAACTTCTTCGTGCCGGTGGAGGGCGTCACACTCTTCTATCAGATTGAGGCAGAAGGACAGCAGGTTGCCTCAGGCTCTGTCGATGTGGCAGCGCTGAAGATTGCTCCGCAGACCACGAAGAGCGTGAAGATCGCCGACATCACCAAGGCACTCGCCGACAGCCGCTGTCAGGGCAAGGAGGTGGTGTGCAACATCCAGTACAAGCTCGACAAGGACAACGACCTGATGAAGGCGGGCGAAATCGTGGCACACCAGCAGTTCATCCTTCAGGACTACCAGTTTGCTGACCTGACCAAGTTCCAGCAGGCTCAGGGCGACGTGAAAATCGAGGAGCACAGTGCTTACACCGTCATCTCTGCAAACGGAGCTGACTACACCTTCAACCGCAGCAACGGATTCCTCTCATATATCGACGTCAACGGACAGGCTATGATGGAGGACGGATATCAGCTTAAGCCAGACTTCTGGCGCGCTCCGACCGACAACGACCACGGAGCCGGCATGCAGACTCGTCTGCGCGCTTGGCACCATCCACAACTCCGTCTGCGCGACTTCAAGACGGAGAAGGTGGGCGCCAACGTGGTGGTCAGTGCGGAATACGAAGTGGTGCTCACGCGCGGGTTCGACCGTGGTGGCCGTGGAGGCAACAGGGAGAACCGTGATGCCAACAAGGAGGAGCGTGGAGCACAGAATCCGAAACTCTCGATGAAGTACACCGTGACGGCCGACGGACGCATGATCGTGGACGAGAAGCTCGATGTCGATGAGAACGCAGAGCAGAAACCTCAGCTCCTGCGCTACGGCATGGAGATGCAGATGCCGGGTGAGTTCAAGAACATCGAGTTCTACGGAAAGGGACCTCAGGAGAACTATTGCGACCGCAAGGACTTCGCCAATATCGGTGTCTACAAGCAGAAGGTCAGCGAGCAGTACTGGGGATATGTACGTCCGCAGGAGTCGGGCAACAAGACTCAGGTACGCTGGTGGAAGGTGGTCGACCTGCAGGGTAGAGGACTCCGCTTCGAGAGCAACGAGCCTATGGAATGTTCATCGCTCCCTTATCTCACCGACGACCTCTCCATTGGCGAGCAGAAAGGACAGCACCACTCAGGCGACCTGGTAGAGCGTAAGTTCGTCTCTGTCCACATCGCGCAGAAGCAGATGGGTATGGGATGTGTCAACTCATGGGGAGCATGGCCTCGTCAGGAGTACCAGACCACATACAAGGACTATCAGTTCCAGTTCGCCATCACCCCTGTGAAATAACTTGGCTGATCTCTTCATATGTAAGGCGGCATCCTCACTGGATGCCGCCTTTGTTTTTTGTCCGCTCTGCCGTATGTAGAGACGCCCCGTGGGGCGTCTTCAAACTTTATCCGTCACCCGTAGGGACTTACTTTATGTATGTCCGTCTTCAAACTAAATCCGTCGTCGGTAGGACCTTACCAGTAGAGACGCCCCGTGGGGCGTCTCCTCGTCCGCTAGTAACATGAAATTCTGTTTTATAGTTCTGTACGTTTCAGTTCTGTACCTCGGCTCTTGAATGCATATACCGTACTACGTATCTTTTACGTCTCTGCTATAAAGACAGATTCACTTCGCAGGATTCTGTCGCGACTTGGCATAGCTCAAGCAAGCTTGGCTCTGCTCTCGC
>JAFUVE010000103.1 GCA_017483765.1 Bacteroidaceae bacterium | reverse complement strand
TACCGCACGAATACGCCGCTGGTGCCCCATGACATGCCCGCCAGCAGCACGAGCACCGTGCCGAGCAGGGAAGGGGACTTCTGTTCCATGGCCGCATCTCCTTTCGAAATATCAAATGTGATGGGCATTATAGCACGATTTTGTGTATAATGAAACCGAAAGGGGAGAGAACCATGAATGCAATTGCCAAGAAACTGTTCGTTACCGGAACGCTGATCAATGTGCAGCCCTTGCGGCTCGGGCAGTACTACCTCAACAAGGATGCCTTCGACAAGAAGGAGTCTGTACCGGGTGTGTATGAAGTTGCCGACATTCCCTATGTGAAGGGCCAGAAGAAACCGAGAAAGTACAACGGCCGGAAAGCGGCGATGGGCAGAAAGCGGGAACATCTGCTCGACATCGAGTCTCCCACACCGCTCGAGGGCTCGAAACTGCGGAAACCCGAAAAGCTTCCCGTCATCATCGAACTCCACGGCGGCGGGTATGTCACGAACAACAAGGAATGCAACCGGCCCCATGCCCAGTGGCTCGCGGCCAAAGGCTACAAGGTCGTCAACGCCAACTACCGACTGCAGCCGGAAGCCGAGATGGATGAGGAGATGCGGGACATCCGCGACATCGTCCTCTGGGTCGAGCAGAACGCGAAGGAATACGGCTTCGACCTGAACAACGTCTTCATGACCGGAGACTCCTCCGGCGGCCATATGGTGCTGCTGTACACCGGCCTCCAGAACAGCCCGGAATTCCAGGAGAAGATCGGCGTGAAGACTCCAAAGACGAAAGTCAAAGCGACGGCAGCCACCTGCCCGGTGGGCTCCTATGTGGCGAACGACTTCGTCAGCAAAGTTTTCAAAAACCTCTCCGGCCGTCTCTATGACGATGAGATGAAACTTGCCTATTCCTATGAAGGTTTTGCCGATGCCACCTACCCGGAAGTCTGCATCGTGACGACGAAGACCGACGTCCCGATCCACTACTCGACGAAGGGCATCCATGAGCACCTCGACAAGGTCGGTGCCGCCCACGAATACCACGTGTTCGAAGGCAAGGATCACAAGCTGAACCACGTCTTCAACGTTCTCCACCCAGAGTGGGAAGAGAGCGTTGCCGCGAACCAGACCATCCTGGACTTTTTTGAAAAGCACAAGGGGTAAATCGCCTACACAAAAAAGAACTCCGCCTCATGCGAGGCGGAGTTTTCTGTTATGGGTTTATGCCATCGGGAACTTTTCGATGTGTTCCATGATGATGTCGGAGCATTCCGGCTCGTTGAACTGCATGAGCCAGTGGCCGGCTTTCATCTCGACGAAGTTGTAGTAGCCCTTCATGAACTGAGCGGTCATCTCGGCACCGGTGCGGCCGAGGGCGATGTCCTCGTTGCCCCAGATGTAGGTGATCGGGAGTTCGACGGGAGTGTACTCGAAGTCGTTCTTGACGGCGAACATGGCACGGTACCAGTTGACGGTCGCGGTGCGGGCTTCCGGCTGGGAGAAGATGGTGAGGTAATCCTCAATGGTAGCCTCATCGAAGCCTGCCCAGTAGTTGCGGAGCCATGCATAGTCGTCTTTCGCCATCGTCTCTTCCGGGACCACGGGAGTCTGGAAGTCGCGGATGTAGAAGCTCTTTGCCTGCTGGTCCGGGTCGTTCATCATGGCATACATGAAGGCCGGAGTGTAGGGCGTGGACATGCCGACATAAGCCTGGACTCTGTCCGGATAGTTGTTGACGACAGCCCAGCCGACGGAGCCGCCCCAGTCATGACCGACGAGGTAGAACTTGCCGTCGCAGCCAAGCGCATCGGCGAAACCGATGACGTCGTCTGCCAGGTGTCCGACGGAGTAAGGCTCGATGCCTTCAGGACGGGCACCGTCCGAATAGCCTCTCTGGTTCGGGGCAAAAGCTTTGTAGCCTTTGGCTGCCAGTTTCTCCAGCAGCGGGATCCAGATGAACGAGCTTTCCGGGAAGCCGTGGAGCAGGATGACGAGCGGTCCGTCATTGTCGAGTCCGGCGGCACGGTAGGTGTACTCAAAGCCGTTTGCTTTCAGAATGTCTTTTTTCACTTCGCAGCCCATGGGTGAGCGCCTCCTTTATAGTGGTTTCTCTCTTTTGTGCCGGCCGCCGGCCATGGTGCCGGGCCGGTCGCTTACATGCTCATCCTACCATGTACGCGCCCTCGAAAGATACCCTTTGCCGGAAACATTTGCAAATCATTCATATGTGTTTCCTTTGCATTGGAGCGAGCAAAACGAGAAATAACGATTCAGAATAACTTGAAATGAAATATAACGATTCGTAATATGTCTCTGCGTTCGTTATAATCAAAGTGAACTATGAACAATAAGAGGTATATTATGGATTATCGTGCACTTGGAAACACCGGCCTCATGGTCGGCGAGATCGGCATGGGCTGTGAAGGCATGACCGAAGAAAACTGCGGCATGGCCGGGAAGTTCTTCGACCTTGCAGAGCAGGCCGGCATCAACTACTTCGACCTGTACTCTCCGAACCCGGACCTGCACAAAGCCATTGGGAAGGCGCTGCAGAGGAGACGGGACAAGTTCGTCATCCAGGGCCACCTGTGCTCTGCGTGGCTGGATGGTGAATACAAGCGGACCCGCGACCTCGAAGAGGTGAAGACCGCGTTCGAAAACCAGCTGAAGAATCTGGCCGTCGACTATCTGGACATCGGCATGATCCACTACGTGGACGCGCTCTCCGACTGGCAGACCGTTCTCGATCACGGCATCCTCGACTACGCGAAAGCACTGAAGGCGGAAGGCCGCATCAAGCACATCGGCCTCTCCAGCCACAACCCGCAGGTGGCGCAGGCTGCCATCGAGACCGGGGACATCGAAGTCCTCATGTTCTCGATCAACCCCTGCTACGACCTGCTGCCGGCGGACGAAGACGTCGAACAGTTCTGGAACAAAGAAAACTACGAAGTCCACAATACCAATATGGATCCGGAGCGTCAGAAACTCTATGAGACCTGCCAGACGCTCGGGGTCGGCCTCACGGTC
This sequence comes from Bacteroidaceae bacterium, assembly GCA_017483765.1. Classification (GTDB taxonomy): domain Bacteria; phylum Bacteroidota; class Bacteroidia; order Bacteroidales; family Bacteroidaceae; genus UBA3839. Next base: position 4,467 of record JAFUVE010000103.1, on the reverse strand, counting down.
ATGAAAGCGTTTGGCGGCGGCGATCTGCTGGACGCAGACCTGTCCCCGGCCGGTGCTGCCCTGACGGTCAATCAGTGCATCAGCTACTGCCTGACCCGCCCGGCTGTAGCAACCGTCCTGGCCGGTGCACATACCGTCGAGCAGCTCGAGGCGTGTATCGCCTATGAAAGCGCGACCGAAGAAGAAAAAGACTACGCGGAGGCCTTTGCCAACTTCCCGAAGATTTCCTGGGAAGGCCACTGCATGTACTGCAGCCACTGCGGGCCCTGCGTCGTCCATATCGACATCGCGAACGTCACGAAGTTCCTGAACCTGGCGCTTGCTCAGAAGGAACTGCCGGAGACCGTCCGGGAACACTATGCGGTCCTCGAACACCACGCATCGGAATGCATCCGCTGCGGTGTCTGCGAGACGCGCTGTCCCTTCGGCGTCGGCATCCGCAAGAATATGGACAAAGCTACGGCTGTCTTCGGTTACTGATCCATCTCAATCTGTTTTTGTTCGTCTAATCTGTCCGATTCTTTGCTATAATAGTTCCTTGGAAAGCACAAGCTGAACGCAAATACCCGCAAAAGGAGAAATGAATATGAGCGTAAAAGACAAACTCGTCGCTGATGTCGTGGCAAGAGGTGTCGCGGCCTTCACCACGAAGAACTTCCAGAACGTGCCGCGCCCGCTGGTGGCGGCCGTCAAAAAGACCCCGGTGGTCGCGGACTTCATCCGGAAACGGTATGACGTCGATGTCCACGAAGTCCCGTCCTTCGACGGCCTCAAGCTGAACGTCACCCGCTTCCACTGCAGAGGCGGCTGCAACTGGAACGGCAAAAACCATGTGATGCTCCTCGTTCACGGCTTCCAGGTCCAGCAGGCCATGATGTGGTTCAACCTTCCGTTCTTCCTGCCCCACGGCTATGACTGTGTCACCGTCGACCTGCGTACCGCCGGCCTGTCGGAAGGCGTCGGCATCAATACGATGGGATACAATGAGTCGAAGGACGTGGCCGAAGTCTGCAAATGGATCCGCAAAGAGTACGGTGACGACGTCGTCCTCGGCCTCTATGGCCAGTCCATGGGCTCCGCCACCATCATGAGTTACTGCTCCAAAGATCCGAACCTCGGGTTCATCATCGAGGACTGCGGATACGCGAGCCTGCAGGACACCATCCACAACATCCATGACCGATTCCTGAAGTTCGTCGACTGGGACGAGTTCTACCCGAAGGCGAAAAAATATGCCACCGTCGGAGACGTCGACTATGACATGGTCCGTCCGATCGACTCCGTCGCGGCGCTCGACCCGGACGTCCCCATGATGATCCTCCACAGTATCCCCGACGCGTACATCGTCATTGAGAACGCGGACCGCATCTATGAAGCGAAACGCGGCAAGAAGGAGATCCACAAATACACGCTGGCTCCTCATTCCGCCTCCTTCTTCATGCACCCGTTCCTCTACAAGAAGGACGTCGACGACTTCTTCAAAAAGTACGACCTTACGAGAAAGTAAAGCACTCATTCATCCGTCGACGCGTATCTCGAAACAGAGTGCGTCGTGATTGAAGTGCGCAAAGCAAAATAGGAAGACACTTACTGTGATTAATAATAACCACCAAAGAGACGGCCTTGAGGCCGTCTCTTTAATGTTAGATATGATATTAATAGTGTAATTATAATTAGAGGAAAGATAATCGATTAAAAATGGTGATATAAACACGAGATTTTCGAAACAACCAATTCACAAATCGATGATTTTTGCTATAAGTAAGGAGTTTTTTGAGTGGAGCGGGCGAGCTTTTGGAAATAATGACATTCGAGTCCATTTCTTTGATGCCTGTGTTGTCGATAATGACGATTTTATGCTTTATTTATATCGCGGTCTTGACGAATCTGTGTAGATTGTGCTATGCTGATAATCGAGATCATAGGATGAAGGGAGCTTGCTGCATGACGTTTAATTTTGATTGGAATTATATTGCTTCCGGAGCACCGTATATGACGATCAGCGAGTATGCACTTAGCTTTAATGCACCTGCGGTTTCGCTCTTGGGTAACCCTGAAGAGGTTGTACTGGGATTTGATGATAAGCAGATGGTCATTGGGGTCAGACAATACCAGAACGAACCGGACATCAAATCGTTTAAGTTCTATTCACGCATGAAAAATAGCTGGGTCAGAATCGGTTGCAAAGATTTTGTGAAATACCTTTCTCAGCAAACCGGAATTGAGTTCAGCCCTGCAAAACGTTATTTGGTACAGTTTGATGCAGACGAAAAAGTGATTTTTGTTCCGGTTCTTGAAGTGCCAAATGATGAAAAAGATGAGGAGGTGGCGGAAAGCCATTGAAATTGAAACAACCGAATAAAAAAAGCACGTCAATAGCTACGGCAATAGCTAAGACGCGCTGTGCTGAGGGTGCGATGCACCTTCGTTGCAAGATAAGTATATCACATCCTCAGCAGTTTTTTAACGACATTTTACGCGGGGGGTGTCTTTTTCTGCCTTTTTGCAAAGAGACTCCTTCGCAGAAAAAAATAATGGAGGATGTGAGATACACATGAAAAAGTATGACTGGATAATTGCGGAAGATGGCACTCGCTATCCGCAGGAAAAAGACCTGAAAAAGAAGTGCGTTTTAAACTATCTGGAGTTGACGAACAAGACGAGGCTGACCGGATGGTTTGATTTGCCGGAATTACATTGTGACACAACGGTATTCCCGGATTATCTCGCGTTATATAACCAGCCGGGACTTTATCATAAGTCTGACAGGACTGGAGTTGCTTTCTTTCTCTATGACAAAGTGTTTGCGGGTCAGAATGGGTTGGGAAATGCAATTTACTATAACAACAAGCGACAACTTGATGAGTTTAGAGAGCGTTTTTCCGGTGTTCGCTTTTTTATCATGCCAGACTACTCTCTATTTGGCGATTTGGATCCGTTGGAAAACCTTCTGCGTTTCAGAACGGCTTTGTGGATCTCTATTTGGCTGGCGGAAGAACTCGATGCAGTTGTTATCCCATTGATTACTGTTCCGTCACGAGAATATCTTGATTTGGTTCTTGAGTGCTTCCAATCGTGCTCAGTAGTGGCATTTAGCACAAAGGGCTATGTCGGGAATCATGAAGAACGCGCTCTGTTGGATGAAGTTATCCGTGAGACGGTAGACAGATTGCCTCTGAAAACCATTGTGGTTTATGATGTCTGTGGGGACAATTATCAGGCTCAAGATATTTTTCACTATGCTCTTGAAAAAGGTGTAGAACTCGTCATTCCTCCCAATTCGCTAAAAGACCGGAATACAGCGAGAAAGGGGGGCAAATGAGATGCATGGGTTAAACAGCGGTATGGCATCTGGAACCGGTACATCGCCACAGACGTCATTAGAACAAAATGATTATGCCAACAAAGTGGCGTCGAACGAGGTGACAGCTGCAGAGCAACATCAAGATTATCTTAGGAACAGGCTTCCGGCGAGCGCTCCAATTCATATTCCAAATAATACGACCATTATTGAGCAGCACAAGTCGGGCTATGAACAGGTAAAGTACAGGTGGTCACATGGGGAATTCAAGTATGAGGCTCGCTGGCATACAAAAACACCAAATGCTCCCAAAAACCAAGGCCCAAGCTGGGTGGTAACAAGAAAACGTCCAGGTGTTGGGAATGGCCCAAATGCAAGGAGAAAAACAGTGGAAGTGCTAATTGGTAAAAAGGGGAAAAACATAACATGGGTTTCTCTTGAAGACTGGCACGCAGCAATCCGAGCCAAGAATAATGGGACAGCAACCAAAGAACAAAAGGAGATGTTAAACAATGGACACTGGAAAGCTGAATGACTATACGTTCTATATCGGATATGAGGGGGAACCTGAACTGGTCCTTTGGACATCGGAAGATGGCTCCAAAAAACTTCATGTATGGGAAGGATATTTGACAGATATTTTTGACAATACAGTGTTGTCGGATCTTGGATGGCGCGGCTTGACCAGAGATTATCAGGAAGATCTTGGTGCTTTTGCCGATTCAGATGAACACATTGTTGAAGACGTTGAAGAATACCTTGGCGATTTAAGAAACTATATTGGTTGTTCTTTTCGTTTTGAGGAAACCGAGCAGGTTCTAATATCTCTCATAAATATCTTTGAAGAGGCTATATCTACCGAAAACAGTGTGATAATGAAAATGGAATAACTTCACCAGAAAGCAAACTGTAAAAAGGGGGCCGTGTCACTAAGAAATAGTGGCACGGTCCTTTTCCATCGGTAACATACGCCCTCGCAGCAGAAGCCAACAGGCAGAGAAGAGCTGCGGTGCGTAATTATTAAATCTATATAAATAACGACGGCCACCCCTATGAGAGAGGTGGTCGCCGGCGTATAATTGAGTTGATGAACAAACAAAAAACGCAGGTAGATTATACGCCGTTTTGTGCTAATAATCAAATGTGCCTGCCAGTGGAAACATCCG
>JAFUVE010000019.1 GCA_017483765.1 Bacteroidaceae bacterium | reverse complement strand
ATGCATACTACTTGCAACGAATTATTTGCGTGTTCGAGAGACAACCGAACATGACTTTAAATACCAAACTTTTCAAAGAACTATTTAAGATTGCGGAACAAGCCGCATAAAATTATTTAATTTTTTAACGAACTATTGTAAATAGTAAATCGTAAATAGGAAAACTTTGGAGCAGCGAATACAGAGCCAAGCTTGCTTGAGCTATGTTGAGTCGCGACAAAGTTCATGAAATAAATCGTAAATCCCTTTAGGCCTCAATGTTTCCGCTCCAAGGAGTCCACTTGCCGCCTGTGTAGGTGTAGGGGCCCACAAGGAGTACCTCGTCGCCTACGATGCACTCGTCAGTCAGGTAGTAGACGGCGGTGGAGTCGGGAGTGGTCACCTTCGACAGGTCCTTCACGCTGATGATGTTCAGGATGTCGCTGTTGTCGCCCACGCCGATGCTCGACACGTCCTTGCCCACGAGGATGGACGTCATGCCGGTCAGCATCAGGCAGTCGTCCACGATGTAGTAGCGGCTCTTCGCGTCACGTGCGTTCGTGTCGTTCTTGTGGTCGTGAGCCACCGTCTTCTCCTCGTAGATGTAGCGGATGGACTCTTTCATCGGGATGATGAGGCAGTAGCCCGACATGTCGTTCTCGTCGAGGCTGGCGTCGATCTTGAACTCGATGGTGCCGAAGTTGGTCTCGAACTTGCCCACCTTCACGTCCAGGTCGTCCCTCACGCTGAGGAACTTGATCTCAGGATGCTCGCTGAAGTCCATGTTCGACAGCCACTCCATAAACAGCGTGCCGCAGTAAGCCTGCACCGTGTTCACCTTTGCGTACCTGGTAAACGCCATGCGACTGATGGCGATGATGTCGGCCACGGTGGGGATGCCGCTCAGCTGGTAGCGGTTGGGCACCTGAGTGAGCAGTCCCTCCTGGTAGTAGCAGTGCTCGTACACGCCCAGGTCGTCGTTCCAAACGGTGGTCTCGCGAGGGGCTCCGAAGAGCAGGGTGCTGGTGGTCTTCGTCCTGAAATCAGCCAGGGTCATGTCTGTCACCATCTGGCCGCCGAACTCCGCCAGCTTCTTCATCTTCTGGTAGAAGTCGGTGTAGGTGATGGCGCAGGCTTTCTTCTGCAGGTAAGCCTGCTTCCAGGTGGGGATGAAGTTGCTGGACGCCACCTTCAGGTCCGACTCCGACAAAGCGGAAGCCATGCAGCGCAGCTTCGTGCCGGCAGGGATGTCGGGCACGTAGGTCTTGCCGTTCTCCATCGGACCGTTGATGGCCTCTACGGTCACGCTCGTGCCGCGGTCGTTCTTCACAACGTAGAGCATCAGCTGGCTGCCGTCGGCCACGCCGTTCGCGTCGTATCCTTTCTGTCCGAACACGCGGATCGTGCTCTTGGCTGGGAAGATGCTCATGTCGTTCTTGTAGAGTGGCAGTTCCACGCTCTCGGACTTCTCCGTGTTGGTAAGTGCCGACTTCGTGTAGCATTCCAGCTGTGCCTCGCCCAGCACGGGGTGCTTCGGCTTCTTCGTGCGCACCTTCACTTTCTTCGCCAGGCGGAGATAGTCGGTGTGGAGCGTGTAGCGCCATGCCTCGTAGTGGGTGATGGTGTCCTCCACTTGGGAGTCGTCCATCCCGGCGGCTTCTACCGCGCTGCCCGTGGCTGCTGTGTTCTGCTGTTCGATACCCTGGCCGGTCTGGGCCAGTACGGCGCCGTCAAGTGCGGTGCCTTCGTTCACGTTCTGGTCTGAGCCGTGAATGCTCATGTTAATGTTCTCTGTCATGTTTTCCATGTTTTAAAAATGAATAATAGTTGTTTTGCTAGATTTCCTAGTCTTCCTAGTTTTCCTAGTCTTCCTAGTTTTTCCTAGTTCTCCTAGTCTTCCTAGTCCTCCTAGTTCTCCTAGTCTTCCTAGTTCTCCTAGTCTTCCTAGATATCCTAGTTCCCCATCCGCATGGCAAATAAATTTCAAACCTCAAATTTCAATTTTCGTGCAAGCGAATACAGAGCCAAGCTTGCTTGAGCTTTGTTGAGCGCAGCCGAAAATCATGTCAATAAATTTCAAAAACCCAAAATCAGCTCCAGTCACTGTCTACAAATGGGTTTTTGTCGCGGTGTTTCGGTCGGGTGGTGGCGACGGGGGCCTGAGTGGGCTGCACGCTGACGGGGACGTTTCTCACCTCACGCAGGTGCTCGTCGATCCGGAAGTTGAGTCCTTCGCTTTTACCGCGCTCATAGGCGGCAGCCACTTCCGCGTCGTAGTTTTCGCCTTTCACCATCAAGTCGAAGAACTCCACAGGCAATACGCCCTTCACCATCTCCTCGCCCAGTTGCCAGAGGCGGGCTACGATGGCGTCTTTCGTCTGATCGTCGATGTTCAGTTCTTTGGCTCGCTGGCTGATGGCTTCGAGCGACAGTGGCAGGTTGTGGCGCATCTGTTCATCGATTTCCCGTCGGTGTGCTTCCTCCTCCAGGTGCTTGCTGTGCATCTTGGACAGGACGGCTGCGAAGTCGGGGTCGTTCATCGCCGCCTGCAGGTCCATCCCGCAGTTCTCGATCATCCACGTCAGGGGGTTGAAATCTTCCTGTGTGCATGCCTGGCCGATCATGTCCATCATCTGATTGTTGCCGTCGAGTGCGTCGAGCAGGTTCTTCGTCGCAGACTCATAGGCTTCGTAGTCGTCCATCAGTTTGTTGGCTCGTTCATAGTAGTTGTTCTCGTCTTCGGGGTTCAGGTCGTCGAACCGCTGCGAGAAGCGTTGCAGAAATCTCTGCCGTTCTGTGTTTTCGTTCATGTGTTTTTCGTTTTTTTTAGTTTGATTGCTCAGAGTAATCAGAGTATTCAGAGTCCTCAGAGTTCTCAGAGTATTCAGAGTTCTCAGAGTTCTCAGAGTCCTCAGAGTATTCTCACTTCTGTTTTCTTTTCTGCTTGAGAGTCAGCTTTGGCGGTCGGCTGTTGCGTTGTCGTTGGGCGGCGGCCCATGCCTGCTGGGCGCGTGCTTTGCGCACCTCCGCCTCTTGCTGTTGCTTGATGGGGAGGTTGGCGGCTTCCTGCCGTCTGATGCCGGCCTCCACCTCCTTGAGTTCCGACTGGCTGGCGGCGAGACGTCCTTTGGCGTTGAGATTTTCGGCCTCCGCCTGTCGTTTCTCGATCTCGGCGTCGGTCTTGCGCGATTCGTTCTCCTGCCTCGACTGCTTGAGCGCGATCTCGGCGTCGGTGCGACGTGCTTCGTTCTCCTGGCGGCTTTCGTTGTAGTCGATGGCCGACTCCGTCTTTGCGTTGGCCATCCTGAGCTTTGTGATGGACTCATGGGCTCGCATGAGGCGGTCGTGCAGACGCTCCTGCCTTCGGTTGTAGCTGTCGTCGGCTTCTTCTGCTGATTCGGTGGAGGCGGGCAGCTCCTGGCTGGGGGCTCCACGTGTGGTCCAGTAGAGGTTGGCAAGTCCGCTCACCACGCGTCCCACCTGACGGATGCGGCTTTTGCGGCGTCTTTCCTGACGATCCTTTTCCGCCTGCTCCTCGGCTTTCGCCATCCGCTCTGTCAGACCGTCGTAGAATTGCTGTGTCTTTTCGTCAATAAAATTCATTGTTCAGTAGAGACGCCCCGCGGGGCGTCTTGTAATTTAAAGTGATGTTTTTCAGTTTTCAGTTATCAGTTATCAGTTATCAGTCGAATAGTTTTTCCGGTTTTTCCGGGCTTTCTGGATATTCCGGTTTTTCCGGATATTCCGGTTTTTCCGGACTTTCCGTTTTTTCCGGGCATTTTTCAAAAAATCTGTGTTGCTGCTTTCGCGATTTCTTTGGCTTTCTGCTTTTCCAGTTCCGTCTCGGCGTTTCTGAGGGTCTCGCGGTTACGCAGGTACTGCTGCTCCACGGCTTCTTTCGCCTGTGTGGCGCCTGCGGCGATGGCAGCCTGCGTGTCGCCCACGGCCTTCGCTGCTGCGGCCTTGGCGGCGACCTGGCTTTCTTCTGTCCCTCCGCTCACGGCACGGCTTCCTTCTGCTCTCCGGCCCAGCTCCTCCGCGTATTCCCGTGTGCGTCGCATCGCTTCCTGTGCCTCGGCAGTCTGGCTGAAATCCTGGTTCATCCGCCGGTCGTACCAGTTCTGATTGTCGCGTTGCTGCTGACGCAGCATCTGCCGCACACGGTGCATCGACTTGCTGGCTTCATAGCCGCCAAACACGCTCCCTGCCACACATGCTGCTGTTGTCAATAGTGTCGATAGCATTTTTTTGTTTTTTTAAATTTCTAAATCTTCTAGATTCTTTAGATTCTCCAGCTCCTCTTCTAATTCGTTTTGATTTTCGTGGCGATGGCATCAACCACCTTGTTGTAGAGGCTGGAGTCGATGTCCACCATTCCTTCTTCGACCTTGGCACGGGGGATAATCGTGATGTGTGCCCAGTCGCTCTTGTCGCTGAGACAGCGTAGCTCCAGCACGGTGCTGATGATGTGGTGGCCGTCGAGAACGAGCCTTCTCTTCTGCTGCGTCACGGCCGGGAAGTCGGCCTGCGCGCCCACATACTTGTCGGTGACAATCTCGTAGAGCGGGTCGTCGGGAAACACCACGTTGTGTACATGGAATGGCCAGGATTTACTCTTCGCACACACCATTCGGAGCATATCCACGTTGTGGGTCTGATCTTCATATCCTTTGGTGTGGGAGTGGAGCAGGACGGTCAGAATACCCGTCGACGCCTTGTAGACGAATCCTTTCTGGTTTTCTTCGCCGTTGTAGATGAGCTCGACGGCGCTGTCGAGCGAGAGTTCTTTCATCGACGCTCTTTGATGGACCTCGTCCACCGTCGATTCGATTTTGCTTTCAATCAGGGTCTGCAGGTCGGCGTTGTCCTTGTCGCCCACGAAGGAGGCCTCATTCGGGTCTATTTCGCGCAAGGTGGTCATCACGTCGTCGACCAGTTTCGTTACTTGTGTTTTCATGGATCTTGTTAGTTTAAAGTTTAATGTTTAAAGTTTAATGTAGAATGTGATACTAAAGGGGAGGCAAGTGGCATGGCGGTTCTCTTCTGTGGCAGGAGTGTGTCTTCACGGGCTTTTGCAGTCTTGACGCACACAATATTTTTTTCACACTCTCGATTCCGTCGTTCCATTTCGTAGCATAAAGCGCAGCCGCGTCCGGTACTTTGCCGCTGAGCCATCGCCAGAGGGCATAGGCGGTCAGCAAGTCTTCGAACAGGCCGTAGACGCCCAACGTCTTGTCTTCCTCCTCGTCTTCACTGAGGGTTTCCGACGATTCAGATGATGTCGTCTCATCAGCTGTGGCCCATGCAGGGGTGGGGAAGGTGAGAGGTGCGGAGGTGTTGATTTCCCACGTCACGCTCTCGGCCGTGTACTCGCCCCGGGTACCGAGCAGCGGCAGGATCCGGCTCTCGGTGAGGTGTGCTCCCTCTCGGATGAACGAGAACAGCAGCGAACGGTCCGACGGACGGATACGTAGTTGGCTGAAGCGGCCCACATACTGGTTTGAGAAGGTGCGCTCTTCTGTCGTGGCGCGTGCTTCGTCGCTGGCCTGCTCTGCTGCATGGCGTGCCAGATAGGCTGTCTCCATCATGCAGCGTTCAAATACGTCTTGAAAATCAATGGTCATGGTAGTAGATTTAGAGTTGAGAGTTGAGAGTGATTTCCGATAGTTGTAGGGACTTACTTTATGTATGTCCGGAATAAATTATCCAAGTTCAAGAGTAACTACACTATTCACTTCGTGGAATCTTTTCACTTTTCACTTTTCACTATCGCTCTTCGTGTTTTTCTTGATTGACGCTGCAAAGTTACATGGAATTTTCGTTCGTTTTCCACGTTTTCGGAAAAATTGACGTTTTTTTTGATTTTTTTTCGTAACTTTGCAAGTTCAAGTGGGTAACAATTAGAAAATGACGAAACTCAGACATATATTTTTGGCTGTTGCGGCTTTGTGGTGCGCGATGTCGGCTTATGCCCAGGGCGATGCTGAGGACAAGACCCAACCCGATGTCGACCTCAAACCGGAAATCGAAGAGGTGGACGACTCTACGGACATGCGTCTGCAGGTATCGCTCATCACGTGCGACCCGGGCGACGACGCCTATCAGATGTTCGGACATACGGCGTTGCGTATCCGCGACCTGAACAACCCGCTCTACGACTTCGCCTACAACTACGGCGTGTTCGACAGCCGACGCGATAACTTCATCTACTATTTCGTGAAGGGCGAGACGGACTATGTCCTGTCGGTTGACCCGGCTGGCTTTTTCCTCGGACGCTACTCCGAGCGTTACGGCATCCCGATGCGAGAGCAGGTGCTCAACCTCACCGACGAGCAGAAGAGCGAACTGACACGCCTGCTCGAAATCAACGCACAGAAGGAAAACCGGACATACCGCTACAATTTCCTCTACGACAACTGCACCACGCGGGCCACAAAAATTCTGGAGAAGGCAGTGGAGCAGACCGGAGGCAAGGTGGTTTACGCCAAGAAACCGGACGGATACGAGCAGACCACGTTCCGCGACATCCTGCACCGATTTACCGCACCCTCTCCATGGCTGGAGTTCGGAATCGACTTCGTGCTCGGAGCGGAAGTGGACAGCCCGCGCTCTCAGCAGGAGCAGATGTTCATCCCGGCTGTGTATGAGAGCGAGCTCGACGAGGCGCTTATCCAGCAGAAAGACGGCAGCACGGAAAAGATAGTAAGCCGCAAAGACGACATCGCTCCCGTGGGGCAGAAAGAGGTGGCGGAGAAGTTTCCGCTATCGCCGTTAATGGCATTCTCCATCCTCCTGCTGCTGGTCATCGGCATGGCAGTGGTGGACATCATGAGGGGGAAACTGTCATCATGGCTCGACATCGCTGGATTTTTCCTCAGAGGGATGGCCGGGTTCCTCGTGGCCTTCCTCTTCTTCTTCAGCGAACATCCGGCAGTGGGGAGCAACTGGCTCGTGCTGGCCTTCAATCCGCTGGTGTTCATCATGATTCCCGATATAGTCTTCTCCACCTGGCAGGAGCGCTTTATGGCCGGCGTCACCATTCGAGGCCGACGTTACGACTGGTTTGAACTTGTCAATTTGGCAGTACTTCTGTTCACACTGGCCCTGTTCGTCCTGCCACTACAGACGCTCAACATCGCCATGCTCCCGCTGGTATTGTCTTTGCTGGTGAGGTCCGTAACGAGAATCATCGTTCTCGGAAAAATTTGCGGGAAGAAGAAAGAGAATAATAATAAGGATGTTTAGAACCTCTAGAAAATCTAGAATCTCTAGAGCTTCTAGCCCCAACTAATCTCACTCTCAACTCTAAACTAAAAACTAAAAAATATAATACATGGGATTTAACAGTTTTATAAGCAAGCTTTTCGGCAACAAGGCTTCGCGCGACTTGAAAGCGCTGCGTCCGATTGTCGACAAAGTGAACGCGGTATATCCGGACATACAGAAACTCTCCAACGACGAGTTGCGCGCACGTACCACCCAGATCCGTGCCGACTTGCAGGAGATGGTGAAGCCGAAACGCAAGGAAATCGAAGCGCTCAGGCAGAAAATCCAGGAGACCGATATTGAGAAACGTCAGCCGATTTTCAATGAGATAGACAAAATCGAGAAGGAAATACTCGATGAGTTTGAGAAAGGCCTTGACAACTACCTCCCTGAGGTGTTCGCCATCGTGAAGGACACAGCACGGCGATTCACAGAGAATCAGGAAATCGAGGTGACTGCCACGGACTTCGACCGAGAACTGGCTCAGAGCCACGACTTCGTGGAAGTGGAGGGCGACAAGGCCACTTGGTTCAACTCATGGGAAGCAGGAGGAAACGAGACGGTGTGGAACATGATCCACTACGACGTGCAGCTCATCGGTGGTGCCGTGCTCCATCAGGGAAAAATCGCGGAGATGGCAACCGGTGAGGGTAAGACCCTCGTGGCCACGCTCCCTGTATTCCTCAATGCGCTGACAGGAAACGGCGTACACGTGGTGACGGTGAACGACTACCTCGCCAAGCGTGACTCCGAGTGGATGGGGCCGCTCTATATGTTCCACGGACTGTCTGTGGACTGCATCGACAAGCACCGACCCAATTCCGACGAGCGTAGGAAGGCATACCAGGCTGACATCACCTTCGGTACGAACAACGAGTTCGGATTCGACTACCTCCGCGACAACATGGCCATGAACCCGGCGGAACTCGTGCAGAGGGCTCACAACTATGCCATCGTCGACGAGGTGGACTCTGTGCTTATCGACGACGCGCGTACGCCGCTCATCATCTCAGGACCTGTACCCAAGGGAGAGGTTCAGATGTTTGAGGAATACTGCCCTATCGTAGAAAAACTCGTTGAGGCTCAGCGCAAACTCACCAACGACTACCTCACGAAGGCCAAGAAACTCATCTACTCCGACGACCAGAAGGAGGTGGAGGAAGGATTCCTGGCCCTCTTCCGTGCATATAAGGGTATGCCGAAGAACAACGCGCTCATCAAGTTCCTCTCTGAGGACGGCATCAAGAGCGGACTGCTCAAGACTGAGGCCATCTACATGGAGAACAACAACCGCCGTATGCATGAGGCCACCGACCCGCTCTTCTTCGTCGTGGAGGAGAAGTTCAAGCAGGTGGACATGACCGACAAGGGAAACCAGCTCGTGGCCAACATCGTCAAGGACGACAACTTCTTCGTCCTGCCCGACATCACCACACAGCTGGCTGAACTCGACAGCCAGAACCTGAGCGAGGAGGAGCGTCTGGAGAAGAAGGACGCTGCCATGCAGGACTATGCTGTCAAGTCCGAACGCGTACACACGATGCAGCAGCTGCTCAAGGCATACACCATGTTCATCAAGGACGATGACTATGTCGTGATGGACGGAGAGGTGAAAATCGTAGACGAGCAGACCGGACGTATCATGGAGGGACGCCGATGGAGCGACGGACTCCACCAGGCCGTGGAGGCCAAGGAACGCGTGAAGGTGGAGGCTGCCACACAGACCTTCGCAACCATCACACTGCAGAACTACTTCCGTATGTACCACAAGCTGGCTGGTATGACTGGTACAGCCATCACGGAGGCTGGAGAGTTCTGGAACATCTACAAGCTCGACGTCGTGGAAATTCCGACGAACAAGCCTGTGGCACGTATCGACATGAACGACCGCGTATACCGAACCAACCGAGAGAAATACAAAGCGGTCATCGAAGAAATACAACGCATGGTGGAAGCCGGAAGACCGGTGCTCGTCGGAACCACATCGGTGGAAATCTCCGAGATGCTCTCGAAGATGCTCACGCTTCGACATATCGAGCACAATGTGCTCAACGCCAAGCTGCATCAGGCCGAGGCCGACATCGTGGCACAGGCTGGACAGAAATCCATCGTAACCATCGCAACGAACATGGCCGGTCGTGGTACCGACATCAAGCTCTCGCCTGAGGTCAAGGCGGCAGGAGGACTTGCCATCATCGGTACGGAGCGACATGAGAGCCGACGCGTTGACCGCCAGCTCCGTGGACGTTCAGGACGTCAGGGCGACCCGGGTACCTCCGTCTTCTATGTGTCGCTCGAAGACAAGCTCATGCGTCTGTTCGCTTCTGAGCGTATCGCCAACATCATGGACCGTCTCGGATTCAAGGAGGGTGAGATGATTGAGCACCCCATGATCAACAAGTCCATCGAAAGGGCACAGAAGAAAGTGGAGGAGAACCACTTCGGCGTGCGTAAGCGCCTGCTCGAGTACGACGACGTGATGAACAAGCAGCGTAAGGTCATCTACGAGCGCAGACGCCACGCCCTCATGGGAGAACGTATCGGAATGGACATCTCCAATATGTTCTGGGACCGCGTGGTCAGAATCATGAACAACAGCGACTACGAAGAGTGCAAGGAGCGGTTCCTCACCATTTTCGCCATGGAATATCCGTTCACGGCCGAAGAACATGAGGACATCAGCCGCGACAAGCGCGAGGACATGGCTTTCGAGAAGGTGCTCGCGAAATTCAAGGAGCGCGGAGACCGTCTCGCTGCCACAGCATGGCCCGTCATCAAGGACGTGTATGAGAACCGCGGCCACCAGTACGAGAACATCCTCGTGCCACTCACCGACGGACGGCGCACCTATCAGATATCTGTACCGCTGAAGGAGGCATACGATACGGAGGGCAAGAACATCATCACTGCCTTCGAGAAGGCAATCCTGCTCCACACCATCGACGAGGAATGGAAGGAGAACCTGCGACAGCTCGACGAACTGCAGCATTCCGTGCAGAGTGCCAGCTACGAGCAGAAGGACCCGCTCGTGATTTTCAAACTCGAGTCGGTGAACCTCTTCGACAACATGATCAACCTCATCAACGACGGAACGGTGAGCGTGCTCATGCGCGTGAAACTGCCGATGCCTGACCCTGAGGAGATTCGACAGGCACAGGAGCAGCAGGCACGCCGGCGTCAGGCTGAGGGACAGCAGAACCTCGACGAACTCTCCGACACGCAGAAGGCCATGCAGAAAGCCGCAGCAAACGCCGGAGCAGCTGGCGGACCTCAAGGACCGCGTCAGCGCACGCCGATGGTGAACAACGCGCCGAAGGTGGGACGTAACGACCCGTGTCCTTGCGGATCGGGCAAGAAATACAAGGCCTGCCACGGAAAAGGAATTGTGTAAACTTCGAAATCTCGATTCTTCGGGGCATCGGAACCTCGAAGAATCGAGATTTCAATAATGCTAATTGATAAAAGAAAAGACAATAAGATGAATAAGATCATTGTGGCTGTCGACGGATTTTCTTCTTGCGGAAAAAGCACCATAGCCAAGGCGGCTGCCAGCGCTTTCAAGTATATCTATATCGACACAGGCGCCATGTACCGCACTGTCACTCTCTATGCCATGCGGGAAGGCATGATAAGCGGGGAGGGAGATGATAAGACGGTGGATAAAGAGCGTCTGCAACAGGCCATTGACGCTGGAAAGCTGAAAGTGGACTTCACGCTCGACCCTGAGACCAACAAACCGCTGGCACGGCTCAACGGTGAGGTGGTGGAAGGCGAAATCCGTGGACTCGAGGTGTCCAACAACGTGAGCAACGTCTCGGCCATCCCGTTCGTCAGGGAGTTCCTCACGTCTCAGCAGCGGGAGATGGGCAAGGAGAAGGGTGTCGTGATGGACGGACGCGACATCGGAACGGTCGTATTCCCCGATGCGGAACTCAAACTCTTCGTCACCGCTTCACCGGAGGTAAGGGCTCAACGCCGCTACGATGAACTCCAGCGCAAGGGCGACACGGAAGTGAAATACGAAGATGTGCTGAAAAACATCCAGGAGCGCGACTATCTCGACACTCACCGCGAGCTGGCACCGCTCAAACAGGCAGACGACGCCATCGTCATCGACAACTCCAACCTCACCATCGCTGAACAGGACGAACTCGTCAGCAAATACGTGCAGGAAGCCATCGACAAAGCCAACAAATAAATAAAAACGCACGGCTCGTCTTTTCTTTCAAAGGCGGCCGTGCGTTTTTTTTTCGAGGCTTTGCCTCCTCGTTTCTTCGTTTTTTCGTTTCTTCGCTTTCTCGATTTTCGAATCCAAACTCCCCTCTCATTCTTCCCTCTAAACTCTCAATGAAACAGCCGTCCGCATGGCTCTTTAAACTTTAAACATTAAACTTTAATCTAACAACATGCTCGTTGAAATCGACGAAGGATCTGGCTTCTGCTTCGGTGTGACTACTGCCATCCGAAAGGCGGAGGAAGAACTGGCAACGGAGGACAATCTCTATTGCCTGGGCGACATCGTGCATAACGGAAGGGAATGTGAACGGCTACGCACGATGGGACTTATCACCATCGAACACGAGCAGATGGAGACACTCCACGACGCAAAAATCCTCTTCAGGGCACATGGCGAGCCGCCCACCACTTACGAGAAGGCGGAACACAACGCGCTAACTGTCATCGACGCCACCTGCCCGGTGGTGCTCAACCTCCAGCGGCGTATCAAGCGGGAGTACAACGAAAACCGCGGAAGCAACACCCAGATTGTCATCTACGGAAAGAACGGACATGCGGAGGTGGTGGGACTCGTGGGGCAGACCGAAGGGACTGCCATCGTGGTGGAAAAGTCGGAGGATGCCGAGAAGCTCGACGTGTCGAAAAACATATCGCTCTATTCGCAGACCACCATGTCGCTCGACGGATTCCGCCAGATCATCGACATTATCGCCCGAAGGATGAATGCCACGAATTCTGTGGCTAAGAACGTACTGACCAACGACAAGGGACTGGTGTTCAAATATTTCGATACCGTATGCCGGCAGGTGGCAAACCGATTCAGCGACATCAGCCGTTTTGCGGAGAAACACGACGTCATCGTGTTTGTGGCAGGAAAGAAAAGCAGCAACGGGAAGGTGCTCTTCTCACAGTGCCGCAAGGTGAATGCCAACTCCTATCTCATCGGGCAGCCCGACGAAATCAACCCGCACTGGTTTCAGACGGCACAGTCGGTCGGTATCTGCGGCGCCACGTCCACGCCCAAATGGCTCATGGAGCAGTGCCGGGAGAAAATTTTAAGTTTGAACTTTGACATCTGAACTTACTAATGCCAATTGCTCCTCATCCGGATGGCTAAACCCCAATTTTCGTGCAAGCGAGAGCAGAATGAAGCTTGCTTCAATTATGCCGAGCGCAGCCGAAAGTCATGCCAATAAATCTCAAATCTCAAACCTCAAAGTCTCTGTCCGGATGGCTAAACCTCAAATCTCAAATTTCAAATCTCAAAGTCTTTGTCCGGGATGGCTAAACCTCAAATCTCAAATTTCAAATCTCAAAGTCTCTGTCCGGATGGCTAAACCTCAAATCTCAAACCTCAAATTTCAAATTATTCCATGTTTCACTTCAAACAATTCTCTGTCAGTCACGACCGATGCGCCATGAAAGTGGGCACCGACGGCGTGCTCCTCGGCGCATGGGCTGCAGCTGAGGACAAACGCAGCGTGCTCGACATCGGAACCGGCACCGGACTCATCGCCCTGATGATGGCGCAGCGTTGTCCGTATGCCAAGGTCTGGGGCATCGACATCGACGCGGATGCCGTGGAGCAGGCGAGGGAAAACTGCGACCGCTCTCCATGGGCTGACCGCATCACGATCCTCGAATCCGACTTCTGTCATCCGTTTGCCATTCAGGGGTATCAGTTCGATGCCATCGTCTCCAATCCGCCCTTCTTCAAGGAGCAGGTCCATGCACCCGACCAGCAGCGGGAACTGGCACGGCGACAAGATGCGCTGCCCTTGCCACTGCTGATGAAGAATGCGGCCCCGATGCTCACTGAGGGTGGCACTTTCTCTATCATCCTCCCACTCGCCTCTGTCAACGACGCGGTAGGGGAGGCCGCCATCAACGGACTTTTCCTCACTCGACGCTGCGACGTCATCACCACCGAGGGAAAAGCACCCAAACGCGCCATGCTGGAATTTTCCAACCATATCCGACCCGCAATCCTGTCATCCATCACCATCTACAACGAAAAACACCTCTACACACCGGAATTTATCGAACTCACACGCGACTTCTATTATAATATGTGATTTCGCACCGCCTGCCTCATTTGAATGCCATCCATAGCAGACTATCGTCTTGTCTTCATGGATCCTCGTCTTCCTGTCTTCATCAAAAACAGGCTACTGTCACGAAAAAAACACCATAATAGTTGTGCTATTCCAATTATTTTGTTTAAATTTGCCAATATTTTTGTAAAAATGTAAAACAATCAGGAGAATAAAAAAGACTTTTCTATGGATACTGGCCGCCATGATGACTGCCAGTTTCGGTCTGATGTCATGCGATGACAATGACAATGCAACAGACGAAGTGAAAAACACCTGGCACCAGCAGCCGTGGTTATTCACTCAACCCAAAGATCGTTGAGGTTCGAGATGACCCTTCGGCCACCCACTTCCAGGAATACATCGATGGCATCTTTGAGGATGTGGAAGAAGGTGAATTCGACATCGACGACGACATTATCTTGTAAGACGTATTTAACGTGAGTCCGATGAATTTGTTATAATGTATATTGGTCGACTTTAGCCTTTTCTGTGCAAATGCATCGATTCTTTAGGAAAAAGCTTCCAATGAAGGACTTTTTTGGAAATAACACTTCCAAAGAAGGCCTTTACCATTTATACCCTAAAAAAGTGTTAAACCGACACTTTTTTCGCCCGTCTCGTCAAAAACTGTGATTTTTGTATGGTTTTTCAAGCCTTTTTCTTTAACTTTGCAATTAAGGAGCAGAATTAAACAATTTTTTTCACTACAAACTAACTTCATTATGATGCTACGACATCTTTTTTTCGCTCTGGCGATTTGTGCGACTGCTGACTTGGCCGCACAGGACAATCAAAACAATGAGAACAACGGGAACAACCCGCCGAGGAGAAGACGTGAATTCCGCTTCGACGAAAAGAACCCGGACGTGCACGACCCGGTTCTCGCCTATGAGAACGGTACCTACTACATCTTCAGCACGGGATTCAACGTGGGAAGCATGACTTCACAGGATCTCAAGACTTGGAAACCGGGAAGGGGAGTGCTCCCGGAAACGCCGCAGTGGGCTGTCGACCAGATTCGCGGCTACCGCGGACACACCTGGGCACCTGACATCTGCAAAGTGGGCGACAAGTGGTATCTCTATTATTCCTGCTCCTCTTTCGGAAAGAACACATCTGCCATCGGAGTGGCCGTCAACAAGACGCTCAACCCCGATTCCCCTGACTACAAATGGGAAGACCTCGGAAAGGTCATCGAGTCGAAGCGGGGAGACGACTACAACTGCATCGACCCCAACCTCATCATCGACGACAAGGGTAACCCTTGGCTTTCATTCGGTTCTTTCTGGGACGGCATTCAGCTCGTTCAACTTGAAAAGGACCTGAAAACACCCGTGGGCAAACCTCAGACCATCGCACGACATACCAATCCCGACGCTGTGCCGGAAGAGGGTATCGAGGCGAACAACAACGAGATTGAGGCGCCTTTCATCATCAAGGAAGGAAAATACTACTATCTCTTCGCGTCTGCAGGACTATGCTGCCGAGGCATGCGCAGCACATACCACACCATCGTGGGACGCGCAAAGAAAATCACCGGACCCTACAAGGACCAGAAAGGCAAGCTCATGACCAAGGGTGGGGGAACCACCCTCATCGGACGCGACGACAAATATGTGGGGGCCGGACATAACGGAGCCGCCAAAGTCAACGGACAGTGGTACTTCGTTGCTCACGGCTACGACCGCGCACTCAACGGAGCATCAAAACTCGTCGTCAAGAAAATCAACTTCAAAAAGGGATGGCCGGTTCTTTCTGACCTATGATAATATGCTGCTTACGGGACACCCATTTGGGTGTCCCGTTCCTTTGGAACTCTTAGTGTTCTTCCTTTTTCTTTGTCTCCAAAAAAGCGGATAATCCATATAAAGGGATGTTGTGAATGTTTTGATTACACATATATGGCAAGGTGGATGTTTTTATGGCTGTCTCTGGCTCATATTTCTGACAGAAAAGAGTGAAACTACGGGAGGTCAGATTCTCACCTGATTTTACTTCTATCGGAACGACCATCCCTTCTTTCTGAATGATGAAGTCGACCTCGGATGTGCTACGCTCGTTCGTCCAATATCCTATATAGTCGAGCGAAATGTGTTTTAATTCCTGCATGACGAATTGCTCTGTCAGTGCTCCCTTGAATTCTGTGAAAATGGAGTTGCCGTCAAGGAGTGTCTTTGCATCTAATCCTGAAGAAGCAGAGAGAAGTCCTACATCCAACATGAACAATTTAAACACTTGCATGTCTTGATAGGCTTTTAGCGGAATTTTAGGAGTGTTAACCCTTTGGGATTTATGAATCAGGCCACAGTCTAAAAGCCACATTATCGCCAGCTCGAAGTCTTTGGCTCTCGCACCCTGGCGGATCACTCCATAGATGAATTTCTTGTTCTCTTTGCTCAGTTGTGCTGGCAGACTGTTCCACACCATTTCGAGTCTTGGCACTAATTCCCTTGGTACGTGCTTCGAGAAATCGGATTGGTACGACCGAAGAATTTCATGCTGTAGCGTGCGAGCCTCAAAGTAGTCATGTGAGTCAATCCAGGACTGAACCACTTCAGGCATCCCTCCTATAAAGAGATAGGTCTTTAATAATGAGGTGATCTCATTATGGAAAGGAAGAATCAAATCCCATCTCTTTTGCCACATGACTTCAACCAAATTCTCTTTACCGTTGGCCAACAGAAATTCTTTGAACGACATGGGGTAGAGGTCAAGGAATGATACTTTTCCAACAGGAAAAGACTGATTCTGGTGAATTGACATACCGAGCAGAGAACCGGCTGACACTATGGCATATTGAGGAGCATTTTCACAGAAATATTTTAAGGATGTGACACCGCCTTCCACTGCTTGTATCTCGTCGAAAATAATGAGCGTGTTGGAGTAGTCAATCTTCTTCCCGTGAAACAACTCCAGTTCCGCTATAATACGGGTCGTGTTGAAATCCTGTTTGAACAAATTTTTAAACAGCTGCTCATTCTCGAAATTTACATATAAGGTCTCTGTAAAACATTGCTTGCCGAATTCTTTCATCAGCCAGGTCTTGCCTGTTTGACGGGCACCACGGATGATGAGGGGTTTGCGTTTCTCCTGTGACTTCCATTTCTGTAATTCTTGTAATGCGTCGCGTATCATATCTTTTTTTGGCAAAGATACCATTTTTCTTTCTTTAAAACAAATATATCTTGATAAAAGTGTAGTTGGACTGCGTTTTTATCTTGATAAAAGTGTGGTTGGAACGCATTTTTATCTTGATAAAAGTGTGGTCTTTATACAAAAATATCTTGATAAAAGTGTAGTCAGATTGCATTTTTATCTTGATAAAAGTGTGATTTTTATACAAAAATAACTTGATAAAAGTGTAGAGGTGTTCTTGGAGGCAGGACATCGCTTGGGGGTGTGGGCGTCTCGCCCGCACAATTCTCGTGCAAGCGAATAAAGAGCCAAGCTTGCATGAGCTATGTTGAGCGCAGCCGAGAATCAGCGAAGCTAAATCGGCCGGCGAATCACAGCCTAACCACGCCGTTTAATCTTTTTCCACAAATAATCCCGTAGTAAAATCACATCACAGACACTCCAACCCGAAATTTACGCTGTGATTTTTTCTTTCCGACCTTCTGCAATACTCATATCTAATACTGAAATCTTTTTCTCTCAATAGGTAAAAAATGTCGCATTTGTAACATTTTGCAATTTGTCACATGTTTTTGTTACATTTCTTGCACCAATAGTTACATTTCTTATATCAAATCTGATAGCTTTTCAGTAATTTTGCACAAAATTTGGGGAATAATATAAATTGTACGCGACAAGACATCAGAATTTATTGTTTTAGGACGAGCCGAAAAGGCAATTCAATTTGACTTATGATTTGTGCGATCTCTGATCCGTTTTTGACATCACTACATACTGTAAGGCTTTTATCTTGGCAACATACAACAGGGGGACATTCGAGCAAGAATGAAATAATAAACAAAAACAGATTTGAATAATATACTTTTTTATCGTTTAACTTAAACTATTTTTTTAACAATCATGAGAAAGATTTTCCTTTTTCGAGCTATTATGCTTGCGGCGATTTTGTTCGTAGGCATTTTGGGCGCAAGGGCTGAAGAGGATTCCTATCGTTGGGATTTTACAACGTGGGCTGATGCAAATCCGCTCTCACCGTCCGCAGATGGACTTCATGGACTGACATGGACCTAGACGGTCAGGATCGGGTATGGAGGACTGTTAGTACTTAATAATGGTGCTGTCGTGAGTATTCCTGTCTCTAAAGGACAGAGTGTACAAATTCTATTTAAGTCTAATAGTGCAGACAGAAGAGCACAGGTAACAGTTGGTGGTGCCACTTCCGAACAAACCGTGAGCAGTGCCAATTCCAGTAATATTGCCACCATCACTGCCAATGCTGCGAGCGACGGAGCTATAACGTTTAAATATGGCGGTGGAAATGGTGGACTACCGGTGATCACATCCATTAAGCGAGACAATAATGTGAGTATTGTCAGGTCGTGGAATTTCGCCTATAGTAACAGTACTGATGGACTGATCACCTCAGGACTTAACTACAGACAATTAGCCGATGGATACAACGGATATCAGATAAACGGAGGATACATCGTGGTGCCTGTGACGAAAGGACAGATTGTCACTTTTGATGTCGTAACCGCTCAAGGATCATACCAGTCTTTTTATAAGGTGTCGGACCAGGTCGACGGAGCTCCGGTCCGTTTTGCGGGAGTATATAACCAGGTTGTACAAAAGTCATTTCAGGCTAATGCAGACGGATATATCAAAATCGAGAGAGATGAAAATCAATCCAGTAACTGGATGGCTTCCGTCAGGGCTATCACTGTTGAGAACGCTCCTAATATAGCTTTTTCTTCAAAGACATGCACGGCCTCTCTCATTGAATTGAATATTAATGAGCCTGTTCTCTCGTTCCCTACTGGGGCACAAGTCACTTATTCCGTTGAAAACACCAACATCGCCAAATTAGGTGGTGAGGAAGATGCCGGCGACTTGATGGGCATCAACACGGGTGAGACGAATGTCTATGCCACGGCGGTATACAAAGGCATCACCTTCACCGACAGCTACAAACTGACCATTTGGGCAGATGAAGCCAAATACGAAATAACCGACGACAACACTTACACCCTGACGGGTAATGGTAAGTTGGCTAACCGTGTCGTGACTGAAATACCGAAAATCACCATGGAGTTCGGTTCGACGGATGTCGTGAACACTACCATTGTCAGGAATGAGGGAAATGCTGAGTGTGTGGGTACTATCCTCGACTCCAACGGATGGAGACAGGTTTGGCCTACATTCGAAGACAATCTCGTGCATCCACATCAGGGTTCATTCTACACATTCAAACCAAAAAGTAACGGTAAGCTCACGATTAAGGGCTATCTGAACAACACTTCCCAGACCGCATATCTTGTCGACGCGGATAACTTGGCACCAGTGTCAAGTAATTTTACTGCTTCCGTAGGCATTACAAACAATAACTGGCAAGGGGCAACGGGTATGGCCGACTGGGCTGGACCCGAAGTGACCACTAACGATGGAAGAACCACGAGACTGGCAGAAACTTGGTTAAACACGGTGAACAACACAGGCAATGTCATGACGCAGACCATCACTGGACTTGCCAACGGACATTATGTGCTGAAATTATATGCCAATGCGGCTTCAACTCAGGAAAGAGACAATCTTCAAGGAGAAAATGAGTCTGGCCTCGTTGAGGGAGCCATGGATGTGGCGTATGTATTTGGTAATGACTCAAGGGTCTATATTCCGGCTCATATTTCCACACAGGCAAATGATGTGAATGTATATTCGCTGGATGTGGAGGTGACCAACGGAACGCTCACGATGGGACTCGGAAAGGCGAAAGCCGGAACGAACTGGCACATGATTCAGATTGCTGACTTGGAGAAGACGGATGTACCTGCTAGCTATTCATTCACACCGGTCGCTACGGTCACTACAAGTGACGCATCGGCTATGCAAACTACGGTTGTGGATGTGGAGGCCGGACATACTTATTATCTGTATGGAAACATCCCGTCAACCAATGGAATCAACGCTTGGAGCACTTATCAACTGAAGTCGTTCAGCTTCGAGTCTAATTTCAGGTATGAAGAAAAGTCTATCGTCCTTGATATGGGCGAGCGGGCTGAGAGCAATCCGGTTGGACAACAGGTCATCGGTGTGCAGCCTACTGTGCCTACCTACACGATGGAACTGAAGGGCGACATCACTTCTGCCACGCTTAACCCTGACGGTACGGTCAGCAACATTGTTGGTGATGGTGGTGCTATCGTGGTGAAAGCAACCATCGGAAGCGGTGAACAATCTGACATGATCTACTATGTGATCACTGTGCCTTATCAGAATAAGGTATGGAATCTCAAGGCTAATTCCAATGACGAGGAAGCTCAGGGACTGGCTAAGGACATGGACTGGGGCGTAACTTACGAAGTTCGTCAGTATAACCAGACTACCCGCAATCTCGAATACCTTAACAACTCCGTGCTCACGGCAAACGAGACGCTCGAGGGCAACAATGCAGCGTATATCGGTGAGACGGCTGGATTGGTTGTCAACTCTGACATCAAGAAATTCGGACTGCTGGCCAACGGCAAAAACCTGAAAGAAGTGGCCAACTACAATGAGTTCTTCGGAACATCATACACACAGGAGCAATTCGATGACTCTCTGGCGAACTCTCCGGCATTTGTCGATGGACTCCTCCGCGCTATGCTTTCTTATGACAAGGACGACATCCAGGAGAATTCCACTACCTATGGAGCTATGACGAAGGGGAGCACCCTGATTGTACCTAAATTGAAGAGAGGAGACTATGTCGCTATCAAGTTTGAGCGCCATGCACCTAACTCGGGAGACTATATCACGCTGGGTAATGCCATGGACCTTGACGAAAGACCTATCACGGATGATATCTGTGTGCTCAACCAAGGTGGTAAGGACGACTATGGATGGATTGAGTTCCGTGCAGCAAGTGATGGCGATGTCACGATCAGCGTATCTGAGAATGCTCACACCTATATCAATAAAGGTACCACTTATACCAATAAGTACGATGAAGGATGGGTACACATGAAGCAAATCGCTGTCAGCGATGAGTTTATCGATACGGATCTCCTCCTTTCAGATAATGAGATGGTTGCATCTGCTACCGTGCTTCACAGACATGATGGAAGTGGATTCACGCATCAGTACAGCAGCAGCTGGAATAGTAAGTTTACACATCAGGAGGCTTGGCACCATATCAAGTACACGCTGAAGGATATCCAAGGATCCTTTGCACCAGGAGCTATCAGCATCCAGCCTGATGGTACGCTCACCGTGACTGGCGGACATGGTACGGCTGTCGTGGTACAGAAAGTCTATGCTCGTCTGGACACGGGTGGCGGTTCTGAGGGCACCTTGGAAACAGCCAGCAATTATGTTGTGGACATGGAAGAGACGAAGATAACAATCATTGAGGGTGGGGAGACGACTCAGGAATATCCTTATACTTGGGACTTCACCAATATATCTGACGAGACGAAGGGAAAGCTCACCCCGGAAAATGGATGGGGACAGAACTCCGACGGTTCCTACACGCCGAACACAACCGGACAGACCAACTATGTGCAGAACACGGAACTTACCAATGGGACGGACGATGACGTGAAAGAATATGACGGGCTCGGATTCCTCACTTCTACAGATAACGCCGGGTTCTCTACAGGATTGAGCAACATTGCCGTCGACACAGAGGGCGATGACGCTGGACTGAAGGTCGGCAACAGCGAGACGACCACCATCGTGGTACCGGATGTGCCGGAAGGATGTACGGTATATGTGCGCCTTGAGCCTAACAGCGATAATGCTGTCGTCGACAACAATGGAAATCCTGTTGAACCTACAAAAACCAAGGTGGACGGGACGAACGAGAACCTCTATGAAATCCCTGTAGAGAAGGACGAGTTCAGCGATGGAACGGCCAAGGTGGACGTGCTCCTCGAACTCAAGGACGTGAACGTCAAGGGTATCGCTGTCACCAACATCTTCAAGGAGGCTCGTATGGCATCTGCCTCTCAGCCAGACAAGTTCTACAGCACCGACTGCCAGACGAAGGACATCGACTACAGCCTCACTGGATACTACACAGGATACGACATGACTGCCATGATCATCAAGGCTGACGGTATCTCAGAAGTGAACAGAAGCCGTGAGACGGCCAAGGTGGAAGGCGTCATTGCCGACAAGCCGGTACCCGCAAACACCGGACTTATCGTCTATACCGTGGATAACGAGACGCTGCATCCGCTCTTCGTCCCGGGTGTCAACGCAACAGAACGTCTGGACGTGAATGGTAATATGCTGGTTGGCGTCACATTCGACGAGAACTCCGGTACCAAGTCTACGGAGACTCTCTATGAGTATAAGGATGGCGAGAAGGTGGAGACAGATGTGGATATCTACACAGGAGCTGTGGCACCGGCTGAGAGCGGTACTTATCGCTACCTCTTCACCAACATCTTCAACACCGTCGGTATGGACGACGAAAATACGGCTGACGAACCGGCATTCTACAGACTCAAGGCTGCCGGCGGCAAGCTCAAGTCCAACCGTGCATACTTCGTCATCAATCAGTCTGTGCTGCAGGGAGCAAGTGTCAAGGCACTCTTCTTCTCAATCAACGACGACCCGGACGATACGCCGACCGAAATCAACATCGTGGAAGGTGCGGACAACGCTGGAATCGACGTCAACGGCACGTTCTACACTGTATCGGGTGTGAAGATTCAAGGGCTGCCTGCTCAGAAGGGTGTCTATATCCAGAACGGCAAGAAGATTATGGTTAAGTGAAAAGCGGAATGAGCCTGCCCGGCCTTCCTGAGATATGTGAAGACCGGGCAGAACTCAGCCCACTGAATATGATGAACTTTTATATTTTGATCAAAATGAAAAAGAAATTTTATATCAAGCCATATACAGTTGTTGCTATGATAGACGGCAAGGAGGCCATCATGGAATTTGATATCAATGACAAGAGCTTCGAGACTGGCAGAGCGCCGGTAAAGGAACGCGACGAACTCGAAGAGGAGGAAGCTGCCGCTGCCGCCGCCGACTTCGGGCAAGTCCAGAAATACTCACTCTGGTGATGCCGCCGTAGATAAAGGCTATAGTTAAGTTAAGCAAATATTTTTCCAGTCCCGGAACCCGTCGCTTGTCGTCTGAGTTCCGGGATTTTTTCTTCCTCAACTTCTGCTCCATTTGAGTGCTGCTCATAGCTGACTATCGTCTTGCCTTCTCGTCTTCTCGTATTCTCGTCTTCATGTCTTCTCGTCTTCTTGTCATTACCTAAAACCATCACCAGGGTAAATAAATTTTTCATTCTTCATTCTTCATTCTTCATTCTTCATTTTCTATTCTTCATTCTTCATTTTCTATTCTTCACTTTCCGGATGATCTCGTCGGCTCGTTTCTCGCTTAGGAAAAACGAGGGGGCGGGACGGTTGACGAGCAAGTCGCATATCGCCTCCATCGGTAGGTTGCGGTAGAGCGGACGGTCCTTCAGTTTCAGATAGTCGTCATAGAGCTGCCTGTAGATTGGAGACTTCGTCAGCTTGCGGCGTGGGGAAGGGGATGACCCCTTCCGAATGGCGGAGAACACGATACACAGGTAGTTGGGACTGAGCCAGAAACGGCTGGCTGGAGAATTTACGGCCGCACGGACGGCCTCGCTGTGGGTGGTGTGGTCTTCCCGCATGTACTTGCGGTACAATGCGTACAGTTCAGCATTGCGTTCTTGTGTGTTTGTCATGATAAAATAATGATTTTAAGGTTATTCAGGATTTCGTGTGGGTCTTACATTTCCATTGGGGTTGTGGACGTCCTCGTCCGCACATCAGACCGGCGAAGCACGGTCAAACAGCGATGTATGATCTTCTTTCACACCAATTCCTGAAGTATTAAATTTTAAGGTTGTTAAACGATTGAAAGTAAAATGGTCTGCATGGCAGACACGGTGTGTTTTCTTTGGTGTTGCAAAATTAATGCTTTTTTCCTTTCCGTCCAAATTTTTTTGACGGACTTTTTCTGTTTCTGTCCCTTATGCCTGTTTGCCTGGAACTTCGTATACAGTTGTCGTGAATGCTACTTCCACAGCAGCGGGGTCGTGGTTGGCATCTCTTCCCGCACGTGGTTATACACCTTGTTCAGCTCTGCCTCCGCCAGGGCGGCCAGGGAGGCTGCAACAGCAGGAACCGTCAGCAGCAGATAGCGGTAGGCCACGTAGTAGGCCACATAGTCGTGGAGCATGCGGCCAAGCGTCTGAGGGTCGACACCGCTGTCGTTGCGCACGCGCAACACGATGTCGTACGCTCCGCGGGCAGGACATACGCAGTCGTCGCCGGCCACGCGGTTCTTGTCCGCCACGCACCAGCGTAGCTCGCCGCGCACGTTCTCAAGGCCGCTTTCCGTCAGTTCGTCCATATAGTCCTTGTCCGACGGCGTGGAGGCCACCTCTGCGGCCAACTCTGGAGTCTGATCCGAAAAATGCACTTTCGCCACCTTGTACGTCATGTAGTCGATGCTGTACATCAGGGCGTCTTTCTTCAGTGTGATTACAATGTCTTTCATTTTTTTTTTTGTTTTAAGGTTTTTCATGTTGCCATGCGGACGGACTTCACGCGTCTGCCCTCCGGCAGGGTGGGGGCTTGTGCCGTTCCACATGGTTCTGAGTGCAAAGTTACAATGAAATTCCATCCCTTTTCCACGTTTTCGGATTTTTTTGAGTTCTTCAGGGGCTTCTCTGACTTGCTCCTGCAGCGAATCCACCCGAAACTTTTGTTGAAATGCTTGAAAAAACGCCCTTTGATTAATAAAAATTAACTAAATATTGGTTGTGTAAATTTTAAAAATGATGTATATTTGTATATTTGTTAACGTTGTTTAACTAAAAAGCCGAAAATTGGCGAAAAATAAAATTTTCGTTGACGTAGGTTGGCACAGTTGTGTCGTAACTTTGCACTGTCGAAAATCAAAAGTTATTATTGTATCACCTAATTTATTATAGAAAGGAAAAATATATGGAAACAATGACAGTGAACAACCAGCAGAACGTAGTGACCAAGAAGTCTGTACTCGGATTTTTTGCCGTTCTTTTCTCAGGCATTATGGAAGAAAACGTGTCGCCGCGTCAGGCACGTGCCATCCTCAACGCCATCATCGCATTCTTTGTGCTCATCCTCACAGCAGCTGCGCCGTTCTGGACATCGTGCCTTGCACTCGGATGGTTTGCAATGGCGCTGCGAAGCTGCAGGAGGTGCCTCTCCTGACCAGGAAGCAGACAACACACATGACCCAATCTCTTTAACCATGCGCACAGATGCGCATAAATCTAATACCACAAAAACACATAATGTTACTCAAAGCTGAATGGACGTTATGAGTCGTCATAACAAATTTTGGGTTTATTTTTTGAGGGAATGTCGTACGATGCGAATCGCACGGCATTCTGCTTTTTGACTGCCAATTGCCTTTCGCCATCTTTTTCTACTGAATCAAACAAAATTGCCCTGAATGTATTTCGAATTGTTACTTTCTGAGCCGTTTTTGCTTTAATACGTAAGTTGAAAGGAAGAATTTTACCGAAATGTTTTGTACAACCAACTTTTATTACTAATTTTGCAGTTCAAATAGCAGAAATCATGTATATTATCAGCATATCTATCAGCAGTATTCTGTCGCTACGACTTATTAAGCCCGGAGCGGGAGAGGCTTGATGCTGGTGTGTGTCTATGTATGCATATCTTTATAGCCTTTCTTGTTCCGGGCGAATGAGAAAGGCTATTGCTTTAATGCAATGAGGAGCAACTACAAAAAATAACTGAGAAAACTCGAGGTCTCGAAATCTCGAATCCTCTATAATTCTCAACTCACTATCCTCATTAAACTTTAAACATTCAACTTTCAACTAAAAAGAGTAACTTCGCTCTAAACTCTCAACTCTAAACTCTAAACTTATAAAAATAATGGACAGATTATTCATTTTCGACACCACCCTCAGGGACGGAGAACAAGTACCGGGATGTCAGCTCAACACCGTGGAGAAAATCCAGGTGGCACGACAGCTGGAAGCCTTGGGTGTGGATGTCATCGAGGCGGGATTCCCCATATCCAGCCCGGGCGATTTCAACTCTGTGATTGAAATATCAAAAGCCGTCACTTGGCCTACCATCTGTGCGCTTACACGGGCCGTGCAGAAGGACATCGACGTGGCGGTGGAAGCACTGAAGTTTGCGAAACACAAGCGAATCCACACTGGAATCGGTACGTCCGACTCTCACATCAAGTATAAGTTCAACTCCAACCGCGAGGAAATCATCGAGCGCGCGGTGGCGGCCGTGAAGTACGCACGCAGGTTCGTCGACGACGTGGAGTTCTATGCCGAAGATGCGGGAAGAACGGACAACGAGTATCTCGCCAGGGTAGTCGAGGCGGTCATCAAGGCGGGGGCAACGGTGGTCAACATTCCTGACACCACTGGCTATTGCCTGCCGGCGGAGTACGGAGAGAAAATCAAGTACCTCTGCGACCATGTGGCGGGCATCGAGAACGCCATCCTGTCAACTCACTGCCATAACGACCTCGGTATGGCCACGGCCAACACCATGAGCGGAATCCTCAACGGCGCAAGACAGGCGGAGGTGACTATTAACGGCATCGGGGAGCGGGCTGGAAACACCTCGCTCGAGGAAGTGGCCATGATCCTCAAATGCCATAAGCACATCGGCATCGAGACCAACATCAACACCTCCAAGATCTACCCAACCAGCCGAATGGTCTCCAGCCTCATGAACATGCCGGTACAGCCCAACAAGGCCATCGTCGGAAAGAACGCGTTCGCACACTCAAGCGGCATCCATCAGGACGGTGTGCTGAAGAACGTGCAGACCTACGAGATCATCGACCCGCACGACGTCGGAATCGACGACAACGCAATCGTGCTCACGGCCAGAAGCGGAAGGGCCGCACTCAAAAACCGTCTGCATGTGCTGGGAGTGGAACTCTCGCAAGAGAAACTTGACAAGGTGTACCAGGATTTCCTCAAGCTGGCTGACAAGAAAAAAGACATCAACGACGACGACATCCTCGTGCTGGCTGGGGCCGACCGAACGGAGAACCACCGTATCAAGATGGAGTACCTCCAGGTGACCAGCGGGGTGGGCGTCAAGTCGGTCGCAAGCCTCGGACTCAACATCGCCGGTGAGCACTTCGAGGAGTGCGCAAGCGGAAACGGACCGGTCGACGCGGCCATCAAGGCGCTCAAGAAGATCATCAACCGCCAGATGACACTCAAGGAATTCACCATTCAGGCCATCAGCAAAGGCTCCGACGACGTGGGTAAGGTACACATGCAGGTGGAGTACAACCACCAGATGTACTATGGATTCGGTGCCAACACCGACATCGTGGCCGCATCCGTGGAAGCATACATCGACTGCATCAATAAATTCAAAGGGCTGTAATTCTCTAGATAAACTAGACCCCCTAGACCCCCCTAGAATATCTAGAACCCCTAGAATATCTAGCCCCCCTAGTCCCCTGAAAAAAAATCAAAAATAAATAGTAAATCGTCAATTTCTAAATCGTAAATAGCTCTCATGAACACATTATTCGACAAAATATGGGACGCCCACGTCGTTCAGAACGTGGAGGACGGACCAACTCAGCTTTATATCGACCGCCTCTATTGCCATGAGGTGACGTCTCCCCAGGCTTTCGAAGGCATGCGCCAACGTGGACTCAAGTGCCTGCGTCCAGACCAGATCTTCTGCATGCCCGACCACAACACGCCGACTCACGACCAGGACAAGCCAATCGAGGACCCGGTCAGCAAGACCCAGGTGGACACGCTCGCCAAGAACGCGGCGGACTTCGGACTCACACACTTCGGAATGATGGACGACAAGAACGGTATTATACACGTGGTGGGACCGGAAAGAGGACTCTCCCTGCCGGGAATGACCATCGTGTGCGGTGACTCTCACACTTCTACCCACGGGGCCGTGGGAGCCGTGGCGTTCGGCATCGGCACATCGGAGGTGGAGATGGTCATGGCATCACAGTGCATCCTTCAGCAGAAACCCAAGTCCATGCGTATCAACGTGGAGGGACAACTGAAATGGGGTGTGACTGCCAAAGACATCGCGCTATACCTCATGTCGAAACTCACTACAAGCGGAGCAACAGGCTATTTCGTGGAATATGCGGGCTCTGCAGTACGCAACCTCAGCATGGAGGGACGTCTCACGCTCTGCAACCTCTCGATCGAGATGGGGGCACGTGGAGGATTCATCGCACCCGACGAGAAGACGTTCGCCTATCTCAAAGGACGTGAGTATGCGCCGAAGGGCGAGGAATGGGACAAGGCAGTGGAATACTGGAAGACGCTCAAGAGCGGAGACGACGCCGTCTTCGACAAGGAGCTGACCTTCCAGGCTGAGGACATCGAGCCGATGATCACCTACGGTACCAACCCGGGTATGGGCATGGGCATCAACGAGGCGGTGCCGACACTCGATTCCATCGATGAGGCTGGACAGGCTTCTTTCATCAAGTCGCTCGACTACATGGGATTCCAGCCAGGCGAGAAACTCCTGGGTAAGAAGGTGGACTACGTCTTCCTCGGTGCTTGCACCAACGGACGTATAGAGGACTTCCGTATGTTCACCTATCTCGTGAAAGGAAAGAAGAAGGCCGACGGAGTGACGGCATGGCTCGTACCAGGATCCTGGATGGTGAGCAAGCAGATTCATGAGGAGGGACTCGACCGCGTGCTCGAGGCTGCTGGTTTCGAAATCCGACAGCCGGGATGCTCGGCTTGTCTGGCCATGAACGACGACAAGATTCCGGCAGGAAAACTGTCTGTCTCTACGTCCAACCGTAATTTCGAGGGTCGACAGGGACCAGGCGCCCGCACCATTCTGGCTTCTCCGCTCACTGCGGCCGCTGCAGCCATCACCGGCGTCATCACCGACCCGCGCGTCTTCATGAAGGAAAACCAAAATTAGGCAATAGCCTGGAGGTAGGCGGAACCTCGTGTTCCGCACTTTCGGCCGGCGAAGCACGGCCTTCCTCTCAACTAAAAAGAGTAACTTCACTCTAAACTCTAAACTCTCAACCCCAAAAATCAATGAAACAAAAATTCGATATTATACAGTCCACATGCGTGCCGCTCCCGCTGGAGAACGTGGACACCGACCAAATCATTCCGGCACGATTCCTGAAGGCAACCACACGTGACGAGAAATTCTTCGGCGACAACCTCTTCCGCGACTGGCGATTCGACAAGGAGGGCAATCCAAAGCCTGACTTCGTGCTCAACGACCCGACTTACGGTGGTGAAATCCTCGTGGCAGGAAAGAACTTCGGAAGTGGATCCAGCCGTGAGCATGCGGCATGGGCCATCGCTGGATATGGATTCCGCGTCGTCATCTCGTCTTTCTTCGCCGACATCCACAAGAACAACGAACTCAACAACTTCGTGTTGCCGGTCGTGGTCAGTGAGGAATTCCTTGCGGAGCTCTTCGCATCCATCAAGGCCGATCCTAAGATGGAGGTGAAGGTGGACGTGCCCAACCAGACGGTCACCAACCTCGCTACTGGTCGCTCCGAGCACTTCGACATCAACGGCTACAAGAAATACTGCCTCATGAACGCGCTCGACGACATCGACTTCCTCCTCGAAAACAAGGACAAAATCGAGGCTTACGAACAGAGCCGCTGATAGCATTTTAACATAGCATTAGAAACAATTCGTTTAAATTCGTGTTGAATAATAATATCGAAATCATGGACACGACGCTGCGCGACGGAGAGCAGACAAACGGAGTGTCGTTCGTGCCGCATGAGAAGTTGAGCATCGCCAGGATGCTCCTCAGAGACGTCAATGTCGACCGCATTGAAGTCGCATCGGCTCGTGTCTCAGAGGGAGAGAAGGAGGCCGTTACAGCCATATGCCGCTGGGCGAGGCAGAGCGGGAAGCTGCAGAGCGTCGAAGTGTTGGGCTTTGTCGACGGAAAGACATCCGTCGACTGGATCGACGACTGCGGATGCACGACGATGAACCTCCTCAGCAAGGGCTCCCTCAAGCATCTCACCTTCCAGCTCAAGAAGACACTCCAGGAACATGTGGACGACATCAAGCGGAGCGTCGACTATGCTGCCTCGAAAGGCATCAGCGTCAACCTCTACCTCGAGGACTGGAGCAACGGGATGAAAGACTCACCGCAGTATGTCCACGACCTCGTCGACGCACTCAAGGACACGGGAATACAGCGATTCATGCTGCCCGACACACTCGGAGTGCTCAACCCCGACAAGGTCAGGGAGTTTGTAGGCCAGATGGTGGAGTGGTTCCCACAGCTGCATTTCGACTTCCACGCACACAACGACTACGACCTTGCCGTGGCCAACGCACTTGCCGCAGTCAGCAGCGGATGCAAAGGCATCCACACATCCATCAACGGACTGGGAGAGAGGGCTGGCAACGCGCCGCTATCCAGCGTGCAGGCCGCACTCAAAGACCATCTACATGCCGTCACATCTGTCAACGAGGACAAACTCAACGACGCGGCACGTATCGTGGAGGGATTCAGCGGCATTGCCGTTCCGCCCAACAAACCCATTGTCGGCGAGAGCGTCTTCACACAGGTGGCTGGCGTGCATGCCGACGGCGACAACAAGAACAACCTATACTGCAACGAACTGCTACCCGAGCGGTTCGGACGGAAACGTGAGTATGCGCTCGGAAAAAACAGCGGAAAGGCCAACATCCTCAAGAACCTCGAGGAGCTGGGACTGGAACTCACGCCCGAACAGACCAAGCGCGTGACAGACCGTATCATCGAGCTGGGCGACAAGAAGCAGATCATCACCCAGGAGGACCTCCCGTATATCATCAACGACGTGCTCAAACACAGCGGACCGGAGGACCGCGTCAAGCTCCTCAGCTATATGGTGTCCACGGCATACGGACTCAAGCCTATGGCCAGCGTGAAGATGGAAATCAACGGAGAGGTGTATGAGGAGAGCGCCATGGGAGACGGTATGTACGATGCCTTCATCCATGCCGTCAGGCATATCTACCGCGACAAGCTCCAGCGAAAGTTCCCGTGGCTCACCAACTACGCGGTCAGCATTCCGCCGGGAGGAAGGACCGACGCACTTGTGCAGACCAGCATCTCTTGGACTTTCAACGACAAGACATACCGCACGAGGGCACTCGACGCCGACCAGACTGAGGCGGCAATCAAAGCCACGGTCAAGATGCTCAACATCCTTGAGAACGAAGTGGAGGAGAATGAACAAAATTATTAGGGTGTTCTGCTCGATGTTCTGAAAGTCCTTCTGAAGACATCAACCTGTAGGGACTTACTTTATGTATGTCCGAAAATCATAAGCTTAGAATGTGTATCAGGAAAAGACAGCTGATCCAGAGCACAGAACTAAACACCCTATGTAATAATTAACATTTAAACATTTAATTTTTGTAGTTATGAAGAAATTATTTTTGCTAATGTGTGTGATGCTGCTCGCTGTCAGCGCACAGGCTCAAGAGAAAGGTGATTTTGCTGTCGGACTGAAGGCGGGCGCCACATTCACCAAAGTGGAATTCGACAACTGGGATGTGGACGAGACCACAACACAGTTCGGTATCGGGGCATTCGGACAGTACAGCTTCTCTAAACACTGGAGGGCTGAGCTCGAGGGGGTATATCATCCAATGAAGGACCATATCTCTGATTTCACGCTGGGATTCAACATCCACTATCTCTTCAACCTCGGAGAATACCTCAAGATCTACCCGATACTGGGATTCGCGGTGGCTTTTGCTCATTCTGAGACTTTCACTGAAACCGACGGAGGATCAACCATCACAGTGGAGGGCGACAACACAACGGACACTGGAATCCAGCTGGGTGCTGGCCTCCAGTACAACATCTCAGGAAACTGGTTCATCTCTGGTGAGTATAAGTACCAGCCGGGCATCTTCGGCGATTCACACGTCGCTATGGCCGGAATTGGATACAGGTTCTAAATCCTACGCAGATGAAGTCGAATCGTAATGATGGCCAGCAGAAAAGCGGCATGAGCGACAACATGAAGAATTTCCTGCTCTCTCTGCTGGCCACCACTATTTCCATCGCGCTCACATTCGGTACGGCTGCCATCATCGAAAAGAACAAGGACAAACAAGATAAGCATGAGATTGTGATGATGCTGATGTATGACATGTGCAACTCTCTGAAATCGATTGAAAATTCTGACTCTTTGATTGTGCAGTCGTTGAAGCTCCAGAAGCAGATGGCGGAAGACACTACGTTGTATGCAAAACTGAGTTTTCAGCTTGCTTTTTTGATGCCCAAGGTAGAGTATACCGAGGCTACAGAGCATATCTTCTCGTCGAGTATTGAGACCATTAATATAGTGGACAATGTGCTCTTCACTGAGAATGTGGCCAAATTCTATCAATATCGTCGAATGTACAAAACGAACATTTGTGACTCAATCTACAATGTGGTAAACAGAGAAGAACCTTTTAAAACCTTAAAAGGTGCCCTCGATTTTGATTATTTTTTCTATGCTGCAATGGCCAAATCGATATCGAGTGATATGCATAAACTGTTCATACAGTGCAAGAACATGACGGACATTAGCGACGAGGAACTGGAAGCCTATCGGAAAGAAAGAGAACAAATCGATGAAACCACGAATGAGGACGTAGCTCAGGATACGATTTTGGGTAAAATTATTAATCTTCAAAGAGATATAATGAATGCAAAAGAAAAACATAATTTACAATAGACATCTTAACTGAAGCAATTGGTAATCTATATGGCCACATTGTTGGGGACATTCTTTCTCGGATGTGGAGATGAATATCGATGATTTCTTGCATTTTTGTTTTTAAATGAAATAATTATAGGGTGGTTCTAATAATTATGTCGGTTCGATTTTTGATTTTATGTGAGTGGATTTTTGTAAGCATTTTGAGGGCGC
The DNA here is from genome assembly GCA_017483765.1 of Bacteroidaceae bacterium. Classification (GTDB taxonomy): domain Bacteria; phylum Bacteroidota; class Bacteroidia; order Bacteroidales; family Bacteroidaceae; genus UBA3839. The sequence continues at coordinate 58,553 of JAFUVE010000019.1, read as the reverse complement.
ATAGCGAGCTATGTAACCTCAAATGATGACAAAAAGACACCACAGAAAACAAAAAGCGCCCGAAATAAGAACCACCACCAAATTAAGTTTTCAAAATCAGAATTTTTAGAACAACCCTATACATAATACTTGTTAAAAAATGAAAACTATGAAGATATTTACGTTGTGGATGTATGCCACCATATTATTATGTGGCATTTCGATGACCTCGTGTCACGACAATGAAAACGATGTAATTGACAGACCCGAACCCGTATACGGAAGATTCTTCACACCCACCATCAACAAGATGATTGATGTGAATTATCAGGTGGTGCAAGCAAGGGGATATGGTGAGCTGGTTATACCGGCTGAACTCTTTGACAAGAGCCTTATCTATCTGCCGAAAGTACACTGCGAGACTATGGACATCATGGCGGCTGCTGGCTATAAGACCTATGTCAACGGCGGTGCTGTGAGAGATGCTATACTCGGCACACCCATCCATGACGTGGATTTCTCCACCGATGCTACTCCTGAGCAGATGGTGGAAATCGTGCCCAACGCTGTCATTACAAACACAGGAGGGGGAAAAATTGCACAGGCGCGCCATCCTGATGGCGATGTGACTGACATGGTGCCGATTCGTGGTATCGACATCCGCTTGCAAGGGAAGCCGGGATTGCCACCAGACGGAGCCTATGGACAGAATTATAGCAAGAACTTGCTTGACGACACCTATACACGCGACCTGACTATCAACTCCATCTACTACGACTACCAGACAGGCAATATCATTGACTACCACGGAGGATTGCACGACTTGCGTGAACATATCATACGCACGGTCTATGATCCTAATCTGATGTTCTCCATCAACCCATCGGCACTCATACGAACCGTTAGATTCGCGGCACGCTATGGATTCGACATCGATGCTAATACCACACAGGCGATTGCTGAAAACATGCACTACTGTGATGATATTCAGCCTTCACTGGTGAACTATTATGTCACTAAGGGCTTCACCGACGGATGTGGCAAGCGCACATACCAGTATTACCTGAATTATGGAATTGTTGACCGGTATATGAAGATGCTGAATGGCTACTCACGCAACGCAAGTTACACGGACCGCCTTTTCCCCGCACTCGATTACATCGACGAGCAGCACGAAGGTGGCATCGCACTCGGCATAGCTGCTCTCTTCTTACCATGTATGCAGGATGCCATGGGAACGACGGAACCTACCTTGGAGAATATCACCACCACTTGGGACCAATTGGAGGAAAAAAGCGGGCAGAAGACACACTTCGAACTTGATGATTATTCCGGTACAAAAACCGATCTGATGAACATCTGGTATCTGTATGGGCAAATGACGGACAACAACTCCTTCTCTGCCTCCCAAGAACAAAAGAATGCAGTCCTTCAAAATAATTACTTTAAGAGATCCTTGATTCTGCTGACAGGCTATGCAAAAACAGATGCCTCTCTTCAGAAATATGTGGATTTCTGGACTAATAGCCCTTCCGGTCTGTCGGATGGTTTCTTTTCTCCAGCTGTCAATACCTTGATTAACCAGAACTATCAGGAGGTGCTGAAGAATGGCTATGCGGAATTGCGTATACCGAAAACCATGTACGATAGCAGTATTTTCTCTTTTCCCGTGAATGCTGCATCTGATATGCAGTATATGGTTGACGCTGGGTACAAAGTGTATGTCAATGGAGGAACCGTGCGTGACGTAATACTTGGCAAGCCTGCCCACGATGTGGACTTCTCAACAAATGCCAGCATCGAACAGATTGTCGCAACCGTACCAAATTCACAGGCTTTCAATGCTTTCGGCAATATCTGGGTGGTGAAGGCTTATCATGAGGGGGACATTGAGACAGATATCGCACCCATATTCTCCATCTTTCCTGATTACAGCGGACAAGCGAATGTGCCGGTGGCAAAAGACCTGTCATCACCTTATTGTGACGACCTGCTGGAGGATACCTACAGTCGTGACTTCACTTTCAACTCGCTTTATTACGACTATGCCACAGGAGATATTATCGACTACCATGGAGGTTTGCGTGACTTAAGGGAAGGGGTCGTCAAGTTGATTATCACCCCGGATTTCAAAGTGGCAAAAGACCCGAGGACCATACTCCGGGGACTGAGATTTGCTGCTAAATACAATTTTAAATTGGACGATGACCTGGCACAGGCCTATCTGAAGCACAATGACAAACTGGGCAATCTCGACAGTTACAACGCAATCTACCACACGGAGAGTGGTTTTAACGGCGGTTTTGCGCAAGACTATTTCAAACTGCTTGAACAATATAAAGTGACGGATTATTTCCTGACATCACTCTCCGACAGGCTGTCTACAACAACCTATAAGAACTTCGTGGAGGGGATGCTCGGTGAGTTCGACAAAGTGGGAAAGGCCGACCCTGCTCTTTGCTGGGCTGCTATCCTTTGGCCACGTTTTGCCGATGATATAAAGACTTATTCTGAGCCGACCATGACTGACGTGGTGAATGTGTGGGATGGCATTGACAATGACAATAGCGCCAACTTCAAGTTTGACTACAAGGACTATACCTACATTCCTGAATTTATTCAGAACGTTTGGTATCTGCAACTTGAGATGGCCGATCCGGACAACCGGACGGAAGAGAAGGCTGCGGACATCCGTGGTAATGCACGCTTTGCCGATGCGCTGCGGTTCCTTAAGGCCAGAGCTGCTCTTGACAGCAGCATCGACTATGCGACTTATTGGGCTAACTGATTTCCGAAAAATTTTATGGGGTGTTCAAAAAAACAAAATTTTAAGAACACCCCTAAAATCTTTATTTGAGAGTCTGCAATAATCGACTGCTCCTGTCGTTTCAATAAAAGAATATCCTTTTATTCCTTTACCCCTTAAAGATTGGAAAAATTAGTGTTCGAATAAATAATTATTAATATCAGATACATTTTATTATCTGTATTTGAAAACTCTTATTGAACAATATGAAAAAATTTATTTTGAGCATGATGCTCGCTGCCATTGCTGTATGCGGAAGGGCGGCAAACAACGATTCCACATTAATCGTAAAGCTCGACCTTGTTGATTTTGGTGACACGGTTATTGTGTATCGCCAAGGAAAGGAGGATCTTACATTTATTGGTAAAAATGGAAAGTTCGAATTCGAACTGCAGGTGGACACTGTCTGCATAGGGCTGTTTGCACAGCCAAGGCTTTTTCGGGGCGACTTAGATGAACCACAATTTTATTCTGTTCCGCTTGTGGGCGGTGAGACGATGCGTGTCTGGGACACCGACAAAACCCGCTTTGATGTGGACGGAACAGGATTCTATGCCGATTTTCACAAGGTGGACCTCTTTAATGAGAATGCGGGAAAGGACATGCGTGAAAATACGTTAAAATACCGGGCAATGAAGAATGACAACACGCTCACCAAAGAAGAACGCAACAAGTTCTACGATGAGGTCTATTCACCCAGTTTCGACCGATACCAACAGGAACTGATAGATTACGTGAAGGCGCATCCCAATCAAGAAGCAGCCGTGTATCTGCTTAAAGACATTGATGGTTTTGACAAGATGAAGGAAACTTTCATGCTTTTTGAGCCTTCTATACGTGAAGGACGTATGAGACCAATCTACGACAAATGGGTGAAGGCAAACGAGGAAAGTATAGAGGCTGAGGCAAAAGAGAAGGAGGCCCAGAAGAAACAAGCGGAAGGTATTGAGGCACCTGTTTTCACACTTAATGACATTGAAGGGAAACCACTTGCCTTGAACTCTTTGCGAGGCAAATACGTCGTGCTGGACTTCTGGGGGTCTTGGTGCGTATGGTGTATCAAGGGATTCCCGAAGATGAAGGAATACTACGCCAAGTATTCTGACAAGTTCGAGATTCTCGGTATAGATTGCAACGACACTGAGGATAAATGGAAAGCGGCCGTGAAAAAGTACGAACTGCCGTGGATTCATGTTTATTGCCCGGAGAATTCGTCTCTTCTGACAGACTATGGCATCACGGGCTTCCCTACAAAAATTCTCATCGGACCTGACGGGAAGATTGTGAAAACAATTATAGGAGAGGATCCGTCATTCTATACTTTCCTTGATAGCTTGTTCGGTAATAAATAAACTCCTATATTTGATGAAACGTTAATAATCAACTATCGGAGTGATTTCTTAGATAAATATCGCATCCAGCTATACCATCTCCTTCGACGCAAGTATTTGATATCATATTGATTCATATATGCTTCGCGCTCGAAGGAGATGTTATAGTAGGCCTTGGTTAGATTACGGTATTTCAACAGCTTCACCATCCATTCTATAACGTACCAGGTGTAAAATGGAATCCACAGCATCTCGGCTTGCTGACGGCTGTGGATTAGCTCATGGTGAATGTCCACCCAGCGCATCTGGATTCCCTTTTTCACTATGATGAAGCCGAATAGGTTGATGGCGGCATAGCTGCCGAATGGAATATGTTTGCTATGGAAGATTCTTAACATGACCAGCATTGTCGTTTCTGCCACGAATTTAGTAAATTTTCTATACATGACCAACAATTTTGCAGACTCTACTTGACAAAAACATTATTTTTTCAGGAAAACATCTCTTTTTATGCATTTTTTGGGCTGAGAAAATTGCGATTCTCTTTTTCTATTACTATATTTGCATTGTAAACTGAAAATATGGGCTAAAAACATTTGAAAAACGAGATTTTGAATGGTCCGCTTCACGTATGAAAAATATGGAATTTTCTGATACTACTTCATTAAATAAAAAAATATTATTATTATGGCATTTTTAACAGACGAGAAATTAGTGATTGTCGGAGCTGCTGGTATGATTGGCTCCAACATGGTTCAGACTGCCCTCATGATGGGCCTCACAAGCAATATCTGCCTCTACGATGTGTTCTCACCAGAAGGTGTGGCTGAGGAGATGCGCCAGAGTGGATTCGGCGACGTGAACATCGTGGCTACAACTGACGAGAAGGAAGCGTTCACCGACGCAAAGTACATCATCTCTTCAGGTGGAGCACCACGTAAGGAAGGCATGACGCGGGAGGACCTGCTCGCCGGAAACTGTAAGATTGCTGAAGGACTGGGACAGAACATCAAGAAATACTGCCCGGACGTGAAGCATGTAGTGATTATCTTCAACCCGGCAGACCTCACAGGACTTGTCACTCTCCTCTATTCAGGACTCAAGCCTGGTCAGGTGACTACTCTCGCAGGTCTCGACTCAACTCGTCTGCAGAGCGCGTTGGCAAAGAAGTTCAACGTGATGCAGAGCAAGGTGACAGGATGTGCCACCTACGGCGGACACGGTGAGCAGATGGCCGTATTAGGCAGCAACGTGAAGATCGACGGAAAGCCTCTCAACGAGCTGATCGGTACTGAGCAGTTCCCGGAGCAGGAGTGGGAAGAGATGAAGACTGCTGTCACAAAGGGTGGTGCTGCCATCATCAAGCTGCGTGGACGTAGCTCATTCCAGAGCCCGTCTTATCTCTCTGTAGAGATGATTCGCGCCGTCATGGGAGGTGAGCCTTTCAAATATCCGGCTGGAACTTACGTGAAGACCGACAAGTACGACCACATCATGATGGCTATGGACACTACTCTCGACAAGAACGGATGCTCTTTCAAGGTGCCCACGGGTACTCCTGAGGAGATCGCAAAGCTCGACGCAAGCTATGAGCACCTCTGCAAGATGAGGGATGAGCTCGTCACCCTCAACATCGTTCCCCCGATTGAGAAGTGGAGCGAAATCAACCCTAACCTCTAAAAAAGTGAACTTTGACATAACGACACTTCTCCCTGGCCATCCGGCCAGGAGAAGTGTCGCTATATATTTAAGGAGTCTCGTCAGACCCATCTGATTACTCCGATTACTCTGATTACTCCGACAACTCTGATTACTTCGATAACTCCAATTACTCCAACAATCTCTAAATAACTTTAACTCTAAAACTAAAAAAAACATGGACATCATCTTTGATCTTTCTTTTTGGGTGCTCTGGCTTATTGTGGCTCTCGTGTTCATCATTCTCGAGATCTTCACGGCGGGGTTTGCTGTGGCATGCTTCTCCATCGGAGCTGTAGCCGCCGCCATTGTGGCGGGGGTAGGTCTTGGCATCGCATGGCAGCTCGTCGCCTTCTCTGTATTCACCTTCCTTGCATTCCTTATCGTGCGTCCGCTGGTCATCAAGCATTTCTATAACAGCAAAGGCGCAGGGAGAAAATCCAACGCGGAGGCGCTCGTAGGGCGTCAGGCACGCGTCACCGAAACCATCAACAACGCAGCGGGGACGGGTAGGGTGGCCGTCGACGGAGACGACTGGAAAGCCATTTCCAAGCGGGGACTCGTCATCCCTGTCGGACAAAACGTCACCATCCAATCCATCGACAGCATCATCCTCACCGTCGACTGAAACCCCGAAATCTTCTTCCATCGAGTCCTCGATATCTCGAAATCCCACTATCCTCATTAAACTTTAAACTAAAAAGAGGTAGGCGGAACCTCGTGTTCCGCATTTCCGGCCGGCGAAGCACGGCCTTCCTCTAAACTCTCAACTCACAACTCTCAACTTAATATTATGTTAAACGGAAGTATTTTAATTTTTCTGATTCTGGCCATACTGGTCATTATCCTCGTTATGAAAGGATTTATCATCGTCAAGCAGTCCGAGACCATGGTCATCGAGCGTCTTGGCAAGTATGAGCGCACGCTCTCATCGGGCATCAACATCATATGGCCCATTTTCGAGCAGGCGAGACCCATCTACATGCGCTATTCCATCAACACGCTCGACGGCAGGGTGATGGTGAAATTCACGCAACGTAAGAAAATCGACATGCGTGAGCAGGTGTTCGACTTCCCTAAGCAGAACGTCATCACCAAGGACAATGTCACAACCACCATCAACGCACTGCTCTATTATCAGATTGTCGACCCATACAAGGCGGTCTACGAAATCGAGAACCTGCCACTGGCCATCGAGAAGCTGGCGCAGACCACACTGCGTAACGTCATCGGAGAACTTGAGCTCGACGAGACTCTCACGTCCCGCGACACCATCAACTCCAAGCTGCGCAATGTGCTCGACGACGCCACCAACAAATGGGGAGTGAAAGTCAACCGCGTGGAGCTACAGGACATCACACCGCCCGACAGCGTGCGCTATTCCATGGAGCAGCAGATGCAGGCCGAGCGCGAACGACGCGCACAGGTCACAAAGGCCAACGGAGACAAGGAGGCGGCAGTGCTGACTTCCGAAGGACAGAAAATCGCGGCCATCAACAAGGCGGAGGCCGAGAAACAGAAGAAGATCCTTGAGGCACAAGGTATTGCCGAGGCCAAGATTCTGCAGGCGCAGGCGGAGGCGGAGGCAATCGAGAAGGTGGCGCAGGCCATCCAGGGGGCCAACATGACGCCGGCTCAGTATCTCCTGGCCGACAAGTATATCGCCACGCTCAAGGACATCGCTTCGGGACAGGGCAACAAGACGGTCTACCTACCTTACGAGGCTACTACCGCACTCAGTTCCATCGGAGCACTCAAGGACATCTTCGACAAGAAAGATTGATGTTTTTTCACTTTTCACTCTCTTTTCCTTGGTCAATCAAAAAAAAATCCGTAACTTTGCATCCGCTTTGGCGAAGCCTCTGCCGAGGACCTGGCCGACAAAGGACCGTGTGCCGTTGAGGCACGAAATGATTCCAATGTCCGAAAGCCTCGTCAACAGAGAGACCGGGAATGCTTCGTCTTTCAACAAATCAACTAATAATCAAAGCAGAACAATGGATCTGATTAAAATCGCAGAGGAAGCTTTCGAAGTAAAAAGAGAACAAGAGTTTCCTAAGTTCAAAGCTGGTGACACCATCACCGTGGCTTACAAAATCATCGAGGGATCGAAAGAGCGTATTCAGCTCTACCGCGGTGTAGTCATCAAAATCAACGGAGAAGGTAAGAAAAAGCGTTTCACCGTACGTAAGATGTCTGGTACTGTAGGCGTTGAGCGTATCTTCCCTATCGAGTCACCTAACATCGCATCTATCGAAGTCAACAAGGTTGGTAAGGTGCGTCGTGCAAAACTCTACTACCTGCGCGACCTCACGGGTAAGAAGGCTCGTATCAAGGAGAAGCTTACAAGAAAGAAGGAGGATTAATCCTTGCTCTTCTCTGATAATTCGACAAAACATCCGTCGTGCATCTCCTATGCACGACGGATTGTTTTTCATGATTAATTACAGCCTCAGGAAAATATAACACCTCACCATGACGGCATTTTGATTTTTATTTCGTAACTTTGCATAAAATTTTAAAATTATCTAATATGGGAAAATTGGTTATCAACTCTTACGATGAGTTTGCTGCCCAGCTGGGTCAGAAACTGGGAGAGAGCGAATGGCTGCTCGTCGACCAGGAGCGTATCAACAAGTTTGCAGAGGCAACACTCGACTATCAGTGGATACACGTGGACGTGGAGAAAGCTAAGGTGGAAAGCCCGTATAAGTCCACGATTGCACACGGATATCTCACCCTCTCACTACTTCCGTACATGTGGAACCAAATCATCGAGGTCAACAACCTCAAGATGATGGTCAACTACGGGATGGACAAGATGAAGTTCGGACAGCCGGTCATCACCGGAAGCCGGGTACGTCTCGTCACATACCTCAACAACATCGTCAACCTCAGAGGCACGTGCAAGGCAGAGATCAAGTTCGTCATCGAAATCGAGAACGCTAAGAAGCCCGCTCTCGAAGGTCTCGCCACTTTCCTCTATTTCTTCAATAACTAAACGAACGGAACGTCCGGCGCAAATCGATGCCGGAACCATGATTGACAACCGCTTCCGACTAACAAAGTGAGAATGACTCTGAAACGTCTCTTGCTTTATACCGCATTTTTTGTGCTGGGCTGCTACTGCGGCTCAGCACAGATTGTCGTAACCGACTCCGTCAAGGAAGCCGGTACCGTCGTTGATGGCCAAAACACCGACTCCATCAGCTCCGACTCCGTGCCGGGATACGGGGGCGTCTTCAACGCCATCGAGAAAATACTTGACTCGGGACCGGCACTCGAGCAGGTCATCACCGACTCTCTCGGAGGAGACCTTGAGTTCGAAGACCTCAGCAAGCGAAAGCAGAAGCGATTGCTCAAGAACTTCCTCGGCGACCAGTTCACCGAATGGAACAACATCGATACCACGTACATCACTCCCCAGCTCTATGACTTCACAGTCATGCTGCAGACTACCACCTCATTCGAGAACTTCACCATCAAAAGCACGGGAGAAAAAAAGCAGACGCTCCGGTTCTCCCCCCGGCCCGGTTTCCGACTAGGAGGATACGTGGGGTGGAAATGGATTTTCTGGGGATACAACATCGACCTCAACGGGCTTATAGGAAGTGAGAAGCCGGACAACAAGAAGAAACTGTCCTTCGACTTCAGCTTCTACACGTCAAAGGTCGGGCTCGACCTCTATTACCGACGAACTGGTAACGACTTCGAATGTACCAGCCTCGACAACATCTTCAACAAGGACAACCCCTGGCCTGAGGGGCTCTCCAAAAACTTCTCCGCGCTCGACATCCAGACACGCGGATTCAACCTCTACTACATCTTCAACCACCGACACTTCTCCTATCCGGCAGCCTTCGCACAGAGCACCATGCAACGGCGCTCTGCTGGCACGTTCAAGCTCGGATTCTCATTCACGCATCACAAGGCCACGATGAACGAGTCGAAAATCAGCCCGCTTCTGCTCCCGCATATCGAGCCCACCATTCTCTTCAACACCGTCAAGTACAACGATTACGCCATCAATTTCGGATACGCTTACAACTGGGTGTTCGCAAAAAACTGGCTCTTCGCAATCTCGCTCTCACCAGGACTGGCCTACAACGTCACATTCTACAACGCCGACAACATTGCCGACGGATCCATGAAGGAGCAGGACGCACAGTTCCGGCATTTCAGCCTCGACAAGCTCAACATCGACTTCATCACACGCATGGGGCTCGTCTACAACGACAACAAGCGCTTTTTCGGAGTGGCTTTCCGATTCCACTCATTCGACTACCGCAACCGCCACGTCAACATGAACAACTCCTTCGCATACCTCCATTTCTATGCTGGCATCAACTTCAAGAAGAAAAAGCAGTTCAGATAATTTTTCTCTATCTTTTTCCGAAAACTCAGAAAACAAACCTTTTTTTATGCTAACTTTGCACCAGAAATAAACACATCGTTGTTCATAGAATTCCGAGTATTCCGATTCCTCCGAGTATTCCGATTCCTCCGAGTATTCTGATTCCTCCGAGTATCCCCTCTATCCTCTTTAAACTTTAAACTTTAAACTAAACACATGATTCTCACACTCAAACGTATTCCCATGCGGGCTGGAAAGCCCTATCAGGTCGGCCGGCTCTATATCGACGGCACCTACTTCTGCGACACCATCGAAGACCAGGACCGTGGGCTCCGACAGTCCATGCCACTATCCGAAATCAAGCGCGTCAAGGTCAAGCACCAGACCGCCATCCCTCTTGGCACCTACCGTGTGCTGCTCAACCAGGTCTCTCCAAAATTCTCAAGAAAACGCTACTACAACGATTTCTGTCAGGGCAAAGTCCCGCGTCTGCAGAATGTCCCTGGATTCGAAGGCATACTCATCCATTGCGGCGTCGACCACAACTCCACGTCCGGATGCATCATCGTCGGCTTCAACACCGTCGTCGGACGCGTCACCTCCAGCCAACTCTGCTTCGAACGACTCTACAAACGTCTCCTCACCGCCACCGAACCCATCTACATCGAGATCAAGTAGAGACGCCCCGTGGGGCGTCTTGTAACTTCCCCGTCCGCATGGCCAATTCTTCATTCTTCATTTAACTCCCGTCCGCATGGCCAATTCTTCATTCTTCATTTAATACCCGTCCGCAAGCCACTCTAAACTTTCAACTGAAAAAAAACAACAAGGGTGCACCGTTTCCGGCGCACCCTCTCTTCCACACTGATTTGAAAGTGTCAAATAACAAGTCAGAGTGTTATGCTCAGCAATTCTGAAGCCAGGTTGTGGATCCCGTTGATAATCCGCTCCGTCTGTTTCCGCCTGGGAACAGCACGGCGGTTCAGATAGTTCGATAGCTGCTTCTGGTTGATACCTGTCGCACGCTCCATCCCTGACAGCGACATGTATTGGGAGTAGAACTCCAGGAAACTTTGGACGTCAAGCTTCCAGACAAGCTCATAATCACCCTTTATCTCATCTGGCCACCTCTCTTCAGGAAGGTTTGCCTTGATCAGACGGATTGCCTCTATCGTGTCTGCCTTAACCTCATCCACGGAGCTGCCAGCAGCGTATATTCCGTCGCAGTTCTCTGAATAACCGCTGAAATGGTCTTTCGATTTCTCGATAACCATGATGATCTTTTTTTTCTCCATTTTGCAGTACTCTTTTTATGTTTTATAAAGTACGGGGGTCAAACCCCGTACTTTTTGATTAGTTTGTTCGCAAGGCCCTTTGAAATCTCCTTAGCTCCGTGGTAGGGAATCGGTTCTGTCAGTTGGCCGTCTTTCTTGTAGAAATAATGGCTTCCCTCCGCATGGCTGAAAGTGTAGCCAGCTTTGATGAAACGCCTGTGCAGCTCTGTGTACTTCATTTTTTGGCGTATAGCTCATTTTGCAGGATTTTTTTGAGTAGTAGGTATTCAATAGCTCAAATTGCAGGATGGCTTTTTCCGTTTTTTCTATTGTCAAACCAAATGGATTTTGTACCTTTGCCCCGCAGTCTGAAGCGTAGTGGAGCTCTGCTGGGGAGCAACTCCATGAGGAATAGGACTGCGCAAATCGACAGGAATGAGCAGGAGTCTCTATTGGGGTTCCTGCTTTTTCATTCCTAGAGATTCTGCCAATGCCAAGAAAAACCCAGAAATGAACCGCTTGCGGTTCTCCATAGTTAGTCCACTGTGGTTGTTCAGGTTCTTCTTCAAGTCAGTAAACGTGCCCTCAATCTTGTTGTTCGTGTTGGGCATTTCCTTGCAGTCCTCGCGTTGGTAGGTGAAGAGATAAGGCTGATAGAAGTTCAGGCTGTTCATAGCCGCCCTCAACCGCTGATGCGTATAGTGCATCTTCCCGTCCTTGTGGAGACTCTTGTGGGCTATCGTGTCCTTCCACCTCTCCTTCCATTCCTGGTAGTTTTTTTCTGAAATCTGTTCCGTCAGCCCTGTGAAGCCCGTTAACCAAGTCCTTCAACTCCCTGCTTGCATGCATCTTAGGACTCAGTGTCAGATACCTCCTTACAATCTGCTTCATGTGGAACTGGCACATCTGTATGGGATAGTATGAAAACGTTTTGAACAGGCTCTGCTTGCCGTCAATGATCAGCCCGCGGATGGAGTAGCCACGGTCCTTTATGCTGCTGATGGCATCCTCGTAGTCCTTAACCGTTTCACTCTTCACGAAGGCCATGTATAGAGGTTTTCCTGTCTGGTTGTCCAATGCAAGCAGCACACCGAAGTTGCGCCCCCAATAGGTCACGTCCATGTGCACGAACCCCGAACCGGACAGAGACGGCTGCCTCCATTCGCGTTTGATGGCGTGAAGCCTGCGTTTGATGGTAGATACACTCTTACCATAGCGCTCGGAAAGTTCCCTGATTGTCTGCTTCTCTTGTTGATAAGCATTCCAGAGCTCAGCATCGCTGACTTCCACACCTGCACGGAACTGGTAGCCACATTCCTGGCACTTATACAACTGTACGCCTTTGCGTACACCATTCTTTACTGTATGTGAAGAGCCACACACCTCACATTTTCTCTTGTTCATGCTAACTCTGTTTTTAGGCGTTTGAATTGCCTGCAAAGTTAGCAGTATTCAGGCTTTGAGGGCACTCACATCCTGCAAAATGAGCTATTGAGCATTTTCAATCGTCGATTTGTGCTCTGAAACGTTTGAATCGCATAGAACCCCTGTAGGAATCGGCCTTTGAGGGGGATTCCATCCTGCAAATTGAGCTATAGGTCCATTTTTTATTCTCTGATTTTGTTATTTGACTTTGCAAAGATAGTAATTTTACTATTAATTACAAAATATTCTACCAAAAAAATAGAAATTTTGCTATTTTTTTACTCTCCACTCTTGAAATAATCAATCACCCGCCTGTTTGCCTCGTCAATCTTCCGCAGACGCCGGTTCACGTAGATATCCGTAGTCATATAGGGAGTAGAATGTCCAAGAGCCTGCGCAATCACGTCCATCGGCACGTCAACCTCAGCCGCGATGCTCGCTCATGAGTGGCGGGCGTAGTATGACGAGAGGTCGGGGAAGAGCGGGTCGCCGGTCCACTTGCCTCCCTCATGGTAGGTCATCCCGATTTTCTTCAGCTGCTGGTTCATCCGCTTGAGCGGCTGACTGTAGTCGACGTTGGTGTCCATAAGATTGAGCAGAAAGTCTTTTCCACGGTATTTATTAATAATGTGTTCAGCTTCGGGTTCTATCTTGATCGAGTAATACTTCCTCGTCTTCTGGCGGTAGTACTCAATGCGTCCGTTGTTGATGCTGGCCTCCTTCAACATGAACAGGTCTCCGGCGTTGATGCCGCAAAGGTAAAACATCAGGAAGAACATGTCTACGTATTTCTGCTGTATCGGGTCGCATGGATAGTCGCGCAACAGTCGCAGCTGCTCTATGGTCAAGTCGCGTTTGCGGGTCTGCTCGCTCTTGATTCGGTATTTCCGGAAGGGATAGTTGTTGGTCACCTCTTCCTCGATGGCAAAGTTGAATACGGCGCGAAGATTGCGCATGTGGTGCGCCACTCCGTTTGTGTTCGCTCCTTCCTTCTCAAGCCATGAGGCGAAACGTTCCAGCCACTTCCTGTCGATAGTCTCAAACGTCGCCTTGTCGTCGAACCCGGCTATTTTGCCGGCTGTCCTTTCGTACATCTTCCTGTAGCTTTCCCTTTTTCCGCTGGTGTATTTCTCAAACATGTCGCTGATGGTGTCGCGACGGGCGGGTCTACCTGTAATGATGGCAGCCAGCTCTTCCTTCATCCTTTCTTTTGTCAGATCCGGATGCTGGTAGATGTGGTCCTGGCATGCGGTGAACAACTTCATGAGCCGGAAGGACTTCGTCTTCGCGTTCGGCTCAGCAGGGGGGAACGTACAGTTAGCTGGCTCGTTGAAACATTCCATCCCTGTTGAGATCAGGAATGCGGATCCTCTGTGTGGCTGGAATCTGAGACGTACAGGCATCGCGCCTTTGGCGGTCTTGCGCCGCTTGTCTGTGTAAACTGAAATCTTCATTTTTGATGACGTTTTATGTGCACGTTTTGTGCACGTTTTTCCCTCTGAATACCACCAAAAACAACCGATTATTTATGCTTTTCTCAGTGTTTTTCCCTGTAAAAACAAAAAAATCAGGAGGTTATTTTGTGTTAACCCTCTGATTTCCAATCTTGTAGCGAGAAAGGGACTTGAACCCTTGACCTTCGGATTATGAATCCGACGCTCTAACCAGCTGAGCTATCTCGCCATCCTTTTGCACTCGCAGTGACGGGCTGTTTTCCGTTTGCGAGTGCAAAGGTACGCTTTTTTTCTTAACCTGCAAAACTTTTTCAGTTTTTTTTACTATTTAACTGCATTTACATGCTCAAATTTCGAGAAATCACGGCCTAACTTCACGTTTTCAGGCTTGACAGCGTTGTTTTCGGAAGCAGCGACTCCGCCCTCGCGGCCCTTAGCCAGATTCCATTCTGCCCACGTCATGTAGTGGTAGTATTCGCGGTTGTTCTCCATGATGGCGTCGTCGTGATCCCACCAGTACCAGTTGTCTGTAAAGTCTCTCAGCTTGTTCAGACGGCAGAAATATTCGTTGTTGATGGAGAATTCAAGCACCGAGCGGCTGTTGCGGAAGCGGTAGTCATAAATCGCTACGTCCAGCTCATGGTTGTAAGGGTAGGTGAGGTAAAGCACGTGGTCGCGGATGCGCCACTCAAAATATAGGTTCTGATAACGGTAAGGGCAGTCTCTGGTGAAGTAGTCTACCTCCTCGCCATAGCCGTGGGTGGCGTACTCATGGTCGGGGTAGAACACGATCCATGTGTTGTGCGCGTCGTAGCGGTAGCCGGCATAGTCGATGAACATACCCATGTTGCCTTCCCATTCGCCCGACAGGTCGATGGCGTCCTCTGTGTCCTCGTCACATGACACCATCATCATGCCGCCAGCCAAAATTACGCATAAGGCTACGAGGCTGCTGTAAAACTTTTTCATAATTAATTGGTTTTGAGTTTGAAAAATTTTGGTCCTGAAAATCACACGAAAATCCTGCCGAGGCAGAATTTCCGCTTGCAAAGTTATCGGTTTGTTTCCATATAAGCAAGAAAAAACGCAAAAAAGATGACTCTTCCTTGCGTTTTTTATTGTATTTTGACGATTGTGCTCTGCTTAAACCGTAAATTGAGATTAATTGGTCTCTGCTGAATGTGTGGTGCCTTGCCTGTTTACGCCGTTGTCTTCCGGCCGCATGGCAAATAGCTGAAATTAAAAATAGCCAAATAAATAGAAAAACTTTGGAGCAGCGAGTGCAAAGTTAAGCTTGCTTAAACTTTGCACTCGCTGCTCCAAAGTTCATGTAATAAATCGTAAATAGTAAATCGTCAATACCTTCACTCTTCCTTGTGCTTCTTGAATGCGAGCGTCACAATCTCGAAGCCCATGTGGCGTAGGCTGTGCTTGGCCTCTTTCTTCACCATCTCCACGGCCGTCATGTCGTCGAGCGACAGGTGAGCGCTCACCTCCAGCTCGTCGGCGCTGTTCTTCCAGATGTTCAGGTGACGGCAGTTCATCACGTGGTCGTTCTGTTTCAGAACGTTAAGCACTTTGGCTGTGTCGATATGCTCGGGGAACACGAGGAAGCCTCTCTTCACGTAGACGTAAAGCAGCTTCACGGTGAAGCACAGGATAACCAGTGCCGCTATGAGAGTGGCTGCAGGGTCGGCCCAAGTGCAGGCGGGGCTCACCATCAGGATGATGCCGGCAACGACTACGACCACTGACACAAATGTGTCGGCCATCATGTTCATCGCGGCACCCTTCATGCCGGTGGAGTGGCGAGAGTTCTTACGCAGGATCCAGGCCGTGATGCCGTTCACCACGATGCCGACGCCGGCGGTGACGGACATCGCCAGACCTGCGCTGCAGTGGGAGAATCCGTCACGCAGTTTCGTCCAGGCCAGCAGGCTGACGAAGCCTACTGCCACAAGCAGGATGACTGAGTTGATGAGAAGCGACAGGGCGCTGTACTTCTTATAGGTGGCTGACTCAAGCTGATAGCTCGGCGTGGACTTCAGGCGAAGCGAGAAGTAGGCCAGGGCCAGAACCAGCACGTCGCCAAGGTTGTAGCCTGCGTCTGTGATCAGGGAGAGCGAGTTCTCCTTCATTCCTATCAGCGCCTCAGCGATGAGGTACACGGCGTTGATGCCGATGCACACTTTCAGGGCTTTCAGAGCCTTCGACGTGCTCACGCGGCTGTGGGTATGTGTGTGGTTGCTCCCCGAATGATGATGATGCGAACTGCCTGTGTGGTGTTCGTGGCGGTGTTCTTTGTTTTCCTCCATTGTCGGTGTTTTGTTGTGTTAATTATTATTTCTCTTGTTGTTATTTCTCAGTTCTCACTGCAAAGTTAAGCATTATTTTTGAATTATTTACGTATTAGTTGAAAAAAACTGCAATTTCTGCCTGTTTTTGCCGTGAAATGGGCGCGGACGGACTCCTCCTCCTCGGCATTGGTGCTTGGCGCGTGCCATGCGTCGCCTGAAATTATTTATTTTTTTATAAATTTGTTACAATTGTAAAATCGGAGATAGCAACCACTTTCCCCCACCAACTTTTTGTACTTTTGCCTATTTGAAAATCAGTGTGTTAGATTTTTTAAAATTGGAAAATAAAAATTTTTTTCAAAAATATTACAAAAAAGTGGGTGGAAGTGGTTTTTTTTATTATCTTTGCAAAAAGTTTGGTTTTGACCGACTCAAGGAACAATAAATTAAGATAAATAGTTATGAGATTTTTCGGTGATTTTTCTGCGAAGGTGGACGTCAAAGGCAGGGTCATTCTGCCGGCGGCCTTCAGGAAAGTGCTCGAGGCGGAAGGAGAGCGGACGCTCTACATGCGCATCGACTTCTACCAGGAGTGTCTCATCATTTATCCCGAGTCGGTATGGAACCGCGATCTCGACGAGCTGGAATCTAAGCTCAACAAGTGGAACAGAAAGCACCAGGACATCCTGCGCAAGTATGTAGCTGGAGTGGAGAAGTTTGAGCTCGACGGAAACGGACGCTTCCTCATCAACAAGCGGAAGATGGAAAAGGCGGGCATCAAGCAGGACATCATCTTTCAGGCCGTCACCGACAAAATCGAGGTCTGGGGACTGGAGAACTATCAGGCTCACTTTGCTGACGATTCCGACGACGGAGAGGAGCTCGAGGCCGCAATGGCCGGACTTGAACTATAACACGGTGCGCAAGCAAGGATGCGTGCCGAAAGGAAATATATGTGGAAATTGGATGAACCTTAAACTGAATTGAGCATGGCTGAAGACTATCATATACCCGTTTTGCTGAATCAGAGCGTCGACGCGCTCAACGTCTGCAACGGCGGCGTATACGTGGATGCCACGTTCGGAGGGGGAGGACATTCAAAGGAGATTCTCAGAAGAATCAAGGGGAACGGAATGCTGTATGGGTTCGACCAGGACCTGGAGGCTTACGAGAACTTCATTCATGAGAGAGACATATACGGAGACATCGACAACTCGTTCCAGTTTGTCAGGAGTAACTTCAGATTCATGGGGAATTTCCTGAAATTCTATGGAGTGGAGAAAGTCGATGGCATTCTGGCAGACCTCGGCGTATCATCTCGACATTTCGACAGCGACACGAGGGGATTCTCATTCCGATTCGACGCGCCGCTCGACATGAGGATGAACCAGAAAGCGGAAGTCACCGCGGCCGACGTGCTCAACGCATACGACGAGAAAAGGCTGGCTGACATCTTTTTCCTCTATGGAGAGATGAAGAACAGCCGGAAAGTGGCGGAGGCTATCGTCAGAAAGCGGAAGAACGGCAAGCTCCTCACTGTCGGAGACCTCGTCTCCACTCTCGAGCCATTCTGCAAGCAGCAGAGGGCGAAGAAGGACATGGCAAAGGCGTTCCAGGCGCTCAGGATCGAGGTCAACCAGGAGATGCAGGCGCTCAAGGAAATGCTCAACGGGGCTGAACGGCTGCTCAAGACTGGAGGAAGGCTCGTGGTCATCACATACCACTCACTGGAGGACAGGATGGTGAAAAACCTCATGCGAACCGGAAACTGCGAGGGGGACGAGCAGAAAGACTTCTATGGCAATGTCGTCTCGCCATTCGTGCCAGTCAACAGGAAGGTGGTCACACCCGACGACGAAGAGATGCAGCGCAACCCTCGCTCACGAAGTGCCAAACTCAGAGTGGCGGAACGCATTTGAGAACAACAACCCAAAATTTGAACTGCTTATATATATAATATAATAATGAGTGACAAGAGCAAAAACGACGGATTTGTAGAAATCAGCAGCGAGGAACAGACCATCGTCGAGAACGCGGAAGAACAGCGGAAGGACGAGCAACGCAAGGAAGGCATCGAGGCCATCAAGCGATTCGCTGACGACGAGGGTGGGGAAGACGACGAGAAACTGTCGTTCAGGAAGGTCATGGGGGGAGACATCCTCATGTCTAAGTTCTTCCTCAACCAGGTCATATTCATCATCTTCTGCGTCATTCTCCTGCTTCTCTACACCGGCAACAGATACAGCAGCCTGCAGGACATCATCAAGATCGACAGCCTCAACGTGGAGTATGAGAGGAAGAGCAGCAAGGTCCTCTCGCAGGCCAGCAAGCTGCTCAACAAGCGGAGGCAGTCGTCGGTGGAGCAGAAGCTCATCGCGGCGGGCGACACGACCATGCTCAGCAACAACCTGCCGCCTTTCGCCCTGCCGAAGCAGCAAGACAGATAGAACCCAGTCATTGAAATCAAGATAAATAAAGCAAACAGACCGAAACGCACAAACTGATGATCCGGAGGAACGGACGAAGCATTCGGAAGAGTAAGAACAACAGCAACCGACAAGATTAAAAAGAACCAAGACTATGATGAAGTTTGACAAGAAATACATTACCGGAAAATTCCCATATATCGTGGGAATCATCATCATCGTGTGCATTGCAGTCATCTATCAGATGGTGAAGGTCATGACTGTCGACAAGGACGAGTGGATGGAGTACAAGAAGCAGCATGTCGACGGAAGAGTCGACGTGGCCGAGCCTATCAGGGGTAACATACTCTCGGTGGACGGTGGATACCTCTCTACCTCTATACCTAAGCTCATGATTGCATGCGACCTCTATCCCAACATGCCTGTGCTCAGGAAGAAGGACAAGCTGAAGAATCCGGAAAAGTATCTCAAGGACTCTCTCGAGAGACTGGACTACATCGCTAAGAGGAGAGAGGAGTTCCGGCCGCATATCGACTCCATCAGCAGGGCCGTGGCTCGTCTCTGCCCGGAATGTGAGAATGCCGACTCAGTGAAGAACAACCTCGTCAGAAGCCTCCTGAAGAACTCAAGACACTGCAACCTCTTCCAGGGGCATCTCTTCGACTATCAGGAATATCAGAAACTCAAGGAAATCCCGATTTTCGACAAGCCGGGAAAATATGCCAGCGGACTCAAACTCAAAGTCGTGAACTACAGGGAGAAACCGTTCGGAAATCTGGCCAGCAGAACTCTCGGAGACCTCGTGAGAATCGACGTGGGCGACATGGAGAAGGCGAAGGAAGAGGCTAAGACGGGCATCGAACTCAGGTACGACTCGCTGCTCAGGGGAAAGCCGGGGCTCAAGGCAAAGAAAATTCTCAGGTCCAAGTCCAACGTCGTAGACATCATGCTCGAGCCGCAGGTCGACGGATACGACGTGCTCACCACCATCGACGTCACCATGCAGGACATCTGCGAAAAGGCGCTCAGGGAAAAACTCCAGGAGGTGGAGGCAGAGTTCGGAGTATGTATTCTCATGGACGTGCCGACGGGCGACATCAAGGCAATCGTCAACCTCAACCGCACGCCGGAAGGGACGTACATCGACAACCTCAACAACGCGGTGGGAGCGATGATGGAGCCGGGATCCACGTTCAAGACCGCCTCGATCATGGTGGCGCTCGACGACGGGGAAATCACCATGAACGACATGGTGGACACCGGAGGTGGCGAGGTCGAAATGTACGGACGAAAGATGAGGGACAGCGGAGGCGGACATGGACGGATCGACGTCAAGTCAGCGGTCAAGTACTCCTCCAACATCGGGGTCAGCCGGCTCATCGACAGTCACTATAAGAACGACCCGCAGCGATTCGTCAACGGACTCAGACGCATCGGAATCGGTAGCCCTATCGGATTCGAAATCCCGGGAACGGCCAATCCGCTCATCCTCGGACCGGAGGAGAACAAGAAATACTGGTCGAAGGTGTCGCTGCCGTGGATGGCCATCGGTTACAACTCGCAGCTCCCGCCTATATCCATCTGCACTTTCTACAACGCCATCGCCAACAACGGAAGGATGGTGAGACCGAGGGTGGTCAGAGGACTGGCGAAGAACGGTGAGGTGGTGGAGGAATTCCCTGTCGGAGTCATCAACGAGCATATCTGTAAGGACACCACCGTACACGCCATTCAGGAAATACTCAAGGAGGTGGTCAACGGACAGGGCGGCACTGGAAAGCGGGCACGCAGCAAGTATTTCTATGTCTCAGGAAAGACAGGAACGGCACAGGTGGCCGACGAGAAAGGGGGATACCATTCTGCCAACCCAAGACATTACGTATCGTTCTGCGGATACTATCCGTCCGACAACCCGCAATACACCTGCCTCGTGTCCATCAAGACGGCGCACAACCCCGTATCGGGTGGAGCTACGGCGGGACCTGTGTTCCTCAAAATCGCCGAGCAGGTCTACTCAAAGCATGTCACCACCAACATCCGTTTGGCGTGCGACACCACTAACTCTGTCGTGCCTCTCGTGAAGAACGGCAACATGGCGGCGGCGAAGAATGTGCTCAGCGCTCTCGGACTCACGCCAAGAATCGAGTCCGACGGAAACTCCATGTGGGGAAAGGCGTCGGTCAACAACAACACGCTTGTCATACAGGGTGACGACGAGAACTGGTCACAGGTGCCTGACCTCACGGGCATGGGGGCTCGTGACGCACTCTACGCACTCGAGCTGAGAGGAATGAAAGCCACCATTCGAGGATGCGGAAAAGTGGTGGAGCAGAGCATCAAGCCAGGGGCGGATGTCCGGCGCGGCGCGACGGTCAAAATCAAACTCGGATAGAAAAATTATAAAATAATCGTCAATCCATAAATCATAAATAGCATTAATGAAACTCAGCGACATCATAAAGAACGTGGAAGTGAGGCAGATCGTCGGAGACTCCGACGTCGAAATCCTCGCACTCCAGCTCGACTCCCGCAAGGTGGAGCAGGGCTCTCTCTTCTTCGCGGTCAAGGGAACGGCCGCCGACGGGCATAACTACATACCCAAGGCTGTGGAGGCGGGGGCTAAGGCCATCGTCTGCCAGACAATCCCTGAGAACCCGGTTGACGGGGTCACATTCGTCATGGTCGACAACACGGAGCAGATTGTTGGACAGATGGCCACCAACTTCTTCAACGACCCCACATCCCGACTCACGCTCGTGGGTGTCACCGGAACGAACGGAAAGACAACCATCGCCACCGTGCTCTACAATATGTTCCGCGCCCTCGGATACAAATGCGGTCTTCTCTCAACCGTGTGCAACTACATCGACGGAGAGGCCATCCCGACGGAGCACACCACGCCTGACCCTATCACGCTCAACCAGCTGCTCAACGAGATGGTGGAGGCGGGATGCTCGTTTGCATTCATGGAGGTCAGCTCCCATGCAGTGGCGCAAAACCGAATCGGAGGCCTGCGCTTCAAGGGGGGCATCTTCACAAACCTCACGCGCGACCACCTCGACTACCACAAGACGTTCGAGAACTACCGCGATGCGAAGAAGGCTTTCTTCGACCGGCTGCCGGCCGACGCCTTCGCAGTCACCAACAAGGACGACAAGAACGGCATGGTCATGGTGCAGAACACGAAGGCCACGGTCAAGACTTACTCTGTAGGGAGAATGGCGGACTTCATGGCGAAAATCTTCGAATGTCATTTCGATGGTATGTACCTCGACATCAACGGACAGGAGGTGGGCGTGCAGTTCATCGGCAAGTTCAATGTCAGCAACCTCCTTGCTGTCTATGCGGCGGCGGTCATGCTCGGACAGGACCCTCAGGAGGTGCTCGTGGCCATGAGCAAGATGAAGCCGGTCAACGGACGGTTCGAGGCAATTACGGCGCCTGAGGGATACACCGCCATCGTGGACTATGCACACACGCCCGACGCGCTGGAGAACGTGCTCAACGCCATACACGGAGTCCTCGAAGGAAAGGGCAGGGTCATCACTGTGTGCGGGGCTGGAGGCAACCGCGACAAGGGCAAGCGGCCCATCATGGCGCGTGAGGCGGTAAGACAGAGCGACAAGGTCATCATCACCAGCGACAACCCTCGATTCGAGGAGCCCCAGGACATCATCAACGACATGCTCGCCGGACTCGACCAGGAGCAGATGCGCAAGGTCATTTCCATCGTCGACAGAAGGGAGGCTATCAAGACGGCTTGCACCATCGCGCAGAAGGGCGACGTCATCCTCATCGCGGGAAAGGGCCATGAGGACTATCAGGACGTGAAAGGCGTGAAACACCATTTCGACGACAAGGAAGAAGTCCGCAAATGCTTCAACTGAAAACTGAAACTGAAAACTGATAACTGCTTTCACTCAGTAAATCACTGAAAACTGATCACTGAAAACTGATCACTGAAAACGGAAAACTGAAAACTGATAACTGATAACTGAAAATATATGTTCTATCATCTCTCACATTATTTCAAGGAATGGGGACTGCCCGGGTCGGGTCTTTTCACCTACGTCTCCTTCCGGTCGCTCTTGGCACTGATGGTGTCATTGGTGCTGTCTTTCTGGCTCAGCAAGAAATTCATCACATACATGAAGCGCAAACGTCATATCGAGAAGGCCAGGGACGAGGAAATCGACCCCTACGGAGTCAAGAAGAAGGGGGTTCCCTCGATGGGCGGTGTGGTCATCATCGCCTCTATGCTGGTGCCCGTGCTCCTGCTCGGAAAGCTCTCGAATGTCTACATCATACTCCTGCTCGTCACGCTCGTGTGGTTCGGACTGCTCGGGTTCTACGATGACTGGAAGAAACTGAAGGGCGACAAGGACGGACTCCGCCCAAGATACAAGCTGCTGGGGCAGTTCACGCTCGGCACACTGGTCGGAGTCGTACTCTATCTCAGCCCGCAGGCTGTACTGCATGAGACGGTCAGCAAGGAAAGGGTGGGCGAGAAAATCGTGTACAAGACCGACCAGCCGGTCAAGTCCACCATCACCACCGTACCGTTCATGAAGAACAACAACCTCGACTACCTCAACGCCTTCTCATGGATTGCCAACGGAAAGACGGCGAGGGCATGCGGATGGCTTCTGTTCATCCTCGTCACTACCTTCGTCATCACCGCCGTCAGCAACGGTGCTAACCTCAACGACGGAATGGACGGTATGTGCGCGGGAAACTCGGCCATCATCGGGACGGCGCTCGGCATTCTGGCGTATGTCTCCGGACATATTCAGTTTGCCAACTACTTCAACGTCATGTTTATTCCGGGGTCGGAGGAAATCGTCGTCTTCCTCTGCGCGTTTGTAGGAGCGCTCATCGGATTCCTCTGGTTCAACGCCTTCCCGGCAAAGGTGTTCATGGGCGACACAGGATCTCTGGCCATCGGTGGGGTCATTGCCGTCACGGCGGTCATCATTCATAAGGAGCTGCTGCTACCCATCCTCTGCGGTATTTTCCTGGTGGAGAGCGTGTCGGTCATCCTCCAGCTGGCATATGCGAGGAAAGGCAACAAGGTCGGTAAGAAACTCAGGGTGTTCAAACGCACACCGATTCACGACCACTTCCGCGTGCGGCAGAGCGAACTCCTACCGGATGCGAAGTACATCATCAAGCGACCGGGTACGGCGCTCCATGAGAACATGATCACCATCCGATTCTGGATCATCACCATCCTCTTGGCGGCCATCACCATCATTACGCTGAAAATCAGATAGAAAATACAAGAAAAAGAAAAATAACATTCATTCAATTCAATAACATTCATTCAGCCTTCCTGACTGGCGGAAGCGGGCATCAAAGCCCGCTCCACCGCCGGCAGGTTTTGAAAAAATGAAAAAATATTGATTTTGGAAAAATGAAAAAATATTAAAATAAATCGTAAATCTTAAAATCGTAAATAACAATGTCTTCTCGAATCGTAATATTAGGTGCAGCGGAGAGCGGGGCTGGAGCCGCCGTTCTGGCTAAGAAACAGGGTTTTGATGTCTTTGTCTCCGACTTGTCGGAAATCAAGGACAAATACAAGCGTCAACTCGACAAATATGGAATCGAGTGGGAGGAAAAACAGCATACAGAGGAGAAAATCCTCAATGCCGACGAAGTGATCAAAAGCCCGGGCATTCCTGAGACTGCACCTATGATCAGAAAGATTCGAGAGAAGCAGATACACATCATATCGGAGATTGAGTTCGCAGGACGCTACACCGACGCGAAGATGATATGCATCACCGGCTCGAACGGAAAGACCACGACCACATCCCTCATTTACTATATCCTCAAGGAGGCGGGCTACAATGTGGGACTGGCTGGAAACATCGGTAACAGCCTCGCCCTGCAGGTGGCGGAGTGCGACTACG
Organism: Bacteroidaceae bacterium; assembly: GCA_017483765.1. Taxonomy (GTDB): domain Bacteria; phylum Bacteroidota; class Bacteroidia; order Bacteroidales; family Bacteroidaceae; genus UBA3839. Next base: position 33,594 of record JAFUVE010000019.1, on the reverse strand, counting down.
ACTACTATGTCATCGAGCTGTCAAGCTTCCAGCTCGACAACATGTACGACTTCAAGGCCGACATCGCCATCCTCATGAACATCACGCCTGACCACCTCGACCGCTACGATTTCAAGATGCAGAACTATGTCGACTCCAAGATGCGCATCACGCAGAACCTCACTGAGAACGATGCCTTCGTCTTCTGGAACGACGACCCCATCATCAAGCGTGAGCTCGAGAAGTACGACATCAAGGCGCAGCTCTTCCCTTTCTCCGAGTTCCACGAGGGAGACGTCATCGCCTACGCTGAGGAGCAGGAGTATGTCATCGAGAAGCCCACACCCTTCAATATGGAGCTGGAGGAGCTGGCTCTTCGTGGAAAGCACAACCTCTACAACTCGCTCGCGGCTGGTATCACGGCCAACATCGCCGGGGTCAGCAATGAGTTCATCCGTAAGGGACTCAGCAGCTTCGCCGGTGTGGAGCACCGGCTCGAGAAGGCGGGAAAGGTCAGAGGGGTGGAGTTCGTCAACGACTCCAAAGCCACCAACGTCAACGCCTGCTGGTATGCTCTCGAGAGCATGCGTAAGCCCACCGTGCTCATTCTCGGCGGCGTGGACAAGGGCAACGACTACTCTGAACTCTACGACCTGGTCAAGGAGAAATGTGTGGGACTGGTTTTCCTCGGAGTCGACAACAAAAAGCTGCACGAGGCTTTCGACCAGTTCGGACTGCCCACGGCAGACGTCACATCCATGAAGGACTGTGTCGACCGCTGCTTCGCCATGGCTAAGGACGGAGACTGCGTGCTGCTCAGCCCTTGCTGTGCAAGCTTCGACCTCTTCAAGAACATGGAGGACCGCGGTGAGCAGTTCAAACAATGCGTGAGAGACTTATAATCATCTAATAAAGATACTTATACAGATTAGCTATGGGAAAGAAATTTACTGATTTTTTTAAGCTGAACATCATCAAGGGAGATCTCGGACTTTGGATGATCTACTTCTTCCTCTGCATGATTTCCATCGTCACGATGTACAGCGCGTCGAGCAGGCTCTCTTTCGACACGGGCAGACACTGGGTGCCGCTCATGTCGCATGTGGGATACCTCCTCATCGGATTCTGCATCACCGTCTTGGTCAGCAAGATTCCGTGCAAGTACTTCAAGCTGGTCCCTATCGTGGGCATACCGGTTGTCGTCGTTCTGCTCGTCTACGCGCTCTTCCTCAAGAGCGACCTCAACGAGTCGCACAGCGCGCACCGATGGATCTCGCTGTTCGGCGTCAACTTCCAGCCGTCGGAGCTGGCGAAGACCATGCTCATACTCGCCACTGCGGTCATTCTCTCCAAGTTGCAGAAGGAGGAGAAGGTGCAGACGAAGAAGGGCATGAAGAACGTGGTCATGGCCACCAAGGGGGGATATTCTAAGGCGTTCACCATGATCATGTGGCTCGCTGTGATTATATGCGGACTCATCGTGCCGGAGAATTTCTCCACGGCCATGATGCTCGCACTGGTCATCTTCATCATGATGATCATCGGAAACGTGCCGCGGAAACTGCTCTACAGGCTTGTGGGCGTGATGGCCATACTCGGTGCTTTGTTCGTCACCGTGCTTATGGTCACTCCCGACGAGACTCTGGGGAAATACAAGCGTGCGCTCACTTGGAAAAACCGCATACAGACAGCCGTCGGCATCATCGACGAGGATGTGGACAGCCAGGAGTATAAGGACAAGACCTGGCAGGAGGACATGTCGAAGGTGGCTATCGCTTCTTCGGGCATCACTGGCGTCGGGGTCGGAAACTCCGTCTCACGCGACTTCCTGCCGCATGCTGAGTCCGACTTCATCTACTCTATCATCATCGAGGAGATGGGAGTGGCTGGAGCGGTGTTCGTGCTGCTGCTTTTCGTCATGCTGATCATTCGTGTGGGCAGGGTGGCGCAGAAGTGCGACCGGTTCTTCCCGGCGTTCCTCGTCATCGGACTCGGACTCATGATGGTCATCCAGGCTCTCGTCAACATGTCGGTGGCCGTGGGGCTCATGCCCGTGACAGGACAGACCCTGCCGCTCATCAGCCATGGAGGAACGTCCATCATGATTATGAGTGCCAACTTCGGTATGATCCTCAGCATCAGCAGATATGCCTCTAAGGCAAACGGAGAGAAGAAGGCGGTCACCAAGGAACTTAAACGGCCGGTCATCATCGAGACGGGCGACGTCTACAGCTCTGTGGGCATGGTGTGACAGCCCTGCAGGGAGGTCAAGGCGGATTTATGACGTAAATTGTTCTTCTTGACAAGGTTTTCTCAGTCTTTTTTCGTAACTTTGCATGTTGTTTCGTTCCGCTCAAGCCTGAGGCATCGTATCGACGGCATAAACGCCATAAACTAAGAATGATGCAGCGGATATCTGAGGAACGGACCTAAAAAAAAGAACGGAATCATGAAAGGAAAAAATTTGAAAGTCATCGTCAGCGGTGGAGGTACTGGAGGACACATCTTCCCCGCCATTTCCATCGCTAACGCCATCAAGGAGCTCTATCCCGACACGGAGATCCTCTTCGTGGGGGCGGAAGGCAGGATGGAGATGCAGCGTGTGCCGGATGCCGGATACAAAATCATAGGTCTCCCGATTCAGGGATTCAATCGCAAGAACCCATTCAAGAATATCGCTGTGCTCTTCAAGATATGGAAAAGCCAGCGGATGGCAAAGAAAATCATCACCGACTTCCAGCCCGACGTGGCAGTGGGTGTCGGGGGGTATGCCAGCGGACCTCTGCTCAATCAGGCTGCCAAGATGGGGGTGCCTACGCTCATTCAGGAGCAGAACTCCTATGCAGGAGTCACCAACAAGCTGCTTGCTAAGAAGGCGAAGCGCATTTGCGTGGCTTACGAAGGAATGGAGCGCTTCTTCCCAAAGGAGAAAATCCTGATGACGGGAAATCCTGTCAGACAAAACCTCACACAGGTGCAGCTCACGAAAGAGGAAGCGAAAAAGGCGCTTGGGCTACAGCCTGGAAAGAAGACCATACTCGTCATCGGAGGCAGCCTCGGGGCAAGAACGGTCAACGAGAGCATTCTCCAGCATCTGCAGGACATCAGGAACGCCTCCGACGTGCAGATCCTATGGCAGCACGGCAAGTTCTATGCAGAGGAAATAAAGGCTGCGCTCGACAAGGCCGACAAGGTGGACAACCTCACTGCCACGGCCTTCATCAAGGACATGGACAAGGCGTATGCGGCTGCTGACCTCGTCATATCAAGGGCGGGAGCCAGCTCCATCTCTGAGATCTGCCTCCTCGAGAAGCCCAGCATCCTCGTCCCCTCGCCAAACGTGGCGGAGGACCACCAGACGAAGAACGCCTTGGCGCTCTCCGACAAAGGGGCGGCCATTCTCGTCAGAGATGCCGACGCGCGCGAAAAACTTGTGGAGGTGGCGCTCACCACGGTGAAGGACGAGGCAAAACTCCAGTCAATCGCGGCAAATGCCGGAAAGATGGCGTTCCGCGAATCTGCCAAAGTCATCGCCCAGGAGGTCTGGAAAATTGCCAACGGACAAGAATGATTAATTGAGGCTCATCCCCCCCCCAGCCGCATGGCAAATAGCCAAAATAATAAAATAGTTAAATAAATCGAAAAACTTTGGAGCAGCGAGTGCAAAGTTAAGCTTGCTTAAACTTTGCCGAGTCGTGACAAAGTTCATGTAATAAATCGTAAATATTAAATCGTAAATATTTTTGATGGTAAAATCAGTATATTTTGTTGGAGCCGGCGGAATCGGCATGAGCGCGCTCATCCGTTATTTCCTGCATAAGGGATGCAATGTGGGTGGATACGACAAGACGCCCACTCCGCTCACCCAGACTCTCATCAGTGAGGGAGCCGACATTCATTATGAGGATAACCTCCAGCTCGTGGCTCCATGCTTCAAGGATAAAGAGTCCACACTCGTGGTCTATACCCCGGCAGTTCCTGCCGACCACTCCGAACTCTCGTTTTTCAGAGACAACGGATTCGACGTGCAGAAAAGGGCACAGGTGCTCGGAATGCTCACCAACCAGATGAAGGGGCTATGCGTGGCTGGTACCCATGGTAAAACCACAACCTCCACCATGCTCGCCCATATCATGCATCAGTCCAGCCGCGACTGCAACGCCTTTCTGGGCGGCATATCCAAGAACTACGGCACGAACTACATCCTCTCAGAAAAGAGTGACTTCGTGGTGATTGAGGCCGACGAGTTCGACCGCTCTTTCCATTGGCTGCGTCCATTCATGACGGTCATCACGGCAACAGACCCCGACCACCTCGACATCTATGGCACCAAGGAGGCATATCTCGAGAGCTTCCGCCATTATTCGTCGCTCATCAGGGAGGACGGCGTGCTTCTTATCCACACCGACCTTGAGATGAAGCCGGACGTCAAGCCGGGGGTCAGGGTATATGAATATGCCCGCGACAAGGGGGACTTCCATGCCGAGAACATACGGATCGGAAACGGAGAAATCTTCTTCGACTTCGTCTCCCCGATCGAAACCATCAAGGACATTCAGCTGGGAGTGCCGGTCAGCATCAACATCGACAACGGAATCGCAGCCATGGCCATCGCACAGCTCAACGGGGTCAGTGCCGACGAAATCAAGAAGGCCATGAAGTCGTATGAGGGAGTGGACAGAAGGTTCGACTTCAAAATCAAAACCGACAAGATTGTGTTCCTCAGCGACTATGCACACCATCCCAACGAGATTGAGCAGAGCGTCAAGTCCATACGAGAACTCTATGCCGACAAGAAGATCGCGGCGGTTTTCCAGCCGCATCTCTACACTCGCACACGGGATTTCTACCGCGAGTTTGCCGACAGCCTCTCACTCCTCGACACCGTCTATCTCTGCGACATCTATCCCGCAAGAGAAGAGCCCATACCAGGTGTCACGTCTAAGCTCATCTACGACAACCTGCGACCGGGCATGGAGAAGTTCCTCGTCCACAAGGAGGATGTAGTCGAGCTCCTCTCTAAAGGTGATTTCCAGGTGCTCGTCTCTCTCGGAGCGGGCGACATCGAGAACTATGTCCCTCAAATCCAGGAAATGCTCGCCGAAAAGTACAACATCAACTAATCGGACCCCATTCCCATCACTCCCATCACTCCCATCAACTCCCATCAATTCCCATCAACCGTCCGCATGGCTCTCTAAACTCTAAACTCTAAAACTCTCAACTGAACAAGATGCAACTCCCAAAATATCTCAAAATATCCCTGCTCGTCATTCTGTTTATGGCGGTGGCTGCCTATATCGTATATGCCTTCGTCGGAATGAAGTCCACAAATCCTGATGAGATTTGCCAGGAGGTGACGTATGTGTTCGAAGAGGAGGGAGCCGATGTTGTGGTGGACAGCACCGTGGTGTCCAACATGCTCGTCGAGGCCGACATCTTCCCGCAGGGAAAGAAGATGAGCGCCATCGACCTGAAGCAGATACAGACTGTCATCACGAAAAATCCATTCGTCACGTCGGTGGACTGCTACGGCAACAACAACGGCATGGAGGTGGGAACCAGCCGACTTTGTGTCAAGGTAAAGCAGATGGTGCCGCTCATGCTGGTATTCGACAGCCGTAACGAGCATTATTATGTCGACGAGGCGGGAAACTTCATCGACAGCGACTCGCTCTATGCCAAAAACCTCATTGTGGCTAACGGAGAAATCAACCGCAACTACGTCGTCTCCGACCTCGTGCCGCTCGCGGCTTTCATCAAGAACGACGAGTTCTGGAACAGCCAGATCGAGCAGATTTATGTGGAGTACGACAAGAGAAAGAACCGTGTGGTCACCCTCGTGCCAAGGGTGGGAGATCAGAAGATTTTCATGGGTACTCTCGACAAGTTCGACAAGAAGCTCGTCAGACTCAAGAAATTCTATGAACGCGGACTGTCTGTAGTAGGGTGGAACAAGTATTCGGTCCTCAATCTGGAGTACGACAACCAGGTGGTGGGAGTCATCAAGGGGATGGAGAAGAAAGTGGACTTGCCCGACGAGGAGGAGCAGGCTGAGGAGGCCACGTCCGATAGTGCCGAGCCGAATAACGACGAGGCTAAAAAGAAGGATGACTCCAAGAACGACGTGAAGAAAGACGATAAGAAAGACGAACCCAAGAAAGAAGCGAAGAAGGAGGAACCCAAGAAAGAAGTGAAAAAGGACGAACCCAAAAAGAAAGACGAGCCCAAGAAAGAAGTAAAGAAGGAGGAACCCAAGAAAGAAGTGAAGAAGGAGGAACCCAAAAAAGAAGTAAAGAAAGACGAGCCCAAGAAAGAAGCGAAGAAAGATGAGCCCAAAAAGAAAGAAGAACCGAAAAAATCAAAAAAATAGCCTCGGATAAATTGCTATTGCCCCCCGGACTTAAGCAAATAGCCAAAATATAAAAATAGTCAAATAAATCGTAATTGTTAAATACCTGATCTTATTTTGGTTCAGATTGCTATTGCCCCCCGGCCTTAAGCAAATAGCCAAAATATAAAAATAGTCAAATAAATCGTAAATCGTAAATCGTAAATAGTAAATATATATGGCAAACGAACCTATCATAGTGGCGGTGGAACTCGGTACGTCACGCATATCGGGCATAGCGGGGAAGAAAAAAGACGGAAGTTTCCAAATCCTTGCCTATGCGGAGGAGCAGACCACGGCATGCATCAAGAGGGGGCTTGTCTACAATGTGGAGAAGACCACCAGAAGCATTCAGAAAGTGGTGGAGATGCTCAGTCAGACGCTCAAGCAGAAAGTGAGCAGGGTCTATGTGGGAATCGGCGGACAGTCTGTTCGCTCGGTCAAGAAGAAAGTGCCAAGAAACATGCTGGAACGTACATCCATCACGGCGGCACATATCGACGAGCTCAGGGATGAGAGCATGGACATATCCATTCCTGATTGCGAACTACTCGAGAACATACCTCAGGGATATATCGTGGACTCGGCTCCTACCGACGACCCTCAGGGGGTCTTCGGTGCGAACATCGAGGGCGAGTTCCTCAATATCATCGCACGTAAGCAGCTCAGAGGCAACATCCAGACTTGCTTCAACAACGTGGGACTGGACATCGCAGGAACGAAACTATCTGCCATCGAACTCTCCAAGAACGTGCTCACTGAGCAGGAGAAGAGGGCTGGATGTGCCATGGTGGACCTCGGCGCCGGAACCACTACGGTTGTGGTTTACAAGCAGAATGTCATCAGATACCTCGTCACCATACCTATTGGATTCAACAATATCGTCGACGACCTCAAGACGCTACTCCAAATCGAGGAGAACGAGGCCAAGGACGTGCTTATGAAGTACGGAAACGCGTATATCGATCCGGAGGAGGACACCTCTGAGCTACAGAAGGAGGTGTATGAGACGTCCAACGGAACGAAGAAGAAGGTCATCGGAATCCATGAGATTATCTATGCACGACTCACCGAGATTGTGGCAAACGCGGTGGCACAGATTGTCAACAGCGGATATGCCGACGTGCTCCTGGCGGGAATCGTCATCACAGGTGGCGGAGCCAACATGAAGAATATCGACAAGGCCTTCAAGCACAACCCGAGACAGAAGAAGTTCGAACTTATCAGGGTGGCAAAGACCATCGTGCAGCCTGTCATCAAGGCCACAAGCGCATCATCGCTCGTGCTCGACAACGCCATGAGCGGATCACTCGTCTCGCTGCTCCTTTCGGGCGACGAGAACTGTGTTGAATCGGAGGTATACAACGGAGACGACATATTCGAGAAGACCAAGACTGAGCAGACCATCCAGACCAACACGGCGAAGAGCGAGACGGAGAAGAAGCAGCTCGACGATATGATTGCAAGGCTCGAGACCTACAAGGACCGTATGCGCGGACATATCAACCGGCTCACACAGCAGATTGCGACCGTGCAGCAGAATCCTAAGGACAAGGCGGCAAGGACTGAGGGTTCCAACTACGTCAACGAAGCCCTGGCGGTGTGCGACAGCGATTACGTCAACCTGATCCAGTCTCTCGAGGTGAAACTCAAGAACGACCAGCGCATCGCAGAGGCCAAGAGCCTGTCGCAGAAGCTCAGCGAGCAGGCGGAAAACCTCCGCAACCTCATCAACGAGGCAAAGAAGAGCAGCAGCTGGTACGAGCGTTTCAAGAAAAAACTGGAAGACCTCGTCAACGGCGAAAGCTAATAACTGATATCTGAAAACTGATAACTGATAACTGAAAACTGATAGCTGAAAACTGATTTCTGATATCTGATAACTGTTCTCACTCAGTAAATCACTGAAAACTGAAAACTGGAAACTGAAAACTGATTTCTGAAAACTGATTTCTGAAAACTGATTCCTGATATCTGATAACTGTTCTCACTCAGTAAATCACTGAAAACTGAAAACTGAAAACTGATTTCTGATAACTGAAAACTGAAAACTAATCATATGAACGAAGATAGTTTGGATTTTAATCTCGACTTGAGCGACTACACCAAGGAGAGAGACAAGGAAGAACTCCCGCTCGACCTGCCACAGAGCAAGTCGGAGAGCATCATCAAGGTTGTGGGAGTCGGTGGAGGCGGCGGAAACGCGGTAAACCACATGTACAACGAGGGAATCCATGATGTCACTTTTGCCGTGTGCAACACCGACAAGAAGGACCTCCAGGATTCGCCTGTACCTTATAAGCTGCAGTTCGGCGAAGGACTCGGAGCCGGCAACAACCCTCAGAAGGGAAAAGAAGAGGCGGAGAAATGTCTGCCGGAAATCAAGAAGATGTTCGAGGATGGCACGAAGATGGTGTTCATCACGGCTGGTATGGGCGGCGGAACCGGAACGGGAGCGGCTCCTGTAGTGGCGAGGGTGGCTAAGCAGCTCGACATCCTCACTGTCGGTATTGTCACCATACCGTTCAAGTGGGAAGGGGCCAGCAAAATCGACCAGGCGCTCGACGGAGTCGACGAACTCAGAAAAAATGTAGACTCCATGCTGGTCATCAACAACCAGAGACTTCTCGAGCTTTATCCCGACAAGTCCATGGAGGACTGCTTCGACATCTCTGACGACACGCTCTGCAATGCGGCTAAGAGCATATCGGAGATCATCACCATGCACGGAAAGGTCGGCATGGACTACCAGGACGTGAAGACCGTGCTCAAAGACGGTGGAGTGGCTATCATGAGCACAGGATACGGACAGGGAGAGAGCCGTGTGGCGCAGGCCATTGAGAACGCCCTGCACTCGCCGCTGCTCAACAACCGCGATGTGTTCAAGTCCAAGAAAATTCTCCTCAACATCGTAGAGCCGGGAAAGAACGGCGACAAGCCACTCATGATGGAGGAGATGTCCGAAATTCAGGACTTCATGAGCAAGATGGTGGACGACAATATCCAGACGAAGTGGGGATTCTCCTACGACCCTTCTCTCAAGGACCGTGTGAAAATCACGATACTCGCATCGGGATTCGGTATGGCCGACATCAACAGCGACGAGATGGCTGCACGAATCGAAGAGAAGAACGAGGAGGAGATCAGGCGGGAGGCCAAAAACCGCGCACGACGCGAGAAGACCTACGGTGCTGACTCCAAGAACGGACTGGCCTACGTGCCCATCAACTACTACATCTTCAAGGACCGCGACCTCGACAACGACAACCTCATCTCCAGCGTCGTTTCTGTTCCCACCAGCGGGCGAAAGAAGAGTCAGCTCGACCAGCTCGAGAACATCTCCAACGGAGTTATCCCGACAACAGAATAAATCCTCCGATTCATCCGAGTACTCCGAATTCTCCGATTCCTCCGAGTACTCCGAATCCTCCGAATATTCCGAATCCTCCGAGTATTCTGATTACTCCGATTCCTCCCATAAAAAATCAGGGTTCAAGAATTTCTTCTTGAACCCTTTTTTTCTCTTTTGGAATAGAGAAAATCGGTGCCGGCACGGTCAGAAATCACTTCTAGTTGATCCGGCGAATATATGTAAGAATCGAATGAAATAAATGCTCTAGTAGAGACGCCCCGTGGGGCGTCTTGTAACTTACCACGTCCGCATGGTCCCAATCGTCGTCCGCATGGTCCCAATCGTCCGCATGGCTCAAATTGTCCGGATGGCTAAATTTCAAACCTCAATTTTCGTGCAAACGAGAGCAGAATGAAGCTTGCTTCAATTATGCCGAGTGCAGCCGAAAATCATGCTAATAAATTTCAAACCTCAAACTCTACGCGTCTATCGTTGCGTACGTTGCGTTCTGCTCGATGAACTCTCTACGTGGAGCCACGTCCTCGCCCATCAGCATGGAGAACGTCTGGTCGGCCTCTGCCGCGTCTTCTATCGTCACCTGGGTCAGCAGGCGTGTCGAAGGGTCCATTGTCGTCTCCCACAGCTGCTGGGGGTTCATCTCACCAAGTCCTTTGTAACGCTGGATATGGATGCTGCTGTTGTTCTCCGTTCCGTCGCCGAACTCGTCGAGGAATTTCTGCTTGTCGACGTCGTTGTAGCAGTAGCGGCTGATGTTCTTGCCTTTCGAGCACTTGTAGAGTGGGGGATTGGCGATGAACAGGCGGCCGTCCTTGATTAGCTGTGGCATATAGCGGAAGAACAGGGTCATGATCAGGGTGGCGATATGCGCACCGTCCACATCGGCATCGGCCATGATGATGGTCTTGTAGTAGCGGAGCTTGTCGTAGTTCGCCTCCTTCGTGTCCTCGGGATTCATGCCGAAGCGTACGCCCAGGGCCTGGATGATGTTGTTGACCTCCTCATGCTCGAATGCCTTGTGCCACATCACGCGCTCCACGTTGAAGATCTTTCCGCGGATAGGAAGGATGGCCTGGAAATGACGGTCGCGTCCTTGCTTGGCCGATCCGCCGGCGGAGTCTCCCTCCACGATGAACATCTCGCACTTGGCAGGGTCGCGGTCGCTGCAGTCTGCCAGCTTGCCTGGCAGGCCACCGCCGGTCATCGGGTTCTTGCGCTGCACGTTCTCCCGGGCCTTGCGGGCGGCAACACGGGCAGTGGCGGCAAGCACCACCTTGTCGATGATCATCTTGGCCTCCTTCGGGTGCTCTTCCAGATAGTTCGACAGGGCCTCGCCGACGGCGGAGTTCACCGCACCCGACACCTCGCTGTTACCCAGCTTCGTCTTCGTCTGGCCTTCGAACTGTGGCTCGGCCACTTTCACGCTGATCACGGCGGTCAGACCTTCGCGGAAGTCCTCGCCGCTGATCTCTATCTTCTGCTTCTCAAGCTTCTCTGTTATCTTGTTGTCGTCGGCATAGCGTTTCAGTACGCGGGTCAAGGCCTGACGGAAACCGGTCAGGTGGGTTCCACCCTCTATCGTGTTGATGTTGTTCACGTAGGAATGGAGGTTCTCGTTGAAGCCGGTGTTGTACATGATGGCGGCCTCGATCGGGGTGCCCTGACGCTCCGTGTTCAGGTAGATCACGTCGTCGAACAGGTGGGTGCGGCTGCGGTCCAGATAGCGGACGAAGTCCTTCAGGCCGCCGTCGGAGTGATACACTTTCGTGCGCACACCTTCGATGCCGATTTCTGCGTTCACGTCCAGACGCTTGTCTGTAAGCGTGATGGTGATGCCCGCATTCAGGAAGGCCAGCTCGCGCATGCGGTTGGCAAGTATGTCGAATTTGTATGTCGTAGTGATAAAGATGGTCTTGTCGGGCCAGAACTGCTGGCGGGTGCCGTGGAGTGTGGTCTCGCCCACTTCCTTCACGTCGTACTGGGGCTTGCCCTGGCGGTATTCCTGCTGGTATATCTTGCCGTTGCGGAACACCTGGGAAATCATCTTTGTGCTCAAGCCGTTCACGCAGCTCACACCTACGCCGTGAAGACCGCCGGACACTTTATAGGAGCCTTTGTCGAACTTTCCGCCGGCATGAAGCACCGTCATCACAACCTCCAGCGCGCTGCGGTGCTCTTTCTCGTGCATGTCTACTGGGATGCCACGGCCGTTATCCTGAACCGTTATCGAGTTGTCCTCGTTGATTGTCACTTCTATGTGGGTGCAGTAGCCGGCAAGAGCCTCGTCGATGGAGTTGTCAACCACCTCGTAAACCAGATGGTGCAGTCCCTTTTCGCTGATGTCACCGATGTACATCGCAGGTCTCTTACGTACGGCCTCCAGGCCCTCTAATACTTGGATGTTACTGGCGGTATAGTTCTCACCGCCAATCAAATTCTCTTCTTCCATTTATTTCATTGTTCTTAAAATTGGGGTGTTCGATTTTCGCCTCAAACACCCCCTCGTAATTATGGTACAAAGTTACGAATTTTTTACGATATATGAAAATCTTTCATCTAATAAATGCTTTTCACGACAGATAAAGTTATCAACACCAATGCTCCCCGCGCGGCCCTTGGCTGTTCATAACTCCGCCACTCCCCCAGTCCACGTAGTAGAGACGCCCCGCGGGGCGTCTTGTAACTTTCCTGTTTGCCAGTAGAGACGCCCCGTGGGGCGTCTTGTCGCTATCTCCGTCAGCATGGCAAACTTCAAATCCATCCATTCGCTTTCATGTACGCCACAGTTGTCTGTGGCACATACGGCCGGCGAAGCACGGCCTCCCCCGCTTTAAAACCTAATTTCTTAACCCTCAACTAAAAAAACGCATGGAGCCTGCCATCACGGCAGACCCCACGACAAAAAAAGGTAATTGGTTTCTGTATAAAAAACATGATGTGTTCCATTTACATCGACGCGATGGCGTTGATGATGGCCACGATGTCGCTGATGTCTATCTTCTCGTCCTCGTTCACGTCGGCGGTATCTATGTACTTCGAGTCGCCGGCGATGGTGTTGATTACGGCCACGATGTCACTGATGTCAATCTTGCCGTCGCGGTTCACGTCGCCACGCAAGTCGCGCTTCACCGTCAGCACGCCGTTCTCATAGACGAACGTGTAATTGGCTGCCTCGCCGCCGCTCACCGTGATCTCGTACGTCCCGGCTTTGCTCTCCACGGTGGCTTCGCAGCTGACGACGGGTATGGCGGTCAGCACGCTGTCGCTGTCCTCTCCTTGCCAGCCTTCGTAGCTGAAGGCAAACTCGGGATTCTCCTCGCCTTCCAGCCGCTCGTAGCTCTCGGCCCTGACTGTCAGGGTGGCGGGGTGGATGGTGAACGCCACGTCCACCGTGTCTTTGTACGCGCCCAAGCCGATGAGCTGCATATTGGCTTCGCCGGCATCGCGGTTGCCTGTATAGACTATATCGTAATCGTAACCCTTAATCAGCTCGTAGTCCTTGTCTTTTACCGTCAGGGCGGCAAAGACGCTGTCGGAGGTGTAGACGTACGTGGAGTCCGTCAGCGTTGCCATGTCGCTTGTCAGGGCGGTCTTCACCACGTTGAACGAGTCGGCCAAGGCCTCGCTCCACACGCCCTTCGTGTCGCATACCTGCCAGCTGAACTGGTGCATGCCCTCGGATAAATGACGGAAGTCGATCGGCGACACGCCTCCTCCTTCCTCAAGTAGTCCTTCCACATGGTGCTCCCAGTCGTCGTCAAACCAGTACATATAGCGGACGAGGGTCGCGGCTTCCATGTCGGTGGCTGACAGAACGGAGAAGTATTTGGTCACCGGGTTGCTCCAGATGCCTGTGTTGTCCAAGGCCTGGACGGTGATGCTGTGGAGGCCGGCGCAGAGGCTGTCAAGGCCGATGGCGGCGACGGACGCGCCCAGCTCCTTGCGTTCGCCGGCTTTACCGTCAAACCAGTAGTCGCATCTTACGATCGACGTGGCTTTCTCAGGGGTTGCGGCCATCACGAAGTTCTTCGTCACGGGTATGCTCCAGATCCCCTCGTTGTCCTGGCTCCTGACGGTGATGCTGTGAACGCCCATGTTCAGACCGCTCAGGTCCACGCTGGCGACGGACGCACCCAGTTCCTTCCGCCCTGCGATGTCACCGTCTATCCAATATTCCGTACGGACGATCGACGTGGCTTTCTCGGGAGTAGCGGCCATCACGAAGTTCTTCGTCACGGGTATGCTCCAGATACCCTCGTTGTCCTGGCTCCTGACGGTGATGCTGTGTACGCCCATGTTCAGACCGCTCAGGTCCACGCTGGCGACGGACGCACCCAGTTCCTTCCGCCCGGCGATGTCACCGTCTATCCAGTATTCGGTACGGACAATCGACGTGGCTTTCTCGGGAGTAGCGGCCATCACGAAGTTCTTCGTCACGGGCATGCTCCAGATGCCCTCGTTGTCCTGGCTGCGCACGGTGATGCTGTGCACGCCCATGTTCAGCCCGCTCAGGTCCACGCTGGCGACGGACGCACCCAGTTCCTTCCGCCCTGCGATGTCACCATCTATCCAGTATTCCGTACGGACGACTGACGTGGCTTGGGCAGGTGTTGCTGCGATGATGAAGTTCTTCGTCGTCGGACTGCTCCACATCCCCTCGCTGTCCTGCACACGCACGGTGATGCTGTGAACGCCCATGTTCAGACCGCTCAGGTCGGCAATCCCTCCGCTGCTGATCGTCTTCGTGGTGCCGACATCCCCGTCAAGCCAGTACTGCTCTGTAGCGATGCTTTTCTGGCCCAAAGCCGGCAGTCCGCAAGCCGAAATAATTAGAAATGTCAAATATCTGATATAATTCATAAGCCTGAAGTTTTGAAAATGAAAATATGAGGTACAAAGACTCCATAGAGTGTCTTGCAGTCTCTTCGTCAGCAAAACTAACTAAAACTTTAAACTTTCAACCTTAAACCTTAAACTTTAAACTTTAAACTAATCAATCACCTCACCACTGCGTCGTAGCTCACCTTCAGCGTCATGCCTTCCACTTCCACGCTCAGGTTCTTCACCACTGGCGTGGCTGGCACCTTGCTGAAGCCGCTGCCGCCATGGATGCCTATCTGGGTGCCGTCGCTCCCAATCCATGTCTCGGGCTGCTTCAGCTCGTAAGTACGCGTTGCTGAATACGTCGCGTCCTCGCCGTCGGCAAACAAGTCTGTAAGGGCCACCTGGGTGATGTTATCAACGCTGCTGTTGTTTCCCCAGGAGTCCTTCACGCAAAGGCAATAGCTCACCTTGCTGTACGGACGGACATTTCTCATATAGCCACTGCCGCCGCTGCCTGTGAACACGTTGTTCGTCCAGATGGCGCGGGTGTTGTCGTAGTCGGCATCTAACAAGTCGCGCACGAGGCAGTGGTCCACTTTTATCGTGCTTTCAGGGTTGTAGTTGTCTATCTGCTTGATGATGCTGTTGTTGACCAGCATGTTGTTGGCGATGTTGTTCCCGCCGCCTATGCCCCCGTCCACGATGCACTGGTTGATGATAAAGCCGGTGATGGTCTTGCTGAGACCGATGCCGCCATACACATGGCATTTGTTGAGGGTGAACCGCTCTACTGTTGCGCTGCGGCAGGGATAGAGGTCGTTTTTGATGCCGATGCCTTCGATATGAATGTCGCTCAGAGGCTTGTTTGAGTCAGTGGCTATATACCAGTCGCCCACAATCTCCGTGGCGGTCGTCCCGCTCGCCTCGTCGGTCTCATACCCCGCGCCGTAAATCGACAGGTTTTTCGTGATGTTGGTGGCGGTGAAGATACCGTCGCTCAGCGTGATCACGTCGCCGTCCTCAGCTGCTGCATGGGCATTAATCAAGGCGGAAGCACCTTTGAACACGCTGGTCTCCTCGCCGTGCTGAAGGATTGCCGTCATCTGGTCGCTCTGGGCTTTCATCACAATACTGCTGCAGAGCAGTGTCAATAAGAACATAATTTTTTTCATGATGCATTAGTTTTTTTGTTAATATTTAAAGGGGTGTTCTATAAATTATGTCGGATTGGTTTTGGATTTTATGTGAGTGGATTTTTGTTAGCATTTGAGGGCGCATAGCGAGCTATGTAACCGAAAATGATGACAAAAAGACACTACAGAAAACCAAAAGCAACCGAAATGAAACTTCTATTTGTAGGAGCATTCCAAAATCAGAATTTATAGAACACCCCTAAAATGAATAACCTCGTTTTTGTCTTTTGCCAAAAGGCACCTCTGCCAGTTCCTGCCAAAAGCTCTTCTTTATTTGCAAAATTATGTAAATTCCCCTTTTCTCAACTTACAAAATCAGAAAAACGACTTACAAATTCCGTATTTGTAAGTCGTTTTGTCCTTATTTCTGTCTTTACGCCTCCTTTTTCCTTTTCCCGTTGTCTGCGGCTTCTTAATACCTTCCCATCCGCATGGCTCTTTCAACATTCAACATTCAACTTTCAACTATCCCCCAGACTTCCCAGCCATTCACCGGGCGTCATCCCTGTCACCGCCTTGAACGCACGGAAGAACGACGTCTCGTTGGAGAATCCGGACTCCAGTCCTATCGACGAGAGTTTCTCGCCTTGACGCTGAATCATCTGCTGTTTCGCATAATCCACCCTGTACCGGTTCACGAACTGGGAAAACGAGCAGCCCAGTTTCGTCCTGATGCAGCTGGACACATAGCTGCTGTTCGTGCCCAAGGCCTTGGCCACGTCTGCCAGTTTCAGCTCGTTGTTGAGGAAAAGCTGCTGTCCCTCCATCAGACTGCGGATCTGCGACAGCAACTGGTCGGAGGCGTCTGTCTCCACGCTGGGGGGCTCTGCCGCTGCCGTGGTGGATCCCTCGGATCCGGCGGTATTCTCCTCTGTGATATTGTCCATCATCGCCAATGCCGTCGCCTGCTCTTCTGCTTGCTGCTTTTGTGTGTGTCTCCTGCGTCGTCTCCATATCATGCCCCCGGCAACGACGAGGCATAGCACGCCTGCTGTAAGCCATATCGGAAGGAGATTCAGGCCGGAGGACTCCTGCTCTCCGGTTTTTACCAGGAATGTGGACTTGAAGGGGGCGAAATTCGAGTCGGTGATGCCGCCGGCAAACAGCAGGTCGCCGTTCTCCATCACCACGGGGGTGCTATGCCCGATGTAGGGCAGAGGGTCTGTTACGTAGAGCTGGACAGGCACGCCGTGTGCTGCGTCCGGCGCGTCGTAGAACAGGCAGAGCAGGTACAGGCGGTTCTTCGCGTCCCGGCCTCTCACGTAGCAGCGTTTATGCGTGCGGTCCACGATGGCTGCGCTGCGATATTTGATCTGCTCACCTTCATATGAATAAGGTATCGGGGTTGCTGTGCGTATGGGGGTGAACACCGTGTCCTCCACGCACACCACCTCCAGGCTGCCGTCTTTCTTCTCGCCGGCTATCAGGTAGCGGTAGTCTCCTCGAGCCTCGTCGCCGATGAAGCAGATGTCGCTCGACACGGGTGTGTCAAAAAAGAAAGGACTCCAGTCCTTCAGCTGCTCGATTTCGCAACTCCCGCCCGACAGGCGGTCCAGCGTGATGCTTTCCGTTTTACGCATCTTCTCGTCTTGCTTGCCGAACACAACAGCATCCATCTTACCGCTGCGAAGCAGCCAGGGGGCACAACGTTTTTCCGAAACCTCACCGGCTTTCGTAAACAGCTTCGAACCGTCGAACAGCTCGAACGAGTCGTCGTTATAATGGTTGCCGGCAATCACAACCTTGCCGCTGTCCAGCTCCACGGCGCGGCATAGCGCACGTCTCGTGTCAAGGCAGCTGAAACCTTTGAACGTGTGGGTCTGGGGGTCGTAAAGCTCCACGGGGAAGGTCTGACCGATGCCCAGCGACTGCTCGTGACCGCCGCCTATCAGCACCTTGCCTGATTTCAGCACCACCCCGAAGCCGTTGTCATGGGGGTAGACGGTCTCAAGCACGTGCCACTCGCCGTCCTTATAATATTCGGCGGTGCTGGTCGGAACAAAACCGTCAGTATGCCCGCCGATGGCCAGCACCTCATCGCCTGTGCGCAATAGGATATGGCCGCTCCGGGCATGATGCATGTCGGGAAGGCGTTCCACCTCCACTTTCGTCGTTGGGCATTCACCGTAAACAGGCTCTGCAGAATTGCCCACTCCTTTTACCGACAAAAAACCAAAAACTAAAATCAGTATATATAATATCTTTCTTTGCATAAATCTCAAATCTGCTATCCATCGCTATCACTAAAATCCCTCTCAACCTATCCCTGCACCCTCTCAGTGTGGCACAACATCAAATAGCCCCATCAACGTCCCCGGTGTCGGGTGTCCATTGCAAAAACTAACCAGAGGTAGGCGGAACCTTGTGTTCCGCACTTTCGGCCGGCGAAGCACGGCCTCTCTTTAAACTTTAAACTTTAAACTCTCAACTCTCAACTCTTCTCAACAATCATCTGCAAAATTACGACTTTTCCCTTGTATTTCACTTACAATTTCCAAATTTCACTTACATTTTCCGTTTTTGTAAGTCGATTTCCGTCTTTTTTGCCCTTTTTTATATCAATTCGGCTTGGTTTTTTGCAAAAATTACTTTAACTTTGCACCCATCATGGCCATGAGCTCATATTCTCCACCCAATCCAGTGAGCTTTACCCATCCCCGCGCCCTCTCAGTGTGGCACAACATCAATCAGCCTCACCAACGTCCCCGGTGTCGGGTGTCCATTGCAATCACTAATCTCCCTCTAAACTCTAAACTCTAAACCCTCAAAACAACAACTCATGAAAAAATTTCTTTTACTCATCATGCTCCTCTGCATTGCAGTCGTTGCCGACGCGCAGCGTCGTGCCTTCGTCAAGCAGGAAGGGGGCTACACCAACGTCCGTACCGGTCCAGGAACCAGCTACGGCATCGTGAAGAAAGTACGTGACGGAAATCCCATCACGATCGGTTACAACATCTCTGGATGGTACGAAGTCTATGAGGGCGACTACATCATCGGCTACATCGCAGCCAGCAAGGTCGTCTTCAGGCAGCAGGGGCAGCCCCGCAGGCAAAGGTACGACCAGGGAGCTGGTCTCATCTCCGTCCAGGTGGCACGTGAAGGGGGCTACACCAACCTGCGCAGTGGTCCAGGCACCAACTACCGTGTCATCGGAAAAGTGCAGGACGGCAGTTATGTCTACACCTATCCGGGCGACGGTTCCGGAGGATGGCAGCGAATCTACTACAGCAACGGAAATTTCCGTGGATGGATGGCCAAGAGCAAACTTTGGTTCTGACCAACCCCGCATTCCCTAAAACCACAATGTCCTGAAAGTCCACCCCTGTACTTTCAGGACTTTTCTTCTGTACCCCTCAATGGCCTACCATCTCCTCTTCGCACTGAGCCCACCCCCGAAACACTCGCACCGAACCCACCCCCGAAACACTCGCACCGAGCCCATACCCGAAACGTTCCCGACTCGTACGCCCTATAGGAGCGAAGCTTATCTGAACTTTGTCCACCAACCTCACTGATACGCACTGGGCCCACATTCTCCAATTCTCAAATCCTTGACAATCAATATAATAATTCTCTAATTCTCAAAATCTTGATTATTAAAAACGTTAAACGATAACCGTCCGCATGGTGAAGATTCTGGAGCAGCGAGCGAAATGTCAAGCTTGCTTGAGCATTTCCGAGTCGTGACAGAATCCTGCGAAGCGAAACCTCAAACCTCAAATTTCAAACTTCAAACTTAATGTTTTTCCCCTATCGCTTGCCTGTTTCTGAAAATCAATGTATCTTTGCATATCAAATAAATACAGCGAACGGATTCCCCCTTCCACGCTGACAAAAACACTAACTACCGACACTTATGAACTGCAGATTACTGACGACAACGCTGACGCTATGCCTCGCAATCGTTGCCATGGCGCAAAAAAAACTCTGGACACTCGAGGCCGAAAGCCCGCAGACTAAACTCTCATGGGAAGGCACTGCAGCCGACATCATTTCTCCAAAAGGCACCACACTCTGGTATAAAGAGAAGATGAAGGGCGATGTCGTCATCGAGTACGACGCCAGAGTTGTGGTCGACGACAACAACGCTGAAGAATGGAACCGCCTCAGCGACCTCAACTGCTTCTGGATGGCGTCCGACCCGATGGCCGACGATGTATTTGCCAATATCCACCAAAGGGCAGGAAAATTCGTCAACTCATACACCCTACAACTTTATTACGTGGGATTCGGAGGAAACCACAACTCTACGACGCGATTCCGGCGATATAACGCTGACTCGCGTGCCGTCAGCCAGGAGGAATTAAGGCCGGCGGTCATCAAAGAATTCACCGACGCCGACCATCTCCTCAAGCCCAACCACTGGTACCACATACGCCTGGAATCCATCGCTGGGAGGGTCAGGTATTTTATCGACGGCGAATGTCTTGTCGACTGGCTCGACC
Source organism: Bacteroidaceae bacterium (assembly GCA_017483765.1). Classification (GTDB taxonomy): domain Bacteria; phylum Bacteroidota; class Bacteroidia; order Bacteroidales; family Bacteroidaceae; genus UBA3839. The sequence goes on along the minus strand of JAFUVE010000019.1, from coordinate 13,389 downwards.
CACAGCCGCTCAGGACGGGGTGGTTCGGATTCCGGACGACGCTCTCCCACACGCAGCTGAGGAATTTCCAGTGGAAGCAACTCTCCGACGTCGGCAAGCCGGTTGAACTCCGATGGATCGGGGCTGACTCCATCGTCAGGCAGCCCATGCCTTCTGCGTTCGGAATACCGTTCGACATCGGCGAAATCCAGCCTCAGCAGGCTTTCGCTCTTGCCGACAGCAACGGAAACGAGCTGCTGCACGACGAGTGGAACCTCGCTTTCTGGCCCGACGGATCGGTCAAGTGGAAAGGATTCGCCACCGTGGCACCCTCGAATGGCATCAGCGTCTCCCCTGAATCCCCACGCAGCACATCCGCCAACGCCCTCCAAATCAACGAAACAGACAAAACCATCACTGTACATACGGACCATTACGCCATGTTCCTTTCAAAACATGGTGACAACATCATCGACAGCATCCTGATTGGTGGAAAAAGGGTGGGGGACTGCGCAAGGCTCGTCTGCTCTTACGACGAAATGTCCGATGACGCTAACACCACCATCACACGGCGCATTCAAGGCGCCGGACATGTGGAACGTGTCGAACTGGAACGAAGCGGCAAGGCCTCATGCGTGCTGAAAATCACAGGCACACACAGGGCCGACAACCAGCCCATGCTGCCGTTCACCCTCCGCCTATATCTCTACCAGCAGTCGCCCGACATCAAGCTGGTACACTCTTTCGTCGTGGACTCACTCTCGGCACAGCGACGCATATCCTCGCTCGGAATCGCGTTCGACGTGCCTATGCGTGAGCAACTCTACAACCGCCATGTGCGACTCGGAAAATGGACGGAGCCGGTGAAGCCGCTGGCGGCAAGAAGGCCTGTCTTCGTGGGACGTCAGTTGGCGGAAAACCTGCAGATGAGGCAGCAGCGGGTGCCGGAGCCCGACAGTCTCGACCCGATGGCGCGGTCCCTCATTCCCAGCCTCGCGGCATGGGACCGCTTCCGCCTGTCACAACTCTCGCCCAACGCCTTCTCCATCCGCAAGGCGGCTACACACAACTCGCCGTGGATTGGTACCGTAGAGGGAAAACGGGCCAACGGTGCCATGTTCCTGGGCGACACCTCCGGGGGGCTCTGCCTGGCATTGAAGGACTTCTGGCAGGCTTATCCTTCGTCGATGGAGGTGAGAAACGCAAGGACTGAAAGGGCACAGGCCGTTATATGGCTTTGGAGCCCGGAGGCGGAGCCTATGAACCTCGCACACTACGACACCATCCCGCACACGCTCGAGGCGGCATACGAGGACGTGCAGCCGGGAATGAGTTCTCCCTTTGGCATAGCACGTACCTCTGTCGCGTTCCTCAGGCCGGTGGATGCTGCGCCCGACGACTCCTCGTTCTGCGACATTGCTGAGGCATTCTGCGCACCGCGTCAGCTGGTCTGCTCGCCCCGATATCTCCACGACAAGAGGGCGTTCGGCATCTGGAGCCTGCCAACCACCGACCCGAAATATGCGCAGGTGGAGCAACGGCTCGCCTTCATCATGGACTTCTACAAGGATGCCATCGACCGGTATGGATGGTACGGATTCTGGAACTACGGCGACGTCATGCATCAGTTCGATGTCAGCAGAAAGGAGTGGATGTACGACGTGGGGGGATATGCGTGGGACAACACGGAGCTGGCATCCAACATGATGTTCTGGTATAACTTCCTCCGTTCTGGATGTGAGGACGTCTGGACCATGGCGGAGGCGATGTCGCGCCATACCGCCGAGGTGGATGTCTATCACGACGGACCAAACGCCATGCTCGGTTCTCGTCATAATGTCTCGCATTGGGGATGTGGTGCCAAGGAGGCACGGATCAGCCAGGCGGCATGGAACCGATTCTATTATTACCTCACAACCGACGAACGGACGGGCGACCTCATGACGGAAGTGCGCGATGCAGACCAGATGCTCTACCATCTCGACCCCATGCGGCTGGCGCAGCCACGTAACCTCTATCCGTGCACTGCGCCGGCGCGTCTGCGTATCGGCCCCGACTGGCTGGCGTATGCAGCCAACTGGATGACGGAGTGGGAGCGTACGCAGAACACGGTGTACCGCGATAAAATCCTCGCGGGGATGAAGAGCATCGCTGCACTGCGACACGGCATCTTCTCTGGACCCAAAGCCCTCGGATTCGACCCTGCCACCGGCATCATCACCAACGAGTGCGACTCCACCATCCAGAACACCAACCACCTCCTCCCCATCATGGGCGGATTCGAAATCGTCATCGAACTGATCCCTATGACCAACCTGCCTGAATGGAACCAGACTTGGCTCACTTTCTGCCGCGACTACAAGCAGAAAGCGCTCGACATCTCCAAGAACCACTTCCGTATTCCCCGCCTCCAGGCCTATGCCGGATGGCTCCTCGGTTCCGATTCTCTCAAGCAGGCAGCGTGGCGCGACATCCTCCGCTTCAACTCCCCCACGGCTCCTGTCACCGCCACCAACGACGCAGCAACCTGGACCCTCGACGCCATCTTCTCCCTCGAAGTCATCCCAAAGTAGAGACGCCCCGTGGGGCGTCTTGTATTATCCATTTGCTAGTAGAGACGCCCCGTGGGGCGTCTTGTAACTTCCTCCCATAACTCTCCCCCCATTCTACGTTACAACATTATCCTCCAATACGTTCCCAATTGCCACCGGCTTCTCAATAATGGCGAGCACGCATGAATATAGTCGCACGACAAACCCGACACATAACGGGATGAACCTGACAGCTCATAGTTCAACCCGCAACCATACTCAAAGTCGTTGCGACTCTTCAGACGTACCGCTGTCTCTCCGTCCGGCCCCTTAAATGCAACGCCGGGAGAGAAACGCCCACCGGCAAACGCACGGACTCCCAGACGGCTCTGACGGCCTATCGTCAGGCTGTAAAGCCCACCAAGGGTCAAGTGATACTGATAGAGGTTGTTGCCATTGACCTCACTTCTTTCTTCCTTCCTTTCTGACAACGCCTGAACCTTATACTGCGAAAGCATGCCCATCGTCTCTACGGCCCAATGGGAATCGAGAAAATAGTCGTATGTCAGGGAGGTGGAATAGCCGACGGTCGTGCGTAGGTGGCATAACCCGGCATCCTCGTTCACGTCGTAAAGATGATGAGGTATTCCGTTGTAGCCGTACAGCAAGCCCGAGCTCAACGACAATGAAGTGGGGCGGTGGTTGTATTTCGCAAGAAACTGACTGTCGCCATAGCTCATCGCTGTCTGTCTCTCCCCGCGAACACGAAACAACCGGTCTGTGATGAAATAGCCCAGGTGGGCGGAAAGGATGCCGATGCCTGCACCCGTCACCACGTCATTCACGTAATGGCGGTTATGGTGAATCCTGCGGAACTGCGTCAGAACCGCCAGGCTGTAGCCGCCAACGCTGATCCAAGGACTATGATGACCATATTCATAGTCAAGCACTGTGGCACAGAAGAATGCTAAGGATGAATGTCCGGAGGGAAAGCTCTCGTCATCACTGTCGTCGGGACGGACCTCACATACGGTGTGTTTCAGCAGTTGGCTCAGTCCCGTCTGTAAGCCCAGTCCTGTCAGCTGAGCCAAGGCCATCCGCTTCGTCGTACTGCGGCTCTCAACGCCAGCGGATTTCAGCACCCACGTGGCGGCCAACGGAGCCACTCCGGGGCCATACTCCCACAACGGTGAGCCGTGGCGGGAAAAGACTGCCTCTCGCTCCCTGAAACGGCTACTGCCTGCTGTCACTGCCAAACCCTGAGCCAAAGGAATCACGGCGCTTCCCCAGTCACGGGGCTCAAAAGCAGACGTCTGCAAAGTGTCTACGCTCCCTGCTGACTCTTGGCCTCTCAGCAGCTCCGACATGAGCAGCAACCCCATTATGATAATCCATCTCATCGGCGATTATCAATCTTTCATTTAGAATCCTCGAAGTCTCGAAATCCCAAACCCTCGAAATCCGTAAATACCTCAAAAGACAAAAATTGCCGGATTCGTGTTCAGGCCTGAAGCAACCACTTCCCATGTGTCGTACTTGTTCTTCTTGTAGTTCAGGTCCACAACGTTGATCTCCTTGAAGATTCGCCATTCCTTACCGTCCCGGTCCATCTTCGCAATGCGGTTGGCGGGAAGGTTCGTCACGTACAGTTCTATCGTGTTCTTCCCTTTCTTCAGCGCTTTCGTGATGTCTACTTTGAACGGAACGCTGAACAGCGTGCCGCAATCCTCGCCGTTCACCACAACGCGGGCGGACTCGCGGACATCGCCCAGTGCGAGCACATACCGTTTCCCGTCCTGCTTCTTCAACTTCACAGTCGTGCTGTATAGGCCGGTCGCCATCGTTTCGTTCAGGTCGGCATCGCCCAGGGTGGTCCAGGCCTTGGCTTCGTCCAGCTTGAAGCGCTTGCTGATGGACTTCGGGGCGGCCTCAGGAAAGGTCAGGCTCCATCCTTTCAGAGGTATTCTTCCTGTGGAACTCTCGTAGTAGGTGTAGGACTTCCCGTTGATACCATCCTCATCGCAAGAACCGGAAGGCAATGCATTAGCGTCCGTATAAGTGCGAAGAATCAGACTCTCGCCGGAGGCCAGTTGCAGACGAACTTTCCTGCCATCGGTCTGGGCCTTACCAATCTCACCGGTCAGAGGATTGTAAATCACGACCGAGCTGAAGTCAACTCCCAGCGGAATCATGACGTCAACGTCCTTGCCCTGCAGGTTCGAGATGAAATAATGATAGCCATCCTTGTTGCTGCGGCGGATACAGCTCACGCCAAGCTCGTTGCGCATACTCTCCTTTCGGCCGCCGCAGGCGCGCAGCGCCTCGTCGTAGTCCTTTGCCAGCACGCTGCAGCTTTTCAACGACGAAAGCACGCGGTCGAACTCTGCCTGGTCGCCCTTAAGCTGACGGCCGATGCCGGGAACACTCTCGGGATAACTCCCTACAAAAACAACCTTGCTGCCACCCTCTGCCAGTACCAGAAGATGCTCAAGCGTCTGAACGGGCATGAATCGTACGTCGGGAATCAAGATGGCATCGTATCTCAGGCCGGTCTTCAAGGCAATTCCGCCGCCTGAGGGACTTGCGCTGTTGATGTAGCGGTCGCTGATATAGTCCACGTCATAGCCGCTCTGGATAATTGTCTGGATGGTCTTCACGAACTTCGGAGCACGCTTGCCCATGTCGTGGATGGCGAACTGGGCTACCGTGCCGGGCTGGTCGTAGATCATGTCGTGGAACGGCAGATAGACGAGAAAGTCGTTGTCGGGCGAACCCCACTGCAGGAACGACTGGCAGCGCTGGATATACTCTGAGAAAGCTGGCATCGCATTCCACTGCGGATTTGCAGGAGTCATGTCAACCGAGGCATAAAAGCGCCACCCTGGCCATTCTGCATCTTCGGGAGAATAGCAAGAGCCGTGGAAGAACACATGGTTGATGCCTGACAGGAACATCAGGTCAAGGTCGGGCTTGCACTGGCTCAGAGAAGTGCGGAAATGCTCAGTCAGCCACGTGAAGGTCTCGCTCGATGTGTATTTCTTTCCGGAGATATGGGCACCGCTCGACGCATATTTCAGCATTGAGATCTCGGAGTCGTTCTTCTTTGTGAAACCAGGGTCTTTACGAAGCCCTTTGATACCGAATTCCGACAGGCCGAAGCCTTCGCACTCGGGGATGTCGACGGCGGCGTAGAGGTCAATCAGGTTCGCGGGGCTGCCGTGGGCCTGGTTCCGGGTGATGGCTCCGTTCTTATGGGCCCAGCTGGTCCACTGCTCTGTGAAGTTCTCCAATAGCAGGTCGCTCAAGGTCTCGCGGTAGTCGCTCATCACGCGCTTCGCCTCGTCGCCGCGTACGCTGTTGTCCTGAACGAACAGGTCGAGCTTGTCCTGAAGGCGGTAGCCGCGGCGGGCGGCGAACTCATCAAACAGGGTGGGGGTCCAGTCGGCGCCGTAAACCTCATACGAGTCGTTGAAGAAGGTGTGGGGGTAGGGGGTGTGGTAGCGGAGGAAAGCGGTGTCAAAGCCGGCGAGATAGCTTCTCACTGCCTCGCGGTCGAAGTGGTCAATCACGTAGCCTTCACCGCCGGGGGCGGCGCGCTTCACAGCCTGCTGCGTCCTGCCTACATAAAGCACGATCAGCTTGCGGCTCTTACCTTGCGCGCTGGCAGGGACGGCAACAGTCAGCGTCTTGCCGTCTTTCACGGTCTGGCCGGTCAGGTCCAGCGGTGTCTGACCCTCCTCGAAGCACATCACGCAGCCCACCGACGGGCGCTCCTTCTGCTTCTTGTCGGTGCACGTGATGTCTACGGTCTGCTCGTCGCCGCCCAGGTCGTATTGCTGGATGATGGCTTTGCAGGCGGCCTGGCGAAGGGGAACGTCGGGACCGCCGAAAGGCCAGCCCGTCCCGGTGGCCATATTCGTCTCTATGCCCACCTGGCTGCCTTTCTCTATCGTATGCCGAAGCATCGACATCCAGCCGCCGCCGAGGAATGGCTTCTCGTTCTGCTCGTTGCCTACTACGCCGTAGAGCGGCGTGATTTCCACTCCGCCGATGCCGGCTTTAGCATACTCACTAAGATTGTAGTCCAGGCCTTTCTCGTCGACTGCGCTCCCCAGCCACCACCAACGGGTGTAGGGTTTCGCTTCCTGGGGAATGTCGTCCCAGGGATTGGACTGGCTGAATATCGTGGATGGAACCGACAGCAGTAATGCCGATAAGAATAGGGTAGTTTTTTTCATGCGTTAGTCAGTGTTTGTTTTATGGGGATTATTGCTTTGCTATGATGTTGATGACTTTCACTATGTCGGAAATATCGACTTTGCCGTCTTTGTTTACGTCGCCTTCGACACCTTTCCTGGTGAAGTAGCCAGTGTCGGGGTTGGCATACTTGCAGGTATTGGTATTGTCAACATTGTAGGAGACCGCTCCTGACAATTTATGGTTTGCATTAAACATGTGTTCAGACATGTCGTCTGGTAATGTCCAAGTGTCGTTACAATAGATGGTATGGAGCTCAATGCACCCCATAAACATGAAATTGCAGCATATCAGGTTGCTGGTGCTGAAATTCGTCAGGTCGAGTGTTTTAAGGAAATAGCAATCCCTGAACATCTGCGGACAATATTCAAGCTTGGAGGTGTTGAAATTCGATACGTCTATGTATGGAATCTTATAGCATCCATTAAACATCCAGGACATATGGGTTACATTAGAGGTGTCGAAACCCGACAAGTTGAGATCCTGGAGTGATTCGCAATGCTGAAACATCTCAATCATATTGGTCACCTTGGAGGTGTTGAATCCCGACACGTCGATTTCTTTAAGGGAGCTGCAGTAATCAAACATGGAACCCATGTCGGTCACCTCACTGGTGTCCAGATATTCAAGACCTTTGATGGTGGTGAGATTCTCGAAACTGAAGAACCAGCAATGGGTGCTTTTCGGTTTGCATTCGGCAAAGAAACGGCTGATTACTACCGTCTCGATTTCATCTTCGTATGCAGACCATTTGGGTTTATCAAAAACGTTCAGCACATCGCTGCCTCGCCAGAATTTTCCTTGATACTTTTCCAACGTTTCATATTTGTCTGCCTCCATGCTCCTGACTGCGCTGAATGTTAAAGTTTTCGTGTCAGAATCGTAGAGTACGATTGCCTCTTGAGCGCGGACCGACGACAAAAACGGCATAAATGCCAGACATAACACCAGCAGACAGAACAGCCGGCTGCCTTTGATTGTTTTTGTAGCGTTATTCATAATCTGTTTTTTTAGTTTGTTTTTATTCTCTCATTGCAAATTTACATATAAATTCTGATAATCCCAAAGTGGGGGCGAAAAATAATGACTTTCTTGGAAAAGTATTTGGTTTTTCCTTGTTTTTCTGTTTCAATTTACTGACTGAACGATTACAAAAACAAGTTTTTCTCGTTTTTATTTGCAACCTATCTTTTTTTTCATTAACTTTGAAAAATTATTCATTTTTTATACACTATCACACTATTAACTAACAATAATGACGAAAACGTACTCTTTTTTGCTTACGCTGGCATTCTTGCTTTTGCCGGCGATGATACATGCTGACCCCATCACCAGGGAACAGGCAAAACAAAAGGCGGAGGCATATCTCGCTAAGTGCAAGGGAAGCCGGAAACTCAAGCCAATCACCAACTCAAAAAAACTGGCAAGGCGTAAGCTCAATGCCGTAAGTGAAAACACGCAGACCTACTATGTCTTCAACCGGGGCGAGAGCGAGGGATATGTCATCGTGCCGGGCGACGACGAGATTGAGGGCGTGTTGGGCTACACCGACAACGGAGAGTTCGACTACGAGCAGATCCCTGACAACATGCGCAGCTGGCTCGACGCCTACGCCCAGTATATCGAGGACTTCCAGACCGGAAAGGCGGAGGGACCGCGCAAAATCAACACGCACGCGGCTATTCCGGAGATGCTCACCACAAAATGGAACCAGGGATGGCCTTACAACAACCTGACACCGCTGCACAACGGGTCGCGTTCTGTCACGGGATGTGTCGCTACGGCTTTCGCCCAGGTGCTCTACTATCAGCACGAGAAGTCGGTAGAGGAGACGCAGGCCGACATTCCGGGATACACCACATGGACCGAGAAACTGGTCGTGCCGGGAATCAGCAAAGGGGCACCTATCGACTGGAAAAACATGCTGGGAAGCTACGGCGGCAGCGCGTCGGGCGTCCAGCAGACGGCAGTGGCGCAACTCATGCTCTATTGCGGTGTGGCGGTGGAGATGGACTACACCAGCAGCTCGTCGGGCGCGCACACCGAGATGTGCTCCGAGGGTATGAACAAGTACTTCGGTTACAGCACGGCACGCTATGTCTACAAGGCTAACTACACGGACGAGGGATGGGATGAGCTCATCTATAACGAACTGCGGGAGGGACGTGTCGTGCTCCTCAGCGGATACAACTCAGAGGCGGGACACGCTTTCGTCTGCGACGGATACGACGGAAACCGATGCTACCACATCAACTGGGGATGGGGTGGACAGAGCGACGGACACTTCCTCATGAACAGCCTCAACCCAAGCTCGCAGGGAATCGGCGGATCGGGCGACGGATACAGCGAGGGACTGGGAGCTGTCATCGGTGCGCTGCCCGACAACTACGACCAGAAAGCGCTCTCTATCGCAAACGCCACAGTCAAAAAACTCTGCATCGCCAATTTCGACACCAACGGTGACGGGGTCTTCACTTATGGAGAGGCGGCGGCTGTCACCGACCTGGGGGAGGTCTTCAAGGGGCAGAGGTTCAACACCTTCGACGAGTTGTATTATTTCACAGGCCTCAAGACCATCGCAGACGGCGCATTCTCGGGCAACTCACTGCTCACTGCCATCACACTGCCTAAGGCCGTCGAGACCATTGGCGAAGAGGCGTTCAGCGGATGCTCTAAACTGAAGACGTTCAAGTTCTTCAACAACATCAAGGAAATCGGAGCGGGGGCATTCAACGGATGCCGTATGCTTCCGGAATTTGCCGTGCCGGAGGCCGTGACCGCCATCAACGACAACACCTTCGCCGGATGCGCTGCCTTCACGGAGTTCACCGTTCCGGTCAATGTCAGGAGGATAGGAACCAAGGCGTTCGACGGATGCTCGAAACTCTCGACTTTCACGGTCGACGTCATCGAACCGGCAAAAATTCAGATGGGCGAAGAGGTCTTTGCCAATATCAACCTCGAAAACGCCACGCTCATCACAGTCCAGGGAACGGAGGACTTCTACCGCAACGCAGACCAATGGAAGGAGTTTGGAAACTTCAAACAGGAGCGCAACCTCGCGGGGGGCAGCTTCTGCGAACTCGTCACCGACAAGCTGGTGTATATTTATAATGAGGGAACGGGACGCTATCTCTCCAAAGGCGAGGCGTGGGGCACTCAGGCCATCGTGGCAAACGAGCCCATGCGGTTTATGCTCAAGCGGACAACTGCCATGCCCGAGGGACAGTATTACCTCTATTCTGAGGACACAGGAAAAGACGGGCATATCCTCTTCAGAACCATGAACGACAGCAATGTCGGAACGGGTGTACGCGCGGCTTTCGTCGACGGCGACGACTCTCACATCAACGACAAGTCTTCTTGGTGGAACATACAGAAGGTGGACGACAAGGTCTACACATTCCAGGTACCGGCAGGCCTGACGGGCTATACGGCTGGAAAATTCTGGGGAACCCTCACGTCACACAAGAGCAACGCGGCAAGCCCAACATACGGTGTCTACAACGACATCGTCTACGACGACTATGCTGCCAACTGTCAATGGCGCTTCGTCGAGTATAACGAGGAGGATGCCGATAAGTTCAAGGAGGGTACGGTCCTGGGTAATCTCCTGGCCCTCGCCAAGACGCGTAAGGTGGACTGCGAGGAGGAGGAGATGGTCTACGACGACATCAACAGCACGGTGCAGCAGATGAAGGAAGCGGAGAAGAAACTCAGGAGAAAGCTGGGATTCATCAACTTCAAGGACGAGATCCTGCGGGAAATCGCGGTCAGCTACTGGGATGCGGACGGAAACGGGGAAATCACTTTCTCTGAGGCGTCGAAGGTGGCTTATTTCAATTCCTACTTCTACGCTACGGATGTGAAAAACCTCGAGGACCTCGAGTATTTCACTGGCGTCACCACGCTCTACGGAAACTCATTCCAAGAATGTTCCCAGCTGGAGAAAATCTATCTGCCGAAGCATATCAACACCATCTACTACTGGGCGTTCAGATATTGCAGTAAACTCGAGAGCATCGACCTGCCAAACCTCACCACCATCGGAGAGCGGACGTTCGGAGACTGCAAGGCGCTCAAGACGGTTAGCATCGCCACGCCCGACCCGGCTAAGATCGACATGGGTGAGAACGTCTTCGAGAATGTCGACGTGAAGAACGCCACGCTCATCGTCCCGCAGGGATCGAAAGAACTCTATGCGCAGGCGCCGCAGTGGAAGGAATTTGGTAACATCATCGAGATGAGAAGCAAGACGCTGCCGCAGTTCGCGCCTGTAGAGACCGACGTGCAGGGGTATGTCTTCAATCTCGGAGAACAGCGATATATGAACCGTGGAGAGGCATGGGGAACTCAGGCCGTCGTGGCGGCGGAGGGTATGGTATACCAGCTCAAGCGAACCACGGCAATGCCGGAGGGACAGTACTACCTCTATTCCGACGCTACGGGAAAGGAAGGGAAAATCCTCTTCCGTACGAGCGGCGACACGAAAGTGGGCGAAGGAGTCAAAGCTTGCTTCGTCGACGGAACTCTCTCGGAGAAGGCATACTGGCAACTGACGGAAATCGGCGACAACGTATTCACGCTTGCCGTACCGGCGGGGGCTGAGGGTGCGGGCGACCTGCTCGGCGTCAACACCTCTCATGCGTCTGAGCACACTTACGGCACATACGGTGCTTACTGGGACTTCCCGGCCAGCGACGACACGGACGAAGTGAAGTGGGCGTTCATCCTCAAGGACGACAAGACGGCGGCCGACGAGTTCGATGCTCAGCTCACTGTCCTCAAGCGACTTTTGCAGAAGGCTGAGGCCAAAGCCATCGACAAGGCGGACGAACAGGCGGTCTACGACGACTTCAACAGCTCGCTCGAGCAAATAAACGAGGCCATCGAGTCGCTCAAGCGCAAGCTGGGATACATCGAGTTTGCGGACTCCAGGGCGAAGACCATATCCACAAACAACTGGGATGACGACGACGACGGGGAGCTGTCATTCGAAGAGGCGGCGGCGGTCACCTACCTCGGCGCGCGGTTCAAAAGCATATCGGCAATCAAGAGTCTGGAGGAACTCAGGTACTTCACTTCTCTCACCGAAATACCGGATGAGGCGTTCCGCGGATCCTCTTCTCTCTTCTCGCTCTATATTCCGGAGAAGGTCACCAAAATCGGTGAGAAGGCATTCACCGGATGTAGCGCGCTCAGGTATATGGCGCTGCTCGCTCCGCAGGTGGTGGAGGCGACGAACTGTGCAGTCTCCAAGAACGTCACCATTTTCGTGCCCGACAGTCTCGTAGAGGCATACCAGCAGGACGAGACCTGGGGAAAATGCACCGTATTGCCGTTCACCGGTACGCCGGTGGTTCGGCCGGCGGAGGCATCCAGGACTTATGGTGTCAACAAGTCGTCGTTCGACTTCGAGGTGGAGGGCGCGCCGGTCAACGGAGAGCCCGAAATCACGAACGAAACAGAGCTCTCCACACCGGTAGGTGAATATCCGCTCTACTGCAAACCGGGCAGCATCACGTCGCCTAACCTCGTATGCGAGGACGGCGTGCTCGTCATCAATCCGGCCACCATCACAGTCACAGCCAAGTCGTTCACCAGAAACTACGGCGAGGAAAATCCTGAGTTCACCGTCTCCTATCGTGGATGGAAGAACAGGGAGAATGTGGATGTGATCACCACTCCTGTGGTCATCTCGTGTGAGGCCACGCCCCAGAGTCCGGGTGGGGAATACGACATCATCCCGTCGGGTGCCGTGGCACCGAACTACGAGTTCGTTTATGTCAACGGAACGCTCACCGTGGTTGGAGGTGAGAAGCCGGGTGACGTCAACCGTGACGGTACGGTCGACATCTCCGACATCGTGGCCATCATCAACGTCATCGCATCGGGCGAAGAAAACAAGACGGCCGACGTCAATGACGACACCACCGTCGACATCTCCGACATCGTGGCTGTCATCAACATCATCGCCGGACAATAACATCTTCGCCGGACAATAACATCAACGTCCGACAATACCATCATCGGCCCAAACCATGTCATAACAGACAAATTTGTCTAATCATACAACTATATCATTTGGGCGGCACGTCGTTATCCGGCGTGCCGCCCATTTCTTACCTATGTCCCTATCCATCTCGTCTTGGCTGGGGGCATGGACGTCCTCGTCCGTGCCAGCCGTCGAGGGCTCGATGCCCGAAGACGGCTGAAAAAATGAAAACGTTATATGTTTACCGTCCGCATGGTGAAGATTCTGGAGCAGCGAGCGAAATGTCAAGCTTGCTTGAGCATTTCCGAGTCGTGACAGAATCCTGCGAAGCGAAATCTCAAACCTCAAATTTCAAACCTCAAATTATCTGATGCCCGAAGACGGCTGAAAAAATGAAAACGTTAAACGATAACCGTCCGCATGGCTAAACCTCAAATCTCAAACCTCAAATTTCAAATTATCTGATGCCCGAAGACGGCTGAAAAAATGAAAACATTAAACGATAACCGTCCGCATGGCTTTTTATTTTTTTATCATCGTTTAATTCCTATTCACCAGACTTACTACACTATTCACTTTTCCCTATTCACTTTTCACTTATTTCACTCTCCTTCTTCCTCTTTTTAT
>JAFUVE010000004.1 GCA_017483765.1 Bacteroidaceae bacterium | reverse complement strand
TGTAAAAACGGATTTTTCACCTCCTACACGAAGCATTTATGCCGTACTTATCAGGAGGGGCTTACGTGTAAAAACGGATTTCATTACATAGGATTCTGTCGCGATTGCCTACGGCGAACTTCCTACGCCTCAGTAATGTTCAAGCAAGCTTGACATTACGTTCGGCTTAATCGGAAGTTTCGGCATAGCTCAAGCAAGCTTGGCTCTGCTCTCGCTGCTCCAGAATCTGTCACCTCCTACAACTCCGTTGTTGTGCCTGTCGGGCAGGTGTCTTGTAACGAAAAAAGAGTGGACCAACTCCTGTGGTTGGCACACTCTTTGTCTTTATAACTGAAGGCGGGGACTATTGTGCCGTGAAATAATTCACGCTTGTGTTGCTGTTCTTGAAGAACTTTGCCTGGGTGGTACCCACAGTGCTGCTGCCGAGATACATGCCGTGCCATGCTGTGGTGGCGTCAGTCGGTGCAGTGGTGGAGGACCACAGGTAGTACTTGCTGCCTTTCACCATGCCTTTGGCCGTGAACAAAGCCAATGAGCAACTCAGACTGCTTGGCAGGCTGTAGGTGACGAGGTTGTTGCCGCTGGCGTCAGCCAGGGTGTAGTAGGTGTTGGCAGCGTAGCTGAAGGAATTTGTGTTGAAGTAGTATCCTTGCTTTGCATTTGAAATGCTGCTCGATGAGCCGCCGCCCATGCCGCCACCTCCTTGTGCTGCTCCTGCGCTGAGTCCGATGCCGGTGCCAGTGATTGCGATGTAGCTGTTGTTGTCGCAGTCGAATCCTTCCTCAGGACTTCCCTTCGTGGTGTAAGCGAAAGCCGCTCCGTTTCCGATGGTGATGGCACCGCTGCGTCCGTAGTTGGAGTCAACGGCATCGTTGCCGGTGGACCAGCAAACGGTGACGCCTCCGTTGAAGTAGATGGCTCCAGCTGAGTTGATGCAGTCGTCGTAGCACTTGAAGTAGTGCTTGCCGCCCTGGATGTCCACGCTGGTCTTGGACTCAAATCCCTCTGCTCCGTCGGTAGAGGTGTAAATCTCGGTCTGTCCACCATAGAGCACGGCTGTGCCCATCACCTTGATTCCTTTAGCCGAGGATCCGCCGCTGGATTCCATACCCCAGCCGCCACCGCCCCAGCCGCCACCGCCGGAGGTGCTTCCGCCAAGGCTGCTGCCTGTGGTCGTCACGGTGAGGGTAGGGCCATTGCCGTCGGATGTACCTTGTGTGTAAGTTCCTGCGCTCTTGATGCCCTTGCCGCCTGTACCGCTGGCGGTCAGTGTGATGGTACCGGCATTCAGCTTCACGCTGGTGTCAGCTTTGATGCACTTGGCGGTGTAGCTGTCGCTTGTTCCGCTCACGCCTGCTCCGCTGTTGGTGATGGTGAGCTCACCGCCGTTGGTGATCACGTTCTTTGCCGAGATGCCACGTCCCGCTTTGCCCGTGACCGTCATCTTCACCGTTCCGTCGTTGATGGTGAGGTCGTCGCACTTGATGCCTGAGCTGTAGGAGGCGTCGTTGTTGATCACCTGCATTTCACCGCTTGGTTTGAGTGTGATGGTTCCGCCGTTGATGATGACGTTCTGGTTCGACTTGATGCTCTTGCTCATCGCGCCGCTGTTGGATATGTCGATGGTTCCGCCGCTGATGGTTAGGATGCTGTCGGTCTTGAGTCCGATGGCGTTGTATCCCGTTCCGCTCTCCTCGCTTGCGTCGGTTGTTCCGGAATAGGTGTTGGTCACGTTGCTCAGGGCGTAAGTTCTTGTTGAACCGCTGGTGGTATAGCTGTTGCTGATGGAGTAGTAGATGTCGGAACCGGATGTCGGGGCAGAGAATGTCTCTGTCACGATGGAGTAAGTTCCGCCGCCTCCCCATCCTCCGCGTGAGGTATAGTCGTCGCCTTTGATGTAATAGCCTACGCTGGTGTCTGCGTCCTTGAAGTCATAATAGTAGAAAGTGACCGTGGAATAGCCAGATGATTTGGTGACGGTGTTGGTGAGCGACGCAATCATCGTGCCGTTGCTGTTGTAGAGCACCGGGTTCTTCCATGCGTTGCTGCCTGATCCGCCAGGTCCCATGCCGCCTCCCCCTGTGGTTGGCAGGCTGATGTACACCTTGTATGACTTTTCCGATTCGCTGGTTGAGCTGCTCACGTTCTCCGCCGTTCCACCCTTTCCGTTGGCCTTGATGGTGACGTTGGTGGTTGCGCTGCTCTCGTCGATGTTGATAACCCCTTCCGCGCTGATGCCCTTGCCTCCGTCGGCTGTGTTCGTGATGTCGATGGTTCCTCCTGTGATGTTGATGTTTCCGTCGGCCTTGATGCTGGTGGGGTAGCTGATGTCCGTGTCTGTAGTGATGATGGATCCACTCTGGGTCACTGTGATGCTTCCTCCGCTGATATTGATGTCGCCTGCCGACTTCAGACCTTTCACTGCGTCGGCGGTGGAGGTGAGATTTATCGTTCCGTCGAGCATATAGATATTTCCCGAGTCTTCGTCCTCGTGGTCGGTAGTGGCGCCGGTGGACTCAGTCCCGTCGAGCTCTACCTGCACGCAGTCGTCGCCGACACCGCTGACGTTCAGCTCACCACTCTCCATGAGCAGGTACTCTGCACAGTGCACTCCGTCTTTCGCTGCGGCAAGCACGTTGATTGTGCAGTTTCTCACACTCATATACTCTCCGCTCTTGATGCCGTGGGCTGACGGGCCATAGGCGTATACGTTGAGGATGCCTTTGCCTTTGAACTCGCTGTGTCCCTTGATGACGAGGCATCCTTTTTCTGCACTCGCACTTCCGTCCTTCAGCGTGTTCTCCGTGTCTTTCTTCGCACTCACGACGATGCGTTTTCCGTCCTGGATGTTGATGGGTGCTCCGTTGGGGTTGGTCAGCGTCAGTCCTCTGAGGTCGATGGTGGCTTTATAGTTTCCTGTCATGTAGAACGAACCGTCATCGCTCTGTCCGCTCAGGTTGTAAGTCACTTCATCTGTGACGCTTCCCTGTGTGAGCACCACATGTGCTGCTGCCTCCGTTGCGGAAACGTACTGCGCGATGTTGCCGGCAATAAAGATGCTGGCGTAGGAGTCGTCGTAAATCACGTCAACCTCGTTGTCGTAATAGTCCGTGTTGTCGACATACATAGATGTCACCTCGCTCAGTGTGAATGTCCTGTCCAGCACGGTGAGCGTGGTTCCGTTCTCGAAGGTCATTGTGTCCAGGTCTTCCGATCGGAACCGGTAGGTCACGTTGGCCATACTGATGTTGAGTGTCTGGATGGTGTCTGTCAGCTCCTCGCTGGAAGTGTCGTCGTCAGATGAAGAGTCGTCAGTTCCTGCGATGATGTTGATGACTGCCACAATGTCGCTGATGTCTACTCCTTTGTCGCTGTTCACGTCGGCATCGGCATATGTGGCGGTTCCAGCAATCTGGTTGATGATGGCCACGATGTCGGAGATGTCGACCTTGCCATCCCTATTCACGTCGCCCTTCAGCGTGTTGGTCTCATTTGATCCAGAGAAATACATCTTCGCCAAATCACTGAGAGTGAAAGTCTTTGTCTCTTCACTGTTGGCAGCAATGAGACTGCCCTGGTCGTCAGCCGTCAGTGTCAGTCCTTTGGCACCGATGGATGTGGTGTTTCCGTCGGCGCTTTCAATTGTCAGATAAGGATAAACATCATAAGCCATCGCAGCTGTCATGCATATCATTCCGACTAAAGTCATCAGTAGTTTCTTCATAATTTTCTGAATTGTTTGTATGTGCTTGCGTATTTTTTTTAAAATATGCAAAATTACATCTTTTTTTGTATATTTATGTGATTGAAAAGACGAAAAGAATTGACAAAAAGTCTGATTATATTGTTTCTTTTATATAAAATATGTAATTTTGTATGCAAAATTACTGACAACTAAACAAAACACAGTGCATAAAAATCTACAACATCCATTAGAACTGGTGGAGGCTGAAATAGAAAAACAGGGGATAGTCGTGATTGAAGGTGTCAATCGTATGCCAGTCTATCATGAGCCTTATGTTTCTCCACACATGGTGGCTGTGCTCAACCATCAAGGATATTCGAAGGGTGAATATGACTTACGGCCAGTTCATTTCGGTCCACATGACTTTTCTGTGGTCTATCCCAACCATACGATTTCTGCAGAGGAGTCGTCAGATGACTATCTTGTCACGTTGGTCGTCATCTCCAAGCAATTTTTTGAGGAAATCAAGCACCGTCTCACATACGGCGCCACCCCTTTCTTCCATAGCAACCCGTTGTTCCGCCTCTCAGACGAACAATATGCGTGTATGCTTGATATCGTCAAGCTGCTGAAGTCAGTCTCTATGGTGGAAATAGACAGAAAGAAGGATATCCTCACAGATCTCATAGATGTCTTGTCGCAACTGGCGAGAAGCTTCAGAGTGAAGACAGAGGTAGGACCACCCGGACTTTCAGGAAAAGAGTCAACTACCGGTAGAACCTACTTCTATCAGTTCTACGACTTGCTGGTGGAGCACTATCTGGAGAGCCGTGAGGTTGCTTTCTACGCCAACAAACTTTGTGTCTCACCGAAGTATTTCGGGTTTATCATCAAGCAGGAGACGGGCATCGGCGCCGGACAGTGGATTGCATGGTACACCATAATCAGGGCGAAAGCACTCTTGCGACACCGCACTGACCTTTCAGTCCAGCAAATCAGCAACTTGCTTAACTTCCCTGATGCTTCCTCTTTCTCGCGTTATTTCCGGCAAAACAGCGGTATGACGGCTAAAGATTACAGGGAACAGTACATCAACAGATAACTCTGTGTATTCCCCTCAAAACAATAGGAGTTCAGGTCCTCATACCTAAACTCCTATTATCATATTATTATACCTCAAACTAATACATCACTTTCTTTGCTTTTCCATCGGCAGTCCGGATGATGTTGATGCCCGGCTGAGGCTGGCTGACCCGACGTCCGTCAAGCGTGTATATCTCGCATGCATTCAGTGTTCTATTGTCCTGCTCTACTTGCTCAATGCCCGTTGACACCTCTCCGTCCATCGACAGGAACACATCATCTATATATACAGCTCCGCTTCCTGCCGTCTGGATACCTACAAGATAGATGTGGCTGGGGTCGATGGGGTTTCCGTCGTCGGTCTGCATGGCTTTGAGGTCGATGACCGCCTCTTTCTTGTTGCCCATCTGGTAGGTGTAGCAAGGGTTGAGATAGTCGTCGGTGTCGTAAATACGGATCACCGGATTGCAGGTGGCGGCACGTCGTAGCTTCACGACCAAGTAGTTAGCGCCAGAGAAGTCGATGCCCTTGCTGTAGCGCCATCCGCCACAGTTTCCATAGTCGGTGCTCGTGAAGTTGTTGAGGCTTCCTGATTTTTTGAATGTGCCCCAGAGATAGAGACAGGGATTGAAATCCTCCACGGTCAGCGGGAACGGCTCTTCGCTTGCGTCGAAGTCGATGACGGCAGTCTTGTCGAGCAGGCTCAACATCTTCTGTGCGTAACGTCGTCCCATCGTTCGGTATCCGGCTGCAGTGAAGTGGAGTCCGTCGCTGGCTCCAGGCACGGCTTGCGAGGTGATGACATGTGAGTTGGGAATCACGGGCTTCGTCTTTCCTATGACCTCGTTATGTCCCCAGCAGACCCCGCCCTTAGCCTGTGACAGCGTCTCACCGATGAGCAGTGGAGTCTCACTCTCCTCAAGTCCCAGTTCGTTGAGCAGGCGGATATACACGCGCTTCACCTTCACCGGCCAGTCTTTCTGCCCGTTGTTGGAGCATCCCTGATGGAGCAGTATGCCTTTGATGACTCCGTACTGCTGCGCTTTCTTCGCCATGTCTACGAGCCTTCGGAACGGGTTGTTGTCGTATTCCTTGCAATAGTCCTTGTACCACTGGTCTTTAGAATTCTGTGCAATCGTGTAGGTCTGGTCCTCGTCGAACTGCTCGATGGTGCATCCTCCGATGGCCACGTTGATGACACCCACGGTGATGGAGTCAGGCAGGTTTGCCACCATCGTCCTTCCGAAATAGTCAGCTGGCGTGAGTCCCGTGTACTGGCGGCAGAGTGGGGGATAGGCTGTGTACCACTCACCTTTCTTCCTGTTCATGTTGGGCATGTCCACAGCTGCCATCATCTTGAAACGAGGATCCACGTTCTCCCGGTCCTGTGCCTCTATGGCCGCATTCCCTTCCATATTCGACTGGCCGAAGCAGAGGAAGATGTAGAAGTTGGGGTCGAAGGTGTCGGGCTGCTCGGTCTCGCCACCGTTCACCACTTTGTCGATACCCTTCACGCTGTTCTCGAAATAGCTGATATACGTGTTCAGCTGCGTCACTGCCCGGCTCTTCAGCGACTCTGTGGTGATCTTCTCCTCTGCGTAGCGTTCAACGGCATTCTTGAGCATGGTATAGACGGACTTCGCTGTCACCTCGGGTGTGTCCTTCCATTCCGAGAGCAGGTTCTCAGCTTTTGCGTAAGCTTCCTTGTACTGTTCGTCCAGACTCTTGAAGCTGAATCGCTTGCAGAAATTCCAAATCTCCCGTGCGTTTCCGTCCATAGGCCAGTGTCCTCCGTTGTTGTAGGAGAAAAGTTCCACTACGCTTCCGTCCGTTCCTCCGCTCCATACTTCCTTCACTCCGTCGTACCAGATATTCGGTATGGTCTTGTAGCCGCTGGTCTTCTTGTAGTCGGTGTATTTGTTCATCTTGGCCATGTTCTCCACGTAGCTGTGGATGTTGTAGTCGTTATAGTTGAACACATCATCTCCGTATGCGTGGCAGTGGATGAGGTTGACCGGCTTCTTGCATGCGTTCCAAGGCTGCTCGCTGAACTGAACGCCGCTCGTCGGTGCAAAAGCCGTGATCTTGTCCTGCACGTTGGCCATGCAGTGGTACATCAGCATCGATCCCATGGAGAAGCCCGACCAATAGACCCGGTTCGTGTCAATCCCATAACGGGTATGCATCTCGTCGATGCTTTTCAGCACGAAGTTCTGGTCTTTTGTCCCTCCGATGTCCCATGTGCTGCCATCGCTGCGCAGGTAAGTCACCACGAACTTGGCTGTGTCAATCAGGTTGTAAAACTTGTCGGCGTCATACTGGTACTCCGGACTTTGGTTCATACCGTGAGTCACGATCATCAGCGGCATGTTTGAGGAAGTGGTGTTGGGCGTGAACACCACCATGTTGCGCTTTTGGCCGTTCACTTGGATGTCGATGCTCTCTTTCTTGTAGGCACTGGCTGTCAACGCCATGACCAGGCCTGCCATCAATAAGAATAGTTTAGTCGTTTTCATTTGGTTATTTTTTTATTGTATTGCTCTTTTCACTTGATGAGCACCTTGCTTGCCAGGCCGTTCTTTATACGGATATAGATTCCTGGCTTCAAGTACGCCTCTCCGTTTCCGGTTTTCCGGCCTTGAAGGTCGTATATGCCGTCGGTCATCTGTGTGTGCGCTCCATGTTCCTCAGCGTCCACCCTCTCAATGCCGTCCACCAGACTGTCGGTCTTTGGAATCGGTACGAGCATCCATTGACGATGAACCGGCATATCCGTGTTGTCGGTGTAGAGCCACAAGTCTACTTTCGTTCCAGGAGCGGTGTTGGCATTGGCGAGGTCCAGCGCATAGCGTGAGGAACGAGCGCTTGTGATCTTGTAATAAGGGAAGTCAATCACGCTGAAATTGAACAGCTGCTCAACGGAGGCGGTGGTCTGTGTGGTTATGGCTGCAGATGAATTGGCTCGGTGCGTGGTCATTCGCATGCCGTATCCGTTCTCCAGGAAGAATGAGCTGCCACTTGGTACCAGTTTCCAACGTTGACCTTTGCTTCCTGTGATGGGCTCTATCGTGACGGCCTTGCCGTCTTCCGACGCGCTGACGGCCCTCGTCAGTTCCTGTCGTGGAACAATCAGATAGTCGTAATCAGTCGAAATCGGCTCAGTTTCCACTTCGCGTGCCTTGACCGGAATGACAAAGGTCGTTATGCTTTGAGTCGGTAGCTTCACGGTAAGTTCAGCCCCCTCTATACTGTAGTCTCTTACGAGTTGGAGGTTCTCAGATGCCGAAGTTCTGTAAGCCCGAATGACAGTACGTGCAGGCAGTTCTGCGAAATGGCCCAGGTCGATTTTATGTACCGTCTGGCTGCCTTCGTTGAGCAGGACAACGACGAGCGTGTCGCGTGCCGGATTGACGGCAGCCAAGGACTGGTTGTTGAGGGACGTGATGATGTCATACCCCCGTTTGATAAAACGGCTCACCTGCTGGCGCACGTAGAAGTTCTTCACCTTGTTGTATGTCTGCTGGGCGAAGCTGCCGCGTATGGTACACCATTGGTCGTTAGCCTCTTCCATGTACTGCCAGTCGATCCAAGTCTCCGGCTGCAGATATCGCATGTCGTCGAAGAGCTTCTGTGTGAGACTCAGGTTGCCTCCGATTCCGTTTCCTCCGGCTCCCACTTCGCTCATCCAAAGGGGAGTTCCGTCCTGATGGGCGAGGAATGCCATGCGTACTCGGTCCAGGTTGTTGCCTGAATAGGTGTGTGTGTTCCATTGGCCGATTAGTTTCAAGGCACCCCCTTGACGGAACTGGCGGTAGCCCTCCACAGCCAGACCTATGTTCGTCTCATCAGATGCAGAAATCACCGTGCTGAGTCCCGACGCTTTCAGTATCGGCTCAAGCACTTTCACGAAAGCCACCTGTGACTTATAGTCGAAATGGCAGCCTTCCTGCACCCCGTTGCAGAACCAGAAATTGGTCACCGACTCGTTGAACGGCTCGAGGGTCTTGAACTCGATGCCGTAGGTGTCTTTATAGTGCTTGCAAACATCCACGAGATAATGAGCGAATTCCTCATAGTACTCAGGGCGAAGGTTGTCCTTTCCTCCGTCAGTGTTTCCGCTCACACATCCGCTGTATGTCATGTAGTAGGGGCAGGAATTGCTGAATGCCTCGAATACGGCATCCGGGCGTTTCTCATGGATTTTGAGAAGGATTTTACGCTGTGCTTCGTCACGATCCCAGTGGTATTCGTCGCCGCTGAAATCCTTGAATCCCTCCATCTCAGCGCGAAGCCCTTTGCCTCCGCCCATGTGGTGGAGTGTGCAGTTCTTGTTCTCGGGGTCGTCGCCTCCTCCGATGTTATATCGGAAATGGGAATAGTTCAATCCCGTAGGGCTCACGAGCCAGCTGACAATCTCGTCGATGGCCTTGTCGCTCCATTTTCCGCACATGTTTGCCCACCAACAAAGAGAAACTCCCCATCCGTCGAAGTGCTGGCGTACATTGGAAGGACTGATCAGGTAAGACAGTGTATCGGTTGGCAGCTGTCCGTTCACTTTGTCGCTGAGATACCAGTAGTGCTTGATGTCAGATCCGTTTTTGTCGCTATATACCTTCTGCTCCGGGTCGTTGCTGTCGGTGCCAAGGCACTGTCCGTTGCCTTTACAGCGAATCAGCAGGTAGTTGCCAGACACGGGCTCTAACTTGAATTTTGCGTCGTCGCTCGAAGCGTCTTCCACAAACGAGGTGTTCCACGCATTCATTTTCGACAGGAAGCGATGCTCTTCACCAACTGTCTCGATGGTGTAATAGCCGTCGCCGGCCGGTGTGAACCTCATCTGCTGAGGATTGGTGGCCATAGCCGATTCCAAATAGCCCCCATTGTCGTTTCCCCGCTTCAGGTGGTTTCCGCTGCTATGCATCACAAAGAACTGTGTCGGCTCAGTGATTTCTGGCTGTGCCGTCGCTGCCATCACAACAGTCAGACAGCATAGGATTGACAAACAAATGCGAATTCTCATGTCTCGATTTTTTGAATTATTCAAATTTTATGCAAATCTACCACTTTTTTCTATATAATAATTTTAGATATGTAACATCTTCTTTCGGTTTTGTATCTTCTGAACTTATCTGGCAAACTTCCGCTTCATTTGACGGGCACAGGAATAAAAAACGCAGCATACTGGCAGCCTTTATAGTTTGCTTTCTCCACATCAGAAATAAAACAAGGCAGAGCATCCCGTATGCCAGGATGCTCCGCACATTGCTTTATGTTTTCGTTGGCCTATGCCGTCATTGTTCGGCGATGATGTTGATGATGGCCACGATGTCTGAGATGTCGATATTGTCGTCCTCGTTGACGTCGGCGGTCGATTTGTATGTGGTGTCGCCGGCGATGGTGTTGATGACTGCCACGATGTCGCTGATGTCGACCTTTCCGTCCTGGTTGACGTCGCCTTTCTTGCCGCCCTTGCTGTAGATGAGCACGCTCGTGGCCAGTTCTCCTTCGGAATTACGTACACCGTGATTGCTGAATGTCCCGTAGTCGGGAATGTGAATCTGCAGGCCGCTGTCCAGCTTCAAGGCCTTAAAAATGAAGATGGAGCCCTCCTTGGCGTTGCACAAAAGATAAGTGTCCTTGCCCGTGATGGACAGGGTGGCATAGTAGTTGTCCTTGTAACGTCTTCCGGTGATGCCGTAGTCGCCGCCCGACACGAACATCCTGATGTCTTTCAGTGTCACTGTGCCGTTTGTGGTTCCATAGAACTCAATGCCGGTCAGCGTGCTGGCCGATACAAACAGGCTGAATCCGAGGGTGGCGAGGGTTGGCGTCACGTTGACCGACTGTATGGTCGTGTTGCCATAAAGGGTTATGCCATTGCAGTTCGAGTTGGTGGTTATCAGGTAGCACGGGTTGTTCTCCACGCTGATGGTCAATCCGTCTATGCGCGATATCAGGGCGGCGTTTGTGGTGGTGGAGATGCTGACATTGTCCATGTGGAGTGTCTTGGTTTTCTGGTCGTAGGCAATCTTGTAGTCCTTTGAGGTCTGCAGCGGTCTATAGATGTCGGTACCCAGCACCAACCCGATGTAAGGGGCATTTACGGTGGTCAGCTGTGTGCCTGCAATCCATAAGTCCAGCTTCTCTTCAGGCACGGCTATGTCGACGCGCCCACTGCATTCTTTGCCGTTAACGCAGACGGAAAGCTTGGAGCTGTCCCATGCCGCTCCTTCTGGATCGCGTATGACGATGCCGTCCTTCAGCGTGATGTTTGTCAAGTTCCTGATGCTGACTTCCGTTCCAACTGCACTCAGAATTGCATTGTTTTGCATCACCAGGCTGCCTACAGGAATTTCGCTGCCGCCACTACGAATAATAGTCTGTCCGGACAGTCCCCAGCGACTGCCGTATATGTTGACGTAGACATTGTCGAGCGTCAGCACTCCTCCTGTATACATCGTTGCGCCTGTGCTATTGCTTTGCAGCATCAGGAATCCCCCTCCGTTGATTGTCGTGTTGGATCCATGCCAGATGGCAGAACCCTTATCTGCCTCTAAAGTCACGACACCTTCCACGTTGATGTTGTCCAGGAGTGGATGATTTGTGTAGATACAATGGGTATTGCCCGTTGCTTTGATTTTCACGTTATTGAGATAAAGTGTCTCGGTCGATGGTTCGTACTTCGCAAATCCATAGGGCTGCGCCAGTTCCACGCCGTCGATGACGGTGAGGTCATCGCAGTTCCAGTCGGTCACCGGCTCACCGTTTATCTTGAAACCGTAATTGGTGACGGGAGAGGAAAGGACCACTTCCTGGGCGATGATGGTATTGCCGTCTGCATCTACTATGTTGCCGTCCAGCACTTTTGCCCCAGAAGGGCTTGTCACGCTGGCGCCGTCCTTCAATGTGATGCTGCTGAAGTTGCCGATGCTCGCTCCAGCGTCGTTCCATTTGTTGTTGCTGTTGGCAATCACCTTTGAACGGTTGCCACACAACGTGAGTCCGCTGCCTACTAGTGCGCCAGTCTGTGGGCTGGTCGTCAGTAAACCTCTGATGCCGTACTTGCCGTATGCCTCAACAGTGGCATTCTCAACCGTGAGGAAGCCGTTGATTTGGATGCCCGCACCATTGCCGCCTCCGCTTGTGTAAAGATAACCGCCACCGGTGATGGTCACACGGTTACATAGCATCATCGCGTTGCCACTCTCCTCGCTGCTCGTGGTGATGTAATTCTTGCCCTCAATGTTGATAGTAAGTTCTTTTATCTCGCTCTCAAACGGACTCCAGCCATAAATCGTGGCGTCCTTCAGGCTCAGCGTGCTGTTGTCGATATCGTACTTCGCGTAACCGCCCTCCGCCACGCTCACGCCGCTCATCACCGTCAGGTCGTTTACGTCGTCGCGGGAAACCTCTTTGTTGTTGATTTTCATGCGCAGTGTCTTGAAGGTGAAATAGCCGGTGTTCGGGTTGGCGTAAGTCACGTCGGTCTTGTCTGGCGAATAGCTGATGGCGCCCTTCAGGGATGTGCAGTCCTCAAACATGCCGGTTGAGCTGGACGCAACCCAGGTGGAGTTTGTGTAAATGGTGGTCAGATTCGGACAGTCATAAAACATATAGTCTGTGTTCGTCAACTCATTATAAAATGAAGAAATGTCGAGCGTGGTGATTTTTGTGCAATGGGAGAACATCGACGACATCCTCCTCACTTTTCTCGTATCGAAATTCCTCACGTCGAGGCTTGTGACTTTGATGTTGGCGAACATGCCGTCCATGTCGGTCACTTTGCTGGTGTTGAAATTCGAGAGGTCGAGGGACGTGACGCCTGAGTTGGAGAACATGGATGCCATGTCGGTCACATTAGAGGTGTTGAATTTCGACAGGTCGATACTTGTCAGCTTCCCTGTGAGGAAAAACATGCAGAACATGTCGGTCACGTTCGATGTGTCGATATACGACAGGTTGATGCTCTTCAGGCTGGAGCAGCCGTGGAACATGCAGCGCATCGTCGTCACACGATAGGTCTTCAGGTAGTTCATGCCGATGATTTCCTCCAGCGAGCTCATGTTGTAGAACCAGTAGGCCGTGGAGAACGGAGCTGAGTTGGCAAAGGAGGAGTCGAACACCACCCGCTTCACCTTCTTTCCCACCTGGTCAATCCAGACGGGCTTGTCTGTGCCAGTGTTGTCGACCGAGTTGCTAACCGCCAAACGTTCTACATTCAATCCGCTCCACTTGCCCGGAGTCATCGTGTTGTTCTCGCGCTGGACGAAATAAAGTGTAGAGTTACTCTCACACCACAGCACCTCCGACCATTTGGTCTGCGCCATGGAGCTGACGGAGAGGCATAGCAGGCTGATAGCTGCCAGGAAAAGCCTCATGCGTCCTTTCATGTGTACTGAATGATTCATAATGCAAATACTTTTTTGGGTTTATAACTGATAGAATTGGTTCGAATTCATAAAAAAACATGTTTTCTTCAAAAGAAAATTTGTTCTCTATGCTCTGAAAAACAATTTGAATGTATTCAAGACAAAGTTATTATATTTTATGCTTTTATGCAAAATAAATTGATTATTTTTCCATCTTTTTCCCGAATCTTCTTTCTCTTATGATAATTATTGATTAAATTTGCGTCACAATCCATAAAAACATCTAACGTTATGAACATGAAACGCTGCCACATTCTCTTTTTATTTTTTATTCTCCCCATCTGCGCTTTCTGCCAGACCACCTTCACTCATCCCTGGCAAGGCAAACGGGTGGCCTATTTCGGCGACTCTGTGACCGACCCGCGTAATAACGCCTCGAAAAAGAAATACTGGTCGTACCTGCAGGACTGGCTTCAAATCACCCCGTACGTCTATGGTGTGTCGGGCCGTCAGTGGAACGACATCCCCCGTCAGACTGCCAAACTGAAAGAGGAACACGGCGACGAAGTGGATGCCATCCTCATCTTCTGCGGCACGAACGACTACAACAACGGCGTGCCCGTAGGTCAGTGGTGGAACGAGCGTGTCAGCCAGGTGGAATATGGCCACGGACAAGTCAAGCAGATGGTCACTCGCCGTCAGCGCACGCCGTCGATGGATCCCACTACCTACTGCGGACGCATCAATATCGCGCTCGACTCGCTCAAGCGCACTTATCCCACCAAGCAGATTGTGCTCCTCACTCCGATCCACCGTTCCGACTTCCATGCCAACGAGAAGAACTGGCAGTGCGACGAGTCGTATACCAATCAGTGCGGTGAATATCTCGACGTATACGTGGAGGCGGTCAAGCAAGCCGGCAACATATGGGCGGTTCCCGTGATTGACTGGAACGCCTCTTCCGGGCTATTCCCCTTGCTGAAGGAGCACGGACAATATTTTCATAACGCCCAGACCGACCTCCTTCATCCCAATGACCTGGGACATGAGCGCATGGCCCGCACACTGATGCAGCAGTTGCTGGCTCTTCCGTGCGTTTTTTAGGAGTCAGACAGGTCTGAAAAATTATTGGTCCGTTTCTGTCCATCCACCGTTGCAACCCACGCGTAGGAGGCGAAGTCTCCAGACTTTGCAAGTAGAAACGAGTCTGATACGCAATCCCTTAATTCCAGAATCTTACACGTTAATGTAAGTTCAATTCGGCTCAATACAAACCTACGAGCTTTCTGCTTCCGACGCCTGGAGACGTCGGCTCCTATACGACTTGCGATTCAGGAGTGTTTTGGCGATGGGAGCATTTTTTGCTTGAAAAAAAAGGACACATTTATTCTACCAGACTCACGTTAATGATCAGGACATGTCCTTACCTTTTCCCTCTCTTCCGCAAATCTGCTTGAAGTCGCAGTAGGTGCAGGCGTGGAGGTTGGTGGTCTGCGTGAAGTCCACGTCTTTGGAGAACATCTCGTTGATGACTGCCGTCATGCGCTCGTGAAATTCTTGTTTCATCTGCTTGGCGAAGTCGAGGACAGGTGTTTTCGGCTGTCTTGATTTCTTTTTTTCGGAACCGCTCTCTTGGTCTGCCGCGCATTTGATGATGCTCTCGTCCTCCGTTCCATCCGTCTGGGGGATGGATGCCGGCTTGATGTACATGAGAGCCGGCGCGACGGGCTGTTCGGTTGACTCGGTGTAGATGTCGGAATAGTAGAACGCTTGCAGGATGTGGTAGGCCCGGCGTTCCCTTTGTGAGTCGAAGAGCTCGTCGACCGTGCTGAACCCTTGTGGCGTTGCGCTTGTCTTATAGTCCACGATTCTGTGCCGCTCCTGGCTGGTTCCGACTCGGATGGTGTCGATTCGGTCGATGATGCCTCCGAGGATGAAACTGTGCTCTCCGATGCGGATTTCCATCTTGTGGTCTTCGTTCTCCACTGCGTCGATTCGCAGCGGGCAGAGATGCGCGTCGTAGTCCAGCTGCTTCTTCACGTATTCGATGATGACGGTGCGGTTAAGCATCTGCTCTCCGTTGTAGGTGACAGGGTCAAAGGGTTCCACTTTGAAGAAATATTTTCGGAATCCGTCGTCGACGTACTGCTCTATCTGTCTTTCGTTTTCTTTCAGCTTCTGAAAAGTGTCGCTCAGCAAAATCTTTTTGGCCAAGGGCTTGTAGAGGTGCTCCATGGTATGGTGGAAGATATCTCCGAACACGTCGTTCCCCACCTCCTCAGAGATGTCGTCATCCGGTTTGAGCGCCGCCACCTTCTCAAGGTAGAACTTGAACGGGCAGGTGATGTAGGAGTTGATGGCGGAGGGGGAGAGGATTCTTCCTGTGAACCGCTTGATGAGGCGTTCCATCACTTCGTGGGTCTTCCGCACGGAGAGGTTCTTTCTGGATGACGTCTGCACCTTAGCCTCGAGAGCGGTCTGCTCGATGGTCAGGTTGCCACCGAACATCTCGTCCTGCTCCACGAGCAGCTGAGTCATGAATCGTGACATGTCGCCCTTTGATAGTTCGTCTACCGAGTTGTTGAAGACGAGCGTGATGTCAGACGCCCGTTGTATGAGGTGGTAGAAGGAGTAGGCATAGAGGCTGGACCGTGCCTCGAACGTGGTCATTCCGTGTGCTTCCCGTAAGGTGTAGGGAATAAAAGATGTACGCTTCACTGCTTTCGGAATGTTCTCGTCGTTCATTCCTGTGATGACGACGTTCTCGAAGTCGAGGCATCGTGTCTCGAGCAGTCCGATGATTTGCAGTCCTTCCGCCGGCTCGCCATGGAAGGGTACGGACGTGGACTGCATCATCTGCCTGATGAGCCTGAGGTAGCGGTCCGTGCTCATGTCGTTGTCGCGCACAGTCAGGAACTCCTCGTCCGTTCTCACCATGGTTCTGATGGCCGCCAGCCGGTTGAGCAGAGTGTAGGATGAATAGAGCGACTCCTGGTAGAGCTGTATGTCGAAAGAACGCGTGTCGGCATTGACATAGCTGAGTGCGATTTCCTGCATAGCCTGTGAGAGCATGGCCAGCAGTCCGTCGATATCTTTCTGGTGGCAGAAAATCCGGCTTAGGAATGGGTCAGTCTGGAACTTTTCCGGATCGACAAAGAACTGGTGCTTGTCCTTGATTTCGTCGAGCAGGACAGCCGACTTTCCTCCCGTCATCCTGACGGTGTATGGGTGTTTGAGCACGTTCGCCACGTAGGTGTAGTACCATTTTCCGTTCCTGTCGCCAAAGACATGCAGTTCGAGCAGCGTCATGACCAGACCCGCCGCCGGGGTCTGAATCAGCGGGAATCCCATGGTGACGTTCATCTTGAAGGGCGTCCCGTCAGCATCTTTTTCCGGCATGCTGTGGAGCATGGACTGCAGCATCTTCTCGTCGCAGAGAACGACTGCCGAGTGGTGCTGCCGTTCGTCGGCCTTGATTTGTCGTGCAATCAGCTCCCCTGCAAAGCGTGTCTCTCCGCTGTTGGATGGAGAGGCCACGTAGCTGATATGTTTTTTGTGGCTCATGTTGTCGTAACATGGAGCGTCGGCGGGGAACTCGCATCCGAAGTGCTTGAGGTTCTCCCTGATGTATCGTCCTGCCTCGAAGAAGCAATCGCCTTGGCTGTCCGGCTTGATGTACGCCTTGTCGTAGTCCCAGTAGAAGAGAGCCCTTCCTTCCTGCCTGAGCATGTCGAGGAGCTTGTGCTCCGTCTTGTTGAGCACGTTGAATCCCACGAACACATATTTTTGAGACTTCAGCTTGTCGGGGTTCAACCCTTCTTCCACCACCTTCCTTCTGAGCATTCCCTGATAGGCCAGCTTGTGGCGCAGAAGGCGTTGGCGCAGATTCTGGTAGGTGGGGTAGAGGATGTTCCAGATGCTGAGGAACTTCTGCTTGAGCTGAGAGTCGCTCTTCACCTCGAAAATGCCGAAGTAATGCTCTATGGCCTTCTGCTGCTCTTCGGTGAGATAGTCCAGCGTTGTGAGGTCCTCGAGGTCTTTCATGTTGGCGAATATCTTGTCGGCATGCGCCAGGTTGTTGTCGATGTCGTCGAAGTCGCTGAGCATGACCTCTCCCCACGCATAGAACTGGTCGAGGCTCTCGACGGTGGTGCCTGGTTCCGGGCTGGCCTGTCGTATGGCCTCCGCATAGGCTGCATAGAGATGGAAGATGAGGAGCGGCTGGTCCGCCACCTCGAGTTCGGTCATGCTTTGGAACAGTTCGTCCATGGTGGTGTATGCCGGTGCCCATACGGGGTGGTCGGTGAGCTCGGCCAGGTACCGGTTGAAGAAGAGTCCTCCTCGCTTGCTTGGAAGCATGATGGTGAGGTCTTTGAGGTTGCCGTCGAACTTGCTGAGCAGGTCACCGGCCACTTGTTTGAGGAATGGGGAAAACACTATTACTTTGAGATTTGAAGTTTGAAGTTTGAGATTTGGTGATGGTCGGAGTAATCGGAGAAGTCGGACTAGTCAGACAGGTCGGACGGGTCGGACGTGTCGGACAGGTCGGACGGGTCGGGCTATTGGCTGGTGGTGGAATTTACTTCCACGATGCTTTGCTGGCGGATGTACCAAAGATAGCCTTTGACATTGTTGTAGCCCATTTGACGTAGGAGGTTCATGTAGCCAGCCACCTGATCTTCGTGCTCGCTGCGGTAGATGCCGGTCTTGTAGTCGATGACGAGGGTCTGACGGCCGTCGGTGATGACGCGGTCTGGACGGCAGGTGGCGGTTTTTCCATCCTTGTCGCGATAGACGATGGCGTTCTCGTTGATGACCGTCCATTCGGGATTGAACCAAAGCGCTGAGCGCGGGTCTTGGAATGCTTTTTCCACGAGTCTCTTGACATCCTCGCGGTGGCTTGCGCTGTCGAAGCATCCTTCCATGTCGAGGCGTGCCACAGTCCTCTCCACGTCGTCGAGCGTCTGTATTTCTGCCAGGATGGCATGGAAGAGGATTCCCTCGTCGAGGTATTTCGTTCGGTGCTCGTCGATGTCCTCACCTTGGATAAACCGTCTTGACTTGTTGGACTGCCGGAACTCTCCCCTCGACTTTCCGCTGCTGAATCCGAGCTGCCGCATCTCCGGGATGGCGGTCATGACGTTGTCCGTTTTCTTCTCCTTCTGTCGGAATCCCACGATCGTGGCGTCCTTTTCCTCAAATACGGTGAGAGATGAGTCGTCGGGATCGTTGGTGGAGATCCAGTCTTTTGGCATGGCCTTTGACAGGACGTCGTGGATAGAGTTGTCTTTGCCTGGATGGGAAGAGATGACGATGAGGTTTTTTGATGCCCTGGTGAGTGCGACATAAAGCACGTTGAGGTTATCGACGTATTGCTTGAGCAACTCATTCATGTAGTCAGCGGCAAAGACGGACTCCTTCATGTTCTTGACAATCCTGACGGGGCAAAGCGGCAGCTGGCTGAAAGGGTCTTCCTCCGGCTTGCACCAAATGAGGTGGTCTTTGTTCCTTGAGTCGGTGATTTCCCAATCAGCAAACGGGAGGATGACGGAATGGAACTCCAGACCTTTTGATTTATGTATGGTCATGATTTTTATGCCTTCCGTGCTTCCGTTGTTGATTGTTTTCTTGCAAAGCACTTCGTCCCATTGTGTGATGAAATTTTCCGTGTCGGTGTTGTTTCCTTCAAGGAAATGTGCCACGTGGTCGTAGAAGGCGAAGAGATAGGCGTCTTGTCCTTCAATCTTGTGGAGTGAGAGTATGGAGTAGAGTCGCTCGCACAGTTCGTAGAGGGGTGTGAGTGCCAGGGCGGCAGCTTGCCGAGTCAGTTCTTCAGGCAGGCTGTTGTTGAGACTGTCGATGTCGTTGACGAAAAGCTGGTCGAAGTCGTTCATGAGTGAGCGGTTTCCTTCCACGTCCGCCTGGTAATAGTATGCCAGCATCGCCCTGAATTTCTTATCGTTGGGGTTCTGCAGCATTTTTAGTGCCAGGATGATAAGCCTGACGGCAGGTGAGCTGTCGAGCCTGTATGCTTCGGCACTGGTCACCCTCACTTTCTGTCCGCAGACGAGCTCTTCTTTTTGTCCGAAGTAATCGCAAATGCGCGTGGCCTGTTGGTTCTGCCGGACCAGAATCGTGATTTGGCTCTGCGGTATGCCGGCCTTGAGCAACCTCTCCACGTTGGCCGTTATTCGGTCGCAGTACCACTTGTCTGTATCGTCATTCTGTTCGTCTTCTTTTTCTTTCTTGCTCTTTAATTCCACCCTCACGTAGCCTTCTTTCAAGTCTTTGCCTGCCGGGATTTCCTGCTTGCACCCGTTGTATGCGTTGAGGATGTCTTGGGCGTCTCCTCCTTCGTTATCTGCGTATGTGTGGCTGAGCTGCTTGCTGGCATTTTCGAAAAATTCGTTGTTGAACGTGATGACCCTTGCCGCGCTGCGGTAGTTGGTGTCGAGCGGGTCGTCCTTGACGAATGCTTTGAGTTGCGGATCGTTGCTCATGTTGTTGAGAATGCTCCATTCCCCGTTTCTCCATCGGTAGATGCTCTGCTTGACGTCGCCCACGATAAGGCACTCGTTGCCATCGTCGAGGCAGTTCTTGATGAGTGGCTTGAAGTTCTCCCATTGCAGTACGGATGTGTCCTGAAACTCATCGATCATGATATGTTCGAAGTGTGTTCCAGTCCGTTCGTAGATGAATGGCACATCGCTCTCGTCGATCATCTCGTTGAGGAAGTGGTTGGTGTTAGCCAGCAGGAACTCTCCTCTGTCTCCGATCGCGTCGTTGACTTTCTGGCTGATGGTGTTGATGAGCGACAGCTGGTTGAGGTGCATGCTGATTTCCTGTACGCTGAGTATAATCCGTTTCACCTCCTTCATTTTTTTGATGGCGTTGTCCAGCATCGTCATCAGCTGCTCTTGTTCCACAATGGTCTGAATGTCCTTCTCCTTGCTCCATTCGCTGATATCCTCGGTATGTTTGATGAGGGTGGAAGGGGTATTGGGAAAGTCCGGGGCTTTTGTGTCCATCATTTTCAGTTTCCTGAAGAAAAACATTGCCGCATTCTTGCTCTTATTCTTCATGTAGTCCGATTGTATTCCCCTCCTTCTGCATATGTCGTCGAATTGCTCTCCTATGTCATTCAGCTGCGAGACGCCCGTGGCCTTCAACTGCTGTAAGTTTTTGAGGTAATTCTTCAGAAATTCGGGATCTTTCAGTTTTTCTCTCAGCTCTTTGCCGAATTTGAGGAAGTTCTCGTCGAATATGTTTTTCCCGAATTTCTCGAGGTCAGCGCTGATGGTCCAGTTCTTGTTGTCCTCCATCTTGTTGCTGACGTAGTCGAGCACCCTCTGCCTGGTTTCCTTGTCGTCGCAGATGGCGTCGATGACCCTGCTGACCCCTTCCTTTAGAGCCGCGTCGTGGTCGAGTTCGACCCTGAGGTTAGCCGTGAGGTTGAGGTCGTGTGCGAGCTCGCGAATGATGGTCTGGAAGAATGAGTCTATTGTCTCGATGCGGAATCGGTGGTAGTCGTGTATGATCATGGTGAGCGCCTTGCGGCAGTTGTCTCTTACGAGCTGTTCGAGAGACGGGGTGGGGGTGGCGCTTGGTTTGTCGCACAGCTGCCGGTACCAGTTTTGTATGGCTTCATCAGAGGTGATTTTGTTGACATAGTCTTCAGAGTCGTTCAGTCCCCGGCTGATTCCGTAGAGCTGGCTGGTGATTCGCTGTTTCATCTCGGCTGTGGCTTTGTTGGTGAAAGTCACAGCCAGGATGTGGCGGTAGGTCGCCGGGTTCTTCACCAGGTGCTTGATGTATTCCACAGCGAGTGTGAATGTCTTTCCGCTTCCTGCCGAAGCCTTGCATATTTTCAGGGTTTTTTCTGTTGGGTTGTCCTTCATCTGGTTTGGGTAGTTTTCCATTATATATGGCAATGTTTTTGCAAATATACGAATTTTTTTTTAATCTCGCTATTTTTTTTATTCCAGTTTTTGGGGATGTCTTTTCTTCGGTGGTATCAGGCTGATTCTTCCTGTGCTTCTCCCTTAGTTTGGAATTTTCGGCAAAGTTAGTGGCGGGATGTCTCAAAACGTGGGACAAGGGAAGAAAAATTAAGTGAAAAGTGAATAGTGAAAAGTGAATAGTGTAGTTACTCTTGTGATGTGGGGGTAACAAGAAAATTATCCGGAATTAAAAGAAAATTTCGGTTTGTAAAAGTTGATGGTTTTTCATCATAACTCAGGAATTTATGGAAATCCTTTGCCGGGCATGTAAAAAATAATCCTTCAAAAAAGTTTGTGAATCAGTTTTTTTTCTTACCTTTGCAGGTCAAAAAAATGCAAAATAAAGGATTCTGACAGATGGAATATATGTCACAAGAAGGCTACGACAAGCTCGTGGCCGAACTCCGCCAACTGGAGACCGTCGACCTTCCGCGTGTGAAGGAGGCAATCGCCGACGCCCGCGCCATGGGCGACCTGAGCGAGAACTTTGAGTATCATGCCGCCAAGCGTGAGCAGGCTCGCATTCTGGGACGCATCCGCTTCAAGCAAAAGGTTCTGTCCTATACCAGGGTGATAGACAAGTCGCGTATGGACAGCGACAGCGTGCATTTGCTGAGCAAGGTGGAGATGACGAACTTGAACAATAACTCGCGCATGGTTTATACCATAACCAGTCAGCATGAGGCCAATGTGCGTGAGGCAAAGATTCCCGTCAACTCACCCATCGCCCAGGCTCTGCTCAACAAGCGAGTCGGTGAGGTTGTAGATGTGCAGGTGCCAGCCGGCCTGCTGAGGCTGCGAATCGAAAGTATCCAATAGATGATCCCTTTTGGAGCGGTAAGCTAAAGACTTCTTTTCTGGTTTCGGTAATCTCTGGGAGTCAGTCCTTTGTGCCGTTTGAAGAACTTGCTGAAAGATGGTATGTCCGCAAACCCCAGTCGGTCAGCAATTTGTCCGATGGTGAGCTCCGAAGTGCTTATGAGATAATTCGCTTCCGTCTCGAGCATATGGTTGATGTAGTCCATCACGGTGTGTCCACTTACCTGCCGAATGACGCGTGAGAGATACACAGATGAAATGTTCAGCGCTGAGGCATAAAAGGCGATGTCGTGATGATCGGCAAAATTGTCGGGCAGCAAGCGCATGAACCCGATGAAAATCTCCTCTACCCGCGTTGATGTCTGTACGTTGGAGACGGCTTTCTTCTGCGCATCCTGAAAGTCGAGAAGGAACACCGAGAAGAGCATTGGCAGAATCTTCTCTTTGTAGATATGGTTGGAATGGAGATAGGATATGATTTCCTCCATTTTTTCTGCCAGATGAGTGGCCGTGTCTTGTGGAAGTGAGATGCTTGACTCATGGAGCCGTACGAGAGGCTGGTATGCGATGTTGACCAGGTCTCGCACGTTTGGTGTCTCGAGTGAGGCTTTCTCGTCGACCAGCATACAGTAGCCTTGATATTTTTCCGACACATCGATGACCGTGCTTTCCATTCCTGGCGAGTAGATGAAAAGATCATCCGGATGGAGTGTCACTTCATGCCCGTTGTATAAGAGCGTGATCCATCCTTCCCTTATAAGTGAAAATGTATATGCGGCCATGAATCCATTTGTGGCATTGGTGCGCAAAACTATGTCTGCGTCTGTCTTTGTGCAGTAGATGTTTCCATCCCATCCGTCCGGTAGCCTGCCGAACATCTCAATCCATGCTTCAGTCAGTGTGTACATATTTGCAAAGTTACAAAAAATTATTTTATCTTGTATCGTTTCAGACAACTTTTGTGTCGTTAGAGATTTTATTTATACATAGGAACATCGTAACTTTGCAACTGACAATTTCATACAAACACTTTAAAAAAAATTTTTTTCATGGACGCAAAAAAATCTATAGAGACCCTCCAGTTCTTCGCAACAGGACTGACAGAAGGTGCTCTCGTACACAAACTGCAGGGACAAATATTCAAGTCTCAGGGATTCTCAAAACTCGGACAGAAATACATCGACCACTTCACCGAGGAGATGGAATGGGTTGAGAAGTTCGTGGAGCGCATTCTCGATCTCGGAGGAGACATCAAGTTTGATGGTGCCAAGAGCCGTGCGCTTATCTCCGACCCAGTGGAATACATCAAGGCCGACCTTGACATCCAGAAGGCAGGCGTAGACCTGCTTTACAAATGCATCGAGCAACTCCCTTGCGACCCCACAACTTTCGACATCATGAAGGCCTACTTGGCCGACGAGGAGGAGGACCTCTACTGGAGTCAGGGAGCTCTCGAGATGATTGAGAAAATCGGCAAGCAGAACTGGCTGTTCACTCAGGTTTGATTTCTGCAGCACGACTTATACCGTTTATAAATATATAATTACGTATTGACATTATGGAAGCAGTAAAGAAAGTTTACGATTTCTTGGAAGATGCCAAGACCTTCTATTTGGCTACGGTTGAAAACGACCAGCCACGTGTCCGTCCTTATGGAGCCTTGTTGTTCTTCGAAGACAAAATCTATATCATGGCCTTCGGCCAGACCAATGCCACCCGTCAGATTGCAGCCAACCCCAAAGCCGAGATATGCGCATTCAAAGGCATGACCCTGCGTATCGAGTGCAAGCTCGTTGAGGACAACCGTCCGGAGGTAGGCAAGGCGCTTGTTGACAAGATGCCGGTGCTCAAGCCTGCTCTCGGTGAGAATGGCGAGAATGGCGTGATGTATTATCTCACAGATGCCACAGCCACCTTCTTCAAGATGATGGAAGAGGTAGAAACCGTTAAATTCTAAAACCTACAAAAAGATTATGAAAGAACAAGTATTACAGGCTATGCGTGAGGCCGGAAAACCGGTTTCGGCAGGCGAAGTGACAAAGGCGCTGGGAGCCGACCGCAAGGAAGTGGACAAGGCATTTGCCGAACTGAAGAAAGAAGGAGCCATCGTCTCTCCCGTACGTTGCAAGTGGGAGCCGGCTCAGTAATCGCTTTCTTGTGTCAGCAATACATTTACCTTCAGACTTTTAAGGGAGGACAGACTTGATGGCCGTCCATACGGCCGGCTGTGAAGCCTGGGCCTCCTTTTCTTTTTTTAAAACAAAAAAGTTTCTACTATGGCAAAAATGAAATGTTCATGCAGATATGTCTTTGACCCAGATAAGGGTGATCCGAAACAGGGCATTCCTGCCGGAACTCCGTTTGAGGACCTTCCCGACAGCTGGTGCTGTCCCAGGTGCAAGCGTAAGAAGGACAAGTTTGTGAAAGTAGACGACGAACCTTTCAACTAAGATATGGCACTCATCATCGGAATCTTTATCCCCCTGCTGGGCACGATGCTGGGGGCTGCCTTTGTCTTCCTGATGAAGGACGGGATGTCAGTCCGGTTGCAAAAGACGCTGCTGGGATTCGCCTCTGGAGTGATGGTGGCCGCCTCTGTGTGGTCGCTCCTCATTCCTGCCATCGAGATGGAGGCGGATGCCGGCAAAGGCGCAGTGTGGCCGGCGGCTGTCGGTTTTCTCCTCGGCATGGGCTTTCTCCTTCTTATCGACGAACTGACTCCCCATCTGCACATAGGCACAGAAAAACCGGAAGGTCCGCGTTCGCATCTGTCCCGTACGGCGATGCTCGCACTGGCTGTCACCATCCACAATCTTCCCGAGGGCATGGCTGTAGGAGTCGTGTTCGCCGGGGCAGGCGAGGGGGCAGCCCATCTGACGCTTGCCAGCGCGCTGGCCGTCTCTGTGGGAATCGCCATACAGAATGTGCCTGAGGGAGCCATCATCTCCATGCCCATGAGGGCGGCAGGAAATTCCAAGTGGAAGTCGTTCCTCATCGGGAGTCTCAGCGGCGTGGTGGAGCCTTTGGGCAGTATCGCCGTCATCCTGCTGGCATCGATGATGACGCCGGCTTTGCCGTACCTGCTCGCTTTCGCGGCTGGAGCCATGTTCTATGTCGTGGTGGAAGAACTTATCCCCGAGGCCAGTGAGGGCGAACACAGCAACCTCAGCACCATCGGCTTTGCCCTTGGATTCGTGTTGATGATGGTGCTCGACGTGGTGATGGGATAGGAGAAAAAATTATGGAAGAACCGAATACATTTGATTTGGCCGCCTATATGGGCGGCAGCATCCGCAACATTATGGCAAAAGCCTATAAGAACGTGTTGCGGAATCCGCGCGAGGCACGTTTCGCATTCAAGATGCAGCGGCTGTTCGAGAAGTCGGAGCGGCTCCGTCGCAAGGTGTCGGAAAAAGAGCATATCGGCATCCCCCCGTTTCTTATCAGCAGCATCTCCACAACGTGCAATCTCCATTGCAAAGGCTGTTATGCGCGTAGCAACGGCATAGCCGAAGACAAGGAATCGGAGCAGAAGCCCACACTCTCGCCTGAGCAGTGGCGTGAGATTTTCAAGCAGGCCGCTTCCATGGGCATCAACTTCTCGCTGCTGGCGGGAGGTGAGCCGATGATGCGCAAAGACATCCTGGAGGAAGTGGCAAAGGTGGAGGACATGATTTTCCCGGTTTTCACCAACGGGACACTCATCGGCCCATCCTACCTGCAGTTCCTGCGCAAGCATCTGAACATGGTGCCCATCATCAGCGTGGAGGGCACGGCTGCCGGTACTGACCTGCGGCGTGGGCAGGGCGTGTTCAAACGGGCCATGCAGTCCATGCAGATGCTCAAGGACGAGGACCTCTTCTTCGGCACCAGCATCACCGTGACGACTGAGAACCTGTCGCTCGTCACGTCGGCCGACTTCATCAACCAGTTGCGGGAATACGGCTGCAAAATCGTGTTCTACGTGGAGTATGTGCCTACAGAGAAAGGGACTGAGCACCTGGCTTTCGACGATTCCCATGTGGCTCTGATGGAGCGTATCATGACAGAACGGCGCGAACAGTATGCCGACATCATATTCCTCTCGTTTCCCGGCGATGAGAAAGAACTGGGTGGATGCCTGGCGTCGGGACGCGGCTTTTTCCATATCGGACCTGACGGTGCGGCCGAGCCCTGTCCGTTCTCTCCGTTCAGCGACAGCAATGTGGCTGAGATTGGGGTGCTCGAAGCTCTCAAATCCCCTCTTTTCCGTAAAATCCGCGCAGCGAAAGCGCTGGGGTGGGAGCATACCGGAGGATGCACCCTGTTCGAACATCAGGAGGAAATAGAGAAAATGATAGTTTAAACATATAAAACAGATAACAATGAAAATAGCAATTCGTTATTTCAGCAAGTTCGGCCATTCAGCCAAGATGGCCGACGTGGTGGCAGAGGTCACCGGCGCATCGGCCAAAACCGTGGAATTTCCCATCACTGAGGAGGTGGATGTGCTCTATCTCGGATCGGGTGTGATGCTGGGAAAGATCAACGGCAAGATGGTGGACTTCATCAAGTCGCTCACGCCGGGTAAGGTAAGGAAAGTCATCTGCTTCGGTTCTTGTGCCATCATCAAGTCGCCCGTTCCTCAGATGCAGAAACTGCTCGAGGCGCAGGGCATCGCGGTCGACGAGCGGTCGTTCACCTGCCGTGGCTCTATGGGGCCGCTCCATGCCGGACATCCCAACAAGAAGGACTTGGACAACCTGAGGCAGTTTGTTGAGTCTACTTTGTAGTAAACAGGCCGTACGGCCTTTATGTATCTGTGGGGATTTGGGAAAGACGTTGGCAAACGTGCCCAAATCCCCACAGACAGAAATATATCCCATGGTAGAGACGTCCATATATGGCGTCTCTCCAGAAGACGAAAACACACACCTGCCTCATCGAGAAAGGATAGGGGAGCTAATCAGCCGGCAAAGCACGGCCAGGCTAGTACATACAGATTCTGGAGCACCGTATACGATGCCCAGCTTGATTTAGCATTGTTGAGTCGTGACAGAATCCTGTGAAGCGAAGTCTCCAGACTTTGCAAGTAAAACGATGCTGATACGTAAAGCCCAAAATCCAACATCATATACGTTAAAGTATCTTCGATTGGGCTCATTACGAACCTACGAGCTTTCTGCTTCCGACGCCTGGAGACGTCGGCTCCTATAGATTTGCGGTTCGGGAGCGTTTTCGTTAGTCCGTTGTCCAGCAAAAATACGAATAAATCCTTAACCGACCAAAAAAGATGATGGAAATTTCCGATAGGGCTCATTACGAACCTGAGAGGTTTCTGCTTCCGACGCCTGGAGACGTCGGCTCCTATGGGCTTGAGATTCGGGAGCGTTTTGGTGACGGGAACATTTCGGGCTTCGTTTCTACGCTTTCTCTATAATCCAGTCCTGGATGGTCTT
This sequence comes from Bacteroidaceae bacterium, assembly GCA_017483765.1. Classification (GTDB taxonomy): domain Bacteria; phylum Bacteroidota; class Bacteroidia; order Bacteroidales; family Bacteroidaceae; genus UBA3839. Next base: position 16,296 of record JAFUVE010000004.1, on the reverse strand, counting down.
GGTTTCTGTGGAGAAGCTGACACCCACTTTCACAACATTTTTGTCAGACGTTGCGTACTGGAGTGCGTAGTTGCGGGAGTTGATCTGGTCGAGCGCGTCCTGGGCGGTGCCGTTAATTTTGAGTTCGACGACGTAGATGGTGTCCGGCATGTGGACCACCATGTCGACCCGTCCTCCGGCACATTTCTGCTGCGTGACGACATAGACGTTGAGCATGGAGAAAATCAGATAGAGCGACCACTCGTAGAATCCCTCCACGTTGCTCACCTCCGCGAGTTTCTTCTTGAATCCCTCGATGTAGGGGAGCTGTGCGAGGTAGCTGCGCATCTCCTGCATGGCCAGCTCGATGTCCTGTTTCTTCAGAGCGTTCCAGAACTTCAGGGCGAAGCCCCGCTGAACGGGTCCGCTGTCGATTCCGATATATGTAGGCAGTAAGCCCTGGCTGAAGCCTACACGTACCTCCTTGTTCGGAATGCTGAGCGTATATACATCGCCTTCCGCATCATAGTCCTTAATCGTAAGATAGCCGGACTGGTAGAGCAATGGCAATGCGTTGGTCATGGCCTCTGTAGGCAGGTCGAATTCCGAGGATGCAGCCTCGATATCGTCCATAGCCGTGATGTCGGTATGGAAATGTGCCATCTGGCTGAAGAGGAAACGTGGTGTGCCGGTGCTGAACCAATAGTTTTGCAGGTCTCTGTCTGATAATGCGTTGAAAAGACTGTATGGGTTATATACGGCCTTTGAGTTTTTTGAGAAATGATATCCGTCGTACCTTAGTCGCAGCTTTTCCCGCATCACTTCAGGGCTGAGGCCCATCTCCTCTGCCATCATGGCGATGTCGTCTTTCAGCTGCGTGTCGATTTCCTCGTCTGTGATGCCGCAGAGGGTTGAGAATCGTGGCAGCATACTGATGTTTTTCAGGTTGTTGATGGTGGAGAAGATGCTCAGTTGCGAGAATTTGGTGATGCCGGTGATGAAACAGAATTTCATGATGGGGTCGGCAGCTTTCAGGGGAATGAAAAACTCCTGCATCACATTGCGTAGGTCTTCGAGCAGTTCCGGCTTGTCGAGTGCGCCGAGCAGCGGCGCGTCGTACTCATCGATGATGACTGCTACACGTGAGCCGCTCTGCTCATTAGCACGGTTGAGAATACCTTTCAGAAGGTCGCCAGGTTGACTTTCATCGCTTTCTTTCCCGTATTCTATTGAATATGGTTTCAATGCCAGAAATAATTTTTTCCGTAAGGCCTCTGCACTTTCCTGGCTTTTTGCCTCGCTCAAGTCAAGGTGAATTACCGGATAGCGTTTCCATTCCGTCTCCAGTTCCATGATTTTCAGTCCTTCGAACAGCTTGCGGTCGCCGTCGAAATAGCTGTGTAGTGTGGAAGAGAGCAGCGACTTGCCGAAGCGGCGCGGCCGGCTTAGGAACACGTAGTTGCTGTAGTCCACCATCTGCCACATCACGTCCGTTTTGTCGATGTACACATATCCGTCTTCTCTGAGTTTCGAAAATGTCTGGACATTGCTGGGATATCTTTTCCTTTTGAACATATTTGTTGAAGATTTTAGTTTCTTTTGCGAAATTACAAAGAATATGGGAGAATCGCAAATAATTCTGATTCTTTTTGATTTTTTGCAGGACAAGAACCACCATGCCAAATCCAAGTAATGTCTCGCTCACGTTTAGCTGGGATAGTTAATCCCAACTTCCAGCCACAAACGTTTCTGAAACGTTGAACGTATGATGCAACGACCTGCATTTTTGTGTTATGTGTCAGGGGTTGAGAGTTTAGAGTTGAGAGGATGCAACGACCTGCATTTCTATGTTATGTATCAGGTGTTTTGGTGCTTGAAAAAATGACTTGATTTGTTGTTGCCACTTTCTTTTTTTTATTTCCGTTATCAGAGGCAGGCTCTTCACTGCTTTCTCCCACTTCCACTAACAAACCGCTGACGGGATAGTAAATGTAGCGTCGGGAGCCGGCATGCAAGCCAAGCCGAAGTTCCAGAAATCCGAGCAGTCCGTTGATGTCGGTCACGAGTGTGTCCATCATCATCGGTCGGTCTTTCATCCCAAGGAAGGCATTTCCCCCTTTATAATCAAAACTAAAATAGACTCTCATAAAGTATTAAAATTTGGTTATTTATTGCAAATATACAATTAAGTTGTCTCAAATCATGGGACAAGTGCGTTTTTTTTTGAAAAAAAGTTTCCTTTTTTTCTTGAAATCATCTAAACCTGTTATTTTTCATTTTATAGCGAGTCCTCTCCGAACACACCTTCTGTTCATGATCAGGAAGGTCATAACCCCCTTCACATTCGGCTCGTGATATGAAAGCAGTGTTGGTTGTTTTCGAACTTCACATAACAGCGCCCCTCGTCGCGGAGCTCCTCCAGCACGGCTCCGAGCACGTTGCACAGCTTTCTGTCGGCAATCGGATTCCCCTCCATGCTTATCCGCTCAAAGCGTACGTAGGTGATGTCGAAGGTTGTGGCATACATGTGGCAACTCTTCTTCGTGGCGTTCTGGTTCTTTCCCATCAGTCGCTCCACGTCCTCCTGCGTGCGCAGAACGGATGTGACGATGATTCGGTGCTTGCGGTATCCGTCAGCATGAAGACGGTCCTGGAATCTCTGTCCGATGTCGTGGAGCAGTGTGGCGGCGGATGGGATGAGGTAGGGGACGGAATAGTCCAGACGGTCTACCTTGTACATGTCGTTCGTCGTAATCTCCACCAGCTTGTCAGTCACCTTCTCCACGTCGTCACGCCCCTCCAGCGGCTCGATGCCGAAACGTGTCGCAGCCTCCAGCTGGGTGCTGTTTATGTCGTTGAACTGATAACGGCCTTCCACGACGGATTTCACGACTTTGCGCTCCTCGCTGCATTGGCACGACGACACAATGAGGGCAATCAACGCAAATGCCAGAACTTTGCATAAAAATCTCCTGAAGGGAAATATACTGATTATATTCATTTTTGTATTTTTAGGTGCAAAGTTAGCGTAAATTAAAAGAATATCTTTTTTTCTATGACTATTTTTTGTGAATTTTCTTTATTTCATGTATCTTTGTACAATAATAAACTCCAATATATGAAAGCACAGGACAAATTCAAAGCGTATATTTGGCTTGTCAACACCATACACAGGGCCAGGAGAATCACATTGGCGGAAATCAACGACCGATGGCTGAACACCGACATGAGCGAAGGAATGGACATTCCTCGCTCCACCTTCGCACGCCATAAAATCGCCATCGAGGATATGTTCGGCATCATCATCGGATGCGACAAGCAGAACGGCTACACCTACTTCATTGAGAACGACTATGTGCTCGGAGAGGACACGGTGCAGAACTGGCTGCTCTCGACTCTCTCCGTCAACAACATCATCAGCGAGAGCCTCTCGCTCCAAAGCCGCATACTTCTGCAGCCCGTCCCTTCTGAGGGCGACTACCTTAAGATGGTCATTGAGGCGATGAAGAAAGGGGTGCGGATAGCCGTGGCCTATCGCAAATACGGCACAGACAAGCCAAACGACCTGAATTTTGAGCCTTACTGCATCAAACTCTTCAAGCAGCGGTGGTATATCCTCGGACATTTCCACCGTGATGCGACTCCCGAGAAGCCGGAGTCAGACTATTTCGGAATCTTCTCGCTCGACCGGGTTCTCGACATGAAATTTACTGACATCAAGTTCCAGGTTGACCCTGACTTCGACGCGCAGACCTATTTCGATGAGTGCTACGGAGTGCTGGTGAACGATGATACGCAGCCGGAGCATATCAAGATCCGTGCTTATGGATATGAGCGATTCTATATGCGCGACCTCCCAGTCCACAAAAGCCAGCGGGAAATCGGAAGAGGAGAGAATTTCTCCGATTTCGAACTTTTCATCAGGCCTACGCCTGATTTCAGTGCCCATCTGCTCAGCCGTGGAAGCCTGGTGAAGGTGCTGTCGCCACAATGGCTTGCCGACGAAATCCGTAACCTCCATCTTGAAGCGGCGCAGCAGTATCAACTTGAACAGAAGGAACAACAGACTTTCCCGTAGAATGAAAATATTTAGACCTGTCTTATTTCGAATAAATATTCATTGAAACTAAATCCTATGCAAATGAAAAAGAAGAATATCATAATCTTCCTTCTCGCCCTTATGTCGCTTGCGGGACATGCACAAGTGAATTCCGGATTGAACCTCTGCCTGAGAGACGACAATACGGGGGAGTGGCTCATCGGCCTCTTCGATAAATACGCTGTATATGACTGCGAATGCTGGGACTACCAAAAAGTGGACACTGTCAGCGGAGACATAGAACTGACGAGCGGAAGCAGGCAGCTGCCGCTGAAACTGACCGGCCAAACCCTCCAAATCGATGGCAAAACACATCATGTGTCCCGTCTCGGGGAAGAACCCTTGCCTGATTATCCTGAAAAAGACGAAAGCGATTTTTTTGACAACGGATATACTGGAGGAAAGGTGAGACTGAGCGGATGTGTCATCAACGTCCCGCGAGGTCACGAGGACATGCTGAAACTCAGAGTGCCCGACCCACTGCATACCATCTTCAGCGACGAACGCCGAATCGAGACCGACAGCCTCGGGCGATTCCACATGGAATTTGAACTGACAAACACGGGATGTGTGCTGCTGCTATGGAACCGGCTCTACCTCACTCCCGGCAACCGCTATTTCGTCTTTGTAGACGGACGTACGGGCCAGATGCTGGTCATGGGAGAGGACGCTCGCCTGTCCAACGAAATGCTAAGGCACGGGTCTCCAGCGGTTTCTGTCGAATATGGAGGATTTGGTGATAAAACGGACGCGGAACTTCTTGAGACCGTGAAGGAAGAATTGGCGAATGAGCAGAATGGTTTGGCAATGATTGAGAGCGAATCTCCTACCTTGTCCAAACGCTACCGGAAGCTTATCCGATGTATGGGGAAGATGAGTTCGGCATATACCTTAGTTCAACGACGCTATATGAATCGTGCCACACGGCAATGTGAGGACGGACAGCTGTGGAAGTGGATACACGACAATGTTCTGGAAGAATTGCCACGGCCATATACACTCGTGCAGAATAATCTGCCATATGTGCTCGACAACTATGTCATGGAACTTCTGGAGCCACAGAAGACCAATTACTCCACGGCCTACATCGAGGCGACCATAGACATACTGCAGGAGCGGAAGCAGCAATACAGCGGTGCGTATCAGGACAGCCTTGTCCTGCTCGGAACCGAGATGGCCGATTATGTCTCCAAAGCCGACAAAGGGGCATCTCAGTCGGAATTGGAGAAGCATCCGTTCAACGATCTCATCACCGCAATGGCTGGCAAAGGTTCACCAATCATGCAGGTCATCAAGTCCATGGAGCCACAGGAGAGGGTGATGATCAGGAATGTCGGAAAAATTGACCAGCTTGATCTGCCCGAACCGCTGAAAGACCTGTCGAAAGCCGTAGCCATTCATTCTCAGTTGGAGCAGTCGCATTCACCCCTGTCCGCCCAGCTACGTGACGTCATGATGAAGAGCGTCGCGTCATCCTATTACAGGAACAAAATACTGCAGAGAAGCGATTTGTTTGAGTCGCTGGCGGCAAAGACCAAGACGGGAGCCGGAAGTCTGATGCCAAACGAACCGTTGGATGGGCTGACAGACGGAAAAGCGATTCTCGACAAGATATTGGAGCCGTACCGGGGCAGGGTGGTCTATCTTGACGTGTGGGGCACATGGTGTGTGCCCTGCAAGGTCAATCTCAAGGAACATACCCGCCCCGTGAAGGACGCGCTGGCAGATTTGCCCGTCACCTATCTCTATCTCTGCAACAACTCGTCGGACAAGGCATGGAGAAGCGTCATCGCCGAATATGATCTGACCGGTCCTGACTGCGTACACTATAACCTGCCGGCATCACAGCAGGCGGCGGTGGAGGAATATCTGAAGGTTGACCATTTCCCCACCTATCTCCTCTTTTCTCCAGAAGGAGCACTGCATCCCGGTGAGATCAAGCCTTACAATCTGAACGAACTGAGGCATCATGTGGAGAAGCTGCTTGGAAAAACAGGACAGTGATAGATCTGAAAGTTGTCAAAGAAAAATGTCCCCCTCTTTCACGTACTCCTGGGCATATGTTCTCAGTGCTTTTCCTTCCACCAGCTTGATTTCCTGGCAGAGCCCAATATAGAAACGTCCGATGCCTTTGATGTCGTAAATCTTTGTGTGGAGCACATAGGGATAAATGTCCGCATCCGCGTCTTTGTTTAAGCTGATGTCTTTCTGTGCCTGTCTGTATTCCTCAATCAGCAGGTTGTAGGCCAGCGGCTTAAGCTTAAGTTTTACGGTGAGTGGTTTCTCACCTTTTCTCTCCAGCATGTCGAAGGCGTCGATTTTCAGCGGTTGATGCCTTCCTGTGTGGCTCCATGGGATGTCAGTGATTTCCACAGACTCAAAGCGTGTGGTCTTAAATTCCCTCAGGTCTTTGCGGTCGAGGTCGTAACACACGATGGAGTGGCGGTCTTCAATCGGCTGATATGCCTCTACGCGTCGGTCTTTCTTCTCGCTGTCTTTTGACTGGTAGTTCTTCAGGATCACCACCTTTTTCTGCTCCATGGCCTTGCGCAGCTCTTTGAATTTCTGCTTGTCGGGATCCATTTGCTTGTGCTTCTTCTCTCTGACTTCCCGGCATTGTCCTTCTTCCAACCGCATCGTCTGTCCTCCACGGCGAAGGAATGCCGCGCTGCGCACGTTCTCAGGGAAATGCTCGTTGTCGGCGAACGCCACCACTCCGTATTCGTATGGACAGACCTTGATTCTGATGACTTCCTTGTTGTTGGGATTTTTCTCCACATTGCATTTCACTCGTGTGCCCGTGATATAGTTGCCAGCCTCGCTGTTGTCCAGGCATACGAACGCCTTGTCAATCTGTGCGCTCACATAGAGACGCATCTTGTCGGCACTTTTCAGCTCTATCTTTTTCTCTTTGCAGAGGAATGCCATGTCGTTGTCCAGTCCGCGTGCGTAGCCATAGTCGTCAACGCCGAGCAACACATCTCCTCCGGTATCACTGTTGAGCATACCGCATACCGCTTTCAGCACATTTGCACGCTGTGTGCGGAGGTCGGGCTGCATATTGTTGTTCGGTGGATATACGAGTGATGTCTTGAATTCCAACTTGTCGCTTTCCTCACCATAATTGTGTTCGCCGTTGATTCCGTTCTCATAGAGGTCGGCCACCCCCAGTTCCGTGGCAATTTTCCTTTTGATGCGTTCAATTTCCGTATGGTTGATTTTTCCAATCAGGAGATTCGATGCGTCGATCAGTCCGTTTATGCGCTTTTCCTTTTCTTCATCCCCGCTGTCTGTGTAAGGGATGGAGTCCGGCTCGTTCTTGTAGCCTCGCAGGCTGTCGACGATTCTCAGTTGCTGAATCATCGGATTGGACAATTCCAAGGACTCGTCGTGCAGAATCCGCAGCGTTTTCGTGTCGGCTCCTTGTGCAAACCTTGCCAGACAAGTCAGGTATTCCATCCCGAATCTGACGATTTGTGCGTCGTTCTCGTCGCCAGCCATGGTGAGCAGCATAAATGCAGCCGTCATCATCTTGAAGCGTTCCTCCGTCTCGTTCACATCCTGCACAAGTCCATAGATGGAGTGGGCCAACATCGGGAGGAAAACAACAGGGAGGGCCGTTTCTGCCGGCAGACTTTGGGACTCTTCCTCAGGCAGGCATCCTTCCGCAAAAGCACGTATGATTTTTCTTTTAGCCATTTCCTCAAATTCTGATCCAGCCTTCTCGTCGAGTGATGCATAGAACAGTCCTGAGGCGAGCGTCTTGTTTTGTGCGTCTTCTATGATTTCTGACGCACAGACTTCCACAAGCCTGCTGGCTCCTCGGGCTTCAATCTGTTCTTCCTCCGTGTTTTCATCCGAAGGCACGTTGACGAGGAACCCATGTTCAGTAAGATATTGCATTCCACCTTTGTATTCCCTGACGAATCTGGCTTTTTGCGATTGATGCAGATAGTCATACATGTAGTCGTGGTAAAAGTCTTCGAATATGTCTTTGATTATGAATGGGTATGCCCGGTCTGAACTGATTTGTACAAGCAGGAAGTCACCTGGCTCTATATATTTTGGAAAATAATTGCTGAGTCCATAAGGCTTGAAAATATCAATTTTGATGCGCCCTTCTTTCTTCTTACGATTTTTGTCTATTGTCCTGGCATAGAGCTCATATGTGTTTTTCCTATATACCTGAACAAAGACTTCCTCCCCTTTTTCATATTCTTTTGACTCTTGCTTTGCCGGCATAGGTGCCACCTCCATCTGCTTCTCCAGCATCGACTTGCAGAGCTCGTAAAGTTCTTCGTGATTCTTGTATTTTAGTTTTGAGTCGCTTGCAATGTCAATATGAAAAGGAACATGTAGATAATTGGGTGTGGCAATCACTCTGAAGGACGTGCGGCTCATCGGTGCAATCAGCAGCCCTCCTTGCCTCACCTGCAGGAATCCTTTGCCGTCGAAGATGTATTGCCTGTTGTCCAGCTCCTCAAATTTTGTGTGACTCAGCAGTCCGCAGAGTGTCTGCATGCTGTAGAGTCCGCTGGCGCTGTCCAGGTTTGTCCATGAAAAGCCCAGTTCTGTCACCTTGCAACCACACATGCAGAAGGTAATCAGTTTTTTGATTCTGGACTTGATGGACTGCGTGGTTGCCTGTCCGTCCAGGAGGAGAATGTCGGCCAGCCGTGCCAGCGTCGTCAGGTCGTCCTTTCCTTTTTTCTCCTTGTATGTCAGCAGATACGTGGCAATCACCTTGACGGCGAAAGGCAGGTCTTCAGCGAGCAGTTCGCGTGGTTGCTTTGCCAGTGTGCTCTTGCTCAGTTGCTCCAGATAGTCGTCCACGACTTCCTTCAGACGAGAGAACGTCGTGTTGAAGTCGCTGCCGGCCGGCTCCGCACTTTCATTGTAGTTGTAGTTCTTCAAGTAGCGGAACAGGCTGTCGAAATTCTGGATGATATATTCTTTCTTGATTTCCAGCCAGAATGCAGGCTGATTTGATGTCGGTGTCATAACGATAGGGACTATTTGTCTCCGTAGTGCCCGTAAGCAGTCAGTACAAGCACAACAACTTCTTCTTCAAATATTTGATATACCATACGGTGTTTTTTTGTTATTTCCCGGCTCCAGCGTCCTTCTGGATTTCCTTTGAGCGGCTCAGGGTGTCCCAGGCCGGATTTCGGATGTTCTTTCAAGTCCTCGATAAAACGAAGCACTTTGGCAAAAGCTTTTGGCTCGTTCTTTTCCAACTTGGCCAACCCTCTAACAGCTTCTGGAGTATACCTGATCTCATATGACATATCCACTACGTTTTATCATGTCCGACAGAGATTCACCCGGCTTTTGCGTAACAAATTCTCCACGCGCATATTGTGCCTCAGCCTCACTTACATGACGGAAGAATTCTTCTTTTGTCATTTCGGTCGGATTATTTCTTTTCTTCGCAGCCAGTCGCTTCACATATTTCAGAACCTTAGTCATAAGGGCTTCGTCTTCTGCAATTTCGCTCATGGCGTAATATAGTTCGTCGTCTAACTGTAATGTTTTCATATATCCATTTGTTTAATGTTTACCATTCATTGGCAAAGATAATCAATTCGAATGAAATATAAAACAAATTAAATTATTTTTTTTCTTTTTGTTTGTATTCCTTTTTTCTTTTACTAACTTTGCACGAAATATTGCGATATGCTTCGCATCAACTCCGAGGTTTAATTTTTATCAATCTATTTAATAACAGTAAAAGAATAGTTGCTTCGTTTTAATGAAGACAAAAAGACAAGAAGACGAGAAGACAAGACGATAGTCAACAGACGGACTTACAGAAATTTTCGAACTTTTCAGATGAGCAGAGCTAAGCTAAGCTTGCTTAGGCTATGCCATGAAAAGGAGAAAATCAGCAAAGCTAAAGTAAGTCCCTACGGGTGTCGGATTTAGTTAGAAGACGCCCCGCGGGGCGTCTCTACAGGACGGACTACAATCAATTGAAGGTGAGGCAATTTTTTTTACATCATTTACACTTACAGCCAGATGAAAAAAATGGCAATTATTTGCACAACAGCGCTGCTGTCCGCCTGCGGCACTACCGACATGGAGCAACAGGTCAACGAGCTTTATGACCAGATGTCGCAAAAGGAGCGTATAGCCCAGCTGATGGGAGCCAATCTCGACAATTATTTCAACGACCAGAACGAGCTGGACACGGCAAAGTGCCGGAAGGACTTTGCCTTCGGTATCGGACATTTCTCCCAGTATGCCAGTCAGAAGCCCCGTGATCCGGATGTCATCCGCGACCGTGTGGCTTCGATGCAGGGCTGGCTTATGGCCAACACGCCCAACTGCATACCGGCACTTTTCCATGAGGAGGTGCTTTCGGGCGTGAACACCCGGGGTGCCACCATCTATCCGCAGCAGATAGGACAGGCATGCTCATTCAATCCGGAACTGGCCCGGCAGAAGACACTGCAGACATCAACCGCCATGCGCAAAATGGGCGGTGTGCTCTCGCTTTCTCCCATGGTGGACGTGTGCCGAACGCCGAGTTTCAACCGTCTTGAAGAGTCCTACGGAGAAGACGCTTACCTCTCCGCGGTCATGGGCACCGCTTTCGTGGAGGGACTGCAGCAGGGCGACCTCACCAAAGGAGTGGGAGCCTGCTCAAAGCATTATCTTGGCTATGGAGGCGGTGGCGATGCCGATGAGAAAGAGCTGATGGAGGAAATCCTGTTCCCGCATGAGGCCATGATCCGTCTGGCCGGCAGCAAGGCGCTCATGCCCGGCTACCATGCAGTCCACGGCACCAACTGCGTGGCCAATTCCGAAATACTCCAGGACATTCTTCGTGACTATGTGGGGTTCGACGGAATGGTGGTCAGCGACTATACTGCCATAGACCAGATTCCAGGGCTCGACGACAAAATCCAGAAAGCTGCCGCCGCCATCAATGCCGGCAACGACGTGGACTTCCCGCATGGCTCCAACTATAAGCACTTGCAGAAAGCCCTCGACCAGGGACTTGTGAAGCCAGAGACATTCGAGCGTGCAGTCAAAAATGTGTTGAGATACAAGTTCCGTGCCGGACTGTTCTCCTCGAACGCATACCTGTACACTATCCAGCCAATCAAACTGGACTCGCCAGAGGAACGTCAGACGGCTTACGACATAGCCTCACAGTCTGTCGTCCTGCTGGAGAACAACGGCATACTACCATTGAAGACCGCAAAAAAGATTTTCGTCACCGGGCCGAATGCTAACACGATGTGGGCAATGTGTGGAGACTATTCTTTCCCCTCCATGTCCTATTTCTGGAAGCGGATTAAGGAGGACCTTGACCATCCTCATATCGTCACCCTGCTGGAAGGGCTGAAGGGGCGCGGACCTGCCGGTGTTGAGATCAGTTACTCACGTGGATGTGACTGGACCGACACCATAGAGACAAAATTCGCTTTCGAAGGCGATGAGCGTGCATGGGAATACGAGTTGCTTCACCGGAAGGTGGACTCAGGCGAGACAGCCGACAAGAACGAGGCGCTGGAGATGGCGAACGAGGCAGATGTCATCGTTGCCGCCATGGGTGAGAACGTGATGCTGTGTGGTGAGAACCGCGACCGTCAGGGACTTCGCCTGCCAGGCAGTCAGGAGCAGTTTGTGGAGGAACTGATAGCGAGCGGAAAGCCGGTGGTACTTGTGCTGTTCGGCGGACGCGCGCAGGTGGTTTCCGGACTCGCAGAGCGCTGTGCGGCCGTCATCCAGGCCTGGTATCCCGGAGAGGAAGGCGGAAACGCCGTGGCCGACATTCTCTATGGCAATATCTCTCCTTCAGCCAAACTTTCGGTGTCGTATCCCAATGTTGAGCTTTACGAACCTATATGCTACAACTACAAAGCTGAAACCGACCCACGTGTGCAGTGGCCGTTCGGCTATGGACTTTCGTATTCTACCTTCGAATACAGCAATCTCAAGCTGGATAAAGAAGCAGCGGTGACAGCAGATTTTGTTGACCTCTCATTCGACGTGAGAAACACGGGCCAGGTGAAGGCAGACGAAATCGCCCAGATTTATATTTCTCCCACTGATCCGTCCCAGCAAATCCGTCCCATCCAGTTGCAGGGATTTGCCCGCGTAGGCCTTCAGCCAGGGCAGACCCGTACCGTGAGATGCCGTCTGCGTTTGGAGCAGTTTGGATTCTATTCCAACAAGGGAAAGCGTCAATGGAACATACAACCGGGCCGGTTTGTAGTCAAAGTCGGTGCCTCGTCAGCCGACATCAGGCTGCATGACACAGTCAGCCTTGAAGGCACAGCCCTGGCCAAGCCCATCCGTGAGTTTTATTTCTCTGAGACTACCGTTGAATGAAAAATGACCGGGCGGGAATTTGCAGCAGCAAATTCCCGCCCGGTCATTTTGAGTCTTGAGCAGTAGCTTATTAGCCAATCACGGCGACGAACTCTTCCGGGAGGATGATGTTCTTCACGTTGACGGCATCAGCAAACATAGGTCCGATTTCTTCTTCCGTGTGTCCTGCAATGCCGCATCCCAGACGTGTGACGAGAAACGTCTTTTCCGGATGTTCCTTCGCATAGGCGATGAAAGTCTCCACGCATTTTTTGATTTTTCGCAGGTCGTCAGGAATTGTCGGGATGGCATAGCATCGTCCCTGAATGCCCTCGCCCTTTCCCCAGATGGCACCGAACGAACGGCTGGCTGTGGCTGCCGCACCAGCGCCGTGCATTCCGTCGCGGTTGCTTCCGAACACGAAAATCTCGTCCTTTCCCAGGTTTTCACTTGTAATCATCTTAGGCGTGAACCTGCGGTTGTAGCCGTTTTCCAGCGCTTCATTGACAGCAGGCTGTGGCTCTTCAGCTACCAATACGGTCTGTGGCAGGAGCTCCTCGTCCTCCACCACGCTCTTCTTGTAGGTGGAGAATATCTTCTCCATCTGCTCAATCTGTGGGCTCACGGAGCGTATTGCGTCGCTGCGGAAGCGGTATGTTCCATTCAGTGTGTCGCTGATGGCCAGTGACTTCATCTTTCGGTCGATGGCCGGTGCGAAAATCTCCTCAGCGCGCCAGAATCCGTCGCTCTGCAGGAACACGGCTATCATGTTTCGCTTGCCGCGGAACAGTTCGATATGTGAGCATCCGAATCCTGGAGTCGTGGAGTAGTAGATGCCCGGCTCGTCGTCATTCATGTTGCTTATCAGCATGATGGCATATTCATCGTTGTCATTGCCGAAGATCATGATGTGTTTTTCCTGAGGGATGTAGTATGGTCCGGCGCATGAGAATATCTCATGTCCGTCAGTCTCCTCAAATTGCAATGTGCTTCCGGTGTCGTTGTCCCACATGGGGAAATGCCATAAGTGGTTCGTCTTCTTGTCTAAATACAATGATGTTTCCATGAGCTCTTGTCGGTTTTAAAGGATTAGCATTAAATTTTTGCTCAAAAATAGCAATTTTTTTTCTCAATTCAAAATAATTGCGTAAAAATCGAAGGTTTGTCAGTAAGTTTTGTGTTTTTGGCTTTTTTTGCCCGGTTCGTCTGCTATCTGTTTTTCTGCTCATTGGGTATTTTTCTGATTTCGTCGAGCAGCGCTTGATGGATTGTCCCGTTGGACACGATGATGTCGCCATGATCGATATAGTCAGGGTTTCCGTCGTAGCGTGTGATGCGTCCGCCAGCTTCCAGCAGGACTGCCGATGCGGCAGTGTGGTCCCATAATCCGAGTCCGCGTTCCAACCATCCGTCGAAGCGTCCTGATGCCACATTGCATATAGCCAGTGCTGCCGACCCGGTCATGCGTATTCCTCCGCATAGCCCGTAGAAATGGCTGATGAGATGAAGTCCTGTTGGTCGGTAGTCGTCGGCATCGTAGGGCAGTTCGATGCCCAGCAAAGCCTGAGTGATGTCATGCTGGCTGTTCGTGTGAATGCGCCTCCCGTCCAACCAGGCACCGCCCCCTTTCCATGCATAAAAACACTCGTCGAGACATACGTCATAGACCACGCCAAGCAGCACTTCATGGGCGTCGCGCAGCCCGATACAAACGGCATAGCTGTGGTAGCCATGAACATAGTTGGTGGTTCCGTCAAGCGGATCCACCACCCAGTATAATGAGCTGGAGTGACGTGACTCCGTCCCTTCCTCAGTGATGAACCCCGCTTCGGGCAGCAGTTCTTTCAGCTGAGCTACAATCATGCGCTCGCTTTCTTTGTCCACATACGACACGTAGTCGTGGCTGTGCTTCTGCTCCACCTGCTCGTCGAGCAGTTTCGTCTGTTCCTGTCTCTGGTAGGCTCCGGCCTCTCTCGCAATGGCACACACTTGCTTTGTCAATTTCTGATAATCCATTCTTTGCTGTTTTTCATGCAAAGTTAATCAAAAAAAATGAATTATCTAGCAGGATGGCCTAAAAGTGACATGCCTCTCATCACATAATCCGCACTTCAATTCTCGTGCAAACAAAGTAGAGACGCCCTGTGGGGCGTCTTGTAACTTCATCCATCCGCATGGAACTCTCAACTCTCAACTAAAGTCATGGCTCTTTAAACTTTAAACTAACTCTAGTTCCGGATTTTTTTCATGAAGTCACTATTCCTTCGCTATACCGGTAAGTGATCCAATTGAATTCCGCCTTAGGCTCAGTCTCGCCCCAGGCAAAATAATCATCATATTCCTCTGGCTTGTTTGCTCCCACATTGCAGGTGGTCCAAAGTGTTCCTCTCGGCAGTCCCAAGTCTACATATTAATAGTCATCAACAAGACGTTGAGATTCGTGAGCTGTCTATTTTGGTTCACTTACGTCACTTAGTCCATAACTAGCCAGAAAGTATTCTACCGTAAAGTCTGTGTCATTTGCAAGCCTTTGATTGATTGGGTGGTCAGAAGCAGGTTCTTTCAATGAGAATTTCTTCTCGAACGCCATTGTGATTTCTGCCATATCAATTCCGTCAAAGTTGAGGTTACGATTGAATTTAATATTTTTGTTTATTCGAAATGTGGGCTTACATTTATAAGTACTTTCACAATAATCGTAAATAATGGTCTCCAATTCTTTCACATAATCAAAACTCCTAACAACTTCGTTCTTAGGAGTGACGTTTTCAATTCTGAACGAGTTAAGGAAACGCATACCCCTTTCATCGACAATGGTGAAACTTACCTGCACGACGAACTTTCCGCAGTTGATGAAATATTGGTTATAACCTCCCGCAAGAGCAGCAAGCGGCCCAACGGCTGCGGCAAGGCATGGCAGTCCGCCGACAGTGATCATTTCACTTTTTTACAGCTATGGGGAAATTGGGCATCCCGTTCCTGATTTCAAGAATCACCATCGCCATTGAGTCCGTGAAGATGGTGTGCTTCATTCCCCCTTTTTCCTCATTGACGTCTTTGATTTCTTCTTTGGGGAGAACGAACGAACAACGGTCGTTGTACAGATAATAACGCCCTTCTTCTCTTACGGATTCGGATGTCTTCTTTCCAAATAGTCTTTTAAACCAGTTTGCCATAATACATTGTATTTTTATTTGTTTGTTACTAAATTAAGTAAGAATAAAAAAATAACTTGCCTCACTTTTCAAATCGTCAATGAGAGTAAAGTACGGTTGTTGCTAAAATAAAACATGATCAAAAAACGTGATTTTCTTTTCTGCATTTCAATGTCTGTGTGCTTGTTTATGAAAGCAGGCTTTCAACACATTCACTCAGACATTGAAATCTGTTTTGCCAGCAAAACAGGAAAATCACTCAATAAAAAGGACGAACTTCGTTCTATAAAAAACGCTTCGCTCAATAAAAATTGCAATGCCATATCGTCCGGATGGCTTTTTATTAAGCACGAAGTGCGGTTTTTATCCGCAACGCAGTGGAGGACTTTTTATTGAGTTTTGTCAGCACGAAGTGCCGTCGTTGATGTCGTGTCGGATGGAAGCAAACTTGTTTGCGGACAGCCGTCACGGCAGCGACGACGCAGGGCGAAGCCCACAGACAAAACGTTTTTTATTTTCATTTTTTTGTATAACGATTGTTGTTAAGTTCAAGATCAATGATTATAACGAGGCAACTTATTTTTCTAACATTACTTGCCGTGTATCAGGACATCGTTGACACTTTGTATCAGGACATCGTTGACACTTATGTGTTATTCTTGATGTTTGATTTATGGCATTCATGTTGACATTTATTAAACAATTAATGTTTTTTATATGAGTCCTTGACAATTTTCCAGC
>JAFUVE010000102.1 GCA_017483765.1 Bacteroidaceae bacterium | reverse complement strand
GCATAGCTCAAGCAAGCTTGGCTCTGCACTCGCTGCTCCAGAATCTCGGTTACATAGCTCGCTATGCGCCCTCAAATGCTAACAAAAATCCACTCACATAAAATCCAAAACCAATCCGACATAATTTATAGAACACCCCTTTATTCTGAGAATTACTGTTTTGCTATGATATTGATGACTGCCACGATGTCGCTGATGTCGGATGTTTCATCGAAGTTCACATCGGAATAGACATTCTCTTCTCCGCTTGCCAGGAAGTTGATGACTGCCACGATGTCGCTGATATCTACAACGCCGTCGAGGTTCACATCACCGATGAGCGGAGCAGTATCGCCGAACGAAATCCAGCGGAAAGAGCTGAACGAATAATTCTTCGACTTGCCGGCAGTCGTCCACACTTTTACACCGCTGTTGGTGAACGTGATTTTGTCGAGTGTCTCCATTGTGTAGGTGTCGGGAGTTTGACTGGTGCTGACACATACGAACGCCTTGTCGTCGTCGCCGTCACCGGGCAGGTTTGCCCACCCCGCTGCGGACAGCAGGAAGAAGATGAATACGGGGATGATTTTAAAGATAATTTTTCTCATAGTGTTTGATGATTTTATGGATTTTATTTGATGTTGATTCGTTTAAGGGTACTTCTAAAAATTAGTTTTTATTATTTCATGGGTGCTCTATTGTGCTTCGACGCTTTTCGTTTCTTAGCGGCATCTTTGTCCTTTTGCCTTGAACCATAGCTCGCTATGCTTCTGCGGCTGCAAGAACAAATCTACTCACTAATAAACTGTAAATCGTCTGAAGCTAATTTATAGAACCACCCTTAAAAAAGATGTTAAGATTGGGATAAAGAAGAGAAGACGAGAAGAAGAGACGTTTTTCTTGCTCATGGAGAGTTGAGAAAGAAGGATGTCAGCTTGTCAGTCGTTGGTGTAGCTGAAGGATACCATGCCATCGAGGCGGAGCTTTCCAGGAGCGCCTGTGTTGTCGTATTCCTCATCCTGCGGCATGGTGAAGTTTTTGAATTCGATTGTCAGGCTGCCTTTCGCCGAGAGGCTTTTTATCGTCATGCTGCCCGATGCCTGGGAACAGTTGTTCTTGTTGACGATATACATACCGCTGACCTCGTTGTCGCCATACGGGTCGGTGCAGTATTCCGCCTCCACCGTCACATCCTTGCCCTGACGGAGCAGGTCGGTGAGGCTCATGCCGTTACTGATATACTCTTTTCCCGTATGGATGCTGAGATGCACATAGTCGGGCCACCAGTAGGTTCCGCTCCTGTAGAAATCCACATACAGATAATTCGTCACTCCGTCGAAGAAGACAGTGGAATAGACCGGCGGGTCGTTTTTGTTGGACTGCCAGCTTACACCGTTCACACTCAGCACCTGCTTCGCCTCTTCTTTTCCAAAATACTTCTCGATATCGTTGTCAGACACTTTCTCCAGATAGCCGGAAAGCTGAAATCCCAACACGTTGGTGGTCACATAGATTCGGTCGCTTTCCTTTTTGGTGATTTCCAGACTCATCGGCAGCTGCCAGTCGTCCTCGTCGGTGGAGACAAAACGGATGTGACTGTCGTCAGCACTGTATTTGCCGTTTGTGATGACCACACCGTCCTCGTCGTCCGACACCGTGACGCACGTGCCGTCTTTCTTGAATTGAATCAGATGGACTCCCTCAACCAGCATGTTCTCCGGTCCGTCTGTCCATATCAGCTGCCATGTGCCGATCAATGCAGTTTTTCCGCCACCCGGTTCTTCTCCCGGTTCATCAGCATCGTCGCTGCTGCACGAAAACAAAGTCAAGCTGATGACTGCGGCCATAGCATACATCAAAAAACGTTTCATAATCGTGTTATTTAAGGGTTATAGATATTGTTAACTTGCAGAAAACCAGGGTGAGGTTGACTTTATTCCACCTGAAGGCTCCCGACTGCCTGTGCAATGAATAAGAGAAGCCCCAACCTTATATGATAATCTATGCTGAAAAGCAAATGGAATCCACAGATAGTGTATCGCTTATCCTACTCTACTACAAATTGCCCCACAAAGCATATTGACCACTATCATGGTTTGTAAAAACTAGAATGGCTGTATGAAAATCGTTTGATATCATGAGTTTATAGAATTTATTTAGGCACTCATGACTCGGAAGTGCGGTTTTTCGTTGATTAGAAGGCATATAAAGAAAAAGCGGAGTCAACAATCCCTGAGCTGCCCTGTTAGGCTTGGACTCCTCGTAATACAGTCAGGGTCGTCAACTCCACTTGGCTGTATTGCGCTATGTACACGAATACACACCAAGAAGAGTGCCCTTTCCCATATTCTGATATTACGTAGGCTTGCGCCGACCGTGAAGTGTCCAAGTTCACAGGGTCAGAATAAGCGAAATGCGCTTTCTTCGATATGTCTGTCAAGTGTCTGAAGTGGCACATGACTTTGCAAAGATAACTAATTATTTGGAAAGACGCAAAAAAATGATACAAAAAAATGGGCGCAGGGGGAATTTCCGTGGATAGTCCCATACGGACTATTCAAAAAAAATCATCCTTACCCATCAAATTTACCCAAATATCACAAAAATGTGTTAAATATCTAACATTTCGATTCTCAACCACATAGTCTTTACTATATTGTTCCAGCAATCTCCCAAGGAATGGCCACACTGCTTTGTCATTTTGAGACTTCGGAGTGTCAATGGCAACTTGAACAGACCAAATAGTGAAAAAATTACCTCAGCAACACTGAATTTAACACTTCCAAGCTTGCATATCTCAGAAAAATCACATGAATTTTGCATTCATAACATTTTCTCTTTAATTAGTTACAACTGAATTGTTTACAACAACAAAGTTACGACTTTTTTTTGAGAAAATGTTATTTTTATTTATTTTCAACCACTTAGTAAAAGGTGGGAAACTTTAGTTAAAAGTCTTCAGTTTTCAACCGTCTCGGGCATCAAGCCCTCAACGGTTGGCACG
This sequence comes from Bacteroidaceae bacterium, assembly GCA_017483765.1. Classification (GTDB taxonomy): domain Bacteria; phylum Bacteroidota; class Bacteroidia; order Bacteroidales; family Bacteroidaceae; genus UBA3839. Next base: position 21,493 of record JAFUVE010000102.1, on the reverse strand, counting down.
GACGGGACGTCCATGCCCCCGGTGCTGATGGTGCTCGGTATGTAACTGCCCCGTGGATGCTCCAGAAAACGGATTTTTCGGCTACTACAACTTAGTTCATCCGTCTCGAGCATCAAGTCCTTGACGTCTGGCGCTAACGAGACGTCCACGCCCCTCTGTGTGAAGACGGGCTCAGTAAGGAGGGAATTAAAGACAACTATACTTGTTGTTGCGGTTGGATGAAGACAAGACGGCGGGTCATCCCAGCAAATTCTTCAGAATTTTGTCAATCTGGCCCACATAATAGAAAGGAAGGTTTATCAACCTGAATGATTTTCCCGATGGCGTTGAAACAGAATCGACAGAGAATCTGCCAGTCCACACACGGACGGCCATGTCGTGAGGTGCCTTGTCCATAAATTGGTGGAGTGATCGCAACTTGGAGTTTGTTCCACTTTTCACTTCGATAGGAATCAGCATGTTTTCATACTGATATACAAAATCCACTTCAGATGATGCGTCCGCTTTGTCACGTACCCAGAAATTTCTTCTTGCACCAAACTCAAAGTTCTCAGCAATCAACTCCTGTGCGACGACATGTTCAGCAATCCTTCCCTTCCAGACGGACATGATGTCGGCAGTATTAAAAATTTCCTTTCTCACTCCAGCATAATAATTGACCAGCCCCGTGTCTATCCATATCAGTTTTGGCTTACGTCGGTAGTTAGGCATCAGAGGAATTTGCTCAGACGTGACGGGATAAGCCAGTTCCAGAAGCAGTGCACGCTCTATAGTTCTTAGTGCTTCTCCTACTTCCCTTGAGCGGTAGTTGCTTTCTGCGAAATGGTTGAAACTGATGGGTTCTGCCGCATAGCTCCATCCCTCTTTCATAATGTGATGAATCACAGCAGCCATAGTATTGCTACGTGCATATTTTTGTACGTCGTCGCTGTATGCGTTTCTGAAAGAGCTATATATTGAATCGACAGCAAGCAGGTCTCTACGCACGGCATATTTCATAATGGCCTCCGGCATTCCACCCACCAAGATGAAATTCAGAAAATGGTTCATCAATCTTTCATGTATGGCATCACCACAAAGTTCCCTGACAACATCAGCATCATACTTTTCGTCAATGCCATTAAGAAATTCCACAAAAGAACATGGCCTTAATGCCATATATTCGACACGTCCGACAGGAAAAGAGATATGCGAGTCGATGAGATTCTCAAGGAGTGATCCAGCAGCTACGACATATAGTTCGGGAGCATCTTCCTTAAAATAGCGCAGCATACGTACGGCATCGGGCGAGTTCTGAATCTCATCGATGAAGAGAAGCGTCTTGCCATCGGACTTTTTCTTGCGGCAATAAATATGTATTTTGTTTATCAATGTGGCGATGTCGTCTTCTTTAAACAGTTCTCTGTCCTGTTTCCGGTCGAGGTTAAGATAGAGGTAGTTGTCGAATCCTTCAGCAAATTGATTGATAAGCGTCGTTTTTCCAACCTGCCTGGCACCACGAATCACCAAAGGCTTATGTTTGTCAGATGATTTCCAAGCCTCAAGCCTTTGTAATGCAGTTCTCTGTATCATCATTTTTATTTAAGAATTGTTACATTTTGGGGGCAATCACACGGATTAATTGTCACATTTTGTGGGCAAAACATGACTTACACGTCACAATTTGACGGCAAAGATACAACTTTTTTGTTACATTTTGGGGGCAAAGATTGTTTTTTTGTAAAAAAAATTATAAGTGAAGAGTGAAAAGTGAAAAGTGAAAAGTGTAGTTACTCTGTATTTGGAGGTAGTTGGGGGTAGTTGGAAAAGGGAAATTCAGCCGTCTTCGGGCATCGAGCCCTTGACGGCTGGCGCGGACGAGACGTCCACGCCCCCAGTGCTGGCGGGCTTCTGTGCAAAAACAGGTGAGGTTATCTTCAGTGAAGACGGGCTTCTGTGCAAAGCAGGAGATGTTATCTTCAGTGAAGACGGGCTTCTGTGCAAAGCAGGCGAGATTTACCTCTGTGCAGGCGGGCTTCGAGGGGGGGGAGGGTAAAGAAAAAGGCGGAGATATTTGGCGGTTTGACAAAATATTACTAATTTTGCAAGAAGACGAGAAAGGAAAGTGGAAAGTGAATAGTGGAGTTACAAGATGGAAAAAGAACTGGCATAATCGAATTCAAAAAAAACAATCCAACATAGTTTATAACACCCTAAATAACCTCCAATCATGAAACGGATATATTCAATTTTACTTGCGATGATGTGGCTGTGTCTGAACGCACATGCCGGCATCTATATCGGTGACAAGAAACTGACTTCCGGTGTGACATACACATCAAGCAACTGCAAATGGATCAAAAAAGGCAGTGTTCTGTTTGAGGACGACGATTACGCATGCCATATATATATGAACAATGTCGTGATAAACACAGACGGCTCTTATGAGCGAGGCCTGTTGATTGAGACCGGCAAGTACCACAACGCCTCTTTGGACTTGACCGGTGAGAATTTCATCTACAGCGACCTCGACGCGTTGACGTGCGGTGCGAACTACAACGAAGTGACAGGAGAAGGCGGCTCGTTAGAGATCCACAGCAGCTTGAAGGCCGCGGTGATGCTTCAGGAATTTGGAGAAAACCTCATCGACGACCTTCGTCTTTGGGACGGCGTGACCTTTATCGCTGAAGGTAAGCAAGCCGTAGCCACCAAAAGTTTCCACAACAGTTTCCGTGTGTCAGGTAAATGTAATATATGGTTGAAATCCACTGACGGCGAATCGAGTGCCGTGGAAGGCGTACAATATTTTTATCTTCACGACGACATGGACTTCATATTGCCCTTTGACGGCAAATACGACCAGAATAAGCGATATATGGTTAACAGAAACGGTTATAAATATACCGGAGAGGTGAAGGCCGGCGAATTCGATTATCTCTATATCGGCGATGAGCCAGTATCCTCCTGGAACTGGGACCATCTGAAGCCTTCATGCCTGAAAAGCGGCAGCATAAGCTATGACCATGAAGAGCATGTTCTGACCCTGGACAACGCCACTTTGGAATGGGACAAGACAGGGAGCGATTTCAATGTTCTCATCTACTTTCGTTACGCTCCCTACCGTCCAAAAGACTTCACCATCCGTCTGATAGGCGACAATTATCTGAATCTGAACTACACCCAAGCCGCCATCGTTCCCGATTTCTGCAGTCTGCGCATAGAAGGTAGCGGCACGCTGAACATTCACAGTCCGGCAGTTTCCTACCGTGCCATGTTCTATGTATCGCCTCACTACCCCGTGACATTAGCCTGCAAGGCGGTGAAATTAGTGTCAGAAAGCGACAACTATAACAACATCGCATTCTTAGGCTCCATGAGCTCAGCCACTCGTGAAGACCGTAAGCTGATTATCGACAACACCCGTCTGGAGATCACCTCTCCCGAATACACCTTCTTTGAGATGGACAGCATCATCATGAATAACGTTGAGCTGATAGAGCCTGAAGGCGCTTATTTCGACTATGACCAGAAGAAAATCATGGTTGGCGACAACAAAGTCGTCCCTCACGTTGTGTTTGACGTGTCCACTTATCCGGTGAAGGTGCAAGGGACTCAGGTGACTTGGAAAAACAAAGGTGACGTGCTTGGCGACGGCACCGTGAGCTACACGCCCGAAAGCCACACGTTATCCTTGAAAAACGCTCATTTGAAAGGCAGCGGTGATGAAGAGTCCTGCATCTACTCCAAGCAGGAGGAATTCAGCATCAAGCTCCAAGGTAAGAACACGCTGACCGCAACAGAATCAGCCATCGCCTCCACGGTTGAAAGCCTAGACGCCAGCAACAAGGGCTTGCTTACCATCAGCGGTTCTGGCAGTCTGGACATTCAATCGGGATTGTACGGTATTCTGACTGCAAACCAAAACATTTTGATCAAGGACTGCGACAACCTGAATGTGAAAGCACCCTTCGGCATTATAGGCTCTATTTCTGCTTTAGCACATGCTTTTAACAGCACGCCTACAGACCCCTTCGAAATAGCAGGAGTGACAAACAGCAATGTGACAGTGGAATCTATAGGTGATGAGGCGACATACGGTCCTCTGGTGGTTAGTGGTTTGGAAGTAATGGAGGAGAACGTTCAAGTGGTTGAGCCCTCGTCGTGGGCATTCAAATTCCCTTATGTCTACGACATGTCAAGCGGATCAGAGGTGAAGGCGTCGCGTGTGGTGTTCAAACGTAAAAGCATGAAAGGAGACGTAAACGTCGACGGCAAGGTTGACATCTCCGACATCGTAGCTGTAATCAACCAGATTGCCGGTACCGCCAGCTATCCGAATGCCGACGTGAACGGCGACAAGAAGGTTGACATCTCCGACATCGTGGCCATCATCAATATTATAGCCGGGATGTAGATTTTTTAAGTGAAAAGTGAATAGTGAATAGTGAAAAGTGTAGTTACTTTGTATTTGGAGATAGTTGGGGGTAGCTGGAGGTAGTTGGTAAAGGGAAATTCAGCCGTCTTCGGGCATCGAGCCCTCGACGGCTGGCGCGGACGAGACGTCCACGCCCCCAGTGGAGGCGGGCTTCTGTGCAAAGTTGGCGAAGTTATACTCAGTGGAGGCGGGCTTCTGAGCAAAACAGACGAAGTTATCTATTCTGTCGTGAGGAACAAGAAGCTAACAGGTAACAATAAAAGTAAACACTACACGAGACCCTGAAAAAATAAACAAATAAAACAAGAATAGGAAATAAACAGATGAAGAAAACTGTGATGATTACTGGCGCAACAAGCGGAATAGGTCTTGGCTGCGCACGTAAGTTCGCCGAGAACGGCGACCGGTTGATTCTGACCGGCAGGAATGAAGAGAAGTTGAAAGCCGTGTGTGAAGAGTTGACTTCAGGGGGCACGGAGGTTTGTCCGCTGGTGTTCGACGTTCGCGACCGCAAAGCTGCAACGGCAGCAGTTGAGAGTCTTCCTTCGGAATGGAAAGAGATCGACGTGCTTGTGAACAACGCCGGCCTGGCGTTGGGTCTGGAGCCCGAATATGAGGGTGACCTCGATGACTGGGAGACGATGATCGACACAAATATCAAGGGCCTGCTGACGATGACACGTCTGGTGGTTCCCGGTATGGTGGCACGAAACCGTGGACATGTGATCAACATCGGGTCAGTGGCCGGCGATGCCGCCTATGCCGGCGGGAACGTGTACTGCGCTACGAAGTCGGCCGTAAAGGCATTGACCGACGGTCTGCGTATCGATGTGGCCGAGAGTGCCGTGAGGGTGACGAACCTGAAGCCCGGTTTGGTTGAGACGAACTTCAGCAATGTGCGGTTCCACGGCGACACAGGCCGTGCAAAGAAACTGTACACGGGCATCGATCCGCTGACCGGTGACGACATCGCCGACGTGGCCGTTTATGCCGCCAACGCCCCAGCCCATGTTCAGATCGCCGAGGTGCTTATACTCGCCACCCATCAGGCCAACGGAAGCGTGATTGTGCGAAAATAAAGCACAATTCCGTTGATTTATGTCAATAAAAATTTTCATAAAATGATAATCATAAAATGATAAATACTAAAAGAAAGCATATTGGAAGAAATCATCATCTATAAATCTGCGTCGAAAGAGCTGCTATATATTATCCTGACATGTTTGCTGGGTGTCGGCCTGGCCTATCCCCTTGAAGAGTTCAGCATCATGATGTTTCTGCTGGGCTGTTTCGTGTTCGCTTACGGCGTGTACACCCTCTTTAAATTCATCCGCAGACGCATGAAGGGTCCAATTCCTGCGTTGACGATAACCGACCAGCGCGTGATTGTGGACCACGACTTCAAAATGGACGTGTTCTTTACGGATGTTGAGAAATTTATCCTGCGGGAATATCAGAATAAGGACATCATCGAGATCAAATATAAAGAGTCAGTAAGGAAGCAGCTGGAGAGCGAGGGCGTGATTCGCAAGAAAACGAAGGAGAGAGAATTCGACGAAGACGGTGATGAAATTGAACAGCTGGAGGATTTCATCTATGTGGAAGACCTGACGATGAAGAAAGAGAAGATATTCGCTTTGCTTCAGAAACGTCTGGAGGAATCCAGGAAATAAGATTTTTCATGGGTTATTTATGGGCGGAATGGGCTAACTGATTTATGGGTCGAATGGGCGAAATGATTTATGGGCGGAATATGCTAATTTGGCGTTTGGGGTTCGGCAGCCTGACGTAGCGGAAGCTCTTCGTCGAGGTTGTAGGGAGCAGCAGGTAGTTTGGGTTGTGTTTTGTGGAGGTAGATTTGGAGGAGTGTCTGCTGAAGGGAGGCAAGCGTGTCCTCACGCAGTGCAGGCTTGAGCTGACATTCCCATACGGTGATGCAGTTCCATCCAAGTGCGGTGAGCTGCTGGATGGTACGTGAGTCGCGTGCTTTGTTTCGGGATATTTTGTTTTGCCAGAACTCGGTGTTGGTCTTTGGGATACGATAAGCAGGGCATCCGTCGTGTCCGTGCCAGAAGCATCCGTTGACGAAGATGCATGTGGCGTATTTCCGCATGACGATGTCGGGATGGCCCGGAAGCCTGGGGTCGTTGAGCCGGAATCGGAATCCGTGGGCAAAGAGGTATCTGCGGACAATCAACTCCGGTTTGGTGTTTTTGGAGTGGATTGCCGCCATGTTGTTGTGACGCTGGGATGGGGAGAGAGAATCCAAAAGTTTGAAATTTGAGGTTTGAGATTTGAGGTTTCGCTTCGCAGGATTCCGTCGCGACTCGGCATAGCTCAAGCGAGCTTGGCTCTGCACTCGCTGCTCCAGAATCTTCACCATGCGGAGAGGGAAGTTACAAGACGCCCCACGGGGCGTCTCTACAAAGCAGACAGATAGTTGGAAGACGCAAAAGGAGAAAGTTACAAGACGCCCCGCGGGGCGTCTCTACAAAGAACGCTTGCGGAGGACATGGGTAATGTCCTTTCCGCAAGCGTGTGATTTGATGAGAGGGAAGGAATTAAAGGATGGTCTTAACAGCCTCGAGCATACCCTTCTCCTGGATGAGATCGAGATACTCCTTCACGAGTGCGGTGAGTCCAGGCACCGTCTCGTTGAGGTTTTCCTTCCAGATGTTCTCCGCAGCGAGTACACCCTCAGCCACCTTCTGCGTGTCGCCAGTGTTCCAGAGGTCAGTGAGCAGCTGCATGATTTCCGGTGCGTCGTTCGGCTGAATAGGCGCTCCGTCCGCACGGGTACCACCCTTGTAGTAAGTGATGATGGCAGCAAGTCCGAAGACCAGTCCCTTAGGCAGCTCACCCTTGCGCTCGAGATAAGTCTTCACGCCCGGCAGGTCGCGCGTCTCGTACTTAGGGAATGAGTTGAGCATGATGGAAGTGACCTGATGGTCGACGAACGGGTTGTTGAATCGCTCGAGCACGTCGGCTGCGAACTTGCGGAGTTCGTCCATCGGGAGGTTGAGCGTCTCCATCAACTCCTCGAACTGCACCTTGTGGATGTACTTGCCGAGAACCGGGTGGTTGCATGCGTCGCGCACGATGTTGACTCCCGAGAGGTAAGTGACTGGCGAGAGGACGGTGTGCGGTCCGTTGAGCAGTGTCACCTTACGCTCGTGGTACGGCTTCTCGCTCGGCGCGATGAGCACGTGGAGACCAGCCTTCTCAGCAGGGAACTCCTTACGTAGCTGTGCGATGGACATGTTCTCCGGCTTCTCGATGACCCAGAGGTGGAAGATCTCACCCTGCACGACGAGGTTGTCGGCATAGCATATTTTCTTCTGAATCTGCTGGATTTCGTTGCGTGGGAATCCCGGTACGATGCGGTCCACGAGTGTGGCGCAGACATAGCAGTACTTAGTGAACCAAGCCTTGAACTTCTCATAGTCCTTACCGAAGTCATCCTTCCAGAGTTCGATGTACTGGTAGATGCACTCTTTGAGGTGGTGTCCGTTGAGGAAGATGAGCTCACACGGCATGATGATGAGTCCCTTGGTCTTGTCGCCCTTGAAGGTCTGGAAACGACGGTAGAGCAGCTGTGTGAGTTTGCCGGGATAGCTGGATGCCGGTGCGTCAGACAGCTTGCAAGAAGGGTCGAACGCGATACCCGCCTCCGTTGTGTTGGAGATGACGAAACGGATTTCCGGCTGGTCAGCGAGTGCGAGGAACGCATGGTTCTGGCTGTAGGGGTTGATTGCGCGGCTGATGCAGTCGATACGCTCGAGTGAGTTGACCGCCTCACCGTTCTGACGTCCCTGCAGATTGACATGATAGAGACAGTCCTGCTCGTTGAGCCAGTCGACCATACCCCTTTCGATAGGCTGTACGACCACGACCGACGAGTTGAAGTCCGTCTTGCGGTTCATGTTGAAGATGATCCAGTCTACGAAACAGCGGAGGAAGTTGCCTTCGCCAAACTGAATGATTCTCTCAGGAGCAGTGCTCTTAGGAGCAGTGCGTGCATTCAATGCTTTTAATGCCATAATTATTTGATTTAAAAGTTTAGTTAGTTGTATTTATCTGCAAAATTAAAGAATATTTTTTAAAAGATAGTCATAAAACGAAAAATTATTATTAAATTTGCAATAATTGAAGGGAATTTACGATTTACTATTTACGATTTACTATTTATTTGACTATTTTTTTATTTTAGCTATTTGACCATACGGACATACATGAAGTAAGTCCGTACAGCAGATAAGAAACAACAAGAAACTAAAATATCATATTCAAACTCTAATTAACACTAAAAAAAAGACGATCACATGAAGAAATTTATGGACGAGAACTTCATCCTGCAGACAGAGACTGCACAGAAGTTGTATCATGAGCATGCGGCCAAGATGCCGATTATCGACTACCACTGCCACCTGGTACCTCAGATGGTAGCAGAGAACAAACGCTTCGACTCCATCACCCAGATATGGCTGGGCGGCGACCACTACAAATGGCGTGCGATGAGGAGCAACGGCGTAGACGAGCGCTACTGCACCGGCAAGGACACGAGCGACTGGGAAAAGTTTGAGAAATGGGCCGAGACCGTGCCTTACACGTTCCGCAACCCGTTGTATCACTGGACTCACCTGGAGCTGAAGACCGCCTTCGGCATCGAGAAGACACTGAATCCAGAGACCGCCCGCGAGATATACGAGGAGTGCAACGAGCAGATCAAGAACGACCCTAAGTTCACTCCCCGCGGCTTGATGAAACACTACAACGTGGAGATTGTCTGCACCACTGACGATCCAGTAGACTCACTGGAGTACCACAAGCAGGTGGCTGCCGACCCTACGATGGAGACCCGCATGCTTCCCGCCTGGCGTCCCGACAAGGCTATGGCCGTGGAGGTACCAGCCAACTTCAAGGCCTACGTTGACAAGCTGACCGAGGTGAGCGGTGTTGACATCAAGGGCTTCAACGACTATATCGACGCCATCCAGAAACGTCACGACTTCTTCGCATCGATGGGTTGCAAACTGAGCGACCACGGCATCGAGGAGTTCTATGCTGAGGACTACACCGACGCCGAGATCAAGGCCATCTTCGACAAGGTTTACGGCGGTCAGTCGCTGAGCCAGGAGGAGATTCTGAAGTTCAAGAGCGCGATGATGTATATCTTCGCCGTTCAGGACGCAGAAGCCGGCTGGGCCCAGCAGTTCCACTACGGTGCCATCCGCGACAACAACTCCAAGATGTTCAAGCAGCTGGGTCCTGACACCGGCTTCGACTCCATCGGCGAGTTCAACACCGCGAAGAAATGCTCGAAATTCCTTGACCGTCTGAATGCCGAGGGCAAGCTTGCGAAGACCATCTTGTACAACCTGAACCCCTGCGCCAACGAAGTGCTGGCCACGATGCTTGGCAACTTCCAGGACGGCTCATGCCCTGGCAAGATCCAGTGGGGCAGCGGCTGGTGGTTCCTCGATCAGAAAGACGGCATGCAGAAGCAGATGAACGCACTGTCGCTTCTCGGCCTGCTGAGCCGTTTCGTTGGTATGCTGACCGACTCCCGCTCGTTCCTCTCCTACCCTCGTCATGAGTACTTCCGCCGCATCCTGTGCAACCTGGTTGGCACCGACATCGAGAACGGCGAAGTTCCCTACAGCGGCTATGAGGCAGCCCGCGTGAACCAGATGATTGAGGATATCAGCTACAACAACGCAAAGCAGTATTTTCAGTTTTAGTCAGCAGAAGAGGCCGTGGTTCGCCGGCCAATAGTGCCGCAGACAACTGCGGCCTACAGGAACGGTGACGCGGCGTACATGAATGCTGCTGCGGACTATTTGGAACAACCGCAGACTACAAAAACTTCTATTATTCAAAGAACTTTGAAAAAGATATTTTTATATATGATGACATTGTTTGCCTGTGCCGGCCCTGCGTCGGCACAGGTGAACGGTGTTTTTGTGGACAACCTGAAGACGCTGCGTGTGGAGGTGAACGGTCTGTGGGACCATGCCCCCGTCGTGCCGATGGGCGGCCAGAACTACGTGGAGATCAGCTTCGACGACCTACAGCACAGCTATGAGCGTCGCACCTACCACATCACACACTGTAATGCAGACTGGACTCCGAGCGAACTGCTGGAAAACGAATACCTCGACGGCTTCAACGACCGCCCGATCGAGAATTACGAACCGTCGATGAACACGACGATGATGTACAACCACTACACGCTTCGCCTGCCCAACGAGGACGTCCGGCTGAAAGTGAGCGGCAACTTCATCGTCGACATCTACGAGGACGGCGACGACGAGCCAGTGGCCCGTGCCTGCTTCAGCGTGCTGGACAGCAAAGTTGACGCCCGCATGACGGTGAGCCCAAACACCGACATCGACCAGTATGCCAGCCACCAGCAGGTGAGCCTGAGCCTGAACTACTACACCTACAACGTGCACCGTCCGGAAGAGGAACTGCGTCCGGTTGTGCTACAAAACCGCCGCTGGGACACCCGCGTAGACGTGGGCCGTCCGAGCAACCTGCAGTCCACCGAGCTGTTCTACGAGCATAAGGACGAGCTCATCTTCAATGCAGGAAACGAATACCGCAGGTTCGAGATTTTGGACGAGTACGTTCCGACAATGCGGGTGGAGAGCATGAGCTATCACGAGCCTTACTACCATGCCACAATCATGACCGACGAACAGCGGCGCAACTATATCTACGATGAAGACCAGGACGGCCGTTTCCTCGTGCGCAACGGCGACAACGTTGACAACGAGACCGAGAGCGACTACTTCATCACCCATTTCCAATTAGACATGCCAGAGATAGAGGGAGGAAAAGTATATCTGAATGGCGACTTGACCTACAACAGCTATTCGGAAGATTACGAGATGGAATATGACCCCAGCATCAACGCCTACATCATAGCTCTGCCTCTGAAACAGGGATCCTACAACTACCAATATATGTTCGTGCCCGACGGCTACGACCGTGGGAGCGAGATAGAGACAGAAGGGAGTTTTTATCAGACGGAGAACGAATACTCGGTTTATATCTACCACCGGCCGTTTGGCAGTAGATACGACCACTTGGTGGGGTATGCGACGGTGAGGTTTAAGGTTTAGAGTTGGCCGTGCTTCGCCGGCCGATTGTGCGAGACACCAGGTCTCGCTTACATCTCCTGAGGGGCATCAGACGGCCCGGAAAAACCGGAAAAACCGGAAAAACCGGAAAGACCAGACAAACCGGAAAGACTGGAAAAAACCGGAAAGACCGGAAAGACCAGAAAGACCGGAAAAGCCGGAAGGAAAACAACAGGAATAAAGAAAAAGGGGGAAATGCCAAAGCCAAAAAGCGAAAGAGGAAAAGGAAAAGGATAAAAGAAATAACGAAAAGGGAAAAGAAAAGAACAAAACAAACGAAAAGGAATGAAACGGAAAATAACATTCATGTTGCTGATGCTTTGCGCGTCAGCAGTATTCAGTCAGGGTGCGGAAGAGCACGAGAACCAGAACAATCAGGCGCAAAGTGCCGAACAGCATGTGCGGCATTTTCTGAGCAGCTACAGCCTGCCCGGCAATCCTCGGGTAAGGAAGGCCCAGGTGAAGTCGATTGACGTGAACGAGCGTAAGTCGACGATAGATCTGACGCTGAGCGGTGGTGCCGACGAGATGTACTACACGGACGATATCGTGGAGCAGATGTACCGCGATATCCGGAGTTGCCTTCCTGAGAACTACCGCAGATACAAGATGAACATCACCGCCGACGGCCGTCCGATAGAATACCTTGTCCCCAATGCCCTTCGCCGCGGGAAGGCGGAGAAGAGCAAGCTGTGGAAGAAAGAGCACGACAACGAGGACGAGCGGTGGGTGACGAACATATCCCGTCCTTACAAGATAAGCAAAGGGCTCGACGGACATCACATCAGCCTGTGCCAGAGCCACGGCCGCTATTACGACGCGTCGAAAGGCGGATGGGTGTGGCAGCGTCCCCGCCTGTTCTGCACGACAGAGGACCTTTTTTCCCAGACCTTCGTGATTCCCTATATCATCCCGATGCTGGAGAACGCCGGTGCCATCGTCTACACCACCCGCGACCACTTCTGGCAGAACCGTGAGGAGATCGTGGACATGGACCAGGACGAGGACATGAAATATTTCGAGGTGGCGATGAACGAGGACGAATGGGAGACCAGCCCCCAGCCCGGCTTCCGTCATGCCCAGGAGTTATACAACGGACATGAGACCCCATTCGGCAAGGGCAACTGCCGCCAGATCAAGAGCGTGAAGCCGTCGAAGCGTGCCAGCGAGATGGCGTTGGTGCAGTGGATTCCCGACATACCGAAGAGCGGACGTTATCCCGTCTACGTGTCGTACCAGTCGTTCAAGAACAGCGCCGAGGACGTGGTGTATGAGATTCACCATGCCGGTGGCGTGAGCGAGGTGAAGGTGAACCAGCGCATGGGTGGCGGCACCTGGGTGCTGCTCGGCGAGTTCGACTTCCTCCAGGGCATGAACGACAACGGCAAGATCGTGCTGAGCAATATCTGCCGACGGAAAGGCCAGATTGTGAGTGCTGACGCCGTGAGGATAGGCGGCGGCATGGGCAACATCGTGCGCGGTGGCAGCCTGAGCGGTCTTCCCCGCTGGGCCGAGGCCGCCAAATACTCCGCTCAGTGGTATGGTATGCCCGACAGCTGCTACGAGAGCATCAGCGGCGACGAATACCGCAGTGACATCTACAGCCGTCCGAAATGCACGAACGAGCTTGGTGGCGGCAGCGTGTATCTGCCCAACCGCGACGGCCGGAAAGTTCCGATAGAAATAAGCATGGCCTTCCACACCGACGCCGGCTACCGCAGCAACGACGAGCTGATTGGTCCCCTTTCCATCTGCACGACCGACTGGGGCGACGGCGTGTTAGCCAGCGGGATGGACCGGCATGCCAGCCGCGACCTGGCCAGCCTGCTGTATGAGGGTGTGAACCGCGACATGAAGAAATATAATTTCCAGGTGCGCGCCCTGTGGAACCGCAACTATGGCGAGTCGCGCGCCGCCGACGTTCCGAGCATCATCTTCGAGATGCTTTCGCACCAGAACTTCGCCGACATGCGTCTGGGCTACGACCCCTATTTCAAGTTTGACTTCTGCCGCTCGATTTACAAGAGCGTGCTGCGATATATCTGCTCAATGCACGACAAGCCTTTTGTTGTGGCCCCTCTCCCTGTGACCGACTTCGCCGTCCGTCTGGACGAGAGCCGCAAGGAGGCCGTGCTGAGCTGGAGCCCCGTGAGCGACCCTTTGGAGCCGAGTGCAAGAGCGACGAGTTACGTGGTGTACACGCGCCGTGGGCGCTATGGATTCGACAACGGGCAGGTGGTTCAGGGCACGTCGCTGAGCATACCGCTCCAGCCCGACATCGTCTATTCGTTTAAAGTATGCGCGCTGAACGAGGGCGGCCGGAGTTTTCCGTCGGAAGTGCTGAGCGCCGGTATCTGCTCTCAGAATCAGGGCACGGCCCTGATCGTGAACGGCTTCACCCGACTGGAAGGTCCTGCCTGGTATAACAACGCGACCGAGCAAGGCTTCCTGCTCGACAAAGACCCCGGCGTACAGTATGGCGCGTTTGCCGGTTTCTGTGGCCGTCAGAAGGTGTTCACGAAGTCTACGATGGGCTCGGAGGCCACCGACGGTCTGGGTTACAGCGGCAACGAGTTGGAAGGCAAGGTGGTGATGGGCAACACATTCGACTACCCCTGCATCCATGGCGAGGGCATGCTTGCCGGTGGCCATTCGTTCGCTTCGGTGAGTGAGTCGGCGTTCCAGCGGATGAGCAACCTGCGGGATTACCGCGCCATCGACATGATATACGGAGTCCAGAAAGTCTTCAACGAGCAGAGTCTGAGCCAGCTGAGCGGCTACGTTTCCGACGGCGGCTCGTTGCTGCTGAGCGGTGCGAACCTGATGAAGAGCGGCAGTATCGGCAGCCGTTTCGGCATCAGCGGAAGCGGCGTGGTTTCCGGTCCCTGCAGCCTGAACAACCAGTACAGCCAGTTTGAGATTTACCGCGAGCTGAACGACGAGATGTACAGCGTGCCGGAGCCCGACGTGCTGACCGTTCCCGAAGGCGGCAGCATGGTGGCAGAATATGGAGGAATAGGCGCGGCAGGCGTGCGCAAAGGCAACGTGACGGTTTATGGTTTTCCGATAGAGAGCATCAAGGACCAACGGATGATCAACACGTTGATCCGTGATGCGTTTGAGGCAAAATAGAAGCTATAGAGACTATAGAAGCTATAGGAGCTATGGAGGCTATAGATACAGAAATAGATTAATAGATGGACCAACGGAAACTACAACTGACAGACTGGCTTCCGACGACGAAGAAGGAGGCACAGTTGCGAGACTGGGATGAGCTTGACGTGGTGTTGCTGAGCGGCGACGCCTACGTGGATCATCCCTCGTTCGGATGTGCCGTGATCGGAAGGCTGCTGGAGTCGCTGGGTTTGCGAGTGGCGATCGTGCCTCAGCCCGACTGGCACGGCGACTGGCGCGACTTCAAGAAGTTTGGCCGTCCAAGGTTGTTTTTCGGGATATCGCCCGGATGTATGGACTCGATGGTGAACAAATACACGGCAGCGAAACGCCTACGCAGTGAAGACGCCTACAGTCCCGACGGCCGGCATGACCTGCGTCCGGAATACCCGACGATAGTCTATACGAAGATTGTGAAGAAACTGTATCCCGACGTTCCCGTGGTGCTTGGCGGCATCGAGGCTTCGCTTCGCCGCCTGACCCACTACGATTACTGGAGCGACAGTCTCCACCGGAGCATCCTCTTAGACAGCGGCGGCGATCTGCTGATATATGGCATGGGAGAGAAGCCGATGGAGTCGCTTTGCGAGCTGCTGAGCGATACAGACGGAGCTTTGGACGTTCAGACATTCCGCAACCTGCTGCTACGGCATCCTCAGAAACAGACCGTGATGCTGCTGAGCGAGAAAGAGATTCCGAGAGGCATCCGCCCCGACGACATCGTGCTCCACAGCCATGAGGCCTGCCTGAAGGACAAGCGGTGCCAAGCCGAGAATTTCCGTCATATAGAAGAAGAGTCGAACAAATATGCCGCCCGGCGCATCATCCAACCTTACGGCAACACCAACGCCGTGGTGTTTCCTCCCTATCAGCCGATGAGCCAGAACGAGCTGGACCGGAGCTTCGACCTCCCCTACACCCGTCTGCCCCACCCCAAATACAAAGGTAAGCGTATCCCCGCCTACGAGATGATCAAGCACTCCGTATGCCTGCATCGCGGCTGCTTCGGCGGCTGCGCCTTCTGCACGATTTCCGCCCACCAAGGCAAGTTCATCACGTCGAGGAGCAAGGAGAGCATCCTGAAAGAAGTGAAAGCCATCACCGAGATGGACGACTTCAAAGGCTATCTGAGCGATCTGGGCGGTCCGAGCGCGAACATGTATGCGATGCACGGTAAGAACCTGGAACTGTGTCATAAGTGTGCCCGCCCGTCGTGCATCCACCCGAGGGTATGCAAAAACCTGAACACCGACCACAGCGCGCTGCTCGACATCTACCGCAGCGTGGACGGCCTGGCCAAGGTGAAGAAGAGCTTCGTGGGCAGCGGCGTCCGCTACGACCTGATCCTGCACGACAGCGGTGACGAAAAGGTGAACGCCACGAACCGCAGCTATGCCCAGGAGCTGATCATGCACCACGTGAGCGGCCGATTGAAGGTTGCTCCCGAGCATACGAGCGACCGCGTGCTGCAGCTGATGCGCAAACCGTCGTTTGAACTGTTCTACGAGTTCAAGCGACTGTTTGATGAGGTGAACCGGAAATACCAGCTTCGTGAGCAGATCATCCCCTACTTCATCAGCAGCCACCCCGGCTGCACGACCGCCGACATGGCCGAGCTGGCCGTGCTGACGAAGGCGCTGAACTTCAAGCTGGAGCAGGTTCAGGACTTCACGCCCACGCCAATGACCATCAGCAGCGAGATGTGGTACACGGGACTCGACCCCTACACGCTGAAGCCCGTGTACTCGGCTAAGACGGCGAAAGAGAAGGAGAAGCAGCGTATGTTCTTCTTCTGGTATAAGCGGGAAGAGCAACAGAAAATCATACGCGAACTGCGACGGATAGGACGCGAGGACCTGATAAAAAGAATTTTTAACTAAGGAGGAGGAATCGGAGGACTCGGAATACTCGGAGTAATCGGAGTAATCAGAGTAATCAGAAAACTCGGAGGACTCGGAATAATAGAAAAAAATTTAAAGAAAAGAAAAGAAAGGAAAAAATGGAAGAGAACAAAGAACTGGGTATGGCCTGGAAATTCATAGAAGACACGAACGTGAGCGTGTTTCTGACCGGCAAGGCCGGTACAGGCAAGACCACGTTTCTGAAGAAACTCCGTGAGCAGATGCAGAAACGCATGGTTGTGGTTGCCCCAACCGGTGTTGCAGCCATCAATGCCGGCGGTGTGACCATCCATTCATTCTTCCAACTGCCAATCGGCATCCATGTGCCCGGGAGCACAGTGAAGACCGAGAAGCGGTATTTCACGATGAGCAACGCGAAGAAAAACATCATGCGTACGCTCGACCTGCTGATTATCGACGAGATCAGCATGGTTCGCAGCGACCTGCTCGACGCCATCGACGACGTGCTTCGAAAATACCGCGACCCCCAGAAGCCGTTCGGCGGCGTTCAGCTGCTGATGATCGGCGACCTCCACCAGCTTGCGCCTGTGGCGAACGACCAGGAGTGGAGCATCCTGAAAGACTACTACGACACTCAGTATTTCTTCGGCAGCAAGGCCCTTCAGAAGGTTCGCTACGTGACGATCGAGCTGAAAAAGATCTACCGTCAGGAAGACCAGCATTTCATCTCGCTTCTTGCCAACATCCGCGACGGCCGCCTCGACGCCCAGACCATCGGTGCGCTCAACCAGCGGTACATCCCGAATTTCCAGCCCGGCCCCGACGAAGAATATATCCGTCTGACGACCCACAACTACCGTGCGGACCAGTTCAACCAGCACCAGCTTTCGTTGCTTCCCGGTCATAGCCATCAGTTCAAGTGCAAGGTGGAAGGTACGTTTCCTGAGAACTCCTACCCCGCCTCCCCATTGCTGGAGTTGAAGCTTGGCACGCAGGTGATGTTCATCCGCAACGACGCCGGGGGCAACCGTTATTTCAACGGCAAAATCGGTAAGGTGGTTGGTTTCGGCGACGACAACATCCTCGTGCAATGCCATGGCGAGGTTCAGCCCATCAGCGTGGAACCCGCCGAATGGGAGAACACGGAATACGAGATTGACCCAAAGAGCAAGGAGATAGAAGAGAAGGTGGTTGGCAAGTTCCGTCAGTTTCCGCTTCGTCTTGCCTGGTCGATCACGGTTCACAAAAGCCAGGGCCTGACGTTCGACCACGCCATCCTCGACATCAACTACAGCTTCGCTCACGGTCAGGTGTATGTGGCGCTGAGCCGCTGCCGCACGCTTGAAGGTCTGGTGCTGGCCAACCCGCTGTACGTGCAGTCGTTGACCTCCGACGAGGCCGTGAGCACGTATATCGAACAGAAGACCATCGAGTCGGAAGGAGTGATGGACCAGTTCGACGAACTGAAGTCCGCCTATTTCCTCAGCCTGCTCGACGAGCAGTTCGGGTTCGGCAAGCTGATCAGTTGCGTACACGACTTGACCCGCGTGTTTAACGAGTTCTTGTACCGAAAATACGGAGAGCTGAGCAAATCCTGGTCAGAGCTTGCGCAGGAGTTGCCGTCGAAACTGGGCGAGGTGGCCAAGACGTTCCAGCAGCAGTACACCCGGATATTGAACGCAAACGGCCATAACGGGGAGGATCCCTACCTTCAAGACCGCATCCACAAAGCCGCCACATATTTCAACACCTACCTGTGCAGTC
Organism: Bacteroidaceae bacterium; assembly: GCA_017483765.1. Classification (GTDB taxonomy): domain Bacteria; phylum Bacteroidota; class Bacteroidia; order Bacteroidales; family Bacteroidaceae; genus UBA3839. Next base: position 3,134 of record JAFUVE010000102.1, on the reverse strand, counting down.
ATGTGACCGGTCTCGCCAACCGCAGCCGCAATCTGGAGATCGGTAACAAGCAGACGCTGAAACGCTACGAGAACTCGTTCGAACGTCTATCCCTCGAGCTACGTCTGAAATGCTATATGCTGGGGCAGCTGGCCCACCACCCGTTCTCCGTGAACGACTTCCTCCACGACAAGGCCTTGGCTGTATTGCCCGAAGAGGAGCTGGCCCGGCGCAGCCGTCAGGGCAAGTCTGCTTCGGGCAAGCCGAAAGTCAAAAAGGAGCCTAAAGAACCTACCAATCAGATCACGCTGCGTATGTTCAGGAGCGGAAAGACGATATACGAGATAGCAGCCGAGCGTATGCTGACCGCCAACACCATATTCGGTCATCTGCGTGGATTCATAGAAAATGGAGAGGTGAAACTGCACGACGTGCTGATTCCGTCGCATATAGAATTTGTGAGAGACCTGTTTGAACGGGAAGGGAAACCGGAACATGCTTACGAATACAACAAGAAATTGCCACCCGACATCTGCACAAGCGAGTATTACCAGATTGTGAAGTTGTTGGAAGGGAGAGAGTGAGGATGGGTTGGAAGACGTAATAGGATAAAGTTGGAAGAGGCAATAGGATAAAGTTACAAGACGTAATAGGATAAAGTTACAAGACGAAAAAGGATAAAGTTACAAGACGTAATAGGATAAAGTTACAAGACGTAATAGGATAAAGTTACAAGACGTAATAGGATAAAGTTACAAGACGCCCCACGGGGCGTCTCTACTAGCAAACAGGATAGGTGGAAGAGGCAAAAGGATAAAGTTACAAGACGTAGTAAGATAAAGTTACAAGACGCCCCACGGGGCGTCTCTACAGAAAGGGCACGGCAGAGATGGTCTGCCGTGCCCGTCGATTAGAATATAATTAGTTAGTTTTCAGCCTTCGTCTCGTTGAGGGCCTTGATTTTCTCTTTTACTTCCTTGAGTTCAGCCTTGAGCTTCTCTACCTTACGGTTGAGTTCCTCCACGAGTGCGTTTCCATCCTTTGACTTGGAAGAGAAAGAGAGGAATCCAAGGTTGTTCTCGTAGGTCTTGATCTCGTTGGTGAGAATGTCGCGCTGACGCAAGAGCTTGTCTCTGAGTCGACCTCCTCCGTCACCGCCTTCGCGAATCTCGCTCTTGAACCGGCTGATTCTTCTCTTCGACGCCGACTCGCTGAGGGCACCATAGAGACGGTCCATCTGTGCCCGGAATGCCTTGTAGATGGATTCCTTGTGCTTGAACGGAACAAATCCGATGTTGTTCCAGTCTTCCTGCGCCTGACGGAGTTTCGGGCGGAAGTCACCCTCCTCGGTCTCCGGGTCGATGGCCGCCAGCATGTCAATGATGGCCTGCTTCTTGGCGAGGTTCTCCTCCTGCTCACTGTAGACAGCTGAGTTGGCCTCTTTCTTGGCAGCGAAGAACGCGTCGCAAGCTGCGTTGAAGCGCTTCCAGATTTCGTCGCTGTACTTCTTCGGCACGGTTCCAATTTCCTTCCATCGTTTCTGCAGAGCGATGATGGCGTCGGTGGTCTTTCGCCAGTCGGTGCTGTCCTTGAGCGCCTCGGCCTGCTCGCAGAGTTCGATCTTGAGCTGGTAGTTGGCGTTGAGGCTTTCGTGTACGCTCTTGATGAATTCCGACTTGCGGTTGAAGAAGTGGTCGCAAGCAGCGCGGAAGCGCTCGAAAATCTTCTGGTTCATCTTCTGCGGTGCGAATCCGATGGTTTTCCATTCCTGCTGGAGGGCAATCACCTCATCGGTCTTCTGATTCCATTCAGCGAAAGTCTTGAGCGCGTCGATGTCGATAGCCTCAATCTGGACGCATATATCGGTCTTTCTCTCGAGATTCTGGTTTTCCTGCTCTTTGCGGGCCTCGAAGAATTCCTGATGCTTCTTGTTGACAACGGTTGAAGCCGCCTTGAAGCGGTTCCAAAGTTCTTCACGGAGTTCTTTCTCTACGGGTCCGATCTCCCTGTACTCCTGATGCAGTCTCTGGAGTTCGCGTGCAGCCGCCACGATGTCTTCCATGTCGGCAAGCGCCTCTGCCTTCTCGCAGAGAGCGGTCTTGAGCTCGAGGTTCTTCTTGAAGTCGTAAGCCCTGAGCTCGTTGTTCATCTTGAGCGTGTCGTAGAACTGCTCTACATAGTGCTGGTAGGTCTTCCAGAGGTCCGTAGCCTTTTCCTGCGGAACGAGTTTGATTTCGTTCCACTGCTGCTGCAGCTCCTTGAAGTCGTTGTAGACCCTGTTCACCTCGTCTGGCTTTTCAAGAATAGCCTTGATTTTTTCGATGATTTCGAGTTTCTTGGCATAGTTGGCCTCACGCTCTTCCTTCTCCGCCTCCGCGTTAGCAGCTCGCTTGGCGTTGATGACGGCGATGAGTTCCTTAAGCACCGCCTCGTCGTTGTCGACCGTAGGTCGGAAATCATCCGGGTTGCCCCCCTCTTCAACGAATTTGGCATATTCAGCCTCGCTGTTCTGCTTGTGTATCTTGTAGAACTGTGCCTTGAGATAGTCACGCTCCTGACGTGACACATCCTCTTCACCGTCAGCCAGTTCTTTCAGTCTTGCAATAACCTCCTCTTTGGTTTCGTACACGATGGAGAGTTTCTCGTCCACCTCCTCAGGCATTTCCACTTCGGCAGGCGTTTCGTCTGCGGGAGCTTCGTCTGCTGCAGGAGCTTCGTCTGCTGCAGGTGCTGGTTCCGAATCAGCAGTCTCCTCAGGTGCTGGTGTCTCGGGCTCTACATTCTCCACAGGTGTGTCGGCCACCTCTTCTACAATCTCGTTAACAACGTTTTCCGTTGTGTTTTCCTCAGCGGCTTGTGCAGCCACCTCCGTTGGGTTCTGTTCAGATGGGAGCTGAATGTTCTCTCCATCAACTTTCTCGATGTCAGTCATTGCAAACTGGATTTAGTTAAAAGAATGAATGGATTTAGATAGAAATCCACACGTAAGAATAAAATTCACACAGTGCAAATAGTTAAAAATGCACAAAATCATGCAAACTTACTGATTTTTTTTGAATAATCGGTTATTTTTTGTAAAAAAAATGTTTTTTTTTATAAAAAGAGGAAGAAGGAGAGTGAAATAAGTGAAAAGTGAATAGGGAAAAGTGAATAGT
>JAFUVE010000101.1 GCA_017483765.1 Bacteroidaceae bacterium | reverse complement strand
CTTTGCCTGTGTTTGCCTCTTTTTGGCATCTTTGCTCTTAACCTCTTGAACCGTAGCTCGCTACGCTTCTGCGAGTTTGCGAGCAAATCTGCTCAAAAATAGTCTAAACACAGCCTAAAGCTAATTTTTAGAACCTGCCTAAAACAAACAACAGAAAACTGATGGCTATTCAGTTTTTTTTCGTAACTTTGCGGTGCAGACGCATAAACAAGCCGTAAATCATGATTATGGAGCAGAAGAATGCCAAGAAAAGAGGTTATGCCGTAGGTGACCCTGCCTACGAAGCCATATGCGGCATCACGTAGCAGAAGTTGCTTACCCGGCTGAAGCCCGACATCCATCTGCTGACGTATCGAATGCCTTTTCTAACTTCACTGATAACTAAAAAAAACAAAAAAAATGAATTGGAGAATCTTAGCAGTGACGGCAATGATGACAGCTGTCACAGTGAGTGCAGACGCACAAAAGAAATCATCCGTCGGATTGGCTTCCGGCGAGCAGGGTTACACTATTAGCAAGGAGATCTACGGTCAGTTTGCTGAACACCTTGGCAGCTGTATCTATGGAGGCCTCTGGGTAGGCAAAGACTCACCCATCCCCAACACCCAGGGTTACCGCAACGACGTGCTTCAGGCCTTGCGCGACATCAAGGTGCCGGTGATGCGCTGGCCGGGTGGATGTTTTGCCGACGAGTACCACTGGATGGACGGTGTAGGACCACAGGAGAACCGTCCGCGCATGGTCAATAACAACTGGGGTGGCACGGTGGAGGACAACTCTTTCGGTACCCATGAGTTCCTCAATCTTTGCGAGTTGCTGGGATGTGAACCCTATGTTTCGATGAACGTGGGCAGCGGCACCGTGGAGGAGACCGCCAAGTGGGTGGAGTATATGACCGCCAAGGACGGCCCCATGGCCAAGCTTCGCAAGCAGAACGGACGCGAGCAACCGTGGAAAGTGAAGTATGTGGGCATCGGCAACGAGAGTTGGGGATGCGGCGGCAACATGCGTATCGAGTTCTATTCCGACCTTTACCGCCGCTATGCCACCTATTGTCGCGACTATGACGGCAACAAGCTCTTCAAAATTGGCAGTGGCGCCTCCGACTACGACTACAACTGGACGGAAGTGGCCATGAAGCAGATCGGCACCCGTATGCACGGACTTTCGCTGCATTACTACACCTGCTACACCTGGGATGGTTCGAAAGGCAGCGCCACCAACTTCAACGACGACCAATACTACTGGGCAGTTGCCAAGTGCGGCACCGGACTGAAGGAAGTGCTGGACAAGCATGTGGCCATCATGGACAGTTATGACTCCCGCGGACGCGTGAAGCTGCTCGTCGACGAGTGGGGAACATGGTGGGACGAGGAGCCAGGCAGCATACGCGGACACCTCTACCAGCAGAATGCCATGCGCGACGCCATCGTGGCAGCCTTCTCCCTCAACCTCTTCCATCAGTACACCAAGCGTGTCAGCATGACCAACATCGCCCAGGTGGCCAATGTGCTCCAGAGTATGGTGCTTACCAAAGACGACAAGATGGTGCTGACCCCCACCTATTATGTCTTCAAGATGTACACGCCTAACATGGAGGCACAAAATATTCCCCTCAGTGTCCAGACTGACACCTTCACTGCAGAGAACGAGCGCGACAAGGACCATCCGCGCCAGTCGCCTTTTGTCAGCATCTCCGCCTCCCGTTCGAAGGACGGAAGCATTAACGTCAACATCGCCAATGCCGACCTCAAGGATACCAACGAAGTGACCGTCGATCTCGGTGTTGCTTCAGCCTCCATCCAGAACGCCCTCGTCCTCACCTCCGGCGACATGAAGGACCACAACACCTTCGAGAACCCCGACAAGGTGAAGCCGCAGTCTTTCAGTGGCGCCTCGTTCAAGAATGGGAAGCTCATTGTCAAGATGCCGCCTCTCTCCGTCGTTACTCTTACAGTAAAACCTTGAACCATAGGAACTACTGTTGGTGAGTGAGTGTGCTCCCAAGTAGTTGGACTCATTCTTCCATTCTCCTTATAGAATTTGTGCCTGGACTGATTATTCGAATCTGTCCAGGCACAAATATTAAGGGGGGGCTACAGAAATTGCCGTAGCCGCTCCATGCCGCTTTTCGACAACTCGGTCTGGACTGTCTGACCGTTGTCGGAGCGGAAGATGCAGATGTTACGCTTGGTGTCGAGCTTATAGACATATTTGATGCTGACGATTGTGCTACGGTCGCATCGGACGAACTGAGAGCTGCTGAGCAGTGTCTCCATTGTGCCTAACGACTCCATCACGGTCTCAGTCTCGCGGAAGGTGGTCAGCTTGGAGTAGTTTCCGTATGCGCTGACGAAGAGGATATCACTCTCTTTTAGAAGAATCATACCGCTGATGGTCTTCAGCGTGAGTCGGTCTCGTGGAGGCACTGCTTGAGTTTCTGTTGTACCCGAATCGGACTTGTGTCGTTTCACAGCCTTGGCAATGGCGATAGCCAGGTCGTTGGTGTCGATGGGCTTGATGAGATAGTCCACAGCCGAGAGCTTGATGGCGCTCATCAGGTAGTGTCTGTCGTTGTAGGCGGTTGTGAACACGACATAGGGGAGTGGCTGCACTTTCCTTACCTCTTCCAACAGCTGGATGGCGTCGCGTCCCTGCAGCTGGATGTCGAGAAAAAGAAGGTTCGGTTTTGACTGCAGGATGGCATGCAGAGCTGCGTCGAAGTTGTCGCAGCTGTCGATTATCTGTATGTCGTTGCTGAAATTCTCCAGTTTTTGCAGCAAAGCCAGTCGTGGCAGTCGCTCGTCTTCCACCACGATGGTCCTCAGTCTGTTGTCTGTCGTCGTATCCATAGTCGTTTATCTGTTTCGGGTAGAGTCAATGGAATAATGATAGTCTTCTGGTATGCTCATCTCGAATGTTGTTCCTGTGGCGTTGCCGTCTGCGTCGTGCAGGTCTGTGACGGTCTGCAGTATGTGCTCCCGGTTAGCCTGGTTGTAGAGCTCAATCTGCTCGAGCAGAATGCGTAGTCCCATTCTCGTGGAGTTCCGGTTCAGTCTGGCAGCAGCGTCCCGTCCCACCCCGTTGTCGGTGACCGACACGATGATGCGGTTGGACTGACGTGTGATGTTCACGTTGATTCGTCCTCCTTCCGGTTTGTTTCCGATTCCATGTTTCACGGCGTTCTGCACGTAGGTGTAGATGAGCATGGTGGGTATCTGCGTCTGCATGTTCACATTGTCAGCCACGTAGACGTCGTAGCTGAGTCGGTCGCCATAACGCAGTTTCTCCAGTTGCAGATACAGGAGGGTGTAGTCCACTTCCTCAGCAATGCTTCTCGAGGTGCAGTCGATGTCGGAGAGCGTCTGATTGGTGAAGTCGCTGTATATTTTCATGTATTTGCCCGTCTCTTTCTCGTTGTTCATCATCATGTACTCGATGCCGGCCATCACGTTGGCATGGAAGTGCGGGAAGGACTTCAGGCGGATGGCCTGGATCAGCAGGTCTTTCTGCCGTTTCTCCCGTTCCAGCCTCATCAGCGTTCGTCGGACTCGCCGTTTTTCGTAGTTGTGGAGCAGCCACCAAATCAGCAGTAGGATTGTGGTCGCGCTCAAAGCGATGAACCACCATGTGCGCCACCATGGTGCAGGAGGGATGATGATCGTGTCGTCCGCGTCCAGAGCCAGCAGCCTTTCGGGAATGAAAGTGGTCACCTCGTCTATCCCGGCAAGCCAGATCCTGCCGTCAGCCTCCTCGCACATCAGCGCGTTCAGCGGCTCCAGCGAGGTGAAGCCGTTCGTGTGGTCGAACCAACGTGACTGTTTCACATCATATTTGTCGTCGGTCTTTGCGATGAGCAGTCCGTCGATTGCTGCGATGATAAGATATCCTCGGGGAGAGAAGTACAAGGAGCGGATTTCATGGCTTTGAATCATGGGAATCCGTTCTGTGAAGTTCTCTATCAGAGTGTCGTGCACCAGGAAGACGGAGTCGCAGGAGGCAACGAAGATGTCGCCGGATGGGGTACGGGTCATGGTTGTCACGGTCAGACGCTCCTTCCCGAATGGATGGACGGTGGCGGCATGCATGCCGGAGGCGGTTTTATCAATAGAATACAATCCGTAGGTGCTGCCTACCCAAAGGCATCCCTTTCCGTCGGTCGTGGCGCACCAGGCATGGGAAATGTCGGTGGTCAGGGTGTCCGTCTGCCCGGTCTGGGGGCTGTACGACAACAGTGCCTGCCGGGTGCCGATTACCAGTTCCTCACCATAACGTGCCACAAACTGGTAGCGGTCCTTTGGCAGACCCAGCCATTCGGCGGTGTCTCCGCTGATGCTCATGATGTCACCGTTTCCCGGCATATACACTTTCCCCGACAGCAGCACGGCGTTCGGGGAGTAGTAATTGCCGTCGATGTCGCTGATGACCTTCCCGTCTGCGATGACCTTTCCGTTCAGTGTGCCCATGACGATGTGCCCCATGCTGTCCACGCAGAGAGAACGTACGATGTCGTCGGCATCGCTCAGGCGGTGGGTCTCGAAATTGGTGTTGTAGAAAAGGTAGACCCCTTGATAGGTTGCCATCCACAAGCGTCCCCAGCGGTCGATGAAGAGGTCCTTGATCATGTTGAAACCTCCTGAGAGCAGCCGCACGGTCTGGCCGTCAAACTGGTAGAGGCTGTGGGAGTCGGCGATGAAGACCCTACCGCCGGCATCCTGGCAGACCAGCAGCCCGTAGTCGGGGGCACTGAACTCATAGCTGACGTGAGGCGACAGTTTTCCCTGACTGACAACGTACACACCGTCGGAGGCAAACGCATACAGATGGGTCTTTTGTCGGAGCAGAGTGAACACGTCGTTCTTCCCGGTCAGCTTGGTGAGTTTCCCGCCATGGTGTAGATAGAGTCCTTCTTCTGTGGGGATATAGATGTCGTCCTGGTCGATAAATAGTTTGCGGTCGGGCGTCATCTTGTCGAGCACGGGGTGGCTGAAGATTTTTTTCGTGCTGCTTCCGTTGAACTGACAGACTTGCCGGTTGCACTCCTGCTCGTCCTCAAGCAGCAGTTGGTCGTCGGGCAGGCTGGGGGAGTTGAAGTTGTTGTACTGGCCGCCCCAGTCGGTCAGAGGGGCCTGACTGAGCTTTCCGCCTTTGATTTGCCACTTACGGCGGAATCCGAAGGCGGTCACACCGTCAGAACTCTCGGCGAAACCGACGATGTTGATGCGCTTCCCTTTCAGGAACGGCTCAAGCTGCTTCCCGTCATAGCGGACGAAGCCCGACAGCGTGCCGATGTAGATATAGCCCTTGGAGTCCTGCCAGATGACTTCAGTCTGCATCTGGGGCAAGCCGTCATGGGTGGTGAATCGACGGTAGCTGTAGGTGCTCTGCACCACCGGCTCTTCTGCCCTCATGCCAAGAGTCAGGCAGCAGGTCAGTAACAATATGTAAATCCGTTTGCTCATTCTTCCGCAAAAATAAGTGTTTTTATTTTTTCCACCAATTTATTCACTATTGTTTTTTGTCTGGCGGTGAAAAAAACAGCCACATCCCCGCATTTTCATGGGGATGCGGCTGCTGAATTAGTCCGTGGAGCACTCCTCAGTGTGGCTAAGAAGTCTTATTGCCCTGCGATGATGTTGATGATGGCGACGATGTCGGAGATGTCCACCTTCTTGTCGCCGTTCACGTCGGCGTTCCTGTAGTTGGCGGTCCCGGCTATCTGGTTGATCACGGCCACGATGTCGCTGATGTCCACCTTGCCGTCCATGTTCACATCGCCCTTCTTGCCTGTCGGCTCGACGGCCTGCGGCTGTGTTGTCTCGGTGTTGCCCACGTTGTCGGTGGCGAGCACGTAGAAGCGGTAGCTGTTGTCCGTTCCTGGCTCAACCGGATACTGGATGCTGCCGGTGACGCTCTGTCCGTAGTATTCGTATTCGCCGTTGTCCTTTGCCACGTAGACGTAGTAGTGCTGTACGCCTGACGCCTCGTCTTCTGACGTCCACTTCACGTCGATATAGCTCTTGTCCTCGGAGTAGGCGGCATTGGTCATCGTCGTCACGGGCGGCGTGAGGTCGAGGGTGTTCACATACTCGTTGGTCTCAATCGGCGTGTTCTTGTCGAAGATGATGGTGGCTTTGTTCTTCAGCTGGGTTCCGTCGGTGAGCCCCGGTTTCAGGTCGACGGAGAAGGTGACGAATCCTTCGCCTTCGGGTGCGTTCACATTAGGTGGCAGCTCGATGCCCTTGATGTCCCATGACAGTTTGTTGCCCTCGCGGGTCATTTCCCAGTTGTAGCCTACGCCGTCGTGGCTAGTCTCTCCGAACCGTACGCTTGACACGTCGAACACGTTTTCATCCAATTCGTCGCTGATGCGGATGCGGTAGGCGGCATCGCCTGCCTCAGCCTTGTTCTCAAAGAGGATGCGGTAGTTCACCGTCTGCACGTTGCCGATGTAGTGCTCTTCGCCCACTCCTTCCGGACCGGTCATCTCATTAGGGTCCCATGAGGCGACCACGTCAGAGATAATCATCTTCGCGTCGAGGGTCTCGATGCTTCGATGTGCATAATCCATGTCCTTGAACATCCATTGCCACAGACGCTCGCGGATGTCTTGTATGATGAATTGTAACTCGTTCGTTGTGGAGCCGGCTGCGATTTTGCCCGTTGGCAGGGCAGCCACCATTCCCTCTGCCGCTTTCTCTATAAGAGTGCGCAGGGTGAACAATGCGATGCCGCTTGTTTTCTTCAGGTAGAACAACTGTCCCATCACGGAGTCCACTCGCTCCTCATACATCAGCCGCTCCTCCTCGTCGAGGCTGAACAGCTCGGTGGCTTTTGTGCTGATGTAGCTGGCCAGCTTGTTACCGTCGAGGTCGGAGTCCACATAGCCCATCACGGCGGCCACGACGAAGGTGGTGCCGGAGATGATGATCTTGTTGCGGCCGGTGGAGTGCTCTGTGCGTTGTGGGGCATAGCTGATGTCGCCCTTGCCTTCGGATATGAGGGTGAAGGTGTACTTCTCCCATGGTGCGAGGCTTGGTATGACGAACACCGCCGTATGCTCCAGCTGGCCGTCGTCCATCACGGTCACGTCGCTGATGGGCTGATAGGCCGAACCTGCCTGCCCTCTCATCCGGAATCCCAGCAGGTCTACATTCTCTGTTCCTGCTACTGCCACCACCATCGGTCGTGTGGTCTCCGACGAGAGGTTGGTGATGGTGATGGGGTTCTCGCATGCCACGCCCTTACGCACGGTGTTGCGTCCTTCTGCCATCACCGTCACGCGGTTGTCTGCCATATCACCCGCCTTTTCCTTTTGGTTGTTTCCATAGACGATGGCATAGCCACCATTGCCGTACCAGCGGTTCACTGTCACGATGTAGTGGGAATCCTCAGTGCTAGTGTCGATATACGATAGTGTAGCTTGGCTTCGATCCACGCTCACACGCTTGATAAACGTCGTCTTGGGAGTGCCGTCCTCATTGTCGCCTGTGTATTTGTGGAGTTCCAGATAGCTGATGCTGAGCGTGTGGGTGGTGTCGGGAGCGATGGTGACATCAATCTGCTTGCCGGAAATCATGCCGAGATCGTACCAGTCGGTAGAGTTGGTGTTGTTGTAATAGTTGTAGCCGAGGGTGTTGTAAACCATTTCACCTTCTTTCAGCGTCATCCGGTTGGCAAAGTCGGTGTTCTTGTGGTTGTCGCGTCCGTAAGGGTTCTTGTTCAGCGTGAGCTGCAAGGTATAACCGCCCTGTCCATACCAGCGTGTCTGTCTTGCATAGTATGTTCCGGGAGCCAGATCACTCACCGTCATCACGATGGTGGTGTCCTTTTGCTGGTAGTTCATGTCCTTGCGGTTGCGGAAGTTGACTTTTGTGCCGGTGCTGTCGGTCTGGATGGTGTAAAGCTCAAGATAGCTCAGTGCCAGGTCTTTCTCTCCTGACAGGGCAAATACGGCCTCACTCGGACTGCTCACCTCGAAGCGGTACCAGTCTTCTGTATCTATGTCGTTCTGGTAGCGGTAGCCGAGACGCCCCTGTTGGGTGGCACCGCTCTCGATGACGGATGCATGGATATAGTCTTTGTTGTCGAACGGGTCTGGACCATATACATTGGGCCGGAACTCATACGTCAGATTGTAGCCGCCGACACCGGCGTAATATCCCTGTTTCAGATAGTATTTTCCGGGAGCGAGGTCGGGAACTTCAAACACGATGGTCGTGTCCCTTTGCTGACCGCTCATGTCCTTGCGGTTGCGGAACGCCATGCTTGTGCCCGTGCTGTCGTTTTTCTCGGTGTAAACTTCCAGATACGAAAGTATCAGACCAGTGTCAGATTTTGTGGAGAACGTGGCAGTCCCTTCGTCCTCTACTTCGATATAGAACCAGTCTGTGTTGTCCAGCGAGCTGCTGTCATAATAGTGTCCGAGCCGTCCTTGCTGTGTGGTGTTCGGAGCGATCAGCGTGGCCATCTCCCATGAGTTGTTGTCCAGTTTGTCCTGACCGTGGCTGTTGGGCGTGAAGGTGTACTTCAAGTCATAGCTGCCATAGCCATTCCACTGGTCCAGTTTCAGGTAGTAGGTGCCCGGAGCCATGTCGGACAAGGTGAACACCACGGTAGTGTCCCTTTGCTGGCCGTCCATTCCCTTGCGGTTGCGGAACACTATCTTTGTGCCTGTGCTGTCGGTCTTCGCTGTATAGACTTCCAGATAACCCAGATTTAAGGATGTCTCGGTTGTTGTGGCGAATTCAGCGGTTCCCTCGTCCGGCACTTCAATCTTGTACCAGTCTGTTTTGTCGAAATCGCTGCTGCGGTAATAATGTCCGAGCGCGCCTGTCTGAACGGCGCCTTCTTCTATCAGCGAAGCCTGGCTCCACTCGTTGTTGGGCTCAGGATCGGTTGTCCTGCTGTTCTTGCTATATACGTATTGCAGGGAGTAGGTGCCATATCCGTCCCATCGGTTCAGTTTCAGGTAGTAGGTACCGGCCTTGAGGTCGGGCAAGTTGAACACCACGGTGGTGTCCTTTTGCTGCCCGTTCATGTCCTTGCGGCTGCGGTACGCAATGTCCTGCCCGTCTTCGTTCAGTGTGAATACTTCTAAATAGCTCAGTACTAAGGTGGTTTCGGCCGTGGCGTATAAGTTGATGTTGCCTTCGTCGGGCACTTCAATCTTGTACCAGTCTACCACGTCGAGATCGCCTTGCGAGGTGTAGCCGAGCTGACCGCTGGCTGCCGGTCCGTTCCTCAGTGCGACGGCGTTCTGCCATGTGTTGTTGGGCTCAGGGTCGGCCGTGGCGCTGTGCGACGTGAAGTAGCAGCCCATGTCGTAGCCTCCGAAGCCATCCCAGTGGATGATTCTAATGTAATAGGTTGATGCGGCAATGTCCGGCAGTTCATACACCACTGTCGTGTCCTTGTTTTGTCCGTACATGTCCTTGCGTGAGCGGAAGGTGATGTCCGTTTCGTCGGCATTGGGTACATAGAGTTCCAGATAGCTCAGTGCGAGGGTGGGCTCAGCCTTGGTGGTGAATGTGAGCTTGCCGTCCTCTTTCACCTCCAGGCGGTACCAGTCTTCCTTGTCGAAGGATGCCTGGTTGTAGTAGAAGCCCAGGCGTCCCTGGTTGTCGCTGTCGAGGCTGAGTGGAATGGCTTCCTGCCAGCTGTTGTTGTTCAGGTTATCCTGGCTGTAGCGGCTTGGCGTGAACGTGTACTTCAGCTTATAGCTGCCGAAGCCCGCCCATTGGTCCAGCTTCACGTAGTAGGTGCCGGGTGCGACATTCGGCACTTCGTAACTGACGATGGTGTCCTTCTGGTGGCCGTTCATGTCCTTCCGGTTCCGGTAGTCTATCCCGCTGCCGTCTGCTTTCAGGGTGTACATCTCCAGATAGCCAAGCATCATGGTGGTTTCGGCGAAGGCATCGAATTTGACCACGCCCTCGTCCGGCACTTCAATCTTGTACCAGTCGGATTTGTCAAGGGATGCGCTGTTGTAATAGTAGCCGAGGTGGCCCGTCAGCTCGGTGCCGCTGGTCACGGGCGATGCATCCTGCCATTGGTCATTCGGCTCGGGGTCGTTGGTGAGGGTGGCCTGCTGATAGTTGTACGTCACGATGAAATTCCCGCCGTATCCTTTCGAGTCAGTCGGGACTCCTGTCACTCTGATGCGATAGGTGCCGGCTTTCAGGTCGCTCTGTGTGTAGGGAGATTGACCGCGTGTACGGAAGGCTCCCTCTCCATCGTTACCGATCGTGTAGATCTCGATGTAGTCAATGCGGACCGCACCTATGGCGGCAGCTGTGAACTGCACCTGGCCGTCCTCATCCAGATGGATGGCGTACCATTGGTCTGTTTTCGAATGGGTCGTTTTGCCCGACGTGTAGCTGTAGAAGCTGCTTGTCTTCGTCGTCCCACTTTCCCAGTACTGTGCCGATGCCAGCTGGCATGTCAGCGCCATCAGCCATGTCAAAAGTAAGTATTTGAGTCTCATAGGCCTGTTTGTTTGGTTTGGTATTGAAGAATTTGTTTGCAAAATTGGTTGTAATTTTTGCAAATATAATGATTTTGCTCAGAATTGAATGTACTGAACGCTGAAATAATGATGAAACCGCATCTGCTGATGACGAAAGGTGGAAAATGAATGATGAAAGCATTTTTAGGATTATAGAAACAAGAAATCCCGGATTAGTCCGTTTTGTCCGGGCAATCCGGGATTTCTGATGAATCCTTTAAAGTTAAAGTTTTTTTGGGGGGCTACTTGGCTGCGATGATATTGATAACCGCCACGATGTCGGAGATGTCTATGTTATTGTCACTGTTGACATCAGCCGTCGCCTTGTAAGTGTTGTCGCCGGCAATGGTGTTGATGATAGCAACTATGTCGGAGATGTCAACCTTTCCGTCAAGGTTCACGTCGCCTTTCTTACTGCTGCTTCCGGCGCTGATGACCACAAACTTTCCTTTCACTGCCTGGCCTCCGGCCATGATGGTGTTGTCACTGAATGAGGCGCCTGCTGGCTCTGTGATGGCGAGTCCTGTTGCTAGTTTCAAATCCTTGATTTTGCGAATAGATTCTTCGGCTCCTTTTACACGAACCACAGTTTTTGTGTCGAAGAAATTGAACGTGGTGAAGTATTTTCTTACGGCACCCGTAAAGCGATTGGTGGACGCAGCGCCTTCAATGCCGTACAATGAACCCTCGCAAGTTACTTGTGCTCCTTCCCTGAAAATCAGATCGTTTTCTGAAGCAGATACAATGTCTATGCCGCGAACTCCTTTTATGTTCAAACTGCCAGGTCCACTGAAGGTTAGTCCTTTGCCTGTATGGCAGATTCCTGTCCATTTTTCTGATTCTATATGGTTATTGCCACTGAGGGATATTATCAAATAAGCATTTTTGTTGTAAATGCCAAACCCACTTTCTCCTTTGCCTTTGATGAATGCATTTCTCAGATACAGTTCATTACGTTCGGGATAGTACTTGATCTGCATGCCATTGAAAAAGGCTTCCATTGATTCATCGTCGGTAGCTGCCACCAGCTCAGTTATGTTCTTGTAGTTCTTGCTGGTGATTGGAATGCCGGCGATTTCTAATCCATAATCCACTAACTTGGTGGCGATGACCACGGTCTGGGCGGACACTTTCTTGTTGTCGCTGTCGACAATGCTGTAAGTGGGGTAGGCGACATAGGATGCTCCGTCTGGCTGTAGGACGGCGACATCTCCTTCCATTTCAATCTCGTTCAGATTGTATATGGTCTCTTCGTAACCGTAGGCGGTCAGTTTGCCATCGCCTTCTTTCACCGATAATCTCGAGTGCCCTATATTTCCTTTTACGCCATATTGTCCACGTGTCTCAACAATGGCGTTTTCGATGTAGAGCGTGGCGTCGTGGATGAGGATGCCGGCTCCGTTATAGCCTCCTCTGCATGTGAGCGTGCCGCCTCCGGTGATGGTGGTCGCTGCATGGATGTAGAGTGCGTTCTTTCCTTCCTCAGACTCCTGCCTGATTGTGTTCTCACCTTCAAGATTGATGACAAGCCCCTGTGAATAGCATTCCACGAGATACTCCCGCCAGTCCTCAATCATGACATTCTTCAGACTCAGCGTGTTTTTTGACGGGTCGTATTTCGCATATCCTCCGTTGCTCACGCTCACTCCGCTGATTTTTGTCAGGTCGGAACAGTTTGACGCGTTGACTTGTTGACCACAAATCTTGATGTCGTATACAGGCTTGTCGGGGTTGGAGATGAGTACTTTTTTTACATAATTATTGTTTTGGTCTATCACCTCATTGTAGCCTGTGGTGTTGATGGTGGCACCTGTAGGCAGAGTGATTTTCAGGTCGTCGAATAGCTTGAACTCTTTCAACAGTCCGATGGACATGAACTTGTTTCCTTGGGCTTCTACGGTTGTGTTTCCATCGCTTATGTGCAGAATTCCATAAAGATTGCCATTTAGGTTTCTTCCTACGATGCCATAGTTTTGGCTTGTAACCGTGCATGTCAATCCTCCTGTGACTGTGGTCGTTCCGTCGTAGATTAATATTCCGATACTTGTTGAAGAAACATTGAGAGATACATTTTGCTCTTTGTTTGCCGTTATTGTGGTTGAAGCTTCCAGTTGCATTCCTTTAGGACCTTGAATGGTGACCTTTCCGTTGCAGATGATTTCAAGATTGGAGATAGCACTCTGGATTCCTATGCCGCTGTTTGCCTTGATGTTTACGTCGGTCAGGTACAGCCGCCTCACATTGGGGTAATACACGGCTTTGCCTGTGCTTTTCGTCAGCGTCACTCCTTCAATCTGGGTGAGGTCGTCGCAGTTGTGGCTGTCCACCCTCACTCCGTTGATATAGAGGTCGTAATCCACGGACGTGTAGAAATAGCCGTTGTTGGGGTTGGCATACTTGACGTCGAGCTTCTGCGGGTCGTAGGCTATGGCTCCCTTCAGCTTCAGGCATCCGAGGAACATATTGGCTGAGGAGTTGGCACTCCATGTTTTGTTGCATTTGATGGAGGTGAGGGAGTTGCAGTCGTTGAACATATACGACATGCTGGTGACATTTCTCACGTCGAAGTTTCTCAGGTCAAGGCTCTTCAGGCTGGAGCATCCGTTGAACATATAGCTCATGTCCTTCACGTTGGACGTGCTGAGATTGGTCATGTCGAGCTCGGTCAGCTTTTTACATCCGCTGAACAGACCATACATCTGGACTGCGTTGGAGGCAGTGAACGCAGTGTTAAGCGTAGTGACGAGTTTTAGCGTTGTGAGCGACTCGCACCCGCTGAACATGTTTTTCATGTCTGTCAGTTTTTGTGTATTGATCATGCTGACATCCAGACTGCTGAGCGACTTGCATCCGTTGAACATACTCTCCATGCTTTCCACGTTTTTCGTGTCGAACTTGCTGACATCGATGGTTGAGAGCATCTCACATTCGCGGAACATCTCCATCATGGATTTCACGTTGGCCGTGTTGAGATATTCCAGCCCGGTGATTGAGGTAAGGTTCTTGCATCTGTAGAACCACTGTTTGCAGTTGGTGGGCAGGACGTCCTTGAAATCCTGTTCGAACACCACGCGTTTCAATCCGCTGCGCACGGTTATGTTCCATTCGGGGGTGTTGCTGGATTGTGTGACGAGGTTCCCGCTCCACACGTTAGTGATTGTGTTACCTCCGTAAGTACCGCCCGCTTTGATTGGGTAAGACGAAGCGGTGAAATACATCGTTGCGTTGGAACTACACCAAACCGCATAGGCCGTTTGTGCTTTCGCAGGTGTGAATGATGCCAATAGCAGTGTCACTACAAAGGCATACAAACATCTCAAGCTGATGTGTTTTTTAGTTTTCATTGGGTTTTGTTTTTTATAAGATTTGTTACTCTGTTGTTTTATATCTTTTTGCAAAGATAAAAAAAAAATAAATGAATCTACGCAGATATTACAGTTTTTTTTTTACCTAATGATATTTGTTTCAACTAAAAGTGCTAAATTTGCAACAGATAATGAAACACAGCTCAAAAAGACCTATCCCTATGCAACTACCCCGTATCTTATTTTCCCTCTCTTTGCTCTTGTGTTTTCTTTGTGGCAACGCACAAAGAAAACCTGTGTCTGTGATTATCACCGCCGGGCAGTCGAACACCGACGGACGGGTGAGTAATGCCGACTTGCCTGAATATATCCGGAAGAACGGCTATAAGCACTGCCTGTGGTCGTATGGCAGCGACACGATATCAGGCGGTGGACGCTTCGAACCATTCTGGCCACGGGTTGCCAAGCCCGACAACACGGAGCGTTGGGGCTACGACGCTGTAGTCTATTATCTGATTGACAAGAAAATCAAGCGTGATTTCTATGTCATCAAGGAGTCGCTGGGCGGAACGGCCATCGACACGGCATGCTCGAGCACCAGCGGGATGTACTGGAGTGCGTCGCCAGAATTCCTGGCTTCGACCTCTGCGTCCGACAAGGGAGGAAAGTCGCTCTTAAAAGCATTTACCGAGAATATCGGAGCTTGCATTGACAACGTGCTTTCCCGCCACAAGCATGGTTTTGAGATAAAGGCCTTTCTGTGGCACCAGGGAGAGAGCGACAAGAAAATGGCGGAGCATTATTACGACAACCTCAAGGCGTTGCTGTCGTACGTACGGTCTTATCTCGTGGAAAAGACCGGCGACCAGCGCTATGCCAGTCTGCCCTTCATCTGCGGCACCTATTCCAAGTCGAGCCGCGACCGGGATGAGCGGGTAGTCCGTGCCCTCTACCGGCTCGAGCAGGAAGATCCGAATTTCTATGTGGTGGACGCAAGCGACGCCACCATCCAGCGTGACCGGCTCCATTTCGACGCGCAAGGAGCCGAGCTGCTCGGAAGAAGAGTCTACGAGAAGCTGTGTCAGGTGGTGGGGAAGATAAGGTAAAACTACTTGTTTTCCCTTTTTTTTCTTCTTACCATGAAAAAAACTTTCTATTTTTTGCAATCTTTTTCCGTTTTCCGTGTATATAAGAGTAGAAAGCCAAACAGAAAATGGGAAAAGAAACGAACGACTTCATCAAAGAACTACGCAAAGGCAGGCCCGCCGCCCAGCAGCGGCTGCTCACCGACTACGGACCGGCGGTGTTCCGCCTCATCGTCAGAATGGTTGGGCAGCAGGAGGATGCGGAGGAAATCTACCAGGACGTGTTCGTGAAGGCGCTCACGAAAATCCATACATTCGACCCAGAGAAAGCGTCGTTGCAGACTTGGCTCGGACGTATCGCCTACAATGAGGCTGTCAACCACCTGCGACACTCCCGCCTCGACATCGTCTTCATGGACGACGACGACCTGGCTGCCGACTATGACTACGAACCTGATGACACGGCTGACGACGAGCAGACCGTCATCCTGCTTGAGCAGGCCATGCAGCTTCTTCCGGCTGCTGACCAGACGCTGCTCTCCCTGTTCTACTACGAGAATATGAGCATGAAGGAAATCGCTTACATCACCGGTTCCATTCCCTCTACCATTGGCTCACGCCTGAGCCGCATACGAAAAAAACTCTACCAAACCATCATGCAATTTTCAGATAAATGAACAGAAACGATATATCCACCCGACTTAGGCAGGACGCCAGCCTCCGCGAGGCGGTACGCCGGCAGAACAAACACCTGCCACCTATGTCCGACAACCTGAACGAACGGCTCCTCAACTGCATTCAGGCAGCGGACGACAAGCGGAGAAAGTCCAAGAGAATTGTGTGGCTGACTGCTGCCATTGCCTCTGCCGTGGCAGCCTGCGCACTCTTGCTGCTTTTGCCCGGACGTATGGGAAAAGAACAACAGCCGCCCTTGCCATCAGATCCTGTTGCGACCGTGAATCCGCCATCCGGAACAGAAACACAGGACACTGCCATAGAACAGTCTTCACCACGAATCGAAATCACTGCAGTGGATTCCATTCAAACACAACCAGAGAATCCGGACACACATTTGAATGTGGCGGAGCCCAAACAGCCACTGCTTGCCCAGACCAATGAGCCTCATCAGGGGGAGAGGCTGCAAACTGGACGGAAAGCACGAAAGTCGGGACTGGAAAAAAACAAAGCGAAAGACGAAATGGCCACACGCCCTATAAAAGAAAACATCGTTTCGAAGGCAGAGCCAGAAGAACCAACTACTCAAATAGCTGAAGTCAAGGAGGATTTGCCGGACACACTTGGCAACTCTATTTTCCAATCGCCAAAGAATGTCCTTATTGCCATGAGGATGCTCAGCGAGTGCGATGAAATCATCAGCCGTGAGACGCAGGAAATCCGAAACGACATTCTTGAAGCCACTTTCAACGTTGTTCCGCCTTCCCCAAGAGCCATCCTCGTGAAGGACGAAAACGGAGACCTGAACGTCATGGAGACCAACCAAAACCACTTCGTGGAATTATAGGGGCTTATATGCGATAAATTCTCTTTTATATCAATCATCAAATCCTATACAACAATGAAAACAAACACCAAATTCATCTGCACGGCACTGATGCTGTTGCTTCCGCTCACGGTCTTCGCGCAGAAGTCCATAGACGAGGCGTTTGAGCGAATTCAAAAAACGAATGGAATCAAATCCTCAGTTACTAACTTTCATAATGAGACAAACGGTATTCATGCCCGCACCACCATTATCGACATCCTTGTTGGAAAGCAAAATTTCAAGCTGTTCGACGACCTCCGCGACGCATTTCAGTCGGAGAGCAGCAAGGCATATATGGATTGGTCTTTCTATGAGCCGATTGCTGAGAACAACACAAGAAAACGCTTCCGGATTAACCAAGCGATGGGTAGCGACGACATCTTGGTGGGAAATGAAAAGAACTCCACCTTTGTCGTCATGATGTTTCAGGATCCGGAAAACAAAGAATGCCGCACTGTCTATTCTGCAGAGTGGTGGGAAACTGAGGACCCGGATATCCAGCAGGGACGACTTGTCTGCAGTTATGGCGAAAAGCCTAAAGCCCAGACCAAAGTGACCCGCACTTACCGCTTCAACATACCGGAAGGGATGAACGCCGACAGCGTTATGGCCAGTTACCGATCGCTTCCCGACAGCCTGATGGCAAAAGGATGGCCATATTCATCACATCAAATCGACAGTCTGATGGGGGGCAAAACTCGTTCTTTTGGTAATTTCCGCCGTTACGAGGACACGTTCAACGGTGACGTTTTTGGCAGCTTTCCCAATGATAGCTTTTTCTTTGGTGAGGACGGCCGTGACATTGCTGTTACGGGGAATATAAAAGGGTGGGTGAGTAACGCGGTGAGCAAAATTGGAAGGCTCAACCCTTCCGACTGGCTCCGCCTCTTCGGACTGCTCACAGAAAAGATTGACAAGCTGAGGGGCGATCCCGAGGAACTCATCGTGTCGGCCGGGCTGGTGCTCGACTTGTGCAAGAACGTACCGAAAAAGCTGGAAGAGGACGAGAGGGAAATCTGCGCCAACCGGCTTACCATGTTAGCGCGTTCCTTGCAGACAACCAATGAATATGTGCATTCCCTTCTGTTGCTTGCTGCCAATAAGGTGACGCCATGACAAGCAAAAATACCGGCAAGCTTTACTGCCTGCCAATCACTTCCTTTAGATTGTTATTTTAGTTAATAATTTTATATTTTTCTTTTGTCAGCCCTGTCATGTCGAGAAGATGTGGCAGGGCTCGTTTTTTCTCAAGAAATCCATCAAATTCCAGGCACAATCACAAAAACGATGCAAGTTTTCAACGATTTTCTTTATTATTCATGAATAATCAATAAAAAATCATTAACCTGTATATTTCACACTCAATGTTCCAGCACAAATTTCGTCAGTTGAAACACTCGTTTCATAGATTTGATTTGTTCGATAAGGAAAAATCATGTGTCCCCTCTGTGAAATCGTACTCCAGCCATACAGAAATGCTGCGAAG
>JAFUVE010000018.1 GCA_017483765.1 Bacteroidaceae bacterium | reverse complement strand
TTTCGGTTGCTTTTGGTTTTCTGTGGTGTCTTTTTGTCATCATTTTCGGTTACATAGCTCGCTATGCGCCCTCAAATGCTAACAAAAATCCACTCACATAAAATCCAAAACCAATCCGACATAATTTATAGAACACCCCTAAAGTGAAAAACCGGCAATTCAAAACGAAAACACAGATAATAAGAACATTTTCATTGTTTCTTTTCTTTTTTTCAAAAAAAGAATTGCTTTTTCATTATTTTTACTTATCTTTGCCATTGCAATGTGAAAAGTTCATTAATTTGAGTATTTTCTGATTGCAGACATATTACAAAGGCGTAACTATGCGCTTTGGGTTTTGACGATCTTAGAATCTGGACAATTCAAAGAAACGAATAGTCAAAAACAAAGCAACGTTACGCCCCATGGAGTGTATATCACCATACTTCATCTTGCTGCCTTTACTAAAGGTTAGCATTATGTGAGGTTTTATATTCTCTCTCGTGGGGCTTTGGCGTTGTTCGTTTCAACTATTCGGGCAGTCCAGGGCCTTAAGATCGTGGAACGGGCAATAGTCGGCTCCACGTTTTTGTTTTTATGTCTTTGGAAACTTTTTGCTAACCAATTTCTGACGGAGCCAAAGGAAAAACAAAAATAGAGTACAACCAATGAAACAAGGAGTTGCTTTTTACGTGTTGTTTATCATGTTGGCACTATGCACATCTTTGGCCTATTCACAAAATGAATTAACAATTGCGAAACAACCTGTCCGTCATTTAGTACCTAGAGATGGAAAAGTGGGACCGGCCGAAGATTCTGAACTAAGCACAAGAAAACCAGGTGATGTAAACGGTGATGAGAATGTGGACATCTCCGACATCGTGGCTATTATCAATCTCATCGCACAAAACGACAAAAGCAATCAGCATGCTGATGTCAACGCTGACGGGAGCGTTGACATATCTGATATTGTCGCTGTTATCAATATAATAGCCAATCCATATCATCCTTTGTCCTTAAGTAAGCTCTCAATTGTATTGTGGACCAATGAATACGAGTCAGTCTGGATCAATTCTGGTAACGGAAAATATGAGGTGACCAATGAGAATCCAAATGTTGTATCAGTAGATGGTAAAGAATCCTCTTGGGGTGGGAGGCTACCAAGAAAAACTCCATTCAAGCCAGTTGGCGGACAAACTGCAGTTTCAGACGGTAACGAGACTCTTTATTATGAAAACATTGATTATTTGAAAATAACCGCATTACAGCCGGGCTCGACTGTAGTGAGAGTCAAGGACCTCGTCAGCATGCAGGTGGAGTCGGTCAGCGTCGTGGTGAAAGAACGGGTGTGTGATGATTTTTCTCCAGCGAATTATGCTGATATAGAAGGCACTACAGTCGGTTTTAGGTTTACGGTACTGCATCCATGGACTGGAGATATAAGTTTCCGGATAAGCCTGAGTACAGATGAGTACATGGCTGAGGATGTGATAACAGCTGATATCACGGTAAATGGAAAGGAGGGTGAGAAAACCTATTACAATCAAGATGGCAAAATCATCACTTTCTCCAATCTTAGACCAAATACCAGGTATTACTGGAAAATAACCTATTATGACAAGAACGAGTCCTCTGATATTGAATGTTACAGCAGCGCTTTTGACACGGAGCCGGCTCCAACCGATATTTCAGAACTGTGCCCGGACGCTAATCATCCCCACGTTATAGACATGGGGGAGGCCGGCAAATGGTCCTGCTGCAATGTGGGTGCCACATCTCCTGAGCAGGCCGGAAACCAATACGCATGGGGTGAGACAATCGTAAAGCCTGTTTATGAATGGAGCAATTACAGTCTTTCCGATGGGAGCCGGGAAACGTGTTATGACATAGGAAACGACATAGCAGGCACCAGATATGATGCCGCACTGGTGAATTGGGGAGAAGCCTGGCGTTTGCCGGATTATAATCAGTCCAGCGCTTTGCTAAAATTGGAGGCCGAGTGGGCAAAAGTGAACGGTGTGGTCGGGACGAAATTCAAAAGTCCCAATGGCAACTGCGTCTTTCTTCCTTACGTGGACCGATACTGGACATCTTCCGCCTCTTCTTATCCATTTTGTTTTGGATCATATCCCATTATCAGTTACATGACCAATATGTTTGAGCCACATCTGTTCCACGGTGAAAGAGACCGTTGTGATGGACTTTATGTACGGCCGTTCTATTATGAGGACCCCGCTGTGGCTGCCGGGCTCTGTCCTGACTCCAACCACCCTCATGTCATCGATATGGGTCAAGCCGGCAAGTGGGCCTGCTGCAATGTGGGGGCAGCTAATCCTTCTGATTATGGAGACTACTATGCCTGGGGCGAGACGGAAACGAAAGACGAATTCAGTTGGGGCAACTATGTTCATTGTGACGGAGACGCGGAGTCGTGCCATGATATAGGAAGGGACATATCCGGAACGGAATACGATGCTGCCTATGTGAACTGGGGTGTTAGCTGGACCATGATTAACTATGACATAGCAAAGTCTCTTATTGACAACTGCACCGCAGAGGCGACTTCTATTAAAAATACTAACGGTATTGATAGAACTAATGGCGTTTTATTTACCGCATCTAATGGTAACCGACTATTTCTTCCCAAAAGCTATTATTGGACATCATCACTTGACCGCTATGGATCGCTTCAGTATGCTCAGACATTCAGTCTATACGAGAATCTTGATTATTTGCGTTTGTCAAGGACACGATATACAAGGGCGCAAGTCCGCCCTGTACTTAACACTGACCCTGCAGTTGAGGCAGGGATTTGTCCAGACTCCAACCATCCTCATGTAATCGACATGGGAGTGGCCGGCAAGTGGGCTTGTTGTAATGTTGGTGCAAAGGCACCATGGGAAAACGGAGGTTATTATGCCTGGGGTGAGACGGAGGAAAAGGATACATACGATTGGGTTAATTATGTTCATGCAGATATAACAGAAGAAACAAACGGTGATGATATAAATTCTTTCATTCATGATATCGGTGATGAAATCAGCGGTACTGAATATGATGTGGCTTATGTGAAATGGGGAAATAAATGGTGCATGCCGAGCAAAAATGTTGCAAAAAGATTAATAGAACAATGTTCGTGGGAACAGGCAACAATAAAAGGCAAAAAAGGTCTTGTAGCGACTGCGCCAAACAGGAACCGTATTTTCCTGCCATTTGCTGGTTATATGTCATCAAATGAAAAATCGTATGAGAACAAAGAATTAAGTTATTGGACAAGTACTAGACAGGATAGAGGCTTATGGAATGATCTTAGATATGCTTCGTTCATTAGCGGAAGAAGAGTTGATAATGTATCGCTTATGGCACAGGCTTTATGTCCGGGTAACACTATTCGCCCCGTCCAGTCTGACTACGTCCTTGGCTTCTGTGATATCATCTCACCTCAGGACGGTGTGACATTAGCTGAGTCCTCCGTTGTCTTTGACTTCAAGGTGAACCCCATTTGGAACGGCTCGGTATCTGTCAGGATTCTGCTGAACGAAGATGAAGGCATGGAGTCAAACACAAACAATATCGACTTCATGCTCAAAGGGAAGGTGGGCACTCCGACCAGCTTCTCTTCTGAAATCTCTGGTCTGAAACCGAATACCACTTATTACTGGCGCATGACCTATTACGACTGGGACACAGACATCTATGTGGATTGCTCTCCACAGTACAGCTTTACGACAGGGAATTAACATTTCAACTGTCAAGACACCAATCCAACGAAAACTGAATGTCAAACAACTAAAAACCGAATTACAATATGAAACTAAGGAACCTTATTGTTATGCTTTTAGTGACTGCATTAAGCTTTACCACAGCCTCCGCGCAGTCGCTTGTGCTCCGCCACCGCGACGGAACGGCATCTGTCGTACGAGTGACGGACAGCCTGCGCCTGAAAACCGCCGACACGATGATTTCCGTCATCTCTGGCGCGGATATCCAGAAGTATGACAACGACGACGTGCTTTCCATCACCTTCCGTAAAGGGAAAAGCGACGTGAACCGCGACTATAAGACGGACATCTCCGACGTGGTGGCTGTCATCAACGACATCGCGAACGGCGACAGGACACAGGCCGTTGCTGGCAATGTCTCCGATGTGAACGGTGACGGAAAGACCGACATATCCGACGTGGTCGCAGTCATCAACGCGATAGCCGGAAAGGACAACACGGCCCTTCCTTCCGTTGCCGCCACAGATGCCGACTACTCGTCAGAGACCGGCAATGCATTCTACATCTACCGCAATGACGGCGAATTCAACGGGTTCATGCGCGGTGATGCCGACAGCATCTCGTTCAGTCATGGAGCACAGCTTGTCCATACGCCCGACAGCACCTACACCATCCCGTTCTCCGTTATCGACAGCGTGAGCTTCACCGTGAAAAAGCCGATACTCAGGGAGGGACTGTTCTTTCTGAACGAATACCACGCATCCCATATCACCGCTATCGACAGTCTGACGCTGTACTTTGACACAGCCACTCTCTCAGACAGCCTGCCGAACGTCGGTCAAGTCGTGGTACATGGTGAATATATCCCGCCGTTCGAGGAGGGATTCGCTGGAAGGGTGAAGTCCGTCAGCCTGGAGAACAACCAAATCAAGGTGGACTGTGAGATGATTTGCGTCAACGACGTGTTCAAACGCCTGATTCTTGTAGGCAACGCCGAGTCGGTGTCAGAGGAGGAGTATGCCAAATACCGCAAGCGCAGGCGTATCTCAGGTGAGCCCTGGATTAAGTATGAGGCGTATGGCAAAACAACGCCGCTCTATACGCTGCCGGACATCAACCTCAGCTTTTTGGGTGGCATAATCTCGATGAAGAGCAAGACTCCCAAGCTGCAAGTCTCTTACACGGTGTATGTGGATGAATGGACCTACCGTATGTCAGCCACATGCCGGATCAAACATGATGAGCTCACCAGCAGCTATACGATGAAGATAGGTGACCTGGTGAAAATGGCTGATGATAAGAATCTGGAGAAGAAAGACGAGGAGATACTTGAAGCCATGATACGCCAGCATAATTACACGAATCTGTCGAATGAGGACTGGGTGAATAGTGTGAAGAATGAGAACAAGAAAAAAGGCTCCAAGGAAAAACAGAGTAAAGAAGATGCGGACTTCATAAAGAAACTGTGGGACAAATTTCATTGGTCCTACTCCGTTCCTATTTATGGCCCTATTGTGCTGGACCTTGAGTTAGGGCTTATGCCTCTGCTGAAGGGCGGACTTGACGTGTCCTACTCTGAGACATCCAAAGCCCGCAACACCTTGTATGTTGAGACCTGGGGCAATACGATGATGACGATGGCAAATCCGAAGGCGGCATTGGCTACGGGAGCCGCACATATCAAGGGGTCATCCAATTTCTACAAAGAGGAGCCGTATAAGCAGTCCTTCAAAATCAAGGGTAAGGGGAGCCTCACGCTGGGCTTTGAGGGGTCTGCCGGCTTCAGTCTACTTCATAAAAGCCTTGTCCATGCCAATGTGCACTTCCAAGTGGGAACCAGATTCGTCGGCGAGCTCAGCCTTGAGGTGAACAATGAGAACGCGGATGATTTCGGATGGTATGACGCCTTAAAGGAGACGTCGATTAAGTGGGAACCATTTTTCACGCATGGAGTGGAACTGGGTATATCGCCATGGAGTTTCCTGACTGCCAGCTTTGACTGGGAACATGACTTCGACAGCTGGTGGGCCACATACCTGTTCCCCCATTTCACGAAACCCTCACTACCGGACTATGACGCGCAGACAGGCAAATGCAGTCATACTGGTTTCAGTAATCAATTGGTGCTGCTCTCCGTCCCGTCCAAGAATGTCATCCCTTCCAATCTCTTGACTGCTTGCAAGATCGGACTTCGGGTTGTTGATGAGAATGGTAATCAGGTAAGAGAGACGGAGGAGAGACTGTATTCTGAAGAAGACCTGAAATTCTGGAATGAGTTCCCGTTGTCGGTAAAGCTGGACGGTCTTCAGGAGGGCAAGAAATACCGTTGCTATCCCGTTCTCCGCTATTTTGCGAAGAAGATGTGGAAGGCCTCTCCCTCTTTTGAGTTCACCGTGCCCAAGGACATGACCGTGACCTCATCGGCGGTGAACGTGGAAGTCGGGGGTAAACAGACCATATACCTCTCCGGTGGATGGGGAATCTACAGAATCACGGGAGGGACAGGTGTGGCTTCCGCCCTTTTCGACCGATCCTATTTGACCAAAAGACAGGACGGAGAGTTCTCAAGTACTACTGATTTCTCCTTTGACGACAGTGCCGCTAACCAGAACAGGGAAAACGCTGACATGTCCAATATGGCTCCAAAACATATCGGCGGATTCTCCGACGCCTCCTTCACTGGCAATGGTGGTGCAGGTGGTGGTGCAAGTGCCTGGGAAGAGGTGTTTGTAAACGAGAAGGACGAAAACGGAATAGACTTCCCTGTCTATGGGCTGCCTGTCATAATAGAAGGAGAGTCTGCCGGTACTGAATTTATCACAATAGAGGATTTGCGCTCAGGAAAAATACAGGTCGTTACTGTGACTGTAGGTGGTGAGACCGACTCCGCCCTCACGCTCTCAACCACTTCACTTGACTTTGGCAACGTGAAGGCAGGTGAGAGCAAAACCATGGAGTTTACCGTCACCAACAACAGTAAGGAGAGCGTTACGTTTACTGTCGGCGAGGCCCAAGGCAATTTCGTGCTTTCAGGAGCAGGAAAGACATACTCCCTGATGGCCGGCGGACACCGCACTTTCAGCGTGACATTCTCTTCCGACCTGGCAGACAAGGACTATGCCGGTTCAGTCACCATCACAAACACCCTCGATAACAGCGCGCAGCGCATTGAGCTGGTAGCGTCAACAAAGGCCGGTGTCATACCTTCCTACCTCTCCTGTCCCGACTCCAACCACCCTCACGCCATCGATTTGGGCATCGGTGTGAAGTTCGCCTGCTGCAATGTGGGTGCCTCCGCTCCATGGGAGTACGGTGGCTACTATGCCTGGGGCGAGACGAAAGAGAAGGATTACTACAATTGGAATACATACACTCATTGCGACGGCAGTTATGACACATGCCATGACCTTGGCAGCGACATCTCCGGCACCCAGTACGACGTAGCCCACGTGAAATGGGGCAAAAGTTGGCATATGCCAAGCCACGAGCAACTTGAATTGCTCAGGAACAACTGCTCCAGCGAGTGGACCACCGTCAACGGCGTGTACGGCCGGATATTTACTGGTTCAAATGGTGGTTCTATCTTCTTGCCCGCTGCGGGCTACCGCTGGGACGACGACACGGGCTACGTTGGCAGCGGCGGCAGCTACTGGTCGTCCACGCAGGACCCGAGCTACTCGGACGGCGCGTACGGCCTCAGCTTCGGCAGTGGCGGCGTGGACTGGGACTACTACCGCCGTTACGGCGGTCGGAGTGTCCGTCCCGTCACAGAATAAAAGGAGCAAAGCGACGTATTAATTTATTCAATTATTTAATTTATTCAGGCGAAGCCTGTAAAAACTCGCGCGAAGCGCGAAAAAAATTTGGAGAAATGTCAGATATCAAGTCATTGTTATCAGAAGAGAATTTAAACTATCAGCAGATCCATCTTCATAAAGAGGGCTTGTTCTATGTAGCTTACGAGCGGTCGTGCTTCCGACGCCAGACGTCTGCTCCCATGCGGCTTGCGATTCAGTAGCGTTTTGTCGTCGGGAGCATTCCCGGTTTCGTTTCTACGAGTTCTCTATAATCCAGTCCTCCACGGTTTTGCTCTCCGTGGAGAAGCTGACACCCACTTTCACCACTTTTTTGTCAGATGTGGCGTATTGGAGTGCGTAGTTGCGGGAGTTGATCTGGTCGAGCGCGTCCTAGGCAGTGCCGTTGATTTTCAGTTCGACGACGTAGATGGTGTCGGGCATGTGGACTACCATGTCTACGCGTCCGCCGGCACATTTCTGCTGCGTGACGACATAGACGTTGAGCATGGAGAAAATCAGATAGAGCGACCACTCGTAGAATCCCTCCACGTTGCTTACCTCCTCAAGTTTCTTCTTGAATCCCTCGATGTAGGGCAGCTGTGCGAGATAGCTGCGCATCTCCTGCATGGCCAGCTCGATGTC
>JAFUVE010000017.1 GCA_017483765.1 Bacteroidaceae bacterium | reverse complement strand
AGGAAGACGAGAAGACAAGACGATAGTCAACTGACGGACATACATAAACGGGTACTCTGAACCATGGACGGACATACATAAAGTAAGTCCCTACAGTCAACTGGATGGTGAGGCAAGTTATTTTTTTCACATCACTTAATAACAAATTTAAAATCCAAACATAGATAAAAAACTCATACATATAAATCATATTATACAGATACATGTAAAGTCCGCAGTATCTTCATTTAAGCAGAGAAATCCTATAATGCATTAAAAACAACAATGAAACGAATTTTATGTATAACATTGTTTGCCATACTTAATTGGCAAAACACATATAGCCAGACATTCACAGACAGTATATTTTGTTGTGATATAATGGACCAAGACAGCACTTGTGTGACCATATCCTTAAATGACAAGCTTGACAGGGAACAGAAAAAGAATTTAAGGGTACTGACTATACCCTCGATTGTTCACTACAATGATAATGCATTCAAAGTGGAAGCTTTATCTGAATATGGATTTTCTGGTAATTGCGACATTCATGAAATCATCATTGAAGAAGGTGTAAAAACCATAAGCAAGGGCTGTTTCTCAAACAATCTGTCATTAGAGAAAATCACCATACCATCTTCTACTCACACAATAGAAGAAGGTATCCTGTCAAACTGTAATCAATTAACATCCATCATTGTGGATGGGAATAACCAGTACTACGATTCACGCGACAATTGCAACGCCATCATAGAATCCGCATCCAATAAGATTGTTTCCGGATGCAATAATACCATCATTCCATCGTCGTTACAATCAATCGGGAAGAGGGCATTCTCTTCCTGTTTCCATATAGAATCAGTAAATCTGCCTGAAGGTCTGCTGACAATTGAGTGTGAATCTTTCTTAAACTGTATTAATCTGCAAAAAATTGTGATTCCTGAAAGTTGCAAAAGGATTGATGGAGACTCTTTTAAAGGCTGCCAATCACTTGAGGCTGTAAACATTCCACAAAATGTTTCGGAGATCGATTACAATCCTTTTACGAATTGTCCAAAATTACAGAAAATAACAGTTGACGGCAGAAACAAGTGTTTTGACTCAAGAGAAGGCTGCAATGCAATCATACGTAGTAATATACACCAACTTGTCGCTGGTTGTCAAGCCACTGTCATTCCCGATGATGTAACCCAGATTGAAATGTTTGCATTCGCAGGCACACCATTCCTTTCTGAAGTCCACATTGGTAAGAACATACAAAAAATTGACAACGGTGCTTTTGCAAATGTTTTATGTATCAAAAAAATAATTGTATCAGAAGAGAATAAGATCTATGATTCAAGGGATCAATCCAACTGCATCATTGAAACAAAATCAAATCGGATTATATGCGGCGGCCTCGGATTTAAAATACCGCAAACCGCTACAAGCATCGCAAATTATGCTTTTTTTGGCTCTATTTTGCCCGAATGTTTTTACCTGCCTGATAATATTGAGAAAATTGGGTACTTTGCCTTTGCGTATTCCTTGAACATGAAAAAATTAATCATTCCTTCTTCTGTCAGCTATATCGGCACACAGGCTTTTAAGGGATGTCATGAGCTTCAGAGTGTTGAGATAGACAGCAATAACATAAGCATTGGTGCAGCTTGTTTTGAAGGTTGTACCAATCTCTCAGGCATCTATATGAAAGAAGGTATTAAGACGTTACCTGAGTTTTTATTTAGCGGTTGCAGTTCGCTTAAACATTTCTATTTTCCATCCTCAGTTGGTTATATTATGCACAACACATTTGAAGGGTGTCCTTATAAATCAAAATAGCAGGATTTCTCCCTTAATATTATCAGGTGATTATCTACGAGGACAAAAAAAAAGATGAAAACAAGACCATTTACATGCACAGCGCAAGTAAATGGTCTTTTATTATATCACAGCAAAACGCCCTGACTTAGGCGTAGTTTCGATGGATGCAGTCACTTCCTCTCCAGATTGACGAACGAGAAAGGATAGGCATGCCGTTCGTCGGCTGAGTGGTCCTCACGAAAAGTCTCAACCCACTGGGAGCGGGCGAATTCCGGGAAGAATGTGTCGGCAGACTCAGAGGTGGCATCAATCTCAGTGAGGCATAGGCGGTCGGCCAGAGGCAGTGCCTGACGGTAGACTGATGCTCCCCCGATGATGAAGACCTCCTTGGCGTCCTCTCTGCCCTGCTCCGCCTGAATGCGGCAGTCTTCCAAAGCTGCCTTCAAAGATGGAAAAGTGTCAGCCCCGGGGAACTGCAGTTCTGCATTGCGGGAGAGGACAATGTTACGGCGATTGGGCAAAGCGCCCTTGGGAAGCGACTCAAAGGTCTTACGACCCATGATGATGGTGTTGCCCGTCGTCAGTTTCTTGAAACGTTTGAGGTCGTCTGGAAGCCAATAAATCAATTTATTGTCTGCCCCTATGGCATTGTTGCGGTCGATAGCTACGATGATGGAAATCATATATTCAGTTGTCAGTTGACAGTTTTCAGTTGACAGTTTTCAGTTGACAGTTTTCAGTTTTCAGATTTATACGGATACCGTTGCTTTGATATGGTCGTAAGGATCGTAGTTTTCAAGTTTGAAATCCTCGTACTGGAATTCAAATATATCTTTCACGTCTGGATTGATGGACATGGTAGGCAACAGACGCGGTGTGCGTGTGATTTGCAGTCGCGCCTGCTCGAGATGGTTGAGATAGAGGTGTGTGTCGCCAGTGGTGTAGACGAAGTCACCCGGCTTAAGTCCCGTCACCTGAGCCACCATCATCAACAGCAAGGAGTAAGAAGCTATATTGAAAGGAACACCCAGGAATGAGTCGGCACTGCGCTGATAGAGAAGCAGGCTGAGTTTTCCGTTCGCCACATAGAACTGGAAGAGGATATGGCAGGGCGGTAGATTCATATTGCCGAGGTCGGCCACATTCCATGCCGACACAATCATACGGCGCGAGTCCGGCGTGTGTTTGATTTGGTCGATCACCTGACGAATTTGGTCGATATGTCCTCCGTTATAGTCAGGCCAGGAGCGCCACTGATATCCGTAGATATGACCGAGGCTGCCGTCAGGGTCAGCCCATTCGTTCCATATTCTTACACCGTGCTCCTGCAGATATTTCACATTGGTGTCGCCTTTGAGAAACCACAGCAGCTCATAGATGATGGATTTGAGATGAAGTTTCTTCGTGGTGAGCAGCGGGAATCCCTCTTCAAGGTTGAACCGCATCTGATTACCGAAGACCGAGATGGTGCCGGTGCCGGTACGGTCGGATTTCTCCACCCCTTCGTCCAGTATCCGCTTAAGTAGGTCGATATATTGTTTCACAATTATAAAAAAAATGAAAAAGTAAATAAGACAGAAAAAAACGGAGCACTTCATGATGAGTGCTCCGTAATGATTATGGTTGTTTCTACTAATCGTCCTGATCAGTCATCTTGTTGGCCGAGTAAACAATCTTCAAGGCGTATGCTTTCCTAAGCACCTGCTTCAAGTCGGTGATGAATCCCATTGGTGTCTCATGGTCCACCTTGAGTGAAACCGTGAAGAATGGCTTATCCTTGTCACCGATTTTGCCTTGCTCGTCGAGGATGTACTGAGTGACCACGTTAGAGAAATGCTCGTCGTTGGAAAGCAGCTTGTCGTTGATCTGCACGCGAGTACCAGTTCCGTCGGTGATGGAAGTAGGTTTACCCATATAGATGAACGATGTAGCTGATTTACGAGCAAGTTTCTCCAGCTGAGTACCTTGTGGCTTGTCGATCTTCACCTTCAGTGTCACCTCACGCATGGTAGTAACCATCATGAAGAAGAAAAGGATGGAGAAAATCAAGTCAGGGAGAGATGAGGTGTTCATCTCAGGCATTTCTCTGCCGCCGTCTTTATTAAATCTGCTCATAAATTACAATGCTTTACCGTAACGTTTTGGTTCAGCCTCGGAAATCATCATCGGACGAGCCTTACGAATGGCGGCACGCTGTTTTTCCGTGCACTGCTCATAAGTGCATCCGAATTTTTCCTTAGCCAAGTCGTTTCTCACTTCGTTGTATGCCTTCACGAGTGCATCCTGCACCTGGAAGTATACACCATAACTTGTTCCACGGTCGGTCTGTACTGATATCACATGGTCGGGGGTGACACGCATACGTCCCAGCAGGTCGAAATCCTTCTCAACCACCTCAGGGAGGTTAGGGTCGTTCTCTGCGTTAACGATGAATCGTTTTGCCTTTTCCGTGATTTCCTTCACAGACTTGATGAAATCCTCATTCGTCAACGTGGCAATCATGATGTAGTTGTCCTTGTTGATACGGATGTTGAGGATGTTTCTCTCTTTGACCTTCTTCTCGTTCTGCTGGTTTTCATCTTCTGGCGGACGCGGGAGAGTACGAGCCAAACCCTGGTCTGTGTCCATAGATGTAGTGATGAGGAAGAAGATGAGGAGGATGAAAGAGATGTCGGCCGTTGAACTTGAGTTCAATCCTGGTACTTTTCTTTTCTTTCCCATAGCCCCTCCTATTATTTACGTTTCACAAGACTCCAGACAATTGCTGCGATAGCAATAACAGAGAGGATGATAACAGAGATGATCGATGCATCAGAAATAACGATTTCTCCTGAGTGCATGAATGGTTCTGGTGAATCCTCCGGAGTGTTCCATTGTTTACCGTTGATGATGAGTGTGTCCTGACGGTTAGCGAAACCGATGATAGCACCGATAACGAGTGTAACGATAGGAAGTCCCCAAGTGTAGAAGAGCGATTTCTCCACACCATGCTGTCTGATGTACATGATGTAAGCTACAATCATGCCCACGAATGCTACAACGGACAGGATGAGCGACCAGACAATCACCACGTCGGTGAGCGCAGGTGCGTTCTTCGTCGGGTCAGCCTCGTATTCATTTCCAAATCCGATGATGAAGAAAAGAACGAAGATCAACGCTGAGACCCCGAAAAGCCCGTAAAGCAAATATTTACTAATTTTTTCAATATCCATTTAATGTTCTCCTTTTTTAATTAAGGTTAATAAATACGCTTTTATAATTACGAGCTTTCAGATTACTTGCGAGCCTTCTGAGCGTTGTACTTGTAAGTAGTGTCGAGCAAGTCGATGGAAGCGTTCTCCATGTCTGCAGTGATACCCTCAATCTTAGAAAGGATGTAGTTGTAGAGAAGCTGAAGGAGGAGTGCAACCACGATACCGAGGATGGTAGTCAAAAGGGCCACCTTCATACCACCTGCAACGACTGTAGGAGAGATGTCACCAGCCTTCTGGATATCGTCGAATGCCTGCACCATACCGATCACAGTTCCCAAGAATCCGAGAGACGGAGCCATAGCGATGAAGAGTGTGATCCACGAGCATCCCTTCTCAAGGTTAGAAGACTGCACAGCGCCATAAGCAACGACAGCCTTGTCGATTGAGTCAGCTCCTTCGTCAGCTCTCATCAGACCCTGATAGTAAAGTGAAGCAATAGGACCGCGAGTGTTGCGTGCGATTTCCTTGGCAGCCTCAACGTCACCCTTCTTCACGAGAGCGTCTTCGATATCTTCCTTCATTTTCTTGGTGTTGACATCAGCAAGTGTGAGGTAAACGATACGCTCGATGCAGAATGCAAGACCGAACACGAGTGCGAGTGCAGGAAGTGCCATGAAGCCTGCAGAACCCTCAATGAAGTATCTCTTGATAGTCTTGTAGAAACCGCTCTTTCCTTCTGGCTCTTCAGCCACAGGAGCAGCCTCTTCCTCAGCCGGAGCCTCTTCGTCTACAGCAGCAGAGTCAGTGGCAGCAGAGTCAGTCTCTGCAACAGCCTCTTCGCCTTCAGCCGGAGCAGCCTCAGCAGCAGCTTCAGGAGCAGCAGCAGCCTGGTCGTCGCCGGCAGCAGCCTCTACATTCTCTTCAGGAGCAGCCGCTGCATCATCCTGTGCATAAGCAGCCTGTGTCATTCCAAGAGTAAAAACTCCCATCAATGCAATAATTGCAAATACTTTTTTCATCTTTTGGTTAAAATTTTAAGATTAATAATTATTTGATTTTACTTTCATTAATTAGAATTATGTATTTCATGCCATACAATCGTGCGGAGAGACGGGGATTCGAACCCCGGAACCGCTTTGGACGGTTACACGCTTTCCAGGCGTGCCTCTTCAGCCACTCGAGCATCTCTCCAATAAATATTGCTTCAAATTTCTTGCAAGTTACAACATTTTTTTGACATAACCGCAAAAACTTGAACAAAAATAATAAAATTTTCTTTATGATTTAAATAAGATAGTGTTAAAGTTGCATTTTTTGATAAAAAAAATGAATTTTTTCAAAAAAAAGGCCAAAAATGGGGCATGCAGTTTAAAAAAACGATATTTATTAGAGTTTTTTGAAAATCTTCGCCACGTTGGCATTTGTGATGTCTTCCACCTCCTCCGGAGTGACGTCGTAAACCTGGGCAAGCCGTGCCAAAGTGTATGCCACGAATGATGGTTCGTTGCGTTTTCCTCGTTTCGGGACGGGCGCGAGATATGGCGCGTCGGTCTCGAGCACGATCCGCGAAAGCGGCACCGTGGTTGACAGCACTTCGGGCAGGTCTGACTTCTTGAACGTGAGCACTCCTCCGATGCCGAGCATGAAATCCGGGAACTGCAACAACTGCTGTGCTTCCTCCCTGCTGCCTGCAAAGCAGTGGAACACGCCTGAGAGTCCCTTGTCGTAATGTCTGCCGATAATCCGTACGATATCTTCATGTGAACTGCGGGAGTGTATCATCAGCGGCAGACCAAATTTGGCCGCCCACTCCACCTGACGCTCAAAGACCTCCAGCTGCAGGTCCCGATAGGTGGTGTCCCAGTAATAGTCAAGCCCCACCTCACCTATAGCCACGAACTGATGCGCTTGTTGCAGACGCTCCTCCATCTCCTGCATGAAAGCCTCTATATCCGTCTGCTCTGGATTGGCATCCTCGGGGTGTAGCCCGATCATCGGATAGAGGTATCCTGGATGGCGGCTGCACAGCTGCTCAATCTGTGGCAGCGATTGGGGATTGATGTTGGGAAGGAAGATTTTTTCCACCCCCGCGGCTTTAGCCCTAAGGATGACATCCTCGCGGTCGTCGTTGAATTCCTCCGCGTCGATATGTGAATGGGTGTCTATCATTTTTCAGTCGAAAGCTTATGATTACGAGTTGCGTTTCATCAGATTCATGGCAAAACCGCGCAAAGGCTCCTTTTTCTCCTCTTCCACATTGAGGCGTGCGAGTGCGTCCATTCCTTCCTCAAAGAGAGTCTCAATCTTCTTCTCGCAGACAGCGCGTATGTCACATACATTATATATATAGGTGACGGCATCGATTTTTTGCTGACGATCGAATTCTTTCTTGGCAATCCACTGCTCCAGCAGCTCTCTGCTCGTGCTGTCTGCCGACTCCAGCGCTTTGATGAGCATGAAAGTCTTCTTGTTTTCGACGATGTCGCCTCCAATATTCTTTCCAAAGACCTTCGGGTCGCCATAGACGTCGAGCAGGTCGTCCTGCAGTTGGAAAGCGAGTCCGATTTTCTCTCCGAACGTGTATAGCAGGTCGCAATCCTCTTGTGATGCGCATGCCAGCTGTGCGCCAATCTTGAGAGAGCAGGAAAGGAGCAAAGAAGTCTTCAGACGAATCATTTCCATGTACTGTTCCTCAGCGACATCATCCATAGCCTCAAAATCCATGTCGAGCTGCTGCCCCTCGCACACGCCGATGGTGGCCTGGTTGAAGGTGGCGGTGGCGTCTCTCATCGCCTGATACTGAGCTAAAGACACGTCTTTCTCATTGAAAAAGTCATCGTTTTCAGACATCAGCCTGTATGCCATGGCAAGCATTGTGTCGCCAGAGAGAATAGCCGTGTTCTCATCCCATTTCACATGGACGCAAGGCTTTCCGCGTCTCATCTCCGCCTTGTCCATC
Organism: Bacteroidaceae bacterium; assembly: GCA_017483765.1. GTDB lineage: Bacteria > Bacteroidota > Bacteroidia > Bacteroidales > Bacteroidaceae > UBA3839. The sequence continues at coordinate 23,069 of JAFUVE010000017.1, read as the reverse complement.
ACGTCGTCGTGCAGGAGTGTGAAGTTGTGGTACACCTCCATGGCAAGTGCGTTATTGATGATGCGTGAGATATCGTCACGATAGAGATTATATGCCATAAGCATGAGTACGGGGCGTATTCGCTTGCCTCCGTTGTCGATTGCATATCGTATGGGCTGGTAAAGACGGTCGACATTGGGATTCATCTTTATCTGCTGCAATGCATCGTTCACGATTTTTGTGAGTTCCTGCTGGGAGTGCATTTTTTAGTTTAATGTTTAAAGTTTAAAGTTTAAAGAGCCATGCGGACGGGCAGCCGGCACAGGCTTGGCACTTAAAGAGCCATGCGGACGGGCAGCCTGCACGGGCTTAGCGTAATAAAAAGGTCGCACAATGTGAATTATGCGACCTTTTCAAACATATTGATAATGAGTTTATTGCAATCTGAAGAGCACAGGGCAGGTGAAGTAACAGTTAACCGGTTTACCCGACTGTTTTCCTGGCTTCCATTTCGGCATGTTCGATATAACTCGAACAGCTTCCTTGTCGCAATCAGGGTCGAGAGACTTAACGACGGACACGTTAGAAACAGAACCGTCCTTACTTACGACGAACTTGAGCACTGCTCTACCCTGAATATTGTTTTCCTGTGCACGCGACGGGTATCTGATGTTCTTGGTAAGATACTGCATAAGCGCATCCATACCTCCCGGGAATTCCGGCTGAACCTCAACAACCTCGAAGATTTGGTTCTCATCAACCTTCTCTTCTTCAACCACTGGTGGTGGGGGTGGAGGTGGGGGTGGAGGTGGTGGTGGCGGTGGTGCCACGACTGTAGTTTCCACTGGAGGTCCGGGAGGGCCTGACCCTTCGACAGCAATAACCGGTCCTGGTGTCACGTTAGCTGACGGACCAGTGATAGCAGTCTGAGTGTCCTCCGTCGACTCGATTTGCTTCTCTTCCTCGATCTTTTCGTCGTTTTCAACGATTTCGAGGACTTCCACAACCGGCGGAACGTCAGCTGGTGGTGGAGGAGCCGCAGTGATGACAGGCTGCGTGATAGGCACGATTTCCTCTTCGGTCAATTCATAATGAACTGTCTCGACTTTTGGTGGCGGTGCTTCGTAGTAGAATGAGGTGAACTCAAAGAAGAAGAACAGTGCCGCCAAAGCCACAATCAGTCCAAGCAGGAAGTTCGTTCCTTTCATGTCCTCGAGGCTGGCCTTTTTCGACTTTTTGATTTCCATAGATTATTTAATAAATTTTTTCTGTTCGCGTAAGTATTCTTAGTTAGAATTTATGAAAGTGGCATGATTCATAATATCGAAAGCAAAAATAATACTTTTTTTTCGTACGGCATTACATAATTCGTTTTTTTTTCAAAAAAAGTGCGTTTTTTTTGTTTTTCGCGACTTTTTGATGCCTTATAGGGATTAATAAATGCCATTTCGGCAAAAACTGAGTATGTCGGCCGATTTCGCCTATTCACTCCTTTGGATTGATGATATGGAGGTCGCGCTGGGGGAAAGGAATCTCGATTCCGTGCTCGTTGAGCGCGTCGTAGATCACCTCCTTTATTTTCGCTGTAAACGGTATTTTCTGCTCTACAAGCATCCACACCTTCACATTGAGGTCAACGCTGCTTTCACCAAATTCGGAGAATGCGACAGTGATTTCTTTTCTTGGGCTGATGAGGTATCGTCCTTCCGGCGTTTTCTCAGCGAGAGGCTTGATGGCGTCGAGGATAATCTGGCGCACCTCCTTGATGTCGCTTCCGTAAGCCACGCCGACGGGTATCAGCACAAGAATATAGTTGTTGTTGCGTGTGAGGTTCTTGAAGTTTTTGTTGAAGAGGGCCGAATTGAGGAATGCCATGACACTACCGTCGATGGTCTCAATCTGGGTGCTCTGGTATGTGATGCTCTCGACGCGTCCTTGTATTCCGTCACACTCGATGAAGTCACCCACACGCACACGTCCGGTCATGAGCGAGATGCCGTAGAAGAAGTTCTCGAGGAGGTCCTTCATGGCGAAACCCATACCGGTGGCGAGTCCGGTTGTGACGATGGCGATACCTCCGCTTGGCACCTGCAGAAGGATGAGGGCGAAGACGAAGAAGCCTCCCCACACAAGAATGGCGATGATATTCTTCACGAGCGTCTCGTTCATTCCCTCCGTCGTGCTCTTGGCGCGTCGGTACCAGTGATAATAGTACGACTTGAGTCCGTAGTTGATGAATCTGAAGAGGAAGAACACCTCGAGCACGAGCGAGAGCTTGAAGAGGGAGAGTTGCAGGTACTGCTGGTCTACAAAATTGAAGAGGTAGATATCCTTGACTGTGGATGCCATCTCGAAGATGTTAGCCGCCCAGTGTATGCTGAGCATGACGGAGATGACACAGAGGATGGGCAGCCCGGTCTTGCATATAAAGTCGTAGAGCCATGTTTTGGTGAAATAATCTCCGCGCTTGATGGCCGCCATGATTCGGTCCTGGTCGGCCCTTGCCCTTGCCAGTGCCCTGTTGAGCGTTTTGTCGTCCATCTCGGAGGCATGCTCCATCACCTCGCTTTCCGTCCGCAGTCCTTTCGACCGCATGATTCTACCCACGATATATTTCTTCTCGTACATCAGGAGAAGGTCGTAGACACAAGTGATGGTCTGTATGGCAGCGAGCTGGAACATCCACCACATGATGATCTGAACCGCCACGAGTGTGTAGCCGAACCATGCGAATCCGCAGGCCACGACCATCGCTCCCATGGACACGGACGCATACGCCGAGTCGCTCAACGGGAGTTCGTTCTTATATTTATTATGTGCACGGAACTGCCATATCGTGAGCAGCAGCAAAATCGCGGGGTAAACGAGGTTGATGATGCTGTTGGGCAAGAGGACGATTCGGAAGAGCACAACGATGAACGCCGTAACGAGGAAAGGCAGGTAGATTTTGAGTCCGGCTCTCACCTGGCTACCATTCAACCTGATAATCAGAGATATAACCACTGCCTCAAGCAACCATGCCACCGTAATCATCAGTGAGACGGCCATAATCAGCAGGTTGCCCCAGAGGAATCCGCGTATGATGGAGATGACCAGTCCGAAAATGGCAATACCGAGCGCAATGGTGATAGGCAGGAATTTCTTGTCCATCTCATCCTTGTCGATGAGTTTTCGTGTGATCTTCTCCTCGAACTTGGCCGCTGTCTTCGGGAAGAACTTGCGGGTGATCCAAGGTATGGTCCGCATGATGAGGTTGCTGAGAAGAATGGCCACCACGATATAGATAATCATGAAGATACTGACACCCAATATAATAGGTCCTCTCCATTCCGACTTCTCGTCGGGGAAAGGCTTATACTTGTCGGATATGTCGCGCATGGCCGACCTGAAATAGCGCGGGATATTCAAGAGAATCTTGAAGTAGTTGGTTCCTCCGTTCTTGTAGATGGACTGCTGGAGGAACTTGTATCTGCTCTGCGCGTATGCGTTGAGTTTCTCCACATGCTGGGACACATTCACGTAGTAGTTGCTGTCTTTCTCCAGCAGCTTAAGAAATACCAAAAGGTTGTCTCTCAGCGTCTTGGCATATTCCACACAGAGGAGTCGGTCTTTCTGCTCCTCTTCCGACAGCACGAACGGCTCCTCCCGCTTGATGGGCTTGAACGAGTCGCTGGCCGCCGTGTCGGCCTTTGCCACAGGCGCCTTTTTCTGAATGGACTCGTTAGGCAGTGAGTCGAACCTCATGCCGAAAATGGGGCTTGCACCAAGCGGCATGGTCTTCAGCAGGGAGTCAGCCCCCAGTGAGTCGAAGAGCACGGAGTCAATCCTGGCCATCGAGTCCATCATCAGAGAGTCCATCTCGAACATCTCCTCCTTGTCGTTGATGCTTGGCGGGAGTGCCTCGAGTATGGAAATGAGGCTGTCGTAGCGGTCCACATCCATCTGTATGCGCTCCTTGATCCTGCCGTATGGCACATTGGTTTTCTGCAGTTCCTTATAGAGGTCAGTCGCCTGCTGGCATGCGAAAGCCACGTCGAAAGTGAAGTCCGACTTCTGGGAATAGAGCATGAGTCCTATCTGCTCACAACGCTTCATGTAGTCAATCAGCTGGTTGTGCATCTCCATGTGCTGGATTTTATAGCGTTCCATGAACTTCTCCTGACGTTTTGCGTCGGCCTCGAGCTCGCTTTTCAGCACACCGAGCGTGCGGGAGAGGTCACGCTCCTTCAGCACGGCATAGGATGACGGAATGGCAACCAACACCGCTATTGTTATAAAAAGAAATCGTCTCAGGTTTCTCATTGTTTTCAAGTGGGAATTATGATTGTTTTTTTAAGAAGACAAGAAGATGAGAAGACAAGAAGACAAGACAATAGTCTGATTATACCTCCACAAGTCGTTTCATCGCCTTGTAGATACGTCTTCCAAACTTTCGGAACCCCTTCACATCGTCTTCGTTCTCATTGTCTGCGTCGTCGGGTTCAAGTTCTTCCTCTGTCACAGACGACTGTTCGTCCGTCATCTCTCCGTCCTTGGGTTCGTCTTTCTGCTGGTCGTTCTCAATATAGTTGGAGATGCTTCCCCGCATGGCGTCGCGCATGTCGATGAGCAGTCCCTTGAAGCCCTGGTTGCGTCGGAACGCCTTGTACTGCTGTTTCTTCTTAGCCCCCCAGGCTTTGATTCTCGTTCCCAGCCGTTTCAGCCAGTGCCAGAAACGTACGGCCGTCCGGCCAATCCAACGGCCCAGGAGCTTGAGCGTGGTACGTAGATGGAGCAGTCCGACAAAGAGTTTCTTGAAGAGCCACCCTATGCCTTTGCCTATATAAATGATGCCGATCCAAATTCCGGCAAGCACGGCCAGCAGGCCCTTCTTCAGGCCAGTGCCGATTTTGCGCAGTTTGTCCTGTGTGTTGTTGTTGGTCCAGAATGCCTTGACTTTCCGCCCCACCCATCGCAATGAGTCGATGAGCCATAGCAGGGCGATGACCACCCACCTGAGCAGATGCTTCAACCCTTTCAGAATCAGTCTTCCAAGTGCCTTGATTCCTTTCCAACAAAGCAGACAGAGCAGTTTTGCAATCTCAAGCAATACTGCCCCTACGGATTTCTCGCCGCCATTCCTTGTATTCCTGTTATCGTCTTGCATATCCGTAAATGATTAAAAAATGGACTGAATTTGATGCAAAGTTAGTGGTTTTTCATAAAAAAACGGCTAAAAAGCGACATAAAATTGCTAACTTTGCGATAAAATAACATTTTTTCAACAATGAAACGAATAGGTTTACTTTCTGACACCCATGGTTACTGGGACGACCGCTACACGAAATACTTCAGTGAATGTGACGAGATATGGCATGCCGGGGACTTCGGCAGCAGTGAAATCGCCGACCGTCTGTCGGCCCTGAAGCCGTTGCGTGGTGTCTTCGGCAATATCGACGGTCACGACCTGCGTATGCGCTTCAGCGAGAAATACCGTTTCAAGTGTGAGGAGGTAGAGGTGCTGATGAAGCATATCGGAGGCTATCCCGGCCATTACGACCCCTCCATCCGCGGCAGTATCTTCGCCCGTCCGCCGAAGCTTTTCATCAGCGGCCACTCCCACATCCTGAAGGTGGTGTACGACAAGACACTTGGCTGTCTGCACATCAATCCCGGTGCGGCGGGCATATCCGGCTTTCACAAAGTCCGCACGCTCGTTCGCTTCACGATCGACGGCACGGAGATCAAGGACTTGGAGGTCATCGAGCTGGGAGAGAAAAGAAACTGCTAAAACGTAGAGACACGCCGTGGTACGTCTTGTATCCATTTTATACAACCATACAAACCGGCGAGTTGTATCAATCTGTATATCAACAAGTTTTTTGAGCAAAAAAATTAAGTAAACAAGAATCACTGATGGTGGTTTAAAGGAGCGGATTGTTCAGTATAATCACCTCGCAGAGATAACGCACCAGCCCATAGTCCAGCACCTCTCCCCACCGCTTGCCCTTTTTGGATGTCCTCTTCTGATAACAATGACTTGATATCCGACATTTCTCTAATTTTTTTTCGCGCTTCGTGCTATTTTAAAAGCTTCGCCTGAATAAATTAAATAATAGAAGTTTCGGAAGTTATAAAATGAAGTTAAAGAGGAAGTTATAAAAAGGGAGTTAAGCACTTCGTGCTGGACGATACACTGCCGATGGCATGACTAACGTCCTGTGCGAATCACATAACTTCCAATTTTACTCCCATTTTTACTTCAGAAAGTTGAATTAAATAATTAAATAAATTAACACGGCACTTCGTGCCTTTTATTGGCTTCGCCCATAATCGGCGGCGCCTCGGCAAAGATTGATCAGGCTCATCTCTGCTCTCGGCTTGCACGATTATTCTGTGACAGGGCGGACACTTCGACCGTCGTAACGGCCGTCGTAGCGCTTGCCGAAACCGCCACTGCCGAAGCCGAGGTAGTACGCGTCGTCCGAGTAGTTCGGGTACTGCGTGGACGACCAGACGTCGCCGCTGATGCCAACGTTGTACGTGTAGTCGCTCCAGCGGTAGCCCGCAGCGGGCAAGAAGATAGAAGCGCCATTAGGACCTGTCACTTTCCGGCCGTACACACCGTTGACACTTGTCCATGTACTGGTACACTTGCTTGTGAGTAGTCCCAACTGTTCGTAGCTTGGCATATGCCAGCCGCCATCCCATTTCACGTGGGCAACATCGTACTGTGTGCCGGAGATGTCGCTGCCAAGACTCTGATAACCTGTTGATGGATTATAATACTTATACGTGGAAGAGTCATAATGATCCTTCTCCTCTGTCTCGCCCCAGGCATAGTAGCCACCGTATTCCTCAGGGCTGCTTGCGCCAACATTGCAGCAAGCAAACTTGACGCCAATGCCAAGGTCTATGGCATGAGGGTGGTGGTTATCGGGACACAGACCTGTCTCCACCGCCGCGTCCGTCTCGGTCTGTGATGAGCCGCCACCGCCGTTGGCGATGATGTTGATGATGGCGACGATATCGCTGATGTCGGTGTTATTGTCTTTGTTCACGTCGGCAGAGGATGAATAGGTGGTCTCCCCGGCTATCGTGTTGATCACTGCCACGATGTCGCTGATGTCAACGGAGCCGTCGTGGTTCACGTCTCCCTGTCTGGTTGTCTGAGCCATCATGTTGCCACAGAACAAAAACAGAATTACAGTAAAAAGTGATTGTAGTCGCATATCAGATTGGTTTTGGATTACAAATTTAATTAATAAAGGCAAAATCGCCCCCTAATTAGTTAAACACTGTTAACAGATTTAAATTTTAATATTTTTTTAACGAGACAGACGCTTTTTTCTTTCTGAATGCCTTGGCCGTGCTTCGCCGGCCGATTGTGCGGACGAGGACGTCCACAACCCCAGTCTGTAAACGATGTGTGGGTAGACATGAAGTAAGCCCCCACAGCCAATGGATTTAGTATGAAGACGCGCCGCGGCGCGTCTCTACTACCCTTTCTCGATGATGCAAGTGTGCGTTTTCGTCTTCTTGTCGTAGTTGATGCCGACAAGCAGGAGGTTGTCGGCATAGTCGTCAAGAGAGGCGGGATAGTTTTTATGTTTGATTTGGGAGATGGCGGTCTCGGCGGACTTGTCCACTTTCAGCTCCACGACGAGGGCAGGCTTGTCCACGTTCTTGCGAGGGATGAAAATCATGTCGGCAAAGCCTTTGCCGGAGGGCATCTCGCGATGGATCTTATAGTCGTTTCGGGCAGAGAAATAAGCGAGGGAGATGACGCAAGCCAGCGAGTTCTCGTTGTTGTAGGAGAGGATGCTCGTATGCTCGTCGTGGGCGGCATCGATGGCAGCGGCCACGGCCTGCTCGTCTCCGCAGAGTGTGGATTTCAATAGATCCTTTGACTGTCGGAGGGCATCAGCTACCGGTTTCCAGTTCGTTTTCTTCACGGCATTCGCCATTTCTCCCGCCACCTCACGGTTGGGGATAAAGCATTCCTGCTCCCCCCAGTCATATGACAGATAACCCAAATGAATCAAAACGGTCAACACGTCATCGCGACTTGACACCTCAGAGATGTCGTTCTGGAAGCCCGTCGGGTCGACGGTACAACGCAAACCGCTGAGCATACGGATAATATCGTCCTTCAGTCCATTGTAATTCATCTGGATATAATCCGCCACCCTTTCGTATGCCCCCGTGGCAGACCAATAGCTCATGCAGGCACCATTTTCAAGGGCCGTCATCACGGAGTTCGGATTGAATATCGAGTCTACGTTTCCTATCCTGTAGCCATCATACCATTTCTCCAGCTCATTGAAATCCATATCGTATTTTTCTGCCAGGATCATCACCTCTTCTTTGGTAAAGCCAAAAAAGCTGGAGAGCTTGCCTGGAATCACCATGGAGTATTCTTTGAAGTTGTTGAGCGCCGACTCCGTGTTGTATTTCTTGATGGGCAGGATGCCGGTCATATAAACGCCGGAAAAGACTAACGACGTGAGTCCACCCTTGAACATACGCCGAAGCCAACTGACATATTGGTTAACCACATTTTTCTTTCCCTCAAACTCTCGAAGGATAGCGTCCCATTCATCGATAATGAAAAAAAACTTCTGTTTTGTGACCCTCACAATCCGGGTCAGACATTCCATCAAATCGTCACCGTCTTCGGGTAATTGACCTGGATAATCCTGCAAGATGTCCGTCCTTAATTTCTCGTCCATCTTTTCCACAATATGGTCATCCCGGTATCTTGAAACGAAGTCACTGATGTCGAGATATATTACAGGATATTTGTTCAGATGCTGCAGGTAGGAAGGATGGGAAGCGATCTTCAGGTCGTCAAAGAGGCTGCGTGAGTCGCATGAGTGGTCGTAGTAGGCACAAAGCATCTTTGCCGCCATCGACTTGCCAAAGCGGCGTGAACGGGTGACACAACTGAACTGGCGCTCTGTGTCGATTGTTGAATTAATCACCGCGATCAGTTCGGACTTGTCGATGTATTCACTGTTGCGCGAAATCGTGAAGGCAGCATTGCCGAGGTTAATGAAGTTGGCCATAGTCTTCAGTTTTCAGTTCTCAGTCTTCAGTTTTCAGTTTTCTGACATGAGACTTCTTTTTGCAAAATTACGAAGAAGTAGGCACAAAACAAAATAAATCCTGTCTTTTTTCCAAAAAACAATGTGTAGGGGCCGTCTGGGAGCACATCGGCTGGGACGTGGCTGTCCCGGCTGCACTCAGCCGTCGAGGGAACAATGCCCGAGAGAGTTGAACAAAGATGATATCCTTGTACATTGTGTTTGGCCGTGCTTCGCCGGCCGATACATTCATATTACAGGAATGATTCAGTGTTCCTTACGGTAGTACTTCCGGTCAGGCTTTCCGTTGAATGTCCGTCGAATCTGGTCGGTCTGCTCATAGGTGAGCGGCACCTTGTAGGTCTCCAGGTACTTATTGATGAACATAGCCATCTTCTTGCGGTCGAGTGTCGCGCCTTCCTTCAACACGACGATGAGTTTGAGCGACGAGCCGGATATGGGATGCGGTGCCTCCACACAGATGCAGTCCTCCACTTCCGGCATTTCCATCGCCACGTCCTCCACTTCCTGCGGAGCCACCTTCAACCCGCCTACGTTGATGACGTCGTCCTCCCGTCCTATGAGATGCAGCATGCCCTGCTCGTCGATCCTTCCGAGGTCGGATGTGTAGAGTTCTCCGTCGCGCAGTATGGTGTCGGTGAGTTGCTGGTCGTCGGCATAACCTGTCATCAGCGTCCGTCCGCTGCAGACGATGAGTCCGTCGTCGCTGATGCGTATGCCCGCATTCTTCATCGTCCGTCCGAGACATCCGGGAAGACATTGGCCGTCGTTGTAGTTATAGGTGGCGATGATGCCGGTCTCCGTGGATGCATAGGTGTTGAACAGGCGTGTACGGGGCAGGAGTTCACAGAGCGCCTTCATGTCGGAATGCATCAAGTGTGCTGCGCCCGACTCGATGAAGTCAATCTTAGCGGCCAGCGGCTTCAGCCTTTTCTTTGCGAGCATCAGAAGCATACGCACGTTGGCAGGCACGAGGAACGTGGCCATCTTGTCCGACGGATATTCCATGGCACGGAAGAAAGCGTCGAAATCCCGCATGCCGTCCACGATGATGAGAGTGGCACCCTGCATCACGACAGGATAGACTTTCGAGAGCGACCCGATGTGGTTGAGCGGTCCGCAGACGACAAACACCGTCTGCCGTGTATATCCATGAGCGTCGACCAGGTTTTCGGCATCTGCCATGATGGTGTCGTGGCTGATCATCACCCCCTTCGACTGCCCGGTGGTGCCGGTTGTGAAGAGGATGTCGGCCACTCCGTCCGGCATCGGCTTTCCCTCATATTGCTGACGTATGGACTCAAATCGCTCCTGAGGGATGTTGTGGTCGAGCGGCATGGCCACCGCCCCAGCGATGTGCACGGCGAAATAGTCGATGAGGAAACCGATGGTCTGGGATGTTCTCATCACCACGACGCTGCCCGGTTTCACCCCCTGCTGGCGGAGGAGGTCTGCCTGTGCTTTCACCTGCTGCCACAAGTGGGCATAGTCCACGTATTCGTTGTCACAGATAATGGCTGCCTTCTCTGGCATGAGTTCCGCATGTTGCTTGATGTAGTTTTCAATCATTGTTTTCGTTTTCACCATCTCTGTTATGCTATCCAGGTTTCTCAGGTTTTTCGGTGTGGCGTCCTCGGCCTCCAGCTCGATGTTGTAGTTTGCGGAGAGGGTCATCAGGATGGTCGTCACGCCGAGCGAGTCGAGTTCAGCAAAGAGAAAGTCGGAGTCGAGGTCGACCAGTGGCAGCACCTCCTCCAGCAATGTCCGGATTTCGTCTTTCAGTTCTGTCATCATTATAGATTTTTGTTCAGTTTATGACAATGGGATTGAATCGGCTGTATTGTTCTGCCTGCTGTCCGTCGGGATGCAGGAGATATACCCTCAGGTCCTGCGCGTTAAGGAATCTGTCGGCCTCATCGTCCGTCAGCTGAGCCGCAGTGAGGTTGGCAGCCGCTCCTTCGGCGGCATACTTCGCCACGAGGGTCTTGCCGGAGTCGGCTTCAAGGGCAGTCACGCTCGTCTGGGGATGCCTGAGCGCGAAAAGCAACGCGAATTCCCCATAACCGCTGTTGATTACGACGGCATGCTTTTCGGGACAAGGCTCTGCCGCCCACCTTTCGTAGCAGCCGTGACGCCGCATGTTGCGCCTCACGTCCGACGTGATGTCCGTCCCTTTATATCTGTAGCGGTCGGCCACCAGCTGCCGGCACCTGGCTGCGTCGTCAGGCTCTTCCCTTCTCCGCATTCTTCGCCACAACAGGCTGAGCGACAAGGGGCGCAGACGGTAGTCCTCTCCTTTCTTCACCATCCACCGGAAGATGAGCGGGGGAAAGAGATAGGCCGTCAGCACGACGGAGAACATACCGAGAATCGTGAGCTGTGCCAGCGAGCGCAATGCCGGGTGCTTGGCGATGATGAGCGTGCCGATTCCGATGAACATAATGAGCGCCGAGAGGATGATGCTCGACTTGTAGGATTCCAGCATCTTGCGCCTGTAGGCATACTCGTACTGACAGCCCTCGGTCATGAAGATGGTGTAGTCGTCGCCTTGTCCGAAGATGAAGGTGGCGAGAATGACGTTCACCACGTTGAACTGAATTCCCGTCAGCGCCATGAGTCCCAGAATCCACACCCAGCTGACAGCCATGGGCAGGAAGGAGAGCATGGCAAGTTCGAGGCTTCCGAACGAGAACCAGAGGAACAGGAAGACGATGAGACCGCAAGCCCACCCGATATAATTGAAGTTGTCGGAGAGGTTGGTTGCGATAGTAGAGTTCAGCCGTTGTGCGTCGAAAGCGATAAATCCGTCGTCTGCCGCCGCCTCCATTCTTTCTTCCAGCGCCTGTGCCTTCCCTGAGGAGGCCTGTATCACGTCGATCACGCGGAAGTCGTGGTTCGCGCTGTCGGCAATCACGTTTGACTTGAACAGGTTTTCCCGAAGAAACGCCAGTTGCTGATGGCCAGACTCATCCCAAGAGCGGCCAAGCAGACGGAAGAAGTCCTCAAAAGCTCCTTCGGCGAATCCCTCATTCCGTGCGGCCTCACTCACCTCACGTTTCAGTTGTTCTCCATGCCGGCCGACGAACTGGCGCCAGCGGTCCAGACGGCGGTCCAGCTCCTGGCTGGTGGTCAGGACTCCATGGCAACTGTTCGTCTCCCTGATGTCGGGGTCGCCGGCAAACAGTCTGTTGATCTTGTCGCTTTTCTCCAGCGCCTGGTCGAGAGAGGCTCCCGTCGAGACGGCATAGACCGTCTGTATGCTGTCCGGCTGGCTGACGATGGCGCTGAGTGCGGCCATGTCAGCCCGCTGCTCGTCGGTCATGTAGTTGATATGGTTGAGGTTGGCGTCGAAGCGGGTGTGGAAACTGAAGAACAGCAGCACCACCGTCATCAGGCTCACGACTATGGCAATCCACGGGCGGCTTTCCAGGGAGAATCCGCCTATGCGTGCAAGCCAGCCTCGCTCTTCTTTTTTTGCTTCCACCTTCGTCAGATGTGGCAGGAGCAGCAAGACGAACAGGATGGTGCCGACAAGGAGCAATGCGGCGAAGAGGCCGAGGTCTTTGAGCGCTACGGACTTGAGCGGGACGAGCGTAAGAAAAGCTCCTACGGTGGTGACATTGCCCACGAGCAGAGGTGCGACAATATCTTTCAGCGCCCCTTTGCGGTCGGGATTGTGGCGCAGATGCGCGACGAGATGGAGCGGATAGTTCACCGCTATACCGATGATAAGCGACGATATGCCGATGACGATGAGAGACACATGATGATGCACGACGGAGATGACGCCCATGGCAAAGAGCCATCCCCACCCCACTGCCAGCGCGATCAGCATGATGTTCCGTATGCTGCGTATGGTTCGCAGCAGAAGCAGCATGATAAGAACGAGGGCGAGTACGACCGCAATCAGGCTGTCGTGCCTGATTTGGTTGGCATTGTCCACTGCAATGGCAGGTCCGCCGGTGATACGGACGGAAGTCTGTGGGCAGTCAGCCATGGTCTGCGCGGCCGTCTGCTTCAGCATTTCCAGCAGGCGTCCGTTCTGGGCTGTCTCGCTGGAGCCGAACGGGGATTCCACCATCAGCAGTGCCTGCTTCATGTCGGGAGTGAAGACACAGCCGTCGTACAGCTCGTAATTGAGGTTGGATCCACGCCGTTGCAGACGCTCCACCGCAGACTGGAACAGTCGTGCCGGGTCCTTGCTGATGCCTGCAGCTACGAGATTGGAGAGGGGGAGCATGAGTTGCTGCCTGTCCTCCGCCAGCATCGAGGCGACATAGCCTGGCCGGCTGAGGCGTGCTTCGATGCTGTCGTAATCCGCTTCTGTGAGCAGCAGCGGTATGACGGCGTAGACCGAGTCGGTGAGCTCTGCCAGATGGTCGAGGTCCGCCGTGGCCGTCACCTCGTGTGCGATTCCGTCGCTGTCGTTCTCGGCCAGCAGCTCCTCAAAGCGGCTGACAGCATCCACCAGCATGTCGGCGTCGGCCGATGCCGTGTCGGCAGCGCCCACCAGCACAAAGAGGCGGTCGGCCCCGGCGATGCGCCGATAGGTGTCCGTCGCCGTCTGGTAGTCGCCGTCCACAGGCAGGAAGTCGGAGATGTCTTCCTTGTAGGTCTGGCGTGAAAGCATCAGTGCCAGCACTGCGGTAAGAACCACAAAGCAACTGATTCCCACAGTCTTGTGGGTTCTCAAGAAGTCATATATGCGAAGAATCAGTTTCGGCATACTCAGCGGTTGTCAACAGGGTTGGCATAGATGGAAAGGAAGATGTCGCGCAGACGTTCTATGTCGCAGGTCTGCTCGTATTGGTCGAGCCGTGCCAGACGTCTGACGAACGCCTCTTTCTGTTCAGGCGTATAGCGGTCGTGGTAGCGGTTGTTGCCATATAGCAAGTCATGTGCGATGAAATGATTCGGGAAGAGCCGGTAGGCATGGTTGATGCGGCTGTCGATGAGCCGTGCCACAGACTGGTGGTATTCGTTGTTGGTCTGGTGTTCGAACCGTGCCAGTTCCGGCAGTTCTATCGGTTTGCATATCTGGAAGTGGACACGGCCTTTATACTGCAGTATGCCTGTCAGGATGCTGTTCAGGTCCTCGCCCGGCTTCTTCGTGTATTTATGGTTCTGCGACTCGTAGAGTTCGAGCGCCTTGAGGATGTCGCAGGACTCCCACTCGTAGCTTACGGCCACAGGCACGATATTCAGCTGTGCCATGGCGCTCACTTTGTCGGTCGTGGCGCTCATGCCGAACATCTTGATGATGCCCTGGTCTGTGGCGTCGCGTCCGTCTTTCGTCCGGCCGTTGCGCTGGGCTATCCACACCGACTGCCCTTTCTCCGTGATGACATAGCGGATATATTCTGAGAGATGGAGCGAGCTTTCGTAAAACTCCTTGATGTTGCCGCCCGGCCGCTCCACGCGGAACATCTTGTTGGCCTTTCCGATGTCCACCACAACGGGGTTCATCATCAGGTTTGCCCCGAAAGTGATTTCGGTGGTGTCCATCCCGTTCTGCACGAAGAAATACTGCAGGAGGCTGGCGTCGAGCATGATGTCGCGGTGGTTGGAGACGTAGAGATAGTGCCTGGCCGGGTCGATATGTTCCAGTCCGTGGCAGGTGAACTCCGAGATGCTCCGGCGTATAATCTGCTCGTTGGCCCGGCTCATCGTGTCGGTCTGGAGTTCGCGGGTGGTGGTAAAGCCCGCCACTCGTTGCCTCACAGCCTCCACAGGCTCGTCGGGATAGACGAAAGATGCCAGCAGGGGAAACACCTCACTTCTGGCGATACGCTGCATCGCCGCGGGGATTTCCTCTTCCTGGTAAGGGCGTATATCGTCGAATTTCGACTGGTTCATTTTTACGCTTTGCACTTTTGTTTAAAAATGCAAAGTTACGAAAAATAAATGAACTATGAAAAAAATGAATGAAGAATATAGGATAAAGGGCTTTTCCAAGTAATTCCATCACCCGTTACAACCCACGCATAGGAGGCGAAGTCTCCAGACTTTGCAAGTAGAAACGGATCTGATACGTAGAACCCAAAATTTCAGTGTCTTATACGCTATGGTATCTTCAATCCGGCTCACTACGAGCCTGCAGCCTTTCCGCTTCCGACGCCTGGAGACGTCGGCTCCTATACGACACACGATTCAAAAAAAACTTCAACCCACCCATTCAACTAAAACCTTACCCCCTCAAGTATAGCAATTCATACACAAAAAACAACGATTCCTACTCAATCGAGACTCCTGAAATTTGTCCTCCTGGTATATTATCTGCAACATAAAGAGAATAACTTCCCGTCGATAAACCATTGGGGTTACTTTTAATATATCTGACCACCCGTTCGAAGTGTTCACCGCTTCTCACGATACGGTCGAACACTTCACGCTGCCACAGGGGACCTGTACGTCTCAGCATTTGGTTTATCTGTCTTGAAGAGAAACTTTTCACACTACCCATCAATTGTCCCATCTCATATTCAGTTTTAGGCGATGCCAATAAATGGACATGGTTCGGCATCACAACATAAGCCCATAGCTTATACTTACTTCCATCATAAAACCGCAAAGCGTCACAGACTACTTGACGAACATCAGCATTTGACAAGACACAACTGCCATAGCCAGAGTCTAACCATCTGTTAAACGTGTTCAATATCATATATTCAAAATCCAGGGTTTCATCATCATCCCACGGCAGAGGATGTGTGTCGCGCCATTGTTGTTTCACACGGTTAAGTTCTTCTACCTTGGACTGTGGCAATGAGTCGGCAAGTCTAAATGAAACAAACT
Source organism: Bacteroidaceae bacterium (assembly GCA_017483765.1). Taxonomy (GTDB): domain Bacteria; phylum Bacteroidota; class Bacteroidia; order Bacteroidales; family Bacteroidaceae; genus UBA3839. Next base: position 7,209 of record JAFUVE010000017.1, on the reverse strand, counting down.
GAGCCTTACCTTGTTGTGACCAATGTGGCAGATTGCCTCGACTGACACGTATAAAAGATTTCTTGTCAAGAAAAAGGAGAGGTGAATTATCCAAAGTAATGTCATCTGGTTTCATAAGGGATTGATAATGTTTAGTTGATTTTATCGTAAAAATAGAGATGTAAATTATTTGAAAAAAAATCCAATATACCATTCACCATTGCAGCCCACGCATAGGAGGCGAGATTCTGGAGATCGAACGAAATGTCAAGCTTGCTTGAGCATTTCTGAAACTTCCGATTAAGCCGAACGTAATGCCAAGCTTGCTTGAGCATTACTGAGGCGTAGGAAGTTCGCCGTAGGCAGTCGTGACAGAATCCTGCGAAGCGAAGTCTCCAGACTTTGCAAGCAAAAACGCAACTGATACGTAGAAACCAAAAATTTCAGTGTCTTATACGCTATGGCATCTTCGATTCGGCTCACTACAAACCTGCAACCTTTCCGCTTCCGACGCCTGGAGACGTCGGCTCCTATACGACATACTTATACGCTATGGCATCTTCAATCCGGCTCACTACGAACCTGCAACCTTTCTGCTTCCGACGCCTGGAGACGTCGGCTCCTATACGACATACGATTCAGGAGCGTTTCGCAGACGGGAGCATTTACTGAAACAATCTTTTTATCCATGTCAGGAACTCGGCTTTCCATTGACGACATTCGGCAGAGCCTTTCATTTGGGACGCACCGAAGCCATGGCCTCCAGTAGCATATTGGATATAGCGATGGGGGATTTGACGGGCAGTGAGTGCGGAGTCGAGGAGTACGGAGTTGCGGTAGTCGACAATGGGATCGTCCTTGCAGTTGACGAGGAAGACAGGCGGACAGTCGTCTGGCACATGCCGTTCCAAAGAGAGAGAGTCGCGCAGCTGACGGTTGCGCATACGGCTCTCGCCAAGCAGCGCCCGTCTCGAGCGCTTATGCACCGACGGATGCGTCATCGTGACGACAGGATAGACGGGCACGACGAAGGCGGGACGGTCGGTTTTTTCAAACAGCTCCGCCGCCGACATCACGAGGTGCCCGCCGGCAGAAAAGCCCATCGCGCCCAGCTTTTCAGAATCCACACCGTATTCGCCGCTGTGGTCCCTCACATATCGCAGGCACTGCCGGAGGTCGTCCTGCGGATCAGGATAGCGGTTGCCACGGAAGACATAGCGGAAACGGAAGAGGAATGCCGGGACGTAAGCCGTACGGTAACGCAGGACGAAGGCAGAAATACCATTTTGTTGAAGCCAGCGTCCCACCTCATGACCTTCCGTCTGCATGTCGTGCCAGAAATAGCTGCCGCCAGGACAGACCACAACACCTATATTTCCTTTGCCTTCTGCCAGATAAGGCGTCATCTCCACCCGTTTTTCCACGCCTGTCCCCTCCCAGATATTCACCTGAGCGGAAAGCAGCTGCTGAAAGGAGCAGAAAAAAAGCAAGACGAAAAAGCGCATCATAAAAGCAGAGATTTTAATTTTTGTGATAGAGGCAATAGAAACTATAGGGGCTATAGAAACTATAGAGACTATCCCCCAATCTTGTTCACCAGGTGGTTCACGCCAAGTATTGCCTCGCACGTGTTGATGGCCGTGAGCGGCACGCCGCAGAAGCCGTGGAGGTTGCAGCATTGGCCTGAGAGGAAGAGGTTTCGGATTTTCGTCACCACCGGGAGCTGCGAGAGTGCGATGTTGTTGCAGTCCTTCGAGAAGCCGTAGAGTGTTCCTTCCCAACTGCCATAGTGGTCACGTATGGTCAGCGGCGATGCCGTGTCCATCCTCTCGATGCAGCTGCGGAACCCAGGGTGCATCTGCTCCACCAGTTCCAGCACCTGCGTCGCCTTGCCGTCTTTCCATTGCAGATAGTCGTCGCCACGCCGGCCCACTCTCGTATCCTTCCACCGCTCCACCTCTGAGAAGAGCATAGGCACAGTGATGATGGCTTTCGACGCAAAATCCCCTTGATTCTCCTCGGGCGGCGTCATCAGCATCAGCCCCACCGGCCAGCGGTCGGGCTGGTCGAAACACCAGATGTCTCCCTGCCCGCGCAGATAATATTCCGAAAAATTCAGATACCGGAAACTGCCCGGCTTCAGCTTCAGGAACAGGCAGAACGCAGAATAGGAGTTCGGGATGCTCGTCACCCTCTTCACGAAAGCGGGAGGGAAAGCCTTTTCGGGCATCAGCTGGAACAGCGCCATCGGATGGATGGCAGAGATATAATAGTCGGCCTGCAACTTCCTGTTGCTCTCAGTCAACACATAGTCCACATGACGGTCGTTCACTTCCACCCATGCCGCCCCGTCGCCGGTGAGGATGTTTCCGCCATGCTCGCGGATGACACCCGCCAAAAGCTCTGCGAAGCGGTCGCTTCCACCCACGAAGCGGCTTGCCCCCTCGATATAGAGCATCGTAAGTATGGCATGGACGTAGGCAGGCGTACATCCTTTTCTGCCGCCATAAAGTGGAGAGAGGTATGCCAGCAGGCTTTGCAGCGTGGGATTGTCGGTAAACTTGGCAATAAACGCATCAGCAGGCAAGAGAAAATCCTGGGACGAGGCAAACAGACTGACGCCACCGTCGGACGGCCGCAGATTGAGCACATCCACATGGCTCGTCATCTCGTAGACGGCATCCACATACCGGGTCAGATTTTCCCGTTCCTCAGGAAAATAGGCGGCAAGCGAGTCCACAAAGCCTTTCCTGCCGTTGCCAATCTCATACCACTGCTGCTGGTCGGCGAAAAAGATACGGTCGGAGCAGAGGGGGTCCACGTCCTTCAGCCGCATACGCTCCGTGATACCCAGATAGTCGCAAATCCGGCGTACAGTGCCTCCATGGCTCATTCCAACGGCGGTGTGCATACCCGTATCGAAACGCTCACCGAAACGGGTGAACGTCTGCAATCCGCCACCGACGGTCACATTCTTCTCTACCACCTGGACAAAAAATCCTTCTTTCGCAAGCATCGCTCCACAAAACAAGCCGCCCAGTCCTCCACCTATAATCACAACTGACTTCATATTCCCGTTTCTTTGATTTGTCTGTATATTTCTTCAGGTCTGACCATCTCGCTTGTGCTTACGATGGCGCCGACGATGACGCCGAGCATGCCATGCGAGTTGATGTTCTGTCCGGTGAGCAGGAGGTTAGGTATGCGGGTGCGGTGAGGCACACGGCAGGCGGCACCAAGGCTGACATCCTTGGCGATGCCATACATCGAGCCGTCCTCCGTGCCAGTGTAGTCGAGATAGGTGAGCGGAGTGGATGAATAGACGTGCTCTATCTGCCCCCGCAGCCCTGGGAACTGGCGTTCCACCACATCGAGCAGCCGCTCCGTCTTCTCTGCCTTGAAGCGCTCATAGTCCGCACCCCGGTGGCCCACCATGGTTCCTCTCCACCGCTCCACGTCGCGCATATGCATATAGGAGAGAATCACGCCCGTCTGCGCATAGCGAGGCTGAGGCTCATGGCACAGGTGCATATAGAGATACCCTTTGGGCCAGGACATCTCGTCGTAGTCCTCACATTCCCAAGGGGTCCCGTATTCGTAGCCGTAGAAATTGGAATTGAGATAAGGGACAGTGTCTTTCTTGAAATGCAGATAAAGCGAGAAGCAGCCCACTCCCTGCCTTATGTTCTGGATTCGCTGTCGGAAAGCCGGACGGATAAGTTTTGTGTCGAGCAGTTCGAGTGTGCGCACGGGATGGGCGTCGGAGATCACATAGTCCGCCGTCAGGATATCCCCGCCATTGATTTCCACAGCGGTCGCCTTCTCGTCGTCACACAGGATTCTGGTCACTTTGCTGCGAGTGAGCACCTCGCCCCCGTTTTCCGTAATCACTTCCGTGAGGGCTTTGGCTATCAAGTCGCTGCCGCCCACCACCCGGTAAGCGCTCTGATTGTAAAAATCCATGATGAAGGCATGGGTGGAAAAAGGTGTCCTTCCGCGTTCAGCGGCATAGAGCGGCAGATTGCCCACCAGCACCTTCGCCAGGAGCGGGTCGGAGACGAGCTCGTCTATCACGGAGTCGATTGCCCTCAGCTGATATGCGGCGCTGACCGCCGTGTCGGTCTGGTCGAAACGGAGGCTGTGGAGCGAAGAGGCTCCTGCCACCTTCTCCACCAATTCGTAATACCTGACGATGTTGTCGTGTTGGAGGGGGAAATAATCAGTCATCTGCCGGATAAAGGCCTCACGTCCGAACGGGATATGAAAGTGCCGTCCGTCGATGCAGACAACATCATATGACGTGCTGTCCAGACGGCTCAACGGCACACGGTCGCGAATATCCAGGAAACGCATCAGTCGGTCGAGCGTCTGTCCTGGGTCGGCACTGCCTATGAAATGCATGCCTGTCTCGAACTTTACGCCATGACGCTGAAAGCACTGCAGGCAGCCACCAATCTGACTGCCCTGTTCCAGCACCGTCACCCGATAGCCGTTCTTGGCCAGGATCACGCCACAGGCCAGTCCGCCCAGTCCGCTGCCTATAATCACAACTTTATTCTTATTCAATTTGCCTTATCTTGTTTCTTTTCTGCGAAATTACGAAGAAAAAAGCAAAAAAGCAAATATTTGTCTGAGGAATGAAAAGAATCGTGCTTGCCTGCCGATTAGCTTCGCTGATTATCGGCTGCACTCGGCAAAGTTTGAACGAGTTCAGCTTTGCTCTCGCTTGCACGATAATTATGCGGACAAGGACGTCCACAACCCCAGCTTAAAAATGATGTGGGGCAGATATGAAGTAAGTCCCCACAACCGATGGATTAAGTATGAAGACGCGCCACGGCGCGTCTCTACTGGCAGCCCTATCCTTTCTCGATGACGCAGGTATGCGTTTTCGTCTTCTTGTCGTAGTTGATGCCTACGAGCAGGAGGTTGTCGGCATAGTCGGCAAGAGAGGCGGGATAGTTTTTATGTTTGATTTGGGAGATGGCGGTCTCGGCGGACTTGTCCACTTTCAGCTCCACGACGAGGGCAGGCTTGTCCACGTTCTTGCGAGGGATGAAAATCATGTCGGCGAATCCTTTGCCGGCGGGCATCTCGCGATGAATCTTATACTCGTTGCGGGCAGAGAAATAAGCGAGGGAGATGACGCAGACGAGCGAGTTCTCGTTGTTGTAGGAGAGGATGCTCGTGTTCTCATCGTGGGCAGACTCAAGTGCGGCCGCCACGGCCAGCTCGTCACCGTTGATGGTGGCCTCGACGAGTTGCTCCGAGTCGCGCAGCGCGTCAGCCACATTCTTCCAGTTCGTCTTCTTCACGGCATTGGCCATCTCGCCTGCCACCTCACGGTTGGGAATGAAACACTTCTGCTCTGTCCAGTCGTATGAAAGGTAGCCCAGATGGATCAGGACTGTCAGCACGTCGTCGCGGCTCGACACCTCCGAAATGTCATTCTGGAACCCCGTCGGGTCAACCATGCATCGCATGCCGCCCAGCATACGGATGATGTCGTCCTTCAGCCCCTCATAATTCATCTGAATATACTCTGTCACCCTGTCAAAAGCACCCGTAGCCGACCAATAGCTCAGACATGCACCGTTGTCAAGAGCCGTTATCACAGAGTTCGGGTTGAAAATAGATGGTACGTTTCCTATACGATAGCCATCATACCATTTCTCCAGCTCGTCGAAGTCCATGTCGTATTTCTCGGCCAAAACCTTCACCTCGTCCTTAGTGAATCCATAGAAACCGGAAAGTTTGCCTGGAACCACCATGGAGTATTCCTTGAAGTTGTTCAGTGCTGACTCCGTATTGTATTTCTTGATGGGCAGGATGCCGGTCATATAGACTCCGGCAAAGACGATTTCCGACTGTCCGCTCTTGAACAGTCGGCGGAGCCAGTCGACATACTCGTTCATCACCTCAGGCTGTTTGTCGAATTCTCTGCAGACAGCGTCCCACTCATCGATGATAAAGATAAACTTCTGGCGAGTCCGCTCGTTTATCCGGATAAGAAAGGACATAAGGCTCTCGCTTTCCTTCATCTCCACGTCCGGATAAGCGGTATGGATATCCTCTTTCAGCGTCTGCTGCATCTGCTTCACAATGGTGACATCCTTGATTTCCGTCACGAAGTCGCTCATATCCAAATATATCACTGGATACTTGTTCAGATGCTCTTCAAAACTTGGGTATTGGGCGATGTTCAGGTCCTCAAACAGGTGCTTCGAATCACAAGAATGGTCATAATAGGCACAAAGCATCTTGGCCGCCATCGACTTACCGAAGCGTCGGCAACGGCTGACACAAGTATAACGGATGTCGGTGTCCAACGCGTCATTGATAACGGCAATCAGCCCCGACTTGTCAACATATTCGCGCTTACGGGTGGAACGGAAGCGGTCGTTTCCGGTATTGATATATGTACCCATAGTTTTCAGTTATCAGTTATCAGTTGTCAGTTTTTAGTTTTCTGACTTGAGACTTCTTTTTGCAAAATTACAAAGAAATGGGGATAAATCAAAATAAAAAGAGAATTCTTTTGAGTGAATAGTGAAGAGTGAAAAGTGAATAGTGTAGTTTCTCTGGCGACGGGGTTCAGTGCGAGCCAGTTAGGGTTGTTGCGCAAAAATCAGATATTTTCGTTCCTACAACAGAGATACGTACCTAACCCGACAAACTGTGCAACGGAGTTGTAGGAGGTGAAAAATCCGTTTTTACACGTACGACAATCCTGATACGTACGACAAAACCGACTGTTTTTTATGTATTGGGCTTGATACGTATCAGGATTGTTATTGCGCAAAAAACGGATTTTTCCGTTACTACGCGTGGGTTGCACCAGCAAATGTTCAAAAATGAAGCCAGAAATGCCCCGTCCATGAAACGCTACTGAATCGCAAGGCGCATAGTTGCCGATGCATCCAGGCGTCGTAAGCACGAGTGCTCATACGCTACATAGAACAAGCCTTCCTTGTGAAGGTGGATTTTCTGATAATTTAAATTCTCTTCTGATAACAATGACTTGATATCAGACATTTCTCTAATATTTTTTCGCGCTTCGCGATTTTAAAGGCTTCGCCTGAATAAATTAAGGTAGGTTCTATTAATTCATAAATTCGAGTGGAAGCCGTTCCGTTAGACTCAATCTTTCGGAATCAGTCTCTCATTAGTGGACTTCGGCTGTCGATAGTGTTCGTTTATCCACTCATTGACATGTTGTTTTTGACGATT
>JAFUVE010000100.1 GCA_017483765.1 Bacteroidaceae bacterium | reverse complement strand
CAAGCGCGCTGCCTTGTCTTTCTCTTCTCTGTTCCAGTCTCTCAAAGAACGATTTTTTATCGTGTGCCTTCCGTTTTTCGGAAAGCGAGTGCAAAGTTACAACCTTTTTCCGAACCCACCAAATATTCACGCAACTTTTTTTCGAAAATATGAGATTTTTTTGCGTAGGGAGGAAAAATTGGGATTGTTTTAAGTGAAAAGTGAATAGTGAATAGTCAAAATGTAGTTTCTGATGCTATGAGGGCCGGGACGAGGAAGGGGGTGAAAAAAGGATGGGAGTTGATGGGAATTGATGGGACAAAATCAGACCATGACAGCCAGTGCGACGATGTAGAAAGAAAGCTCGGATATGATGAAACATGCTCCGCAGCAGTCGCCAGTATAGGCATGGAGTTTCTTATAGCAGAGAAAAATGACAAGAGCTGCAGCCAAAGAAGCTGCGAGCATGGGAAAAATAATCTGCCAAGAAAAGATAATAAAAGCCGGAAGACCTCCAATGAGAAGTCCGAGGATTTTCTCCGCAAGCGTCATTTTGTTGTAAACAAGTTTGTTTTTTGCTTCTTCTTCCTTGCGTGCGTACGGCAACACATTAATAATATTAGAAGAAGCCCACTTGGCAAAAGGATCGGCAGCGAAGAAAATGAGCGAACAATAAAAGTTATGGAACACGGAAGGCTGTTCGAGCCCAAAACAATTAGTAGGTTGAAGCTGAATGACGCTGGTAAAATAAGACTGCAGAACCGCGAAAAGAAGTAGAAAATAAAGGATAAGCGCGACAACCCCATACGTCCCGATATGGGAATCCTTCATGATGCGAAGCGTAGACTCACGACTGCTCCCCCCTCCGAATCCATCGAAGAAGTCAGCGAATCCGTCCTCATGAAGTGCCCCGGTGACGAGCAGACGCGCTGCAATGGCAAGAATGAGAGCAACGGAAACAGGAAGGCAGAGAGAGGCAGTCCAAAAGGTAAGCGCCATGACTGCGGCAGTAAGCCAGCCTGCCATCGGCCAAAGAGGCACGACCCGCTCATAATCTTCCTTGGTCAGAGCTTTCAGCCTCCAAAAGGGGATTCGCGTGAAGAACGAGAGAGCAGCAATGATACGTGACATCAGTTCGTTTGTAGTTTATTAAGGTTATGCGATTTGGAATTTCCGTTTAGAAGTACTTTGTGATGTTAGCATGCTGGAAGTTGTCCATCTCGTTGATCATGTTGACAGACGATTGGATGATAGGCAGGGCACAGAGCGCCCCTGTCCCCTCCCCGAGTTTAAGTCCCAGCTTTAGCAGCGGAGTGGCTCCTATTCCTTGAATCATCATGGCATGACCAGCCTCATCACCTTGATGTGTGAAAATCATATAATCGAGAACGTTATAGTCCAGTTGGTAAGCCGCGAGGGCACAAGCCGTCATGATAAAGCCGTCGACAAGAACCACCATTTTCTGTTCTGCCGCCCGAAGCATACCCCCTATGGCAGCCACCATTTCGAATCCGCCGAACCAGCGAATGATCTCCTTGGCGTATTCCGGGAAGAAAGGCCGTCCGACCTTGCCCGGTTTGAAAGTCCAGTCCTGCGGAGCAAGCAAAGGCGTGGAGGTGTCAATCCCCACCTTCCTTATAAACTCTTTGACGGCCTGAGCCAGAACTTGATATTTATGAGCAATACCTTCGGAATTGAGTCCGGCACCAGCCCCCACACATCGGTCGAGCGGGATATTCTCAAAGAAATACATCCAGACAGACGAAGGCGACGTGTTGGCAATTCCCATTTCTCCAAACGACACGATATTGCATCCTTCCTCCTTACATCTGTCAACCATCTCCGCGCCTACACTCACCGCTTGTTCGAACTGCTGTTCCGTCATGGCATAATCATGCAGGAAATTTTCCGTACCATATGCAATTTTTTTGTTGACGATAGGATTTTCAACACAGGGAGCCACGTCTCCGTCCTTGTAGAGGAAAGCATCAGGAAAGTCGTAGTCAACACCGACGTCGACGAGATGGAACCTGACATGATGTTGCCTGCAGAACATATTGACCCCCCCCCCTCCTACTGCGAAGTTCTTCATCTGCTGAAAAGTGATTTCACGCGGGGAGACGCTGACCCCTTCCCTTTCGATGCCGTGGTCGGCTCCAAAAAGAACGTGAGATGGCAGATGCAGTTCAGGCTCAAGCGAATGCTGTATGAGTCCGATTTGCAATGCAGTGGCCTCCAGCAATCCCAAAGAGTTTTTCGGTTTGTTAAGGTTGTCGATCTTGTCTTTCAGAGTAGGTGCGAAAGATTTATCCGTTGGCTGAATGTTGAACAACATTATTCTATTTAAATTTTTTTTGATTTGTTACGTAATATGCGACACGGCTCAAAGACCGATCTTTGCTCTGAGCGCCTGATTATCCTTGACGAGGAGAGGAATGCCAGAAACCATAAGAATGACCATGTCGGCTCTCTCAGCAATAAACTGGTTGATCCATCCCTCTACATCCGTGAATTTCCGTTGTATCTCATTATCGCTGACCCCTCCGGACCCGATTTCGTTTGTGACAAAAATGAAAGTCGCGTCCTGCTGAGTGAATTTGACATACTCCTCTTTGAGCGCGTCAAGAGTCCGCTGCACATGCAGTGCCGCCTGTCTGGCAGATTTCACCTCGCTTTGAAGGTCGAAGAAGAAATTTGTGGCCCACAGCGTGACACAATCCACGAGCACCACCCTGCCTTCGACCTCATGAGCGCTGAGGAACTTTTCCTCTTCTATATTATCCCACTGCGGTCCCCTCCTGTCCTTGTGCATTTCCACCCTTATCCTAAACTCATCATCCCAAATCCGGGAAGTGGCCATATAGACAGGGTTGTCGCTGAGGGCGAGTGCGATTTTCTCGGCCTGCAGGCTCTTGCCAGAGCGTTGTCCTCCTGTGATCAGAATAACATTTCCCATTACTTCTGCTGTGCCTTGACGTAGATGGAATAGAAAGGATTATTAGCCATAAAGTCGGTGATTTCCGGGTCGCTGATAGTTTGTTTTACACTTTCGAATACCGACACATTCTTGAATCCCTCCTTGAATCTGTCGTCGAACTCCAGCATAGGCCTGAAGCGTTCCATGTTCTCATGCAGTTCAGAAATGAAGAAGGCGATTTTGAAGTAGTTGAACGGAGCGCCATCAAGACAGGAGTCGTTATAATTCTTCTTGTCGAAATACACTTTCATGAATCCATTCCTATCGAAAGATTTCTGATCGAGAACCATAAAATTGCTGACATCGCTCCAGTCGATAGTAGGCTCAATTTCCTCTTCGGCTTTTCTTGCGTCATAGTAGTCAGCATAATCGCCATTGATGTTGAACACCTTCATGGCGACATTATTGATTCTGATACCGGCAATGGAGTTTTTGTCCAGTTGCAGTCCGTCGATGAGAACAGCTCCATTGTCCTGATCTTTCTTTCCACCTTCCTTTCCCTGAATGATGAACTTTTCGATTTTGTCGTTCCATCCGGTGCTCCATTCCTGCAGTTCCATGTCGCCCTTCCTGGTCACCATGGCCTGAACGTAGCTGTTGGGGTCGGAATGTCCTCCGTGCGTGCCCTTGACCGACGGTGTGATTGAGAGGTTCATCTTGTGAATTTTGGGATAATGGCTGAGTCGTCCCACCCTCTTGATATACTCAAAGAGGTTCTTGTCCATCTTTGCATCATAGAAAATAAAGAAGAAAAGGAGTTTCTTAGCCGACACCTTTCCGTTTTCATAATACGGCTCAGCAAGAATGTAGATGTCGTGCCCCTTGAGCAGCCATGTCTTGAATGCGTCCTTCATGAAAGGGGAAACGGGGTCAGCCAGTTCTCCGTCGGTGATGAGCACCGCCTCGGTGTTGCCATTGACAATTCGGTCGAGAGCCCCTTTAAGATCAGGGTTCTCATAGTTTTTGACTGCGCTGAGCAATTCAGGAATATCTCCGGCCTCACGTTTGATTTCCTGTCCTTTGATAGCATAATATTTCTCCATCTTATCAGCCAGCGTAGGCCTCATGACCTCCCAGTAGAATTTGATTCTGGCCCTCATCTCGGTTGCCTTTGTGTAATCCACATACAGAACGGCAGAGTCGGGAACAAGGGGGTGCTGATGAGTTGGGGAATATTGCTTATGGAAATCATAGATGTAGTCTGCGTTTTCAGGAGTGGTTCCTCCGCAAGCGGAAAGAACGATGAGCGCAAGAGATGCAATTACGGTGTTTAAAACAGTTAGTAACTTCATGATGGTGATTTTTAAATGGGAGTAAAAATGGGAGTAAAAGTGGAAGTAAAAGTGGAAGTAAAAGTGGACAATACTTAATTTAGTAGTCGTAATCAATTACTTGACATCACTGAAACTTCACTTGGCTTCACTTATCCAGCCCTATATACATATTTTAAATTAATTATAATCACTGATATGCTACCTTATTTTGTTGTCGTGTCAATTTGTCGCGGCAGCCTGTTGGCTTTCCTGATCCTGAGCAATCTTCATATGGCGCAGAATATCCGAAGCAAAGATAAACTCTTCGAGTGGCTTGTTTTCAGCCTGAAGGATTTCCTTGTTGGACCCTTTCCATTCGGCGCATCCTTTATAGATGAACGTGATGTTTTCGCCAATGCCGATGACAGAGTTCATGTCGTGGGTGTTGACAATCGTCGTGATATTGTCTTCGTGCGTGATGCCCGATATCAGTTCATCGATGATGATTGATGTCTTTGGGTCGAGTCCCGAGTTAGGCTCATCGCAAAAGAGATATTTAGGTTCGAGCGAAATGGCCCTGGCAATAGCCACCCTCTTCTGCATACCACCCGAAAGTTCGCCAGGGAACTTATTTTCAACGGCATGCAGGTCTACTCTCTCGAGACACTCCATTGCCCTCCTCTTTCTGTCATTATACGACTTGTCGGAGAACATATCGAGCGGGAACATGACATTGTCGAGCACGCTCATGGAGTCAAACAGGGCAGCGCTCTGGAAAATCATACCCATCTCTCTTCTCAAAGCGATTTTCTCCTTTTTATTGAGCTTGCAGAAATCACGCCCGTCGTAGAGGATTTCCCCCTTGTCCGGGCTGAGCAGCCCCACGATATTCTTCATGAGAACCGTCTTTCCGCTTCCGCTCTGTCCGATGATGAGGTTGACCTCCCCGTTTTTGAAAACGGTATTGATATCTTTGAGTACCATTCTGTCATCGAACGACTTATATAGGTCTTTGACTTCGATCATGCTGAAAAGATTAAGTGAGCATATTCGTTAGGAAAATATCAGAAAAGAGGATGAAGATGCTACTGGTGACGACGGCAGAAGTAGAAGCCTTGCCGACCTCGACAGATCCCCCTTCGACCATGTATCCCTTATATGCAGAGATGGTGGTGATGATAAACGCATAGACTACCGCCTTGATCATGCCGCACCAGAAAAACCACTGATTGAACTCGTACCTGAATCCCTCGTTGAGTTCCGCCACGGAGGTTGTACCGAGCAGCGTGGTTGCAAATGCCCCGATGATTCCGGCAAAAACGCTGAGCGTGACCAGAACCGGCATGATAGTCATAAGTCCGAGTATTTTAGGCAGAATAAGGTAGTTAGCCGAATTCACGCCCATGATGTCGAGTGCATCGATTTGTTGAGTAATCCTCATGGTTCCGAGTTCGGATGCGATGTTAGACCCCACCTTTCCTGCCAGGATGAGACACATAATAGAAGAAGAGAATTCAAGCAACATGATTTCCCTGGTAGTGTATCCTGTAACCATAGTAGGCATCCATGGGCTTTGGATGTTGAGCTTTATCTGGAGACAGATCACGGCACCGATAAAAAATGAGATGATGAGGACGATTCCAATAGAATTATATCCAAGTTGGAACATCTCTGTGACATATTGCTTCCAGAACATCCTCCACCTGTCGGGCACAGCGACTGCTTTTCCAATAAGCATAACATATTGTCCGAGTCCGTGTAAACTATCTTTTATAGTAACCATTCAGCAATATAAAAATAGAAACAATTCATCGTTTGATAATACAAAATAAATGCAAAATTAGCAAAAAAGTGTGTATTTTCCTTAAAAAATGATATTTTTTTGAGATTATAGTCATAAATAGCCAAAGTATTTGTAAATTTGAAGACAAAAAAGGAAAACAAGATGTCAGAAGAGTTAATCAGCCATAACAATGGCGATGTAGAGATTCCCTCCTATTCATCCGACCGAATGACGCTCTACACCCGGAATCTGGTGAAGACCTACGGCAAGCGCACGGTTGTGAACGACGTGTCGATACATGTCCGTCAGGGAGAGATCGTAGGTCTGCTGGGACCGAACGGAGCAGGCAAGACCACCTCGTTTTACATGACCACCGGTCTGGTGGTGCCCAATGGCGGCAAAGTATTTTTGAACGATACAGAAATCACGAAATACCCAGTGGCGAAGCGTGCCAAGTCCGGCGTAGGCTATCTTGCCCAGGAAGCCTCCGTCTTCCGGACGATGAGTGTAGAAGACAATATCATGTCCGTTCTGCAGATGCGCAAGGAACTGAGCCGCAGCGACTGCCGTGACAAGCAGGAAGAGCTGCTGAATGAGTTCCGCCTTCAGAAAGTCAGGAAAAACAATGGCAACCAGTTGTCGGGTGGTGAGCGTCGACGTTGTGAGATAGCCCGCTGTCTTGCCATCGACCCGAAGTTCATCATGCTCGACGAGCCCTTCGCCGGAGTGGACCCCATCGCCGTGGAAGACATTCAGTATATCGTGTGGAAACTGAAGGACAAGAACATCGGCATATTGATCACAGACCACAACGTGCAGGAGACGCTATGCATCACCGACCGCGCCTACTTGTTGTTTGAGGGACGAATCCTGTTTAAGGGCACTCCCCCCGAGCTGTCGGAGAACAAGATTGTGAGAGACAAGTATTTAGGTTCAAACTTCGTTCTCCGTCCAAAAGACTTCCAGCTGATAGAAGAAAAGAAAAAACGCGAGGCCGAGGAGGGGTAAGATTTAGCCGTTCTGTCAATTAATAATCAATGGAATATACAGAATACCGATTTAAGCTGGAGCCCTACGACGAGAGCTTCAGCGACGTGCTGGCTTCTGAGCTGGGTGATGCCGGCTTTGACAGTTTTGACACCGAAGGAGACCAGCTGAAAGGATATATTCAAACTGCGCTTGTCGATGAGAAAGCGATTGACGCCGTAATCCGGAATTTCCCTATAGACGGCGTCCACATCACATACACGAGCGAGACGGTCTCGTCGTCAGACTGGAATTCAGTCTGGGAATCGGGCTTCCAATCGATTCGTATCGGCGACCTGGTGTATATTCATGATGAAAAACTGGAAGCTGCGGGCGACGTGAAATACGATATACGGCTGCATCCCCGCATGGCGTTCGGGTCCGGCAGCCACTCCACCACCCGACTGATGCTTCAGCTCCTACTGACTTCAGCTGACGATGACTCCGCTGTGGAATCCGTTGACTTAACAGGCCAGCGCGTGCTTGACGTAGGCTGCGGAACGGGCATCCTGGGCATAGCGGCCCTAAAAGGCGGCTGCACCCACCTAACGGCACTTGACATCGACATAGACAGTGTGTTGAACACCCGTGAAAATCTGATACTGAACGATATAGAACCACAAGAAGTACTGGAGAGCGACTTAAGCAAACTGGACACAAGTTCACAATATGACATCATTCTGTCGAACATCCATTTGAACATCCATTTATCCCAAATGCAGCTTTACCAAGAGCACCTGAAGCCAGGTGGCAGGCTGCTGCTTAGCGGCTTCTTCACCCAAGAGTCTGCCCAGTTGGTATCCTTGGCAGAAGAAGCCGGAATGCATCTGTCGAGAGAGATCTCAGAAGAAGGATGGTGCGCCATCGAGTTGAGGAAGTGAGACTAACAACGCTGCTGGCAAAAACAACAGTTACAGCCAAAGAGGGAAGTAAAATAAAAGGTATAAAAAGAAAAACTTGCACAATCATACTCCAAAGTTCATAAAAATTTCGTAACTTTGCAAGATAATTGATAAAAAGTCGGATTTCACGGCTTCAGAACATCAAAAGAAGCATCAAAAGAAATGGCATTAAAGAACTATTTTTCAGGCAGATCAGGTTGTCTGTTTTGGTTAAACGTCATATTAGCCCTCGTGTTGTTGGCAGGCATTCCCTATGCCGCGTTCAGCTCGCTTGACATTTTCACTCACCATGGTGAGAAAATTCAGGTGCCGCAGGTGATGAGCCTTGACGGCAAGAAAGCCATCGCCAAATTGGAGAAGAGCCATTTGGTAGGCGTGGTTTACGACTCGATTTACGTGCCGACCAAGAAGCCCGGCATCGTCCTGTCGCAAAGCCCACATGCCGGTAATTTGGTGAAAAGCGGCCGTTCGATTTACCTGACGCTGAACCGTAGCGGCGAGCCTCCAATCCGTATCCCCGACCTGGTACGCAATGCCACAGACCGTCTGGCCGCCCGTCAGCTGACAGACCTGGGCTTCACGATTGCCAAAACGGAAGTGAAATACAATGAGCCCAAAGGTCTTCTGCTTGGTATCAAGCAGGGCGACAAAAATGTGAAGACCGGCGATATGCTCCACAAGGACGTGCCTTTGACGCTGATAACCGGGGGAGGCGACCCCCTGCTTGACAGCCTCGGCATAGACACCTCATCCGTGTCGATAGGCGTGGTTGAGACAGGTGGCTACAATGTGGAATTATAGTTGACTTCCATCAAAGTTAATTTCTCATCAGAAAGAAGAGAAATGGCATTATATCCCGACGACATAGACAAGACGGCCGAACTACCTTCGCTCACTTCATACCAAGATCCCGACGAGGAGGAAGTGGACGAAGGTCCTTCGCTTTATGAGCACTACCGCGTTGAAGCCGACAAAAGCCAGAAACTGCTGCGTGTGGACAAGTTTCTGATTGCCCATTTGTCGGGCATCAGCCGCAACCGCATCCAGAAGGCTGCCGATGCCGGTTTTATCATGTGTGATGAAACCCCGATAAAACGCAGTTATAAAGTAAAGCCCGGCGACGTGATCCGGGTGATGCTTGACCGTCCTTATCACGAGTTGAAGATTGACGCCGAGGACATCCCGTTAGACATCGTATACGAAGATTCCGACTTGATTGTTGTCAACAAGCAAGCAGGTCTTGTGGTCCACCCCGGCCATGGCAACTGGCGCGGCACGCTGCTTAATGCCTTAGCCTGGCACATGAAAGACGACAAACGTTTCGACATCAACAACCCCGAGATCGGTCTGGTGCACCGCATAGACAAGGACACATCCGGCTTGTTGGTAGTGGCCAAGACCCCTTCAGCCAAGACCCATCTCGGCCTTCAGTTCTTCAATAAGACGACCCGCCGCGAATACAACGCCTTGGTGTGGGGCAGCTTCAAGGAGCCAGAAGGTACGATCGTGGGCAATATAGCCCGTAATCCTCACGACCGGATGCAGATGGGCGTATTTCCGCCCGAGAGTGAAATAGGCAAACATGCTGTCACCCACTACAAAGTGCTGGAGTCGTTTGCGTATGTCACGTTGGTGAAATGCGTGCTGGAGACAGGCCGAACCCATCAGATCCGTGCCCACATGAAACATATCGGCCACCCCCTGTTCAACGATGCCCGCTATGGCGGCGACCAGCTGCTGCGGGGTGTGCAATTCCCCAAATACAAGCAATTCATTCAGAACTGCTTCGACACCTGCCCACGCCAGGCCCTGCATGCCAAGACACTGGGATTCACACATCCCCGCACCGGCGAGCAGATGGATTTCACCTCAGAGCTGCCAGCCGACATGAGCACACTGCTGGACAAATGGCGCAAGGCCACAAACTTTGAGAATTAAAGCCGGAGCGTCAATTAAAAATCAAGAAAGAGACTATAACAATAAAAAAAATAAAAATGGACAAAAAGATTGTTGCAATAATCGCTGGCGGCGACTCATCCGAGCACGACGTGTCAATGCGTTCGGCCGACGGGATTTATGGATGGCTTGACAAAGAAAAATTTGAAGTATATATCGTAGAGGTGACCAGCAAGGCCTGGGAGGCGCACCTGGAAGACGGCAAGAAGTCTGCAGTGAACCGCCATGACTTCACCTTCGAGAAAGACGGAAAATCAATCCGCCCCGACTATGTCTACATCACGATTCACGGCACCCCCGGTGAGGACGGCATCCTCCAGGGCTACTTCGACCTGCTTCAAATCCCCTACTCCACGAGCAACGTGCTTGTGGAGGCCATGACCTTCAACAAATTCACACTAAACCAGTACCTGAAAGGATTTGGCGTGAAGATAGCCGACTCCGTCCTTATCCGCAAGGGCCAGCCATGCGACCCTCATCAGATTGCCGAGACCGTTGGTCTTCCCTGCTTCGTGAAGCCCAATGGTGGCGGAAGCAGTTTCGGCGTGACGAAATGCCGTAAAGAGGACGACATCCTCCCTGCAATCGACAAGGCCTACGGAGAATGGCCGGAAGTGGTGATTGAGAGCGAGTTGGTAGGCATGGAGATATCCAACGGCGTATATAAGACGAAGAATGGCGGCGACCGCGTGCTTCCCATCACAGAAGTGGTGAGTGAGAATGAGTTCTTCGACTACGACGCAAAATACAATGGTCAGGTTCAGGAAATCACCCCCGCACGACTGAGCGACGAAACAACCCGCCGCGTTCAGTCGCTTACCTCCCACATTTATGACATCTTAGGCGCCTCCGGCATCATCCGCATCGACTATATTATCTCACAAAAGAAAGAAGCCGACGGCAGCACAACCGACGTGATCAACCTTCTTGAAATCAACACGACCCCTGGCATGACCCCGACGTCTTTCATACCACAGCAGGTGGCAGCCGCCGGACTGACCATGGAGGAAGTGCTGGACGAAGTGATAAGCGACAAGCTTGGGTAAAAGGCGAGAAGGCAAGAAGACGAGAAGACAAGTAGACGAGATACCAGCCTGATGGCTTTGCGATAAGCTTATACAGAGTAAGTAAATCCAACACTAAAGGGAAAAATCAAGAATTCAAAAAAGTAAAGTTATGGACATACAGGAATTTGACGACATCCGTCCTTTCCTTCCAGAAGAGCTGCCGGCGATATTCGACAAACTGCTGGCAGACCCTGGATTCCAGGAAGCGATAGAGACAGTATACAAAGGAATTGGAATGGATCAGTTCGGAAAGATGATGCGCGCCTGCCGCACCAACGAGGAGTTTCAGGAACGTCTGGTTTATCCCGTGCTGATGGATTTGCTGAAGAAAGCCAGCAAAGGCAAAACAGCAGACTTCACCATGTTGGACCCTGGGAAGAGCTACACGTTCGTGACCAACCACCGCGACATCGTCCTGGACTCTGCTTTGTTGGACTGCAGCCTGATAGACAACAAATTAGGCACAGCCGAGATAGCCATAGGCGACAATCTTCTTATCCGTCCATGGATAAAGGACTTGGTAAGAGTGAACAAATCATTTATCGTCCAGCGCTCATTGAACATGCGTCAGATGCTTCTGGCATCCAAAAAGATGTCGTGCTATATGCACTACACCATCAACGAGAAGCATAACCACATATGGATAGCACAGCGTGAAGGTCGCGCCAAGGACTCCAACGACCGCACGCAGGAGAGCGTGCTGAAGATGATGTCGATGGGCGGCGACCTTCGCGAGCTGAACATCGTCCCACTTGCCATCAGCTACGAGTTCGATCCCTGCGACTATCTGAAAGCCGAAGAGTTCCAGCATAAGCGCGACATAGCGGGCTTCAAGAAAAGTCAGCAGGACGACTTGGACAACATGCGTACCGGCATCTTCGGATACAAAGGCCATATCCACTATCAGGCAGCCCCATGCATCAACGCATGGCTCGACACCCTTCCTTCCGACATGCCCAAGACCGACTACTTCAAGGCAGTGGCATCGCATATAGACGAAGAGATCCACAGGAGCTACCAGCTGTATCCATGCAACTACATCGCCATGGATGAGCTTCAGGGCACCTCCGCCCATGCCAGCCACTACAGCGAAAGCGACAAGTCCTCGTTCGACTCCTACCTATCCGGCCAGCTGAGCAAAGTGAGCATGGAAAATCCCGACATGGACTATCTGCGCGAACGCATCCTCACGATGTATGCAAACCCGGCCATCAACCAACTCTCGTTAAGTGAAAACCAGTAAGAGCATATATATCGCAATCGCCCTGCTCTCAACCGTTTCGTTCAGGTGTTCAGATGATGAAGACGCAGGAAGCTACCCACCGGTTCGGACAGAGCTGGTGGAGGCATTGACCGGTGGCGACAAGAATGTGACCGAAGTTCGTCTGGACGACGGCACAGTCTATCCTGTCAGCCAGAGCATCAGCACAAACACAGCCGACACAGCATACCGCTGCGTCTGCTCATACACGTATGATGAGGAAAAGAGAAAGTTGTCGGTCTACACGCTGAGCGGCATCCCGTCTTCACGTCCCATCGTGACCGACAGTCTCCCGCCAGAACAATCAGGCGAATACAAACTCATCAGTAGCTGGATTACGGAGCGCTACGTCAACGCCTACCTCAGCTATCAGACCACAAGCCAGGGAACTCACCGCTTCTATTTTGTTGAAGACAGCATCAGCAAGACAGCCGACGGCAAGCAGGTGGCCCATGTCCGCCTCTACCACGAGAGTCCGCCGGACGACCCCGGCTCGTACAGCCAGAAGCAATACATAAGCCTTCCGAGCTATTTTTACCATGGCAAAGTCGACACCGTCCGCCTGGAAATCGGTGGCAAAACCATAACAGCCCTCCCATAAGGAGGGTATTTTTTTGCTTTTTCCGTATAATTCCGGTCTATTTATGTAGTTAAAATGCTGAAATGTGAATAAAAATTCGTATCTTTGCATAATTTTAGGCTTGACGGAAAGCGAGAAGACTGAGACTTTG
>JAFUVE010000016.1 GCA_017483765.1 Bacteroidaceae bacterium | reverse complement strand
TGGGTAGTTCTTTTCATTAAAGCCCATTTCCTCCATCAGGCTGTCAAACTTCATGTTCGTCTCGTTCTCGTTCATAAGATTTCCGTTTTTGCGTTCTGACGGCAAAAATACGCATATTTTTTCAAAACTCCAAATGATTGTGATTTTCTTTTTCCGACAACTATGCCGAGCTCGAATTATGACGATTTTATTGAACTATGATTCAAAAGATTGAAAAAATGAATTGAATCCTTTGACATTTGAATCCTTATTCGTAACTTTGCCTATCGTAAAACCTGACTAAAAACATATTGACATGAAAACAAGACTATTCACTTTATTGGCACTGACGGCAGCACTCGCCATCAACACAACGAGTTGCAATCAACAAAAGAAAGGAAGCGTGAACACCTCCATCGCCAGTATCATTCCGCAAGAAGAGGCAGAAGAGGCAGTTTCAGAGGACGAAAACATAGCTGACAGCCCCGCAAAGAAAATCACCGTCAGAATCGACGACTCCAAGCTGAGCAAGAAGAACACCGTGAACGTGGGAGACGGCGAACGAAACTACTACAAATACGACAACGCTGCCCTCGGCACTGTAACAGTCACACTCAGCGACATACCAGAGACGCTCGACGACATCAAGAACATGACACTGCCGCGCGGAACCGCCGACATACACAACACGCCATACCTCGGCCCCGCACTCATGGTGTGCGCGCTCAATCAGGCGTTCCGCGACAAAGAAGAGTGCAAGGAGATGCTCAACTATGTAGCAAAACGAGGACACGACATCAACACGGGAGTGGTGGACGCCTACCCGTCCGACTGGTCGCAGCTCTATCAGTACAAAGCCATACCGTCCATCCTGTCCTACTTCGAAGGAGCGACCAAACAGAACAACTGGACGCCCAAAAAACCTCTCACCATGAAGATGCAACTCACACAGTACAGCTACACCGCAGATGAGTTCGTCATCCGACTGCTCGTGAAGTCTGCAGCCAAGGCCAGCCCACAGTACGTCGAAGTTTGGATGGACGACACCGACAACGACGGGAAATACGACTACTTCTACCCCATCAACTACATCAACCTCGCACATAGTCTGGGACAGTACTAACACTACGTGACAAATGGAATTTTCTGTACCATCATGGGCTTAGTATCATTTTTTTTACTTATATTTGCAACAACAAAATCAAAATAAACCGAGAAAAATTATGGCAACAATCATATTGGAGGTTCCAGACGAAAGTCTGGTAGCAAAAGTGAAGCAGGCTTGCAAGATGTTCATGGGGGTCACATCTGTGAAAGTAAAGAAAAAGCCGTCAAGACCATTTCTCTACGACCCTGAGACTGGCAAGTATTTAAACGATGAGAGCATTAAAGCCATAGAGGATGCAATAAACGGCAATGACGTAACGCAATATGGCTCACTTGATGAATTCTATAAAGAAATGGGATTATAGCCATGGCATATCAAGTGAATATTTCATCAAGTTTCAAAAAAGACTTCCGACGCTGCATAAAGCGCGGACTTGACATGAAACTAATTATTGACGCAATGGACTTGCTAGCTGCCAACGGCACATTGCCCCAACAGTATCACCCTCACAAACTATCAGGCAATCTGGAAGGAGTATGGGAATGTCACATCCAGCCTAACTGGCTGATGACATGGTTTCAGAACGACACCGAGCTGACATTACTTTTTTTGCGGACCGGTACACATTCAGATTTATTCTGAATCATATTCCTGCTGAAAAAACATTCCAAGTTCGTCTGAAACCTAATATTTAATAAAAAACTAAATAGATTCATGATAAACGCAAGAATAGAACAACTGCGCCAATGGATGCGCAAAAAAGGCATCAATGCCTTCATAACACCCAGTACAGACCCACACTGCGGAGAATATGTACCCCGCAGATGGCAAAGCAGAGAATGGATATCCGGTTTCACGGGATCCGCCGGTACGGCAGTCGTCACGTTGGAAAAAGCAGCACTGTGGACCGACAACCGCTATTTTCTTCAGGCCGAGGAGCAACTGAAAGGCAGCGAATATGAGCTGATGAAAATCGGACTGGAAGGGACACCGTCTGTGCAGGAATGGCTGAAGGAGACACTTCAGTGCGACGACAAAGTGGGAGTGGACGGATGGTGCTACACCATCGACGGAATCAACGAACTACATCAGGCACTCAACCCCTGGGGCATTCAGGTGATGCCAGTGGGCGACCCTTACGACCAGATATGGACCGACCGACCCGGCATTCCCGACAACCCGGTGGAGATACACCCCTTGGAATATGCCGGAGAGACAGCACGCAGCAAAATCGAACGCATCAGGGAAGCACTGAAAAGCAAGCGTGCCGACGCAACCGTCATCTCCATGCTCGACGAGGTTGCATGGACGCTCAACCTACGCGGAACGGACGTGGACTACAACCCCGTCTTCGTGTCATACCTCTTCATATCACAAGACCAAGCCATTCTTTTCGTAAACCCACAAAAAATCAGCGAGGAAGTGGTGCGATACCTCGACTTTGAAGGAGTGGAGACCATGGACTACGACAAGATTGCCACGTTCATCAACACCTATCAGGGAGCACTTATCATTCAGCCGGAGAAGACCAACGTCAGCATCCAGAACGCACTGAGACAGGGCGTGCTGATGCATGGTGACTGCCCCGTGACCACGATGAAGATCATGAAGAACGAGACAGAAATCCGTGGCTACCACTCAGCGATGATGAAAGACGGCATCGCGATGGTGAAATGGATGAAGTGGGTGGTGCCGGCTGTGAAGGCTGGAGGGCAGACAGAACTCTCGCTCGAAAAGAAACTCCTGGAACTGCGAGGCGAGCAGCCACTCTATCGTGGAGAAAGCTTCGACACCATCATGGGATACGGATATCATGGCGCCATCGTGCATTACGAGCCAACCCCCGACACCGACAGCCCCGTAGAGGCGAAAGGCCTGCTGCTGATTGACTCCGGCGGACAGTATCTCGACGGCACAACCGACATCACACGCACCATACCGCTCGGACCGCTCACCTTCGAGGAGAAGCGCGACTACACGCTCGTGCTGCGCGGATTCATCAACCTGGGCCGGGCTGTCTTCCCACGCGGAACCTATGGCAGTCAGCTCGATGTCCTGGCGCGTGAGCCGATGTGGAAATACGGCATGAACTACCTCCACGGAACCGGACACGGCGTAGGATCCTATCTCAACGTGCATGAGGGCCCCCACCAGTTCCGGATGAACTACATGCCCACACCGCTCGTGCCCGGTATGACCATCACCGACGAGCCCGGCATCTACATCGCCGGCAGCCATGGCGTACGGCATGAGAACACGATGCTCGTGGTGAACGCGCGGCTACGCAATTACGACCACCACACCCCGCCACTGCCACACGACGAGGGAGAAGGCAAGCCAGCCGAAGGAATCACATTCGGACCATACTACCAGTTCGAGCATCTCACTCTCTGCCCCATCTTCACCTCCCCCATCATCCGAGAGATGATGCAGCCGGAAGAGATTGAGTGGTTCAACGCCTACCAGCAGAAGGTGTGCGACGCGCTATGCCCACATCTCGATGCCGACACCGCCCAATGGTTGCGTGAAATCACCAAGCCCATTTAAGTCGATTGAACAATATGCATAAAAAGGGAGTTCTATTTTCATTAAAGTATCTCGAGATGAGAAAACAAGGGGAACACCTCGACCAGCTCCACAAACGTGCAGACGGCTATCTTCAGCAACTGGACGACCAGCGGACAATCACGTTCCTGTCGATCGGTTTGGCACTGCTGCTGCTTGCACTGCTCGTATTCATTTACCGATATTATCTCCAAAAGGCACGACTCAACGAGGAACGGGAGAAGATGACGCGTGAGCAACTTGATTTCTACACTCAGGTGAGCCACCAGCTCAGAACACCACTCACTCTGATTGAAGGGCCGCTTGAGCAGTTGGAAAAAACCGATGAGATGGAGCACGCGTCTGCTGAGACCAACGGTATTTTCTCCATCATCCGACGTAACACATCACAGCTCACTCAAATCATCAGCAAGATGCTCGACATGCAAACAGGAAAAGCTGTTTCATGCCCGACACCACTTGACGAGATGGCTGAAACCCATGCGGTGGAGAACGCACCGAATGACAGATGGACAAGCAAGGAAGATTCATCTAAGACAATACTCGTTGTTGACGATAATGCTGACATAAGAGTCTATCTCTCCACCATCCTACAGGAGCGATATCAGGTGGCATCGGCATCTGACGGGAGCCAAGGGTTGGCTTTAGCCAACGAGATTGTGCCCGACGTGATTGTAGCCGACGTGATGATGCCGGTGATGAACGGATTGGAATTCTGCCAGCGTATCAAGAGCGGGACTGCAACCAGCCATATCCGAAGTGGCATACGAGGTGGGATTCTCTGCACCCAGTTATTTCACCAAGTGCTTCAAGGATGAATTCGGAATCAGCCCATCTGAACTTCAAGGATGCGGCGAAGATGGTTCGGCCGATTCTTGATGAGATGACCATTTTCCATAGAACCGGGTAAGGCCACATGGTTTTGGTGAATATCGTCTCATTCAAGACCATGCTTGCCACATACAGTTCATTATCAAAAATCGTTCATTTCGTTATAAATTTGTTTCATGTAACATATTTTTAGCGAGATGATCTATTTTTTTTATTTTCTATATCAAATGGTTAGTACTTTTGCGGCAGAAATTCTAATCAACCAAAGTACTAACTAAAAACAAATCATCAATGGAACAAATCAAACGACTGTTTTTGAGTTTCGCACTCATCATGGCCTGTTCCCTCCTCTACGCACAGACAGAGGTGACGGGAACCGTGCTCGATGAGCTGGGCGAAGGCGCTATAGGCGCCACCGTTGTGGAGAAAGGGACGTCGAACGGGGCGATGACCGACATCGACGGAAATTTCAAACTGAAAGTTCAGCCGGGAGCCACTCTCGTCATTTCCTACGTAGGTTATCAGACCGTGGAACTGCCTGCTGAGAATGGAATGAAAGTGACACTTCAGGAAGATTCCAAGATGCTTTTACCCTGTTTACATAATCCACGTTTGGAAAAATCGTTCAAATATGACTGGAAATCATCCCTATGAACGATTTTTCCACACAAAAGTATCATTTTTATTGTTTCTTTAATGGAATTATCGCATTTTTGCAACGTAATTCTTTCTCATCAAAATCAAGGCTAAGACATGAGAACATTATTTATAGGCATCATAACCGCCATGCTGACTGCGTTGAGAGGAAAAGCCACGAACAAGCTGTCGCCCACATGCGAGTTGGTTATAGACATGAAAGGCAACGCCGACATCACGCTCTCAAACAGCAAAGGGGAGCAACTGACAATGCAGTACGACGAGACTGCCGGCACATTCTCCATGGACCGCACCCAGAGCGGAGAGAAGAGTTTTAGCGAAGCTTTCCCTGCTGTCACTGTGGCCCCGACTCACGGAGCCATCAAGCAGCTGCGAGTTTTCATCGACCACTGCTCCGTCGAGGCGTTCGACGCAGAAGGAAAGATGGCGATGACCAACCTCGTCTTCCCTTCCATGCCATATGACCAGATTAAGGTGAAAGGCGGAAAATTCACTGTCTATCCTGTCCTGTAGCAACTATCCTACAGTAGAAAAGACAGCGTCTCCTTATCTAAGTAACTGAAAACTAAAAACTGAAAACTAAAAACTAAATAACATGGGTCAAACAAAAAAATTTGCTATCATCCCGTTGATGCTCTGTTTCTTCGCAATGGGATTTGTCGACTTAGTTGGCATCGCTTCCAACTACGTGAAAGAAGACCTGCAGCTGAACGACTCCACGGCAAACATCTTCCCGTCGCTGGTGTTTTTCTGGTTCCTCATATTCTCTGTCCCCACAGGCATGCTGATGAACAAGATAGGAAGAAAAAAGACGGTGATGCTCTCTCTTGTCGTCACAATCGTCTCTCTGTTCATACCGCTCTTTGGCAATAACTTTGCCATCATGCTCACTGCCTTCTCCCTGTTGGGAATCGGCAACGCACTTATGCAAACATCACTCAATCCACTGGTGGCAACGGTGATGGGGGGCGGAAACCTGGCTTCAACACTCACATTCGGACAATTCATCAAGGCAATCGCTTCCTTCCTTGCCCCCTATCTCGCAATGTGGGGAGCCACGCATGCCATACCCTCATTCGGATATGACTGGAGGGTCCTGTTCCTCATCTACCTTGTAGTAGGGATTATCTCGGCATTGTTCCTCGGCGTCACCCCAATAGAAGAAGAGAAAAACGATGGCAAGGCATCCACGTTTGTGGAATGCTTCAAACTGCTCAAGACCCCCATCGTGTTGCTATCTTTCTTCGGAATCATGTGCCATGTCGGCATTGACGTGGGAACAAACACCACTGCGCCGAAAATACTCATGGAGCGGCTTGGCATGACACTGAATGACGCGGCGTTCGCAACCTCACTTTATTTCATCTTCCGTACTGTCGGGTGCCTCACGGGGTCATTCTTCCTCAGGGTTCTATCCAACCGTACATTCTTCGTCATCAGCGTCATCATGATGGCACTGTCTATGGCCGGACTCTTCGTCGGAACAGAAAAGTGGCTGCTATACACAGCCATCGCACTCGTGGGTTACGGAAACTCCAACATCTTCTCCATCTGCTTCGCTCAAGCAATCACATCTATGCCACAAAAGCAGAACGAAGTCAGCGGTCTTATGATCATGGGACTGTTCGGTGGAACCATCTTCCCGTTGCTGATGGGATTTGCCAGTGACGCCATCGGGCAGTCCGGAGCTGTCATCGTCATGGCTGTCGGAGTCGTCTATTTATTCACGTATATCAAACAAATCAAAAACTAATAAACACACAGATTATGAAACGTTATATCGTTGGACTGGGAGAAGCGCTTTGGGATGTTCTCCCTGAAGGAAAGAAATTGGGCGGCGCGCCAGCTAACTTCGCTTATCACGCAGGACAGTTCGGACTCGACACCATCGCAATCAGCGCCCTTGGTGAGGATGCGCTCGCGGACGAGACCGTCAAGGCTTTCGAGGAGCATAACCTGGCATATCTGATGCCGTCAGTTCCATTTCCCACGGGCACAGTGCAGGTGACACTATCGGGGGAAGGTATTCCTTCTTATGAAATCAAGGAAGGTGTGGCATGGGACAATATCCCGTTCACTCCTGAGATGGAAGCCATAGCAAAGAGCGCGCGGGCAGTCTGCTTCGGGTCACTGGCCCAGCGGAACGAAGTCAGCCGTTCCACCATCCGGCAGTTTCTGGCATCTACACCAGCGGACTGCTTGAAAATCTGCGACATCAACCTGCGTCAGCAATTCTACTCCAAGGAAATCCTCGAAGACTCCTTCAATCTATGCAATATTCTGAAAATCAACGATGAAGAACTTGTGGTTGTCAGCCGTATGTTTGGATATGAAGGCCTTGACATGAGCGACACGTGCAAGAAACTCGTTTCGGACTATGGCTTGAAGATGCTCGTTCTCACCTGCGGCACCAATGGGTCGTATGTCTTCACCGATGACGGTCTCACTTCATTCCAGGACACACCCAAGGTTGAGGTGGCCGACACGGTCGGAGCCGGCGACTCATTCACAGGTTCTTTCTGTGCTTGTATCATCAACGGAAAGCCAGTGCAGGAGGCACACAAGACAGCGGTACGTGTCAGCGCTTTTGTCTGCACCCAGAACGGAGCCATGCCTGTCGTACCTGAAGAACTGAAGGCATAACCACAACTGTCTACTTACAGGTATGGGTACAATTGTACACCACGACACTTGTCAGGACAAAGACATTGATTGCATCACAATTGGAGCCGTAAAACCTACGGCTCCAATTATTGTTTATCATCGCTTAGCAAAACATTTCAAAATGTCACAATTCACAGCAATATCAAATCAACAGGAAAGCATATTTCATATTTTCCTTACAAAACGTCAACCAGTATTTACTTTTTATTAGATTTAACATAATTTTTCTCCCTATCTCATGAATTTGTTGTAACTTTGCAAAAAAATTGAATAGCCTATGTGTGGAATTGTGGGATATATCGGTAAGCGTCAGGCTTACCCTATCTTAATCAAAGGACTAAAGCGACTGGAATACCGCGGATACGACAGTGCGGGAATCGCCCTGATCACCGAGCAGTCAGGTCTTCAAGTATACAAGACAAAAGGAAAGGTGGCCGACCTGGAGAAACATGCCGAAGGAAAGGACATCAGCGGCACGATTGGCATCGCCCATACGCGGTGGGCCACCCACGGAGAACCGACAAGCACGAATGCCCACCCCCACGTGAGCAGCACAGGACGGCTGGCCATTATCCACAACGGCATCATCGAGAACTATGCCGTGCTGAAAGACCAGCTGAAGGAGAAAGGGATTGAGTTCCACAGCGACACCGACACAGAAGTGCTCGTACAACTCATCGACTACATACGCACCAAGAAGGAGCTCGACCTGCTTACCTCTGTACGTATCGCACTGCACCAGGTCATCGGAGCGTATGCCATGGCCATCATCGACAAGGACAACCCCGACCAGATTATCGCAGCCCGTCAGAGCAGCCCGCTGGTGGTCGGTATCGGAGACGGCGAGTTCTTCCTCGGAAGCGACGCATCGCCCATCATCGAATACACCAACAAAGTGGTGTACCTCGACGACCAGGACATCGCCGTGATTGACAGGAACAAGGAGAACGTGGAGTTTGTCAACATACACAACGAAACCATAGAGCACGAAATCAAGAAAATCAACCTCAACCTCTCTCAGATAGAGAAAGGAGGTTATCCACACTTCATGCTGAAGGAGATATTCGAGCAGCCTGAAAGCCTGAAGGACTGCATGCGCGGACGTGTGAACGTGGACCTGAACAACGTGGTGCTGTCGGCTGTCATCGACTACCGGAAGGAGCTGATCAACGCACGGCGGTTCATCATCGTGGCCTGCGGAACAAGCTGGCATGCAGGACTGATTGGCAAGCAGCTTTTGGAGAACTTCTGCCAGATTCCCGTGGAGGTGGAGTATGCCTCTGAGTTCCGCTACAGCAATCCCGTAATCAACAACCAAGACGTGGTCATCGCCATATCCCAGTCGGGAGAGACCGCCGACACGCTGGCCGCAGTGGAGCTGGCCAAGAAAAAGGGAGCATTCATCTTCGGTATCTGCAATGCCATCGGATCCTCCATTCCGCGTGCCACCCAGACCGGATGCTACATCCACGTAGGTCCTGAGATTGGTGTGGCATCCACAAAGGCGTTCACAGGTCAGGTGACCGTCCTGACGATGCTGTCGCTCGCCATCGCCAAAGCCCGCGGCACCATCGACATCCGCGAGTACGAGCAGCTGGTTCAGGAGCTGAACGACATCCCCGAGAAGCAGAAAGAGCTGCTGAACGCCTGCAATGAGAAGATTCACGAAATCTCCAAGATATTCACCTATGCGAGGAACTTCCTGTATCTTGGCCGAGGGTACAACTACCCCGTCGCCCTTGAAGGAGCGCTGAAGCTGAAGGAGATCAGCTATATCCATGCGGAAGGCTATCCAGCCGCCGAGATGAAGCACGGCCCCATCGCCCTGATCGACGAGGAGATGCCTGTGGTGATCATCGCGACGAAGAACGCCCTCTACGACAAGCTGATGAGCAACATCCAGGAAATCAAGGCACGCAAGGGCCGTGTGATTGCGCTGGTGTCGGAGGACGACGAGAAAGTGAAGGCGCTGGCCGACGAGTACATCGAGCTTCCGAAGACGTTGGAATGCCTCGAGCCGCTGCTCGCCACCATCCCTCTTCAGCTGCTGGCCTACTACATCGCCATCTGCAAAGGCAAGAACGTGGACCAGCCGCGTAACCTCGCCAAGTCAGTAACTGTGGAATAAGAGTATTTTGAAATTTGAGGTTTGAGGTTTGAAATTTGAAATTTAGCCGTCCGGACGAGAGTAGAGACGCCCCGCGGGGCGTCTTCTAACTTTCCCACATATTTTCAGATTTTCCAGCTGAACATAAATCAAACGGGGATACACCAAAAGTGCATCCCCGTTTGACTTATATCTTTCTTTCAGAACCAAGTTATTCATGTATCACGCCGCCTTCGGTCCAGGTTTCTTCAGGGTTATATGCACCCCCGTTATATCCGGGATTGCCTGACGGCATGCTGCCTTCAGAAGGTGTCACGTCCTGCCAGTATTCGCTCATCTGCTGCTGTGCCAGCTGGTCGAAATAAGCCTTGTCGGCTGCCAGCAGCTTGCGGCATTTCTGAAATGCGAATATAACCATGAACACACATGTGGCAAGGAAGCCTGCTCCACACATCACCGATATGTCGGGACGAACAGCCAGCGAGGCATCCATCACCATCAGGCAAGCGTCGTAAGCCCCATGAAGAAGCACCGGGACTGCAATCACGCACACCTTGTTGAAGAGTGCGTCCTTCTCCGTCTGATGATAATTGAAATGTACGAGTGAGTAATAATATCCCATCGCCACGGCGAAGAGGAAATGTGCAGGCACGGCAAACACGCCGCGGGCGATGCCAGTGGCAACCCAGTCCTCATCCTCAATCAGATAGACAATATTCTCAATCCCCGCAAAGCCCATGCCGACACAGACGGCATAGACGATTCCGTCGAAATACTCGTCGTAATACTTGTTGTTGCGCAGCACCAGCCAAAGCATCAACAACTTCACAGCCTCCTCAGGTATGGCCGCATTGACAAATGCGTCGAGAAACGCACCTACCATCGAAGTGGGGTCGAACGTGATGTTCAGCAGCATCAACACATGAACCACCAGCAGGGCCGATACAGCACCCGCTCCAACTGCCTTGAAAATCTGGCTCCAAGGCTCGTGCTGATATTTGTCCACAAAATAGATGAACAACAGCAACACAACGACCGGCAATAAAGCTAATAATATGACCACTTGTTTAGTTTAAAGTTTAATGTTTAAAGTTTAATGTTTAAAGAGCCATAGGGGAATTGAGGTTCAGGAGCTGCAGGGAAACCAGTAAGGCATGAAAGCACAGGCACTTCCCGCAGAATCTACAGGCTGTTCTTGTCTACCTGTGTGACCACCTTGGCAGTCAGTTGCATGAATGCCATGCCGGCGGGGCTGGCAGGATCAAGCACTGCAGGAACACCGCTGTCGCCGCTCTCGCAGACATCCTGCACAAGGGGAATCTGCGCAAGCAACGGTACGTTCAACTCCTCCGACAGTGCCTTGCATCCGCCGTTGCCGAAGATGTAGTATCGCTCGTCGGGATGCTGGGCAGGGGTGAACCACGACATGTTCTCCACAAGACCGAGAATCGGCACATTCACCTTGTCGTTCATGTACATGTTGATTCCCTTTCGGGCGTCAGCCAGTGCCACCTGCTGAGGCGTGGAGACGATGACCGCTCCGTGAATGTCGATGGTCTGGATAAGTGTGAGGTGGATGTCGCTGGTTCCGGGAGGTGTGTCTATCACGAGGTAGTCGAGCGGTCCCCACAACGCGTCGGTCAGCAGCTGCTTGATGGCGTTAGAAGCCATACCGCCTCGCCAGAGCGTGGCCTGGTCGGGGTTGACGAAGAATCCGATGGACAGCATCTTCACCCCGTACTTCTCAACGGGGACAATCATATCCCTGCCGTCAACCTCCTGAGCATAAGGCCGTCCGTCTTCCACCTGGAACATCTTGGGCATGGACGGACCGAAGATGTCGGCGTCGAGCAGGCCCACCCGGTGGCCCAGCTTCGTCAGACCGACGGCCAGGTTGGTGGCCACGGTGCTTTTGCCCACACCACCCTTGCCGCTCGACACGGCAATGATATGCCTCACATCCTTCAGTGGCTTCTCTGGTTCCGGAGGGAGTTCGGTCAGTGTCTTTGTCTTCACGGTCACATCCACGTCCTTGCTCACATACGCATGTATGGCCGCCTCACTCGCAGCCACCAGTGATTTCATGAACGGATCCTTCGCTTTAGGGAATATCAACGAAAATGAAACTTTCATGCCGTCGATATGAATATCATCCTCGAGCATTCCGTTCTCGATGATGTTCTTCCCGTTTCCGGGATATCGCACTGTCATCAGTGCCTCTTTGATAAGATTTGGATATAGTGTCATACTGCAAAGTTAGCAAAAACAAAAGACAACTGCAAAAGAAATCGAAAAAGAATGATGTCTGTATCGTTTTTGTTCCGTAAACGCTTTGACACGACCAAAAAAAATATTATTTTTGCATCAAACTTTCACCTCTCCAAAAACACCGCCTATGACTTTTCTTTTCGACCTTTTCAGCCCAGAAGGACTGATTATCATCATCCTTGCCTTCTTCGCCATATTTTTGCTCGTGATCAGAGACAAGCGAAAGGAGAAAATCCTTAAAGAATCGGAAAAAAACCGTCTCGCAAGCGTTGACGACGTTATCGCCCAGTATGGCGAGCCGGACCATATCGTGGTGGTCAATCCCACCCGTGGCAACGACACAGAAGGAACCGTCTTGGAATTCAAGTCCAAGAACATACTCTTCATCAACGGTCTCCCTATTGAGAAGCAGCACATCAAAGATGTGTCGTTCAGCAACTTTGCCAATGCCTACCTCCCCAACGACTACAAAGTCATCATCATCACGGACGGTGCCGGACAGAACGTCATACACATCCCGCTCGGCGCCGGCAATGATGCCCACTATGCCAACGAGGTGGTCAAGGAAATCAAGTCGTTACTATGAAAGCCCCAAAGACTATAAATCTGTCAGCATAAACGCCATATACAACGGAAGAGTGAGTAACGGCCCCTGACGACCTACGTTGTATTTGCCAAGCTTCAGTGCACTGTCCACATGATATTTCTCCGGATGGTTCAACAACGTTTTCATTGATTTGGCATTTCCCGTCTGCGCTTTACACTCAACTGGTGTACATTTGCCCTTATAACGTATCACAAAGTCAATCTCCAGGCTGTCCGTCTTCTGGAAATAATAAAGCTTTCGTCCCATCTTCCCCAACATATCAGCCATCAAATTCTCAAAAATCGCACCTTTATACCCCAGGAGATTTCCCTGGAGTATATCACTCTGAGTACCCTCGTCAAGCATACTGACAAACAGTCCTGTGTCTGCCATGTATATTTTAAATTGGTCATGAATGGAATTCCCGCTCAATGGCAGTTCTGTAATCATCAAGTTATTGCATCTACGCACAATCCCAGCATCCTCAATCCATTGCAAACTGCCTACATACTGGCTGCTACGAGCACCCTTGCGGACCAATGAATAAGTGAATTTCTTGTTCTCACGACTCAGCTGACGAGGAATAGAGTCGAAGCACTCACGGATTTTTGACTTGTCGGACTGAGCTGCATACTTTACCATATCTGTCTTATATTCATCAACGATGGACCGTTGGACACGCAACATCTGATTAACGTCATGTGTCTCGTGAAACTTCTTGACTGCCTCTGGCATACCGCCCACAATCACATACTCAAGCAACAGCTGCCACATACGCTGATGAATCGCTTCAGGAACAGGAATCTCCTCATCAAGACAACGTCGCAACAAGTCAAAAACAGGTTGTTGAATGCCGTTTGTCCACAGCCATTCCTCAAAGTCCATCGGATACATATCCACGATAGTCTCAAAACCAACAGGAATAGGAAACTCACGACTAACGAATGATTTATAGCCACTCACCCCCAAAAGCGACCCTGTTGCCATCACATCATAACGACCATCGAGATGAAAAAATTTCAAAGAGGATCTGGCACCTGGACACTCCTGAATCTCATCAAAGACAATACACGTACGGCCTGGCTCAAATACAGCATCAGGGTACATCGCAGATATTGCTGTTGTCAGATAGTCCACATTCAGTGAACTGTCGAATAAAGAACTCAGAATCTCTACCTCGTGAAAATTCAGATAAACAACATTTTTGTATTGCTTACGAGCAAAATCCAACACCGAGCTGGTCTTTCCACACTGGCGACAACCTTTCAGCACAAGAGGCTTATGCCCCTTCGTTGATTTCCACTCCTGTAGTACTTTCTCTATTTTACGCTGATACATAATTGCTTAATTTTGAAAATCACATTTTTTCGGGCGACTTTTGTAGCCAAAAATACATTTTTTCGGGCGACTTTTATGCAAAGTTACATTTTTTCGGGCGACTTTCAAAATAAAAAATACATTTTTTCGAGCGACTTTTATGCAAAGTTACATTTTTTCGGGCGACTTTGCGTCAATTCGTAAATTTCAACTACTCACTGAAACGGCTGTTGCGCTTGAACAGCACGTATGCGATGACAGGCGCTCCGATAAGAGCCGTGACAGAGTTGACAGGCAGCGCGCCCTCGAATCCAGGCATACGGGCAATGAGATTGCAGACAAGCGCCAATGCCGATCCAGTCAGCGCCGTGGCCGGCATGAGCAAGCGGTGGTCGCTGGTGCGGAACAAGGCACGGCAAAGATGAGGAACCGCCATGCCGATGAACATCACAGGGCCGCAGTAGGCGGTTACGATGGCCACGAGCACACCCGAGCAGCCAATCACAAGCATTCTCGACCGCTTCAGGTTCAACCCCAGATTCACAGCATACTCATCCCCCATCAGCAGCAGGTTCATCGGCTTGGCCATCAGCATGCTCAGCGGAATCAATACTGCCATCAGAAGAACGAACAGCATCATCTGGTCGCCCGACACGCGGGCGAACGATCCCAGTCCCCACACCACGTAGGCGCGGATGTCCTCCTCGGCTGAGAAAAACTTCAGTACGCCCACAATGGCCGTGACAAGATAACCTATCATCATTCCGATAATCAGCAGCGTCACATTCCCCTTCACTTTCTGGGAGACGAACAGAATCAACCCCATCACCGTCAGTGCACCAACGACAGCCGCCACAGAAATGGCCACGTCGCCCACATACCCCATCTTGCTCAGCGCCACGCCTCCCAACGAACCAGACAGGAGCACCACAAAGGCCACACCCAGCGATGCGCCGTTGGAAATGCCCAGCACGGAAGGGCCTGCCAGCGGATTCCGGAACACCGTCTGCATCTGCAAGCCGCTGACCGCCAGACCGGCACCGGCCACTGTGGCAGTCAGAGCCTGGGGTACACGCGAACTCCACACGATATTCGACCATATAGTCCAGTCTTCAGGAGAAACATGGGGGTTATCACCACGCGCAAGTATCCTCAACACGTCGGAAAGCGGGATCTGCACTGACCCCAACAACAGATTAAGCACAAAAAACACGATGATCACAAGTGTGACCAACATAAATTTTGGAAGCGAATGACGTCGCATCATTCAAAGAAAAATTATGGCATGTTCTAATAATTAATAAATCCAAAAGAATTGCCTTCGGCGAATCAGCTCTCGCTCGGCAAATTTCAAGCAAGCTTGGAACTGCTCTCGCTTAATCGCTGATTATCTCTTTGCCCGTGTTTGCCTCTTTTTGGCATCTTTGCTCTTAACCTCTTGAAGAGTAGCTCGCTACGCTTCTTCGAGTTTGCGAGCAAATCTGCTCAAAAATAGTCTAAACACAGCCTAAAGCTAATTTTTAGAACCTGCCT
>JAFUVE010000099.1 GCA_017483765.1 Bacteroidaceae bacterium | reverse complement strand
TTTGTTAGCATTTGAGGGCGCATAGCGAGCTATGTAACCGAGAATGATGACAAAAAGGCACCACAGAAAACCAAAAGCAACCGAAATGAAACATCCATTTGTAGGTGCATTCCAAAATCAGAATTTTTAGAACACCCCTTAAGCATTTCATGGCAGAACAAGGAGATTGGAACGGCCTCTTATCCGTAACCTCCGAAATCTTTAACCTCACAAACAGCCTTTATACAAAAACTCCTTCGATTTTCATTTCAGCTTATTTCCCTCCTCTCAGCTCCTCAGCGCCTCATGTAGCATGTCGATGGCTGATTTGGGGTCGAGCGTGTTCTCGTAAAGGCTTACGAACTTCGAACCGATGATGGCGCCGGAGGCATTACGCTGGGCTGCTTCCAGCGTCTGGCGGTTAGAGATGCCGAACCCGATCATGCGGGGATTGTGTAGCTGCATGGCGTTGATGCGCTCGAAATATTGCTGCTTGGCCTGGTCGAACGACTTCTGGGCTCCGGTGGTAGCTGCCGACGAAACCATGTAGATGAAGCCGTCGGTGTGCTCGTCGATGAAGCGGATGCGCTCGTCGCTTGTCTCGGGGGTGATGAGCATGATGATCCGGAGGTTGTGGCGGTCGGCCACGGGCTTGAACTCCTCCATGTAGTCCTTGAAAGGCAGGTCGGGGATGATCACGCCGTCTATGCCCACTTCGCTGCAACGCGCGCAGAAGGCCTCGAAACCGAAATGCATGATGGGGTTCAGGTAGCCCATCAGCAGCAGAGGGATGTCCACTTGCTCACGGATGCCTTCCAGCTGGCTGAACAGCAACTGAAGCGTCATACCGTTCGACAGGGCTTTTGTCGCTGCGTTCTGGATGACCACACCGTCGGCCATCGGGTCGGAGAAGGGGATGCCAACCTCTATCATGTCCACACCGTTGTTCGCGAGTGTCGTGATGGTCTCCACGGTTCCGTCCAGCGTGGGGTGGCCGGCGCAGAAGTATATCGACAGGATGTTCTGCCGTTTTTCGATAAATAACTTGTTGATTCTGTTCATATTGTTCGTATTTTGTTGATGAATGTTCTTAGTTTGTCTGTATCTTTCAAACCTGGCGACAGCTCGAACCGTGAGTTCAGGTCAATGCCGGCAAAGCTGGGATGGGTGAGGGTCTCGATTTCTTCTGCGTCGTCGGGACCGATGCCGCCGGTGAGGATGAACGGCTTGCTGCCTTCGTATTGCTCCAGCAGCGACCAGTCGAATTTTTTTCCGCTCCCGCCATAGCCGCTGCATGGGCTTTCAAAGAGGAAATAGTCCACGAACGGGGCATATGCTGCGGTTGCTTTCATGTCGGACTTGCTGGATATCCCCACCATCTTGATGAGGCCAAGGTCAAGGGGCAGGACAGAACGCAGGCGACTGCAAAACGCTGGACTTTCGTCACCGTGCAGCTGGACATAATTGAGTCCAAACTCCTCTGTTTTCTGCAAAATCTCCTCCATCGTGCTGTTCACGAACACGCCCACACGCTGGCATTGTTCCGGCAGATACTCCGGACGTTCGCCCACAAACCGGCTGGAGGGCCTGTAGAAGATGAACCCCATCCAGTCCACGCCCAGCGCTTCCACATCACGGATATTCTCCGCATCACGCATTCCGCATACTTTGATAATCATTTTTTCAGATGACAATTTATGGTTGATAGACTGATTTCATTCGAGTGGTTTTTAACATTAACCATTAGACTCCTAATACAGAAGTACCCTCATTAAACATTAAACATTAAACCTTAAACTTTAATCATTAAACCTTAAACTTTAAACTATAAATGAAATCCCCAAGTGCCTGGCCTGGGTCGTCTTGACGCATAAACGTCTCTCCGATAAGGAATCCCCTGAATCCGGCATCGCGCAGTTCCCGCACTGTCTGTGGCTGGCTGATGCCGCTTTCCGACACGAGCACATAGTCTTTGGGCAGTAGTGATGCCAGCTGGAAGGAGGTTGCCACGTCGGTGTGGAACGTACCCAGGTGACGGTTGTTCACGCCCACCATGTCGATGTCGTCGCCCACGTAGTCCAACTCTGCTTCGGTGTGGATTTCCAGCAGGGTCTCAAGTCCTAACTCGTGAGCGGTGTGGGCCAATGTCCTGCATTCCTCTTGCTCCAAGTCGCTGGCTATCAGCAAGACCACGTCGGCGCCGATCAGCCGGGCCTCAAACAGCTGGTATTCGTCCACGATGAAGTCTTTCCGCAGAATCGGGGTGTCGCCAACAAGCGGACGGGCTGTCTTTACAAATTCCTGACATCCACCGAAATACTTCTCATCGGTCAGTATCGACAGGCCGCTCGCGCCATGGCTGGCGTACGAAGGGGGAATCACGTCGGGAAGTCCGCTTTCCTTGATCCAGCCTTTCGAGGGCGAACGGCGCTTGAACTCCGCGATGATGCCGGAGTCGGATTTCCGCAGGCGGTCCGACAATGAGATCACCTCATGCCTTCCGGCTTCGATGTAAGCTTCCACTTCCTTATATAGCGTGGTGGCGGGTTTCTGCAGTTTCGACCTGCCCACCTCAATCCGCTTATGCGCTACTATCTCCTCTAATATGTCGCTCATATGTAGATAGTTAAATTTACTAATTACTTAATTCCTAAAAAATATTAAAATAAATCGAAAAGTAGATAGTTGAATTTATTAATTGCCTAATTCCTAAAATAAAAAAATAATGAAATAAATAGTAAATAGTAAATCGTAAATCAACTATTGATTTCCACGAATTTCTTGAAGGCGGCCAGAGCCCGTCCGCTGTCGAGCGACTCGCGGGCTTCGGCTATCGACTCGTCTATGCTCTTGTTGTAGTCCATCACGCTGATTCCGCAGGCGGCATTGGCCAGGATCACGCTTTTCTGGGCCTCGGTGCAGGTGCCTTCCAGCACACTGTCGAAGATTTTCTTGGCGTCATCGGCAGTGTCGCCACCATAGATGTCCTTGGGTTTCACGTAGTTCAGACCCATGTCTTTCGGGGTGTAGACTTTCTCAAACACGTTTGTCGAGAACTTGAAGCCGCTGGTCAGCGATATTTCGTCGTAGCCGTCGTAGCTGGTCACCACGCCGAAGTTGTCACCGATTTTCTGGTGGATGTTCGTGTACAGGCGCATCTGGCTCTGGTTGGCGGTGCCGTGAAGGGAGTTCTTCGGACGGCAGGGGTTCACCAGCGGGCCCAGCAGATTGAAGCACGTGGGCACCTGAAGGGCTTTGCGTGTCGGGCCCACGAACTTCATGCCGTAGGCGAAAAGGGGGGCATGTAGATAGCAGATGCCGGCCTCGTCAAGCGAACGGCGAAGCGTGTCTGTGTCGTCGGTGAACTTCACGCCATGACCCTGAAGCACCGTGCTCGCACCGCTCACCGATGTGCTCGCCCCGTTTCCGTGTTTCGTCACCTTGTAGCCAGCGCCGGCTATCACGAACGCAGAGCAGGTGGATATGTTGAACGTGTTTTTGCAGTCGCCACCTGTGCCTACGATGTCAAGCGTGTCGTAGTCATCAAGATCCACGCGCTTGCCAGTCTCCAGCAGAGCGTCGCGGAACCCCAACAGTTCGTCCACACTCACACCGTGCATCTGGATGCCCATCAGGAGCGCAGCTATCTGCTGCACATTGTATTTCTCCTGGGTGATATTGATCATTATCTCGTATGTCTCCTTGCGGTCCAATTCCTTGCCCGCCACCAGTTTCTCTAAATAATTTTTCATTTGTTTATTATTTTATTGGAAGTAAATTTGGAAGTAAAAAAAGGAATAAAAAATAGAAGTAGAAGTGTAAGTAAAAGTGTAAGTAAAAATGGAAATACCATTGTCTATGGACTTTGCGAATTTAGAAGCCATTAGAATGAGTAAATACACTTTTCACTTAATGACTTATCCAGTTCTTGATGATTTGTTTTCCGTCCTTAGTCAGCACGCTCTCCGGATGGAACTGAATGCCCCGGATGTCATACTGCTTGTGGCGCATCGACATGATATATCCTTCCTCGCTTACGCTCGTCACCTCCAGGCACTCGGGTAGTCCTTCGTAGCGTACCACCCATGAGTGGTAGCGGCCGACTTCCAGTGTGTCGGGCAGACCGTCGAACAGGTAGTCGTGACGTGTCACTATTGCTGGTGTCGCCACGCCGTGGAACACCTCGCTCAGGTTCGTCAGCTCACCTCCGAATGCCTCGCCGATGGCCTGGTGGCCCAGGCAGACGCCCAGAATCGGCTTCTTGCCTGCATACCGGCGGATCACGTCGAGCAGCAGACCAGCCTCGCTCGGGATGCCTGGACCGGGAGAGAGGATGATCTTGTCGAACGGCTCCAGGGCATCCAGCTCGAATTGGTCGTTACGATAGACGGTCACCTCGCCGCCCAGCTCTTTCACCAGGTGCGACAGGTTATACGTGAAACTGTCATAATTGTCTATGATTACTGTCTTCATAATGATTGTCTTAAGTGATGTGAAAAAAATAACTTGCCTCACCATCCAGTTGACTGTAGGGTTTCTGTCCCCCGATAACGGGGGAACCGAAGGGGGTGTAAAGACCATTGAATACTTTATGTATGTCCGTCCATGGTTCAGAGTTCCCGTTTATGTATGTCCGTCAGTTGACTATCGTCTTGTCTTCTCGTCTTCCTTTCTTCTTGTCTTCATCAAAACGAGGCAACTTATTTTTTAATTGTTACTAAATTATATGTGAATCATGCCGAATTCTCAAATAGCTCATCCCGTTGGAAGAGTAACTATAAACTTCAAATTTCAAACCTCAATTTTCGTGCAAGCGAGAGCAGAATGAAGCTCGCTTCAGTTTTGCCGAGTGCAGCCGAAAATCATGTCAATAAACCTCAAAGTATCTCTGCCATCTCTATCGCCTTGCGGAGCGCTCCAAGCTTGTTGTTAACCTCCTGCAGCTCATATTCTTCGTTGCTCTTGGCCACGATGCCGCCGCCGGCCTGAAACCACAGCTCGTTGTTGCGACTGACGAACGTGCGGATGGTGATGGCCTGGTTCAGGCTCCCATGCATGCCGATGAAACCGATGCAGCCGCCGTAGGCGCCACGGTTGTGGGGCTCGTACTCCGAGATGAGCTGCATGGCACGGACTTTCGGTGCGCCCGACAGGGTGCCGGCGGGGAATGTGTCGATAAAGGCCTGGATTGGGTCGGCGCCTTCGTCCAGCTCCCCACTCACGCGGCTCACAAGGTGAATCACGTGGGAGTAATACTGCATGTCCTTGTAGAAGTCCACCTTCACGTCATGGCAGTTGCGGCTCAGGTCGTTACGGGCCAAGTCCACCAGCATCACGTGCTCCGCGTTCTCTTTCGGGTCGTTCTTCAGATACAGCGCGTTCTTCCGGTCTTCCTCTGGGTTGCCTGTGCGGCGGGTGGTGCCGGCGATGGGGTCGATATAGGCACGGCGGCCCTCTATCCGGCAGTGGGTCTCGGGGGAGGAACCGAAGATGCGGAATCCGCCGAAGTCGAAATAGAAGAGGTAGGGCGAGGGGTTGATGCTTCTCAGTGCACGGTAGAGCTTGAAGTCGTCGCCCTCATAGCGCTGGACAAAACGGCGTGACAGCACAATCTGGAATACGTCGCCACGCAGGCAGTGCTCTATTCCCTTGCGTATGTTTGCCTTGTGGGCTTCGTCGGTCAGTGTCGAGCTGCATTCACCCACGGGGCGGAAGTCGTAGGCATGGGCAGGGCGGTTCAGAATGTCGCTCTCCAGCACGTCGAGGTCGTCTTCCTCGCCTTCGCCCAGCAACTCGATGATGAGCAGCTCATTGCGGAAATGGTCGAACACGATGATGTCCTTGTAGAGGATGTAAAGCAGGTCGGGGGCGTCGTTGGCCTCGCGGGTCTCGTCCTTCACCTCTATGTCCTCGAAATATCTGACGGAGTTGAACGACGTATAGCCGTAAAGACCGCAGTAATTGCTGTGCTCGCCGCTGATTTCGAACGAACGGATGAAGTCGTTGATGGCCTGGGCCGACTGGTAGTCTTTGCTGACCGGCTTCTCCTCGCGCCGTCCGTCGGGGTATTCGTGGATGGCCATGCCGTGGCTGATGCTCACGCTGCCCATGGGGTGCACACCGATGAACGACTTGGAGTTCTCGCCTCCGTGGTAGTCGGAGCTCTCCATCAATGCCGACTGTGGATAGTCGTCGCGGATTTTCATATAGGCGCTCACCGGCGTCACCATGTCACCCAGCACTCTCTTGCATGCTGTCTGGTATTTGTAAATTCTCTCCATAATTTTTTTAGTGTCTTTTTTTCTGATTATTCAGATTACTCTGATTTCTCCGAGTACTCTGATTACTCCGATTATTCCTGATTATATTTGATATTCTCTGAATATGCCATATCCCAAACTAATATCACTCTAAACTCTCAACTCTTAAAATACTTCAAGTAAGTCCCCATGTCCTTGTCGCCTCTGCCGCTCACGGTCAGCACCACCACGTCGTCTTTCTTGAACTGCAACTTTGGCAGTGCGCCCAGTGCGTGGGCGGATTCCAGTGCGGGGATGATGCCTTCGGTGCGTGTGAGCTCCATTGCGGCGGCCAGGGCCTCGTCGTCGTTCACGGCCAGCACCTGTGCCCGTCCGCTCTCGTAGAGGTTGCAGTGGATAGGTCCTGTGCCGGGGTAGTCCAGGCCGGCAGAGATGCTGTAGGGCTCCACAATCTGTCCGTCGTCGGTCTGCATCAGCTTGATGCGCGAGCCGTGGAGGATGCCGGTGGTGCCTATCTCCATCGACGCCGCGGTCTGGGCTGTGTCGATACCCATGCCGCCAGCCTCGGCCAGTACGATCTTCACGTGTTCGTTGTCGAGAAAATGGTAGATGCTGCCGGCTGCGTTCGAGCCGCCGCCCACGCAGGCTATCAGGTAGTCGGGATAGTTGCGGCCGGTCTTCTCTTCCAGCTGCCACAGGATTTCCTCTGAGATGACGCTCTGAAGCCTCGCCACCATGTCGGGGTAGGGGTGAGGACCAACCGTCGAGCCTATAATATAGAAGGTGTCGGAGGGGTGGCAGCACCAGTCGCGGATGGCTTCGTTCGTCGCGTCCTTCAGCGTCATGTTGCCGGAGCGGACAGGGCAAACCTCGGCTCCAAGCATCTTCATGCGCTCTACGTTTGGACGCTGACGCTCCACGTCGGTGGCTCCCATATACACGGTGCAGGGCATGTCCATCAGCGCGCAGGCGGTGGCGGTGGCCACTCCGTGCTGACCGGCTCCCGTCTCAGCGATGATGCGGGTCTTGCCCATCTGCTTCGCTATCAATATCTGCCCTAAGGAGTTGTTGATTTTGTGGGCACCCGTGTGGTTCAGGTCCTCGCGTTTCAGATACAGGCGGCAGCCGTATTTCTCGCTCATTCGCTTGGCGAA
This sequence comes from Bacteroidaceae bacterium, assembly GCA_017483765.1. GTDB lineage: Bacteria > Bacteroidota > Bacteroidia > Bacteroidales > Bacteroidaceae > UBA3839. Next base: position 679 of record JAFUVE010000099.1, on the reverse strand, counting down.
ATAGAGTGGGGAGGGGCGGCCCACATAGTCGCGGAGCAGCGTGTGGAACTCCGACTTGAACGATTCACTCTCGATGATGGGAAGATAAGCTTCCTTCAGGTCCTCAACGGTCTTGTACAGGATTTCCGGAACGTAAGAGCCTCCGTAAGTTCCGTAGAAGCCGTACTGGTCTACTTGATAATTCATATGGTATGGATAATTTTTGTTTGTGGGGGAAAAAGTAAACGGAGCCCGTCGTAAAGTTCGACAGGCTCCGTGCTTATAATTCTCTCTCTATTCTTATTGCTTGATAGTTATGGCAAATTAATTTACGGTAGCAACAATCGGCTCACGACTTTTTCGGTCTTAAGCTCTGCCATCGCCAATATTTGCTGCTATTTACTTGCATTTTCTTTAAATTTTCTGCAAATTAATTACATTTTTCTATCTCCACCAAATTTTTTCTTACTTTTTTTAATTATATACGCAATATTCATGTTTTATGCGCTCCAAACGGTAAAAATGATATTTTTTTGCGATTTTTTCAATCCTTTTGCCCATTTTCCGTAGAGACGCCCCGTGGGGCGTCTTGTAACTTCCCCCATCCGTTCACAGTAGAGACGCCCCGTGGGGCGTCTTGTAACTTTTTAAAAACAAACTCCAGGAAACCCGTCTTTTGTGTTCCCTGGAGTCTTTCCAT
>JAFUVE010000098.1 GCA_017483765.1 Bacteroidaceae bacterium | reverse complement strand
CTATCTTTGCAAAAGTATTGACGGTGGCATTTTCGTCGCCCTCAACACGGCCTTTAATCATGTCGGCAATTTGTTTGGCTGTGAATTCCATTGATTTCTAAATTTGTTTATTATTCGTGCAAATATACAACTTTTTTACGATATACGTTGATAACAGAGGTAATATTTGCGGATTTTTTTCGAAAGAAGCTCTACATTGAGGATTTCCGAGGCTTCGACGATGTCTTTTAGCGTCCCGTCTTTATAGAGAATGTCAATGTGGTCATCGTGGATATCGTACATGTTTTTTTGTATGGCATTGACACTGATCAGGTATCGGGCATCGGCATGGCTGATGCCGAAGTGGCGGGAAAGCTGTGCAAGGAGCGAGTCGGTTTCTTCTGCCGACGGCGGTTCTTCTCTTACTTCCACTTTGAATATGCGCCGTTCCAGCATGTCGCGAGATAGAAGGGCGAGTACCTTGTCGTCGCTTTCCGCCCAAACTTTCATGGCACTCCAGATGTCGGCATCGTCCAGCTGGCAGTACCAAGTCAGTGCTTCTTCGTGGCTGTTGAACCAATTACCGTCAACGTCGTTTTCAAGGAAGTAGGCAAGAGCCGGTGAAGCAAACAGCTTCTTGCCTTGGCGGGAGAGTTCCTTGGCTCTTCTCAACGTGTTCACCAGCACTTTCTCATAGGCCACGGTAGTTTTGTGGAGATAGACCTGCCAGTACATCAACCGTCTGGATGTGAGATAGTTTTCAATAGAATAGATGCCTTTTTGGTCTATGACAAGGTTGTCGTCGACAACGTTAAGCATCCGAATGATCCTCGCGCTTCCGATGTTTCCTTCTGTAACGCCAGTGAAAAAAGAGTCGCGGCGGAGGTAGTCAAGTCTGTCCATGTCCAGTTGGCTCGATATCAGTTGGTGGAGAAAGCGTTTGGGATATTCGTCCTTAAAGATTTTCATGGCCAGTGTCAGCCGGCCTTGCATGTCGTTGTTGATCCGTTCCATCATCATCAGTGATATTTCCTCATGCGAGATGCCGTTGATGAGAGTGTGTTCCAGCACATGAGAGAACGGGCCGTGGCCGATGTCGTGCATCAGAATGGCCGCTTGGATGGCTTCTGCTTCTGAGTCAAAGATGAAGATACCCTTCTGTTGGAGCGACACGATGGCTTCGCTCATCAAGTGGAAGGCTCCCAGCGAGTGCTGGAAGCGTGTGTGCTGTGCACCGGGATAGACCACAGAAGCCATGCCCAGCTGCTTGATGCGTGTCAGCCGCTGCATCAGCGGATGCTTGACAATGTCGAGCAGCAGGCCTCTCGGTACTTTGATGAATCCGAAAACGGGGTCGATAATTGTTTTGTTGTCAGTCATGTATGATCTTGTTAAGGCGGGATGTCCTCCCGCTTCTCCTATTCATAGTGCATCGACTTGGCCGGGTGGATGTGCGAGATGAGATAGCTGGGTGCTATCAGGACGAACACGCAGATGAGCAGCGTAGCCAGGTTGAGTGCGAAGATGATGGGGATGTCTGTTTCTACAGGTACGGTCGTAACATAATATTTCGACGGATCAAGCTGAATGATGCCCGTGTATTTCTGGAGAGCAACCAGACCAAGTCCCAGCAGGTTGCCGATGAGCAGTCCTTTACCGATGATGAACACCGCAAACCATAGGAACGTGTGGCGTATCTGCCGGTTGCGTGCACCGAGAGCCTTCAGAATGCCAATCATCTGTGTACGTTCAAGAATGATGATCAGCAAGCCTGAGATAATCGTCACGCCGGCAACGGCAACCATCAGTGCCAGAATCATCCACACGTTCAGGTCCATCAGGTCCAGCCAGGAGAATATCTGCGGATTCATTTCCACGATAGTCTGTGAGGAATAGGTGCCGCCATAATTGTCGACCGTCCTGTTCACGCGGTTGATAATTTCCACATATACCTCGTTCAAGTGGCTGAAATCGCTCACCGACAGTTCTGCACCGCTATACTGGTCTGGCTCCCATCCGTTTAGTCTGTTGGCTGTGTAAAGGTCTGTCAGACAGGTAATGTCGTCGAATTGCTTCAAGTTTGTCTCGTAGATGCCACTAATCGTAAATCGGCGGGTTCTCACTCCCTGCTCATTGATGAAGTATGCGAAGATTTTCTGACCGCATTTCACATTCAGTTTGTCGGCCATCGTTTTCGAAATGACGATCTTCTGCTGGCTTTTCTGGTCAGAAAAAGCAGGAATGCTCCCTTCCACCATGTTTTGGTGAATGAAAGTCGTATCATATTCCGGGCCGATTCCTTTCAGTATGACCCCGAGGAAGTCTTCGTCGGTCTTCAGAATGCCTTGCTTCATGGCGAAACGCTGCACATGTTTCACTCCGGGAGCCTTTCTCAGGACGTTCATCATGGAGTCGCCCATCTGAATGGGATATTGTTCTGCCGTCTGTAGCGACATGAAGTCAGCCACTGTGATGTGGCTGCCAAAACCAACTACTTTATCGCGGATGGTATGCTTGAATCCCAGTACGACGCAGACGCTGATGATCATGACGGCCAGCCCCACGGCTACACCCAATGTGGCAATGCGGATGGCTGGGCGCGACACCTGTTGTCTGCCGCCTTGATTGGCATATATCCTGCGTGCAGTGTATAAAGGGAAATTCATGTTGCTGCGTTAGTTTACTTTTATCAGATGCAAAGTTAGTGATTTATTTCCATAAAACGCCCATTCCATCGAAGATTTTATGTGCTTCCGGAATTCATTGGTATGCGGTGGCGCTTTCGGAAAACGCCAGTTCTTAGTCATTTCTCATGCACTTTTCTCTCAAGAGAGCTCCTTCAGGGCTTCGCTGTCCTCATTTTACCAACCACCGAGGCTTTTCCCATCAAGTAATACAGCCTTTATTATGGAGTAATATAGGCTGTATTGCCAACTGATATAGGCTGTATTACTCCATAATAAAGGCTGTATTACATCACGGCTGTAAGTCCGTGCGGGGGAATACGGACGTTTTTTGTGGATGGAAATGACAATATATGGCAGTGTGGAATATTGTAGATGAACCGGTTGAGCCGGAGCGGCCTTCCGTATGAGGTCTACATACGGAAAGAAGACGCTCCGTGGGGAACGTCTTCTTTCTGTTTTTCTCATGTGTAGGCACCTTGTCAGAATGGCTTTTCGTCGAGCATCTCGAAGCCGCAGTAGGGCACCAATGCCTTCGGTACGCGGATTCCCTCAGGTGTCTGATTGTTTTCTATGATGGCTGCAACGATGCGCGGAAGTGCCAGTGCCGAACCGTTGAGGGTATGGCACAGTTCTATCTTCTTGTT
>JAFUVE010000015.1 GCA_017483765.1 Bacteroidaceae bacterium | reverse complement strand
CAGGTCTCTGTCTGATAATGCGTTGAAAAGACTGTATGGGTTATATACGGCCTTTGAGTTTTTTGAGAAATGATATCCGTCGTACCTTAGTCGCAGCTTCTCCCGTATCACTTCAGGGGTGAATCCCATCTCCTCCGCCATCATGGCAATATCGTCTTTCAGTTGCGTGTCGATTTCCTCGTCGGTGATGCCGCAGAGGGTGGAGAAGCGCGGCAGCATGCTGATGTTTTTCAGGTTGTTGATGGTGGAGAAGATGCTCAGCTGCGAGAACTTCGTGATGCCGGTGATGAAGCAGAATTTCATGATGGGGTCGGCGGCCTTCAGGGGAATGAAAAACTCCTGCATCACATTGCGTAGGTCTTCGAGCAGTTCCGGCTTGTCGAGTGCGCCAAGTAGGGGCGCGTCGTACTCGTCGATGATGACAGCTACACGTGAGCCGCTCTGCTCATTAGCACGGTTGAGAATACCTTTCAAGAGATCTCCTGGCTGTTTTTCCACCTTTTCTCTCCCATAAACTTTTTCATATGGATTTAATAGTACGAACAATTTATCGCGTAATTCTTGCGCAGATGTCTGTCCTTTTGCCCCGCTTAAGTCAAGATGGATCACCGGATAGCGTTTCCATTCTGTCTCCAGGTCCATGATTTTCAGTCCTTCGAACAACTTGCGGTCGCCGTCGAAATAGCTGTGTAGTGTGGAAGAGAGCAGTGACTTTCCGAAACGGCGGGGTCGGCTCAGGAACACGTAGTTGCTCAGTTTGGTCATCCGCCACATCACGTCGGTCTTGTCTATGTACACATATCCGTCTTGAATCATCTTCGAGAAGGTCTGCACACCCGTGGGATACAATCTCATTTCATCCATAACGTTGTTTTTTTTCGTTTCTTTTGCGAAATTACAAAGAAAAAGGGAGAATCGCAAATAAATCAGATGATTTTTGTTTTTTGCAGCGACAAGAACCGGTTTGCCATTTCTGTTTTCGTTTCTGCCCATCCACCGTTGAAACCCACGCATAGGCTTTATTCTCTACCATCTTCTTGGTATCCGTTTTACCGCTGTTGTGCGATTGTGCAGCAGCGGTTTTTGCCGTAACTTTGCAGCGGAAAACAAAACTATTCAAAACTATGGCAAAAATCTATGTAAACGGAGAGCAGCGGGACGTCGTATTGCCGCTGACAGTGACTGAATTGATTGAGTTTCTGCATGTTGAAAACCCGGAGATGGTGTCCGTGCAGGTGAACGAGGAATTTGCGGAGCGTGACGACTGGAAAAGTATCAGGCTCAATGAGAACGACAGCGTGGATTTCCTTTATTTTATGGGAGGAGGTGCGCGATGATTGACTTCACCGAAGAACAGATACAACGCTATTCACGCCATATCCTCCTGCAGGACGTGGGCGTGGAAGGCCAGGAGAAGATCCTGAATGCCAAAGTTCTCATCGTCGGCGCGGGAGGCCTTGGCGCACCCGTAGGACTCTACCTGGCTGCTGCCGGAGTCGGACGCATCGGCATCGTCGATGCCGACGTGGTGGACCTCAGCAACCTGCAGCGACAGGTCATCCACTTCACCAAGGACGTGGGCGTGCCGAAGGTGGAGAGCGCCAAGGAGAAGATGCTCGCCATCAATCCCGACGTGACGGTCGACACCTATCATGAGTTTCTCGACTCCTCAAACGCCCTCGACATCATCAAAGAATATGACTTCGTGGTGGACGGTACGGACAATTTCCCCGTGAAATTCCTGATCAACGACGCCTGCGTGATGGCCGGAAAGCCCTTCTCGCATGGTGGGATCCTACGGTTCAACGGTCAGACGTTCACCCATCTGCCCGGCACCGCCTGCTACCGCTGTATGTTCAAGGAACCGCCTCCTCCAGGCGCTGTGCCCACCTGCTCGCAGGCTGGGGTGCTCGGCGCCATCGCCGGCATGCTCGGCACCATCCAGGCGGCGGAGACACTCAAGTATTTCACCGGAGTAGGAGAGCTGCTGACCAACCGTCTTCTCACCTTCGACGCCAAGACCATGCAGTTCCGTACCGTGCCGGTCAGACATCGCGACTCCTGCGCCATCTGCGGGACGAACCCTACCATCGACCACCTCATTGACTACGAGCAGGCTGCTTGTGACCTCAAACACTAAAACAAGGAGACTATGACCATCAAAAAGAACGTGATAGATCAACTCATCGCACAGGCCCGTGCAGAGCTGCCCAACGAGTCGTGCGGCTACCTGCTCGGCAGGGACGATACCGTCACGGAGAACTTCCCCATGGAGAATGTGGACCATTCACCCGAACATTTCTCATTCGACCCCAGACAGCAGTTCCAGGCCATGCGCTATGCAAGGCAGAACGGGCTGAGAATACTGGCCAACTGGCATTCCCATCCCGCATCGCCATCAAGACCCTCGCAGGAAGACCTACGGCTCGCCAACGACCCATCAATCAGATATGCCATCCTCTCGCTACTCGACGGCCAGCCACGGCTCAACTCCTTCGCCATCAGACAGGGAGCGGTCGTCAACAAGGAGGAACATCTCTGACCATGAATATCGTGCTTGACGTTGTTGAGGCGATTGTTTTCCATCCATTTATGATTCTATATGCCATGTTGTGCGTCAAGCATGAAGAAGGGAGGGACCCTGCTGGGTGGTTCCTCCCATTTGTTTGGTATGCGGAATGCCAAACCAAGGCGATTGCCCCATCTAATTTTTCGCCGTAACTTTGCACTCGAAATCAAAACAATATATCTTATATGAAATTTACATAATCAATATATAATAACAATCGAACGCAGAGTGAGCTTCCCGAAGCTCTCACAGTCGTCCATTTTTATTCCCAAATTTTACTTCAAATTATACTCCCAATGAAAATAATGATCAACTTTTTCCGAATGTGTATGCAGCTCTGTTGCTGTTGTTGCTGTTGTTGTAACGGCATACGTGAGAATATCAAGTCCCGAGTGTGGAACCTTCAAATAGAATTGTATAAATATAAAAAACGAAAAAAACATGAAAAAATCAGTATTTACCATTGCATTGCTCTTCAGCCTGCTGTATAGCATCACATCAGAAGCACAAAACCAGACTGTAACCCTCCGCGTACCGAATTTTGTACGCCCGTTGGTCGAGAAGTGGGTTGCTGAATATAGAAAGACCAACGAAAACATCGATTTCCAGTTTGTTTCAGGGAAATCACAGGATAACAAAAACACCATCGCATTTACTGCAAGTCAGAATGAAGGCGTCAGCTTCGCCCGGTTTGCCATACTGCCAGTGACCACCCGGCAGTCGGAGGCAGAGAAGATTATCTCCAGCCACAAACTGAACACCCGGCGGCTCAGAAACCTCTTCTTCCTGGATGAGGAGTTGGAAGAGGAAGAGGAACTGAGCAAGGCAGAACGCAAAATCCATGTCTATGTGGCCAGCAACCAGCTCTCAGCCTCTAAGCCTTTCGCAGAATATCTGGGAGAACCGGCAGCCGCCTTCAAGGGAAAGAAAATCTATGGCGACGACTCTTTCCTCAACAACGCCATCAGCCGCGACCCGCTCGGCATCACCGTCAACTCCCTCTCCAATATCTTCGACCTGGAAAACCGCACCATCCATGAGGAACTGGCGCTTCTGCCGCTCGACATCGACAAACAGGGTAAGCAGATTCTCAGCCAGGGCAACCTCGACGACATCATCTCCCTGCTTGAGCAGCGTCACTACAGCGAGATTCCTGTGGTGAAGGCCGGACTGGCTTTCGACCAGCAAAACCCGGTCCTGGCTGATTTTGTCAGGTGGGTACTACTGAACGGCACGCAGTATGTCCATCAGTTCGGACTCCTGCAACTTCAGCAAAACGAACTTGTCAGCAAATAAGCCATTGCCATTTTTTATCACTTTCTATTGTTTTTAGGTTGAAAGGAACGGGGGATGGGTTCCCCGTTCCTATAAAGAAAATTATCTATGGAAAAAAGATTGTTTATACTGTTTCTTACACTTTACTCTGCCTTCAGCACATGGGCGCAAACCGTCATCACCGGAACCGTCACCGACGGCAGGACCGGAGAGCCCCTCATCGGTGCCACCATCGTGCCGAAGTCAAGCAAGGAGAAGGGAGCACTCACTGATATCGACGGCCATTTCACGTTGACGACCAACGTGCAGCTGCCGCTCACGCTCGACGTGAAATATGTGGGCTACCGCCCGCAGGAACTGGACGTCTACGACGCTTCTGAGCCGGTGGAGGTGGAACTGCTCGAGAACCTGAACAAACTGAGTGAGATCGTGGTTGTTGGATACGGCACGCAGAAACGGACGCAGCTCACCGGCAGCGTCGCCACGGTTAAGGCTGATGTCTTTTCCAACTCACAGGCACCTACGCTCGACCAGGCACTCAGCGGACAGGTGGCGGGACTCAATGTCACGGCGGCAAGCGGCCAGCCGGGGGCAGACAGCCAGATCCGCATAAGGGGCGGCAACTCCGTCAACGCCAGCAACGAGCCCTTGTACGTGATTGACGGATTCATCTACTTCAAGGACGCGGCCAACAACTCCACCGGGCTGGGAGGAATCGACGGCAGCCTGAACCCCCTCTCCATCATCAACCCCAACGACATCGAGAGCGTGGAAGTGCTCAAGGACGTGTCTGCCACGGCCATCTACGGTTCGAGAGGTGCAAACGGAGTGATCATCATCACCACCCGGCAGGGAAAGGCAGGCGACAAGAAGGCGCATGTCAGCTACAACTACAGCATCGGATTCAGCAACGCGGCAAAGCATCTCAACCTGCTCAACGCCACCGAGTGGGCACAGTTCCAAAAAGACTACTGGAGCAATAAAGGCGGTTATTCAGATGAACAGATCGCAGCCCTGGGAAAGGGAACCGACTGGCAGGACGAGGTGTTGCGGACAGCCACGCAGCAGACCCATGAGCTGAGCGTCACCGGCGCCACGGACAAGAGCCGCTACGCTTTCTCCGCCAACTACACAGACCAGGACGGAATCATCCTCAACTCCGGTTTCCAACGTTATAACTTCCATACGAACGTGGAGTGGGACCTGCTCAAAAACCTGAAGTTCGGCATCAACGCCACCTACGGACGGTCCAGACAGACCGGGCTCACCACCACGGAGGAGCAGGTGTTCAATTCCTCACCCTTCTCTGCAGGCATCACCAACAGCTTCGTCTATGCGCTGCTCATGCCGCCGGTCATCAGCGTCTACAACGAGGATGGATCCTATAATTTCACCAATCCCTACGAGTATGCCTATTTCGCCATTGGAGACCATGCCGCCAACCCGGTCTATGACCTCAAGGAGAGTGTGGCGGAGAATACCAACAACTACCTGCTCACCAACATCTGGGCCAGCTACCGGATTGGTGACCTGAAACTGAAGGCTGCAGTGGGACTCAACAGCGAGAAACTCACGCAGAACTATTTCTCCGGAGCCTATACTTCCCTGGGCCTCGCCACAGAAGGCATCGGAGGCACCGGCAACCGGCAGACCGACATCTGGCAACAGGAATATACTGCTTCCTATACCAAGGACATCAGCGACAAGCATTTCATCGACGCACTCATCGGCTACACACGGCAGACCAGCACGTCAACCTACAGCTCCATCCGGACCAACCACTTCACGAACGAGGTGCTCAAACAGTACAATCTGGGCGACGGATCCGGCATCTACACTCCGCAGACCGGTATCGCAGAGTCGTCGCTCAACTCCATCATCGCACGTGTCAACTACACGCTCCTCGACCGCTATAACGCGACGGCCACCTTCCGCGCCGACAACTCCAGCAGGTTCTCAAAGGACCACAGGTGGGGATTCTTCCCGTCCGTCGGACTTTCCTGGAACATCGACAAAGAGCCGTTCTGGACCACAGGACTCCAAAAGATCGACTATCTGAAACTGAGACTTTCCGCCGGACTGGTGGGAAACCAGGAGATATCCGATTATGCCTTTGCCACGAGTTATGCCACCGGCTCTTACGGAGGCTCCAGCAGCTATGCGAAGCAGAACACGGCGAACAACGACCTGAAATGGGAAACTACCGCGTCCTATAACATCGGATTTGACCTCGGACTGTTCAAGACGCGTGTCAACATCGTGTTCGATGCCTATTACAAGAAGACCAACGACCTGCTGCTTATCGTCCCGATGGGATTCGCCTCGGGAGTGACCAACCAGCTGCAGAACGTGGGAAACGTGGTGAACAAAGGCGTGGAGCTGTCTGTCAACGCGGCACTCGTCAACCGCAAGCGGTTTCAGTGGAACGTGTCGGCCAACTTGGCCTACAACCGTAACGAGATTACGGACATGGGGGCTACCGACGACGTGATCCAGGGCTCCGACAAGCAGCAGATCCTGAGGAAAGGTGAGCCGCTCGGTGCTTTCTACGGGCTCCGTTTCAACGGAATCGTGCAGAACGGAGAGGACATCAGCCTCCTACCGACGGTCAACGGACAGACACCACGGCCTGGCGACCTGAAATACACGGATACCGACGGCAACGGAAGGATTGACGGAAACGACCGGGTGGTGCTCGGCAGCATACAGCCTGACATCATCTACGGGTTTGCATCGCAGGTGGTCTACAGGCAATGGGATTTCTCGGTTGCTTTCGCAGGAAGCCATGGTGCCAAACTTTATAATGCTCTACAGCGCCGGCTTGAGCTGACGGGAGACTCTTACAATGTGCTGGAGACCGTCAAGAAGTCGTGGACTCCCGAAAACGGCGGAAACACACTCCCGCTCGCCTCGCTCGCCAGACCCTTCTCCTATATCGACAGCAGATACGTGCAGAGCGCCTCTTTCCTCAAGCTGAGAAACGTCACCGTGGGCTACAGACTCAGGCTGCCTAAGACCTTTCCACTCGGTGTCAGACTCTATGCCACGGCGACCAACCTCTTCACCATCACACCCTACAAGGGATATGACCCTGAGGTGAGTGGCGGGACCGACAGCGGAGCATATCCATCGTCCAGAACCTTCACCTTCGGCGTGAACCTCTCGCTTTAATTGTATAACGATTCTTTGCAAATTGTTTTTAGAGATTGTGATATTATAATTCAAAGTATTAATTTAAAAAAGATTGAAAAAATGAAAAAACAGAACTTTTTATGGACAGCCGCCATCGCGGCAACATTGCTGACTGGATTTGCATCTTGCTCTTCCGACAGTGACGATGATGACAACAACAATACCAGTGGTAACCAGATTGACGAAACGAACGTGGTGAAAGACGACGCCAGCGCTCTGTCGCTCGTGAACGGCGTGTACAGCCATTGGCAGCCGCTCAGCTCTTCTTTCTCGTTCATCATAGAGTTGAACTCCAACAAGTTGATCTCCTTCGAGGGCGAGGAGAGCGAGGCCGGGCCGGTGAACAGCCGCTTTGAGCAGGAACCGACCACATGGTACCAGGTGAAGATCTTCAACCACCTCCTTCTTGGCATAGCACAGGACAACGAGGCCATCACCACCATCACGAACTCTCTGAAAGCGGGAAAGGTGACGCAGGCCGGCTATAACGCAGCGGTAGGAAAGGCAAAATTCCTGCGCGGACTGGCTTACCTGAAGCTGGCGCAGCTCTGGGGTGAGGTGCCGGTGTTCACAGAGCAAGGCGGTTCTACCACTGAGCGTCAGGAACTCAACGTCGTGTTCAACCAGGTGGTCAGCGACCTCACAGATGCTGAATCCCTCCTGCTCGATTATGATGGCGACCCTCGTGTTCCGTCAAAGCAGGCGGCTCAGGCATTGCTTGCAAGAACCTATCTCGTATGGGGTGACAATCCGCTCACTCAGACTGAGGTGGCGGCTATTGCCACATCGCAGACCGACCCTGCATTTACCAAGACCGACAGCCGCCTGGAGAAAGCAATTGAATATGCCGACAAGGTGATCAGCAGCGGACGTCTGGCACTCGACCCGGAATACAACAAACTCTACGGAAGAGACTATGAGAGCAACAAGCGCGGCACAAACGAACACCTCTTTACCATCGCTCACGACGGCGACAAGATTGACGCACAGGGCAACCACCAGACCCACTGCTCCTGGACCTTCCCCTTCCAGAACGGAGAGAACGGCAACGGATACACACAGAACCACACCGAAGTGGCTGACGATGACCTCTATGACGACTGGAAGGCAGAGCAGCCGAACGACAAGCGACTGGCTGAGACTTACTTCATCGACATCGTAAACCCGGAGACCGGACTCACACACCATTATTACTCACCAGTCTACACTCCCGTCAACGGTAAGGGCGTGGACCAGAGCTATGCCAACGCAGAGAACCTGGAAATCACGAAGAACTCCGTGGACCGCATCGAAATCCGCTATGCGGAGGTTCTCCTCACCAAAGCAGAGGCTCTCGTGCAGCTGGGACGCAACACAGAGGCTGCTGAACCGTTCAACCAGCTTAGATCACGTGCCGGAATCGCTACGGTCAGCGCACCAACCTTCGACGAAATCAAGCGAGAATGGGACTATGAGTTCACTTACGAGCAGTTCTCCGTGCTTAACAGCTACAGATGGAAGAACCTGATCTCGTCCGTGAAGGAAGTGAAGAACTACAAACACTTCGCCGAAGACTGGGAAAGCAAGCAGACGTTCACATCAGACCAGAAGGCCTATTTCCAGAAAGTTCATAACCACCTCGTGGCTAAGTACAACAACGTGCGCGGAAAGCACTACCGCCAGCCTATACCAACAGGACTCTCTGGCGAAGCGCTCGGAATCGCACAGAACCCCGGCTATTGATTGCCTAACCACATAACTCTCAACTCTCAACTCTAAACTCTTATGTATAAACGCAATTTTTTTCCATTCGTAGTGGCGGTGCTCCTGGGCACTGCCACTACATCCTGCAACTCCAATGACGACGTGGAGAACCAAGCCATAGAAATTCCGGGAATCACCATCGACGGTGACGTGGACTGCTGCTCGGCGGAAGAGGCTTTGCAGGTGTACAAGTTCTTGCAGACGGTCTATATCATCCCGGAACTCTCAACGGTGGTCGACGGTAAATACAATGTCTTTGCGTATGCCAAGTCGGCATCGTTCCATACAGGATATAACGAGCTGTATTTTGTCGCCACAAAAAAATCCAACGGCAACTACATCAAGAATTTTGACATTACGAACCTGTCGCCGCTCATGCTGATGACCAAGATGGGAATGAGACACAGCACACCGGTCTCTTCCGGTGTTGCCTCATTCAACGACAATTACCTCGCTGTGAAGAAAGGCTGGGTGGCATTCCTCATGAATTCGGGAGATAGCGGCTCATGGACTTTCTCCTATGATGCCAATGTGCTCGGTGCAACAGGAGGCGTGGAAGAGTCGGATATCGTAGTCGGTCCGCTGCCCGAAGGCCAGAGTTGGCTGAAATCGTTCAAGAAGGACAACACCACTTTCTACCTGACGTTGAAAGACCCGTCGGCTTGGCAGACCGGCACCAATACGGTCGAGGCATTCGTCTCAGTCAAAAGCGACGACTCCACACAGCCTTATCAGCTGGCTTCCGAACAGTTCGTTATCGATATCGACCCTCGTATGCCTGATATGGGTAACCACACCTCGCCAGACAATGTGGGCCTCACGCCTCAGGCGGACGGAACCTATCAGGGCACTGTCAACCTCACGATGACGGGGCTTTGGAGAATCCATCTCACTGTGAGAGACCAGAAAGGAAACATCCTGGCGGGAGGGGACGACCTCTCCGATGGCTACAGTTCCCTCTACTGGGATGTTACCATTTGATTTACTATTTTTGTTCCTATTTTTTTAAGACTATATTATAAATGTTCTTCCCTTTCTTCTTGACCATTCTGCCCTTTGCTCCTGCAGACTCGCTGCCCTTTGCTCCTGCAGACTCACTTATTGCAGGCGACGAGCACTCGCTCGACGAGGTCGTGGTTGTCTCCATCCCGTCCGACCGACGGAAACGGTCGGCGAAAGGGCAGGTGGCCACAATCGACGAGCACCTGTCAGAGCTCAGCCATGTCAATCTCATCCGCCGTGGGTCGTATGCATGGGAGCCGGTTGTCAACAACATGCAGACGGAGCGTGTCGCCACCACCATCGACGGCATGAAGATCTTCTACGCCTGCACGGACAAGATGGACCCAGTCACCAGTTATGTGGAGAGCGGAAACCTGCAGAGTATCAGCCTCAACAGCGGACTTGACGGTAATCCGCAGGCCACCGGCAACATCGGGGGAAGCCTCGACTTGAGGTTGAGGAAGGCTGGATTCGACGGCGACCCATTTCATCTCACGCTCTCTGCGGGGCATGAGTGGAACGGCCATGTGCAGGTCTATGGGGCAGACGCGGCGGTGAGCCGGCAGACGCTGTATGCCAACGCCGGACTGTTCTACCGACATGCCGGCGACTACAAGACGGGCGGGGGAGAACGGCTGCCATTTTCGCAGTTCCAGAAAGTGAATGCTTTCACCAACCTGGGAGTGAAGCTCACCCATGATGATATCCTGGAGGGCACCTTTATCTTCGACCGGGCGACGGATGTGGGCTACCCGGCTCTGAATATGGACGTGGCGAAGGCCCAGGCTTTGATTTCCTCTCTCTCGTTCCGGCACCAGTTCCGGCATGCGGCTTGGGAGACCAAGGCTTATTATAACCATATCACCCACGAGATGGACGACACCCAGCGGCCTGACGTGCAGATCCATATGGATATGTCCGGAAAGAGCTGGACGGCGGGAGGCTACAGCCTGTTCACGGCCTCTGTCCGGCAGCACGACCTCTCGGTCAATGGCGATGTCTACTATAACCGCCTGTTTGCCGACATGACGATGTATCCGGGTGGTGCGGCACCGATGTATATGGTCACATGGCCCGACGTGGGGACGCTCAACGCCGGTTTGGCGGTCAGGGACAAAATCTGGCTGACGGGAGGTCGCTCCTTCTCTGTCTCTGCCAAGATGGCATGGCAGCATCAGAAACTGAACAATGAGGAAGGATTCAAAGCGCTGAAGGTGTTCTTCCCCCAAATGGGCGACACCTACCATCAGACCACCGGACGCATTGCCGCCAGCTATTCGCATCCGCTCGGGCCGGTCCTGCTTGCCGTGGGCGGCGGGTGGGGAAGCCGCGCGCCTACAGTCACGGAAGCTTACGGCTATTATCTGAACAACACGTTCGACCAATACGATTACATCGGGAATCCCCACCTGAAAAACGAGTCTGCGGTGGAGCTGAACACGCAGGTGAGATGGCAGGCCGGCAAGGAACTGACAATCACGCTTGATGCCAATGCGTTCTTCTTCTCCAACTACATCATCGGCCAGTTTGAGACCCGGCTCAGCCCCATGACGGTCGACGCAGAAGGCGTGAAGGTCTATGGGAATATCAACCACGCAACGATTGCCAACTTCTCCCTGAAGGGGGAGTGGCAGCTGACGGACTGGTTGCGGTGGAACGGCTCGCTCTCCTATGCTCTCGGAAGGGATGCCGACAGTGACCCCCTGCCACTTATCGCTCCCTGGGCTTATGCCACAGACTTGGTCGTCTCTGTCGGCAAATGGCAGGGCAGGGTAGAGCTGAAAGGTAATGCCAGGCAACAGAAATATGGCCGGAAATATGGTGAGACGCAGGCACGGCCCTGGGCCGTGTGCAACCTGAACGCACAGTATGTCTTTGCTCCCTTCACGCTAAGGGCTGGCATCGAGAATGTCTTCGACAAGCGGTATGCTACCTATGCCGACTGGAACCACATCCCGCAGAAAGGACGCAACATCTACCTCAACCTCACACTGGACTTATAAATTCTCATCCAAATCACTTTCGTCCACTTTTACTCCCATTTTTACTCCCACTTTTACTCCCATTTCATCATATGCGTCAAATACTCATTTGGATAGGATCCTTGCTCGTCGGGGCTCTGCTTGGATTGCTGCAGATTCCTGCAGTGGATGCTATTGCTGATTTTGTGGCTACGGTCTACACAAGGCTCTTCCGTTTGCTGGCTGTGCCGACAATCGTGCTGGCGGTCATCACCACCATGACACGCATGGGGACGGGGCAGGGAACCGGACGGCTTTTCCGAAGGACAATCAGTTACACCCTGCTGACCACTCTCTGCGCGGCCGTTGTCGGGGCTGTTCTCTTCTGGGCAATCGCTCCAGAAAACCTGCCGGCCGACATCGTCTCTTCGCAGAATATCCCTGAAGGACAGGAGTCATCCTATTACGACCACATCATCAATGTCATTCCCGACAATATCCTCAGGCCTTTCCTCGAAGGCAATGTCCTGGCACTCCTCCTTTTGGCGTTTGCCATCGGAATCGGACTCTCCAAACTGCCGGAGACGGAAGGCAAGCGGGTGGTGGTCAGCAGTCTGAACGGATTGCAGGATCTGCTCTTCCTGCTAATCAAAGGTCTCATCTGGACCCTTCCTGTCGGTATCGTGGCGTTTGCTGCCCTACTCACGGCTCAGGTGGGGACGGGCACCATGGCAGACTCTGTCGGGAAATATGTGCTGGTGGTGCTGGCAGGCAATGTCATCCAGTTCTTCGTCATCCTTCCCTTGTTTCTGCTCTTGAGAGGACTCAACCCGCTAAAGGTATTCTCAAAGATGAGCCCGGCCGTGCTCATGGCGCTCTTCACCAAAAGCAGTGCTGCCACACTCCCCGTCACCATGGAATCGGCAGAGCAGCGTCTGGGCGTGAAAAAAGAAGTGGCGCGGTTCGTCCTGCCCATCTGCACCACCATCAACATGAATGGGTGCGCGGCATTCATCCTCGTCACATCGCTCTTCGTCATGCAGAACGGAGGTACTGTTCTGAACCTGCCTACTATCCTGCTATGGATCTTGATCTCCGTCATCGCGGCAGTGGGAAACGCCGGCGTGCCGATGGGCTGCTTCTTCCTCACCTTCTCCCTGATGTCGGGAATCGGTGCTCCGGTGGCTGTCATGGGTATCATCCTGCCGGTCTACAGCGTCATCGACATGGTAGAGACCGCGGAAAACGTGTGGTCGGACTCCTGCGTATGCGCCATGACGGACCATGACCTCAGCTGAGCCATTGGCTCTTACCATAAATATGGTACAACAAATGCCATAACAGGGCGATTTCGTAATCGGCGAAATCGCCTTAACTTTGCAACATATTTCTAAACGCAAAAACTATGGCAAGAATAGCTCATAACTTAATCGACTTGATCGGACACACTCCATTGCTGGAACTGTCTGGTATAGAGCGGGAACTGAAGCTCAAAACCCGCCTTGTCGCAAAACTGGAGTCTTTCAACCCAGCGAGAAGCGTGAAGGACCGCACGGCGCTCGCACTCATCGAACGGGCTGAGCGTAACGGACTGATCGGACCGCACACCACTATCATCGAGCCGACCAGCGGAAACACCGGTATCGGACTGGCGCTCATCGCAGCAATCAGGGGATACCGCCTCGTGCTCACCATGCCCGACGCCATGTCTGTGGAGCGACGGGAACTGCTCAAGGCGCTGGGGGCGGAAATCGTGCTCACGCCGGCTTATGAGGGGATGGCTGGAGCTGTGAGAAAGGCACAGGAACTTGCTGATGCCACCGACGACGCCTATATCCCCCAGCAATTTGAGAATCCCGCCAATCCGGAGGTACACAGAAGAACCACGGCGGAGGAGATTCTCAGCGACACCGACGGTCAGATTGACTTCTTCGTGGCAGGAATCGGCACCGGTGGAACCATCACCGGAGTGGGGCAGGTGTTGCGGCAGAATAATGAACGGATAAAAATCATAGGAGTGGAGCCCTATACCTCGCCCGTGCTTTCGGGCGGAAATCCGGGGCCGCACAAGATCCAGGGAATCGGAGCCGGCTTTGTCCCGCAGACACTCGACACCCGAGTCTATGACGAGCTCATACGCATCAAGGACCAGGAGGCGTTCGAAGCCGGACGGCTGCTGGCTAAGAAAGACGGGGTGCTGGCTGGAATATCCTCAGGCGCAGCGCTGGCAGCGGCACTGAAAATCGCCCGCCGGCCGGAGAACGAAGGCAAGACCATCGTCGTGCTCCTGCCCGACACAGGAGAACGCTATCTCAGTACGCAACTCTTTAATTTTGAACAGTCATGAGCAACCAGAAGAAACTCAGCATCATCGCTTTCAGCGGTGACTTCGACAAGCTCACGGCCGTCTTCACGCTCGCCACAGGCGCGGCGGCAGTAGGATACGAGGTCAACATCTTCTTTACCTTCTGGGGACTCGATGCCATCAAGCGGAAGCAGGGCAGGAGCTTCATCGGAAGCAACTGGCTCACCAAGACCTTCGGGTTCATGATGGGCGGACTCAAGGTGGCTCCCAACAGCAGGTTCAATTTCTGGGGTATCGGACCCAAGATTTTCCGAAAACTCATGAAAAAGAACAATGTGGCCACACTGGAGGAACTGGTAGATGCGGCGAAAGCCTTGGACGTCAACTTCTATGCCTGCGAGATGGCGATGCACGTGCTCGGACTTACAAAGGACGACTTCATACCGGAAGTGAAGGACGTGCTCGGCGTGGCATCCTTCCTCAACCTCTCGGAAGGAGGACAGACTTTATTTATTTAAAAACAATGTCAATGTATTAGTAAAGAGTGATTTGTGAAGATTGATCAGTTGATTTGCCCTTTCGACTGAGAATATCTTACTTCGCTCTCAACCCTCAACTCTAAACTCTCAACTCAACAACAACATGGCAACAAAAGTATTAGACATCACGAAGGAGCATTGCCCGATGACCTTCGTCAAGACAAAAATTGAATTATCAAAACTTCAGGAGGGCGACATCCTCGAGGTGCTGCTCGCTGAAGGCGAACCCCTCGACAACGTGCCGAGAAACGCACGCGAGCAGGGATACAACGTGCTCAGCGTGGAGCATGTGGAGGGAACGACACATAAAGTAACAATTCAAAAATAAAATCGAACATTCATTATGGCAGATTCAAATCTTCAGCGCAGTGTCACTACTGCCACAGCCAGACGACTGGCGACTACGACTAAGACTCCCCCGCAGATGGGGAGCATCACCCCCCGCTTATTGCTTAAGCTGCTACCTTGGGTGCAGGTGAGCGGAGGAACTTTCCGCGTCAACCGCACGAAAGTGGAGCTTAGGAAGAGCGAGCGCCTTCCCATACAGTACATCGACGGACAACCCTCGTTCTCAGCTAAGAGCCTGAAGGCGATACCGCTTTTCTCTGAATTTAAGGACGAGATCGTCAACCGTCTGGCTCGCTCCTTCGAGACACAGGAGGTGGAGTTCGGAAAACTCTTTGTCAAGGAAGGGGTCGACAAGCAGCGCTTCTTCATCGTGGCGAGCGGACAGGCTGAGGTTATCAGCAAAGGACCACACGGCGAGGAACTCAGGATCGCTCTGCTCGGCGACGGCGAGTACTTCGGAGAGGCAGACCTCCTCGACGATGCGGAGTCGACCGTGTCGGTCAGGGCGCTTACGCCGACCGTCTTCCTCGGACTCAAACTCAAGGAGCTGGAGAAGTTCATCAAGGAGGTGCCTGACTTCAGGGAGACGTTCAACAAGGCGGTGGACAAGCAGCTCAGACTGAAGGCGACGGTGAACGACCACGGAGAGAAACATATCGACCTGGTCAGCGGGCATGAGGAGGACAACATCATTCCTGAGACCTATATCGACTACGAGGAGAACCCTACGGAATACAGTCTCAACACGTTGCAGACCGTGGTGCGCGTGCATACACGAGTGTCCGACCTCTATAACAACCCCTACAACCAGCTGGAAGAGCAGCTGCGCCTGTCCATCGAAAGCATCAAGGAACGTCAGGAATGGGAACTCATCAACAACCGTAAGTTTGGACTCTTGTCTGCTGTCAATCCGGCTTACAGAATAACTACCCGCTATGGGTCTCCCACGCCTGACGACCTTGACGAGCTGCTTTCGCTCGTATGGAAGGAGCCGGCTTTCTTCATCGCCCATCCGCGTGCCATCGCTGCATTCGAGCGGGAGTGCACATGGAGAGGGGTGCCACCGGTGACAACCGATCTCTTCGGCACGAAAGTCATCCTCTGGAGAGGTGTGCCCATCATCCCGTCCGACAAGGTGGAAGTGGAAGGACAGTACCTCACCGGACGCGGTGTCGGCACCACGAAAATCATCCTCGTCAGGGTGGGAGAGCAGAGCCAGGGAGTCATCGGACTCCACCAGAGCGGCATCCCGGGAGAAATCGCTCCCAGCCTGAGCGCAAGACTCATGGGACTTGACAAGTTCGGCGTGGCATCATATCTGCTCACCAAATACTTCTCACTTGCTGCGCTCACCGACGACGCCATTGCCGTTCTTGAGAACGTGGAAGTGGGTTATTACCATGATTATCAGCATAGAAATAAAGTAGAGAAATAATGTTGAATCTTTCTGAACTCAATACCTTTTCCGCAACCGACGGGGGTGAACTCGGTCGGTTGCGCGAAATCGCACAGAAATACTGCCCGGAGGAATTCCGCGGCATCCGCAGGCAGATTCTGCCTGACGAGGAGCTGCGGCTGGATGAGCTGGAGCAGGGATTCAGGCGCCTGCTTGAGGGTGGCGACGGATTTCCCGGTCTCCCTTATGTCGGAGACGACGACGGTGATTCAAAATCCGCTGCCATCCCCCATGAGGACGGGTTCGGCATCGGCATCCCGGAGACGCATATCCTCCGCGACCTCAACTATGAGGAGGCGGACACGCTCAACGCAGAGCAAATCAAGAAGGACTTCCCTGTGCTCCAGCAGAAGGTGAACGGCCACGACCTGGTCTGGCTCGACAACGGGGCGACCACGCAAAAACCGATACAGGTGATTGACCGGATTTCGGATTACTACAAACATGACAATTCGAATATCCACCGTGGCGCACATACGCTTGCAGCCCGTGCCACCGATGCCTACGAGGAGGCCCGCGAGAAGGTGCAGCGCTTCATCAACGCGGCGTCAAACGAGGAAATCATCTTCGTCAGAGGCACTACGGAGGGTATCAACCTCGTGGCGCAGACCTACGGACGGCAGTTCCTTACCCCGGGCGACGAGGTCATCGTCTCGGAACTCGACCACCATGCCAACATCGTCCCATGGCAGCAGGTGTGCCGAGAGAAGGGTTGCCAGCTGAAGGCCATACCGACTGACAAGAACAGCGACCTCATCCTCTCTGAGCTGGAGCGGCTGATCACTCCACGCACACGGTTCGTCAGCGTCGGACACGTCAACAACACCTTCGGAACCATCAACGACGTGAAGCGTATCATCGACATTGCTCACAGCCACCACATCCCGGTGTTGATTGACGGCGCGCAGTCCATCGCCCACACGAAAGTGGACGTGCAGGCGCTCGGTGCGGACTTCTTCGTCTTCAGCGGACATAAGATCTACGGACCGAACGGCATTGGCGTGGTCTACGGACGGAAGGACCTGCTGGATAAGATGCAGCCGTGGCAGGGTGGCGGCAACATGATTAAGGACGTGACCATCGAGCGGACGGAATACAATGTGCCGCCGGCACGCTTCGAGGCCGGCACGCCCAATGTGGCAGACGCCATCGGACTGGGCGTAGCCCTCGATTATGTCAGCCATATCGGCATACGGAATATCGAGCACCATGAGCATCAACTCACAGAGTATGCGAGGGAACAGCTGGCACAAATCAAGGGACTTACGCTCATCGGCAACCCCAAGCAGAGGGTGTCGGTCGTTTCCTTCGTGCTCGACGGCATACCCGTGCCTGAGACGGGCACGCTCCTCGACAAGGAGGGGATAGCGGTGCGTGCAGGCCATCACTGTGCTCAGCCCGCTCTGCGCGCATTGGGATATGAGATGAGCGTGCGCCCTACTTTTGCGCTCTACAACACACGTGAGGACGTTGACAAGCTGGTCATCGCCATCAAGAAAATCATTGGAAGATGAATTACGAAACCAAAATTCTGACTACGAAATACCAGAAGCCAGACGCCTACGGGGCTCTCTCAATGCCGGTCTATCTCACTGCGGCATTCGAGTTCCCGTCGGCGAAGGCGATGAGTGACGCGTTCTGCGGCCGGTCCATGGCACCGTCGTATGCGCGTATTGCAAACCCTACGACTACCTACCTTGAGGAGAGGGTCAGACAGGCTACGGAGGCGGTCAGCGTCACTGCCCTCAACACCGGCATGGCGGCCATCGCCACGGCACTGACGGCCGTGGCTGCGCAGGGGCTCAATATCGTGGCATCGAAACATCTTTTTGGAAACTCAGTCTCGCTCATACGCGACACGCTCGGAACGTTGGGCATCGAGTCCCGGTTTGCAGACTTTACTGATCCGGGACAGGTGGAACAGCTGATTGACGGGAATACCTGTGCGCTCTTCTTCGAGATTATCACCAACCCGCAGCTGCTCGTAGCGGACATACGCCAGCTGGCGGACATCGCACACCAGCACGGGGTGCCGCTGATGGCGGACACTACCATCGTGCCATTCTCTGCCTTTCATGCAAGAGAGTGGGGGGTCGACATCGAGCTGGTGTCAAGCACGAAATATATATCGGGGGGAGGAACCGGGCTGGGAGGACTGGTCATCGACTATGGCCAGTTCGACTGGAGCCGCTCGCCCAACCCATTGCTGGCGGCTAAGACAAAAAGGGTGGGGAAGAAGATGGCGTTTACTGCCAGGGTGAAGACGGAGTTGGTCACCAACCTGGGTGCGCTGATGACACCGCAGGTGGCGTATATGGAGACGCTGGGACTCGACACGCTCGACATCCGCTTCCGCCGTCAGTCGGAGTCCACGCTGTGGCTGGCACAACAATGCAAGGAAATAACGGATATCAAACGTGTCAACTACACTGGTCTGGACGATAATCCGTTCCATGAGCTGTCGCTTCGCCAGTTCGGACCGCTCCCCGGTGCTGTGTTCACCATCGATCTGGCTTCGCGTGAACAGGCCTTCGACTTTATCGACCGTCTGCAGGTCATACGCCGTGCCACCAACCTCTTCGACCGCAAGACGCTCGCCATCCACCCGGCGTCCACCATCTTCGGACTCTTCACCAAAGAACAGCTGGACGACATGGGTGTACACGACACGACGGTGCGTATCAGTCTGGGGCTTGAAAATCCGGAGGACATCCTGAAAGACATCAGGCAGGCCCTTGCGTAAGCAGGCCTGCCTATATATAAAACTCGGACGGATCCACCCATCCGGCGCGTAGTGCATATTTTATCACTTCATGGGCCGTGTTCACGTTCAGTTTGCGGAAGATGTTCTTCCGGTGGGTGGTGATGGTGTGGATGCTTGAGAACCGCTCAGTGGCGATTTCCTTCGTTGTCTTTCCCTGCGCAATCAGTTTCACGATGGCCAGTTCTGTGGCGGTCAGCAGCTCAGTCTCCGTTTCCTCTTTCCTGCTTTCAAGCAGCATCTCCATCGCGCGTTGGCTGATGTACCGGTGGCCTTGACTGGCAGAATGCAGTGCCTCCCGGATATGCTGCATCGGACTGTCCTTGAAGACGATGCTGAAGGCATGGGATGAATAGATGATTCGGCGGAGGAATTTCTCTGTCAGCTCGTAGCTGAGCAGCAGCCAGCTCGTCATGGCGTAGCGCTCGCTGATCACCAGCAGTTGGTCTTCATCCACGAAATTGAACAATGTATAGTCGAGAACGACTGTAGAGTTCTCGTTCTCCTGCAGGAGCTGGAGAAGGCCGGCTTTGTCGCGGGCGCGGCGGACCTGGTTCCGCTCGTCCTCTCTGATTATGCGCTCAACGGCGAAGCGGGTCAGGTCCTGATTGTCTGCTAAAATAAAATTACCCATTTTTCTATAACTTTTTGTGTGCAAAGTTATGAAAAATGGGTGATTTTAACTATGAATCCAAAAATTTTTGGAATATGATTCTAAATATTGTCAAAGTGCTATCATTCTGTTCTTTTTTGTTGTTATGGTAGAGGATTATGCAGAATGTTGTTCTTCTATGAAAAACACTTCCAGCTCTGTTTTTTGGGGCCTTGTCAGTCTGAGAATCCGCCACCTCCTCGGTTGCCGCCACCGCCGCCACGGTTGCCACCGCCGTCACGGTTGCCGCCTCCTCGGTTGCCGCCTCCCTCTTCGTAGCCGCCACGGCCTCCGTTTGCATCGTAGCTGCGCATATAGCTGCCGCGGTCGTTGCCTCCGCCACGGTTGGCGTTGCGGCCGCCAAACATGTTGAAACGGTAGATGAAATGGGCCATCACATAAGAATAGATGGCATTGGTCTCGCTGTCGCGGCGCATCGTCGCGTTGATGGTGCGGCTGATGTTGCTACGCTGACCAAGGATGTCGTAGGCCTGAAGCGACACGGTGGCTGCCTTTCCTTTCAGGAAGCGGTACGACACCTGGGCGTTCCATATCAGCTCGTTGGTGTTCATCTCTGCGCTGGCATAGCCTCGGCGGCTGTTCATGCTCAGGTTCGTGGAGAAGCCGAAACCGTTGTCCATGTTCAGGTTGTAGCTGCCGCCATAGGAGAAGTCGTAGGTACTGCGGTTGTTGGTCGGGACGAGCTCACTCTTCTGGTTGTTGTAGTTCACGTTGCCGTTCAGCGTCACGTCCCATGAGCCCAGGCTGTAGTCAGTGCGGTAGTTCAACCGGATATTCTCGCCGATGGAGAAATTCTTCACCTTGTTCTTTAGCGACTGGTTATTCTGGTAGATGTAGCCCACGTTGTTGCGGTAGCTCGACGACGTGTTGGTGTTGAAAGTCAGGTTGTCGAGGAAGATTGGACGGTTCCATCCGAAGTTGCCGTTGATGCTCCAGTTGCCGTTCACGTTCGTAGGCTGGGTGATGCGTCCACCGGTCTCCTCGTTGTACTGGGTGCGGCTCTCGATGGCGTTCAGCGTGTTCTGGAAGCTCAGGCGTGCCACGAAACTCTGCATCGTCGTCGACAGGTAGTTGTTCCAGTCCACGCTGATGTTGTTGTTGAACGAGGGCGACAGGTTCGGGTTACCCATACGGATGTTCAGAGGGTTGGAGTTGTCGGTCATGTTGAACAGGTCGGTGATGCTGGGCTGCTGTGTCTGGCCGCGGTAGCGGATGCGCAGCGTGTGCTGCTTGTTGAACCTGTAGCGGAAGTTCAGGGTGGGCGACACGCGCACATAATTCCGGGTGGCTATGGTGTCGAGTGCCTGGTAGTTGTATTCCATCCGCTGGCGCTGGGGCTGGATGTTCACGCCCAAGTTCATGTTGATCTTGGGGGTCACCAGTCTGAGCTGCACGTCGATGTTGTGGATGTAGTTCGTGTTGTCGGTGTAGCGGCTCAGGTCATCGTCAAGGTATTCGTAGTAGTCCCAGGGCAGGTAGCCGGCTCCGGTGTTGCGGATGTCGGTGATCAGCGCGTCAATGCCACCCATGTCGTAGGCCTTGCCGTCGCTGTGGTTGTTCTGGTAGTTGAAGCGGTAGGAGGTCTGCAGGAAGAGTTTCTTGGCAATCAGAGGCTCGCTGTAGTTGAAACTCACGTTGAAGTTCTTAGAACTGTTGGGCGTCGTGCGGTAGCGGTAGGTCAGGGCCAGGGAGTCGTCTCTCTGGAAGTAGGTGACGTCGCTCAGGTTGAAGCTCTTGTTCTCGTTCTTGCTGAATGAGCCTCCCAGTTGGATAGAGAAGTTACGCCCCAAGTTGTTCAGGCGGCGGTTCATGATCAGGTTGCCGTTGAAGCTGTAGTTGTCTCCCTCGCTCTTCGAGCCGGTGATGTTCTGGTTCACCTTGATGTCGTGGCTGATCTGGTCCATGTCCTCAAGCGGGTTCTTCACTCCGTCCTGCTCGTAAGGGTCGTCGTTGAACGTGACGTTTGTGCCGTTACCGTTCGATTCTGAGTCGCCGAACGAGAAATTCGGACGGAACAGCACGGTGGTCATCGAGTCGGGCTTCCATTCTATCTTGAAGTCGCCGTTCACGGAGTTGCTGCGGCTCAGGCTCCAGTTCCGGGAGTTGGAGTACGACGAGTTGGTGGTGATGAAGTTCTGGGTGGCCGACTTTGTGCTCGATGTGTTCTTACGGCCTTGATAGCGCACGTTGCCGCCTATCTCCACCTTGCCACGTTCCAGGGCCAGCGTCACACCGCCCATGCCCATCTTCGTCTTACCGCCGCCACCACCGCCGCCGCCGAAGCCACGGCCGCCGGTGTTGTTGTACTGTCCTACGGCGGTTATCTGTGTCTGGTCGGCGAAACGGCTTACCATCGCACGGTTGGCGAAGCGCTCCTTCGTGCCGGCACCAAGGTCAAAATTGCCGAACCAGCCGTTCTTCATCCCTTTCTTGATTGACAGGTCGATCACTGTCTCTTCCTCGCCGTCGTCGATGCCGGTCATCTTTGCCATATCAGACTGCTTGTCGTAGGTCTTCACCTTGTCTACGATGTAGGTGGGCAGGTTCTTCATCGCCATGCTCTTGTCGTTGGAGAAGAACTCCTTGCCGTCCACCAGGATTTTCGACACGGGCTTGCCGTTGATTTTGATGGAGCCGTCGTCGCCTACCTCTGCGCCGGGCAGCTTGCGGATCAACTCCTCAAGCACACTGCCTTCGGGAGTCTTGAAGGCGTCGGCATTGAATATCAGCGTGTCTTCTTTCACTTCAACCTGGCGCATCGTGCCTTGAACCACGGCCTCCTGCAGCATGACGGAGTTGGGGGTCATCAGGATTGTTCCGCCGTTCACCTCTGTCTGGCCGGACTTCACTTCCAGCTGGCGGAAGAAACTGTGGTAGCCGATATACGACACCTTCATCACGTAGTTGCCGGCTGGAATGTTCTTCACGGTGTAATATCCGTTCAGGTTAGTCGCTGCGCCGCCTATCATCGACGTGCTGTCGGACTTCAATATCTGGACTGTGGCATACGACAGGGCCTCGGCGCTCTCGGAGTCCAGCACACGACCGGTCACGTTGGATTTCTTCTGAGCCGACAGGCTGAGCGCTGGCAAAATCAGCAGTAGAAGCAGTAGGATACGTTTCATATAAGAAAAGGATGTTTGTTTTTTTGTAATTGTGTGGGGGTGTGGATCAAAAACACAAGAGAAAATTTGTTTTTGCCGTCCATACATTGATTTTGACAATGAAACAAACAAATGGTTTAATGAAACGTGAATAAAATAAAAAAAAGCAACCATAAAGGCTGCTTTTTTGTCATATTGATAGTTTTTGGATGTGCTTAGAATGCGTATTCAAGTGTGATGGCACGTGAGCGGATCTTGCTGTTCTGAGCGAAGTCGTTGAATTCGCGGCCCCACGACAGACCAATGGTGTAGTGCTTGTCGTACTGAAGTTTCACACCGAAATGCCAGCCCCACTGGAAGCGGTTCCATGCCTTGTGGCTGTAGGTCTCGTCTTTTGAGTCCTCATACAGGTCGTAGGATTTCTTGTCGAAGTCCTGAATCGAGCCGTCGCCAATCATTGCAGCCTCGCGACGGTTGCGTCCTACGATATTGAAACGGAAGTCAAGACCCACGTAGGGCATCAGCGACAACTTTGAAGAGGGAATGTCCCAGCGGTAAAGGAAATTGGCTGGTACAACTGCAGACAGCACGCGGTATTTCTCTGTGTGATAAACGTTGGCTGTCTCGTTGAATATTTTCGTCTCCTTGTCATAGGAATACTGAACACCAAGACCGCCCTCTACGAACAAAGGAAGGTCGCGCGACACGCTGAACGCACGGCTGTAGCCCAGCGACAGCTGGTTGAACTTGATTGCATTGAATTCTTTGTAGTCTGATTTCACCTTGCTCTTGTTCCAGTTGAACCAAACTGACTGCCAGCCCGAAGTGACTGGTGTTGTGGACTGAACGGACTGGGCGTTGGCGGTCATTCCGCATGCAAACAGTGCTGCCAATGCCAAATTCTTTATTCTGCTCATAATTTTTTATTTGTTTTGATTATTTTCTGTGTATCCAGGAAAGGACAACCCCATAAACTTCTTTTGGGACTTTCTCTCTTTCAAAATGCAAAGTTACGACATTTATTCGTGATTTCACTAATAATCACAAAACTTTTTTTGCAAAAAAGTTTATTTTCATTACTTTTGGATGAATTTCAAATACCTATGGCACAAATTACTCTCATTATTAGAACAAACGGACATCCTCATTAGAGGAATGCCCGTTTGTTCGGATGATATCTCAAGGCTGCTGTACACAGCACTCTCAGTCAGGATAGTTCTTTAAACTTAAACATTCAACTTTAAATATTCAACATTCAACTTTAAACATTCAACTATCACTTCACCAGCACTTTCTTGCCATTCACGATGTTGATACCTTTCTGAAGGCTGTTCAGACGCTGGCCGCTCAGGTTGTAGATCACGGGTTTCTCGTTTGTGTTCGTCGGTTGGTCGGCCATCACGTCGTCGATGCCGGTGGCGTCAACGCAGGTGAACTTGATTTTGTCGATGTTGCATTGTGCGCCGGTGATGGTGATGCGAAGGAGGGCCTCCCCCTTGGTCAGATTGCGGCTGAGCGTGCCTTTCACCACGCGATAGGAGTCCCAGTTGCCGTCGGCAGTCTGAGGAACGGTCACGGTGGCAAGGTTCACTATACTGCCGTTCTTCACCTGGCTGATGCGGAACGCGGAGCCGCTCACGCCGGAAGATACGGTGGCCTCGAACTCATACTTGCCTGACATCGTCACGTCAACGGTGTATTCGGCCCATTCATTCTGAGCCGTGTAGCCCAGCACATAGCGGTTGTTGCTCCGGACGATGTCCACGCCTTCGTTGTCAAGGCGGTAGTTGGCCTTGCCCTGGTCTTCGCTGTCGCTGTCGTGGAACGAGATGGTCTCGCCGCCCTGGTCGAAGTTCTCTGCTTCAACTATGCCTGGCAAAGCGGCCATGTCGCCATACACACTCTGCTTGTTCTTCACATTTATCTTATAGGTGGATATCAGGCCTTCTCGTCCTGCCTCGTCGACTGCGATGGCAGACAGCGTGCATGTGCCCTTGGACTCGGGAACATACTCCATCTGAGATGGAATCTCATCGACGGTGCCGATATACACGCCGTTGGCGTACAGACGAACTTCCTTAATCTGGTCAGTTCCGGCTGAGGCGCTCACCTTCACGGTCGTCACATCGCCTACGGTCAGAGATATCGGGGTGGCACTCACGCGGACCTTGATGTCTTCATTCACCTCCAGGCGTTTGAATTCGATGCGGTCCACCTGACACTGACCGCCAGTCACGTTCAGACGTATGATCTGCTTGCCTTTCGACAGCGGGACGAGTGTACGGCCGTAGATGGTCTGATAGTTGTCGAAATTCCCGAGTTCCGGACACGGAACGGCAATCTCGCCTGTCAGCGGAGTCTGGTCCATATAGTTGCTCAGTGCCAGGTTGAACGACGCACCCGACGCACCGGCGCTTGCTAAGGCCTCAAATGAATAGAGTCCTTCTTCCTCCACGTTCACGGTGTATTCCACCCATTCTCCGGATTTGGTGTTGCCCAGGGCATATCCTTCGTCTGCGGTCACGATGTCCACGCCGCCAGCGTTCGTGCGGTACGTCTTCGCATTGCCGCTGTTGCTTGCGTCGCTGTCGTGGTAGACGATTCCGTTATCTCCTGCGTCGAAGTCCTCACACTCCACAATGCCGGGCAGAACCGCTCCGCCTTCGGTAAACACGCTCCTGCGCCTGCCGGCGGTGAAGTTGCCGATACGCTCGTATTTCTCTCCGTCGGTGGTATAGACGATGGCTTTCAACGCGTGGGCGCCCGTCACGGTCGGTTTGTAATACGACACATAGGGCGATTCGGTCATCGTCTCGTACAGTCTGTTCCTCACGTAGAGCTCCACGTGGTCGATGGTCTTCGTGCGCATTCTTGCCCTGACAGTGATGGGGATGGAGTCACCGAGGCATACCCTCGGGCCGGCAGGCTTCACGTAGACCGATGCTTCTTTCTTCATGCCTGGGAACGGGCTCTTGGCGTTCTTGGCCTTGTCGCTTGCCATGTAATCGCGGAGCCAGGTCATCGCCAGACGGTCCTCCCCGTCGCGTATCAGGCCGGAGTTGCCGTTGGTGGTCCATGTGGCACCGTAGATATAGCCCCACAGCGTGATGCCGGCGCAGTAGCTCGACTCCCACATATATGGAATCTGCTCTTTGTAGCGCTGCAGCTGGTAGTTGTCGTCGCTGGTGCCGATGTCATACTCCGTGCTGTACATCGGCATCTTCAGGTTCGTCTGCAGCTCGTTCATAGCCGACTTGAACGTGTTGATGTCGCAGTCGGTCAGGTCGTGCGACTGGCAGCCGTAGGCGTCAATCGGAGCACCGGCGTCTCGGACGGCTTTCACCAGGGTGATGAACTGGGAGCGGTTCCATTGGAATGAGTTGTAGTCGTTGTACACCAGGATGGCGTCGGGCCAGCGCTCATGTGCCATCTCGAATGCTTTCACAATCCAGTCATATCCAGTCACACCGTCACCGCCCAGTGCGGCTTTGTAGGGAGCCGGGGCATGGCCTTCCACTGCCTCGTTCACCACGTCTATGATGTCGAGGTCGGGGTAGCGCTTCTGTATGGCGTCCATCCACTCTTCTATGGCTTTATACTGCTCAGAGGTAGACAGGTTGTCCATCCAGCCAGGGTATTGCGACCCCCACACCAGTGTGTGGAATTTAAACGGGAATCCGTGCTTTTTGGCATAGTTGTATGCGTTGTCGCAGCCGTCCCAGTTGAAGCTGCCGCGGGAATTGCCTTCTATCGAGCTCCATTTCGACTCGTTCTCGCAGGTGATCTGGTTCCAAAGGGTGTGGAAGGGCTCTTTACCGTAATCCACGTTGTACCTGGTCGTGATATTGCCTAAGAACTTGTCGGGGTTGGACGACAGCTGGGCATCGGCGGATCCAGGGATAAGGGTGCTTGCGGCTAAGGCAAGACTGATTAGTGTTTTTTTAGTTTGCATAGTTATGTCTGGAATTTTATACTTTTCTCTCTTGTGGCTTGTGACTATCGCCAAGCCGCAAATTTTTACAAATTTACATCTTTATTAATATATATATTATAAGATTTGTAACTTTTTTTACAGTAAATGTAACGTGGAAACGCAAATGTCATACGATTGTAGCATTTACACAAGGATGGCTGACATAAAGAAAAATGAAGGTGTTTATACAAAAATGCTGTACTTCTTCGTTTTATTTAAAGGGAACACAAAACTGTGGTGTTCTGTCTTCTCTTTTTCGGGTATTACCAATAAAAAAATATTCACATCGATATGAATCAGTGGCGACATTATTATTCCTTTTTTGCTTTCTTCCTTGTTCTCCTTCCGGTTTCTGCCCAGACCGTCATACGTCTTGACGCCAGTGCCAAAAGACAGGACAAGGGAGAGGGTGTGTACAATAATCCCCTCGATGCGCTCGCGGCAGTTCCTGACCACGGCACCACCATTCTCCATGTCGCGCCGGGGGTCTACTGGCTCGACAATCCCGACGACCCGGACGTGAGGACCAGCCCTTCTGGAATACCTTTTGCCGTCACCATACGCACGGACTCGCTCATCATCCGCGGACTGTCGGGGAAGCCGGATAACACAATCTTTGCCGTCAACCGCGGACAGACGCAGGGCGCGATCGGAAACTACACGATGATTCATTTCATAGGAAAATATGTGGAGGCAGAAGGTGTCACATTCGGTAACTACTGCAATGTGGACCTTGTCTATCCCGACAAACCGGAACTCGGCCGGAAGGCAAGGGCTAAAGCCATCGTGCAGGCACAACTGGCCATATGCGAACGGACTGAGACCGTGAGGATGAAGAACTGCCGTTTCATCTCCCGGCTCAACCTCTGCCCGTTTGTAGGAGCACGCAGGGCGTTCTTCAACGACTGTCACTTCGAATGCACAGACGACGCGCTCAACGGGGCGGCTTTCTACAACCACTGCACCTTCGATTTCTACAGCTCCAGACCTTTCTATTCCACGGCAACCACCGGAGCCATTTTTTACGACTGCGACATCCATACCCGATTGTCCGACAGACAGTTCCTAACCAAGGCCGGCGGACCGCTCACGATGATCAACACACGATGGCACGCACCGTCTGACTCCCTGAAAATCATGTGGTCGAACGACGACAAACCATACTGTGTGTGCTATGCCTCGGGCAACACGCTCAACGGAAAACCTCTCGAAATTGATGTCAAAAGGCCTTGGAGGACAGTTTCTTGCAGCGAGCCCATGCATAAATACCTCATTCCGGAGCCGGCAATCACCAACCATTATCCACCGCTGGGCATGGAGCTGCCGGTCTATTACCGAATCGTCGAGTGGGGACAGCCGGTCAAGGAGGCGGAACGCCATTTCGAGACGAACTACTTCAGGGTCAACCCGTCGTTCAGACCGATAAGCGACACCATCCAAATCGACCACGACGGTATGCGGGGAATCGCCGAGGTCAACATCGACGGGCAGGTCTACTGGGCGCCTTCTTTCCTGGTCAACCCTAAACTGAAGAGGAAAAAGAATATGCTTAGGGTGACGTACAAGCTGGCGGACGACCCGGCACCGAAAAACAAGGAGACAAACGTTGACAACTCGCTCATCACGTGGTATAAAGTAAAAAGCGACGGGAAAATCATACCCGTCCGTCAGGGAAGGGTGGGGGAAGTCCCTGACATTGACTGCATGGAGGTTTACGACGATGAGGCGTTTGTCAGTGTCATGCCAAAATATCTCGACACGGAGACCGGACATTACTATGAGGCAAGGGCCTACCTCGAGACGCCGCAAAAGCGCAACATGAAAAGGACTTTGTCCGTCGACACGGACTTCAAGGACGTTCCTTGCGTCGTCGCGGACGACCGCACGCTGACAGACTGCTGGCTGATGGACTGCTTCAAGCCGGCCGACACCGGCGCACATCAGTGGAAAGTCGACAACTCCGCCCCTGCATGGCGATACGGCACTGCTCCAGACGGGGCGAGGGGAGAGGGACTCGTAACGGCTTTACGGGGAGCCAGGCTCTGGTACACGCCTGAGGAAAAGGCGGATGACAACGTCAGACTCGAACTCTGGGCCGACCCTTGCAAGACTGCGGGACAAGGGTTCGGGTCGGCTACGGCTCAGTATTTCGATGTCGGCATTGCTTTCGACATGACGACGCTGTCGGGTTATGTCCTGCGCATTGAGCGCACACCGCAGTTCGACCGTGCTGTCACATTCACCATCTACAAGTACGACCACGGACAGACTACGCCTGTCACCAAGTCTGTTCCTTCATCTTGTTTCAAGACGGGATTCCATCTCGTCATCACCCGTAAGGACGGCGTTCTCCATGTCAAGGCGGACAGAGAGACAGCCAGGATGCCTGATGGGAACGGGCAGACGCCGTCCTCGTCAGAAATGTCTGAGAATGGCATCTATTCCGCTGTCGAACTGTCGGTCGAAGCACCGGCGTCAGGCAACTCCGTCTATATGCAGCACACCGGAACCACCGGCGCGTCCGCTCTCATGCTCCATCGATTACGCCTCTATAGGCTGTAAAGAAAAAAAGGCGGGCGTACCACTTTGGGTATGCCCGCCTTCCTATAGGGTAAGTAACTATAAATTTTCGTGCAAGCGCATACATAGCCAAGCTTGCTTGAGCTATGTTGAGCGCAGCCGAAAATCATGCCAATAAATTTCAAATTTTCAAGGTTTCGTCCAGATACTTGTAGAAATCTTCACTCTCGCCCACAAACACTTTCAGAATCTTGCCGTCAGGGTCAAGCACTATCTTTGTGGGGAATCCTTGAATCTCGTATTTTTCTGCCACTTCGTTGTTTCCGTCAAACACGTTCTTCCATGTCATCTCATGCTCTTTTATAGCGTCTTTCCAGTCGCCTTCCTTGTCGCCGCAGTCCACGCTCACAATCTCCAGCTTGTCGCTGTATTTCTCGTAAGAGGCCTTCATCTCGGGAATGCCTTTCACGCACCATGGACACCAGGTACCCCAAAAGTCGATCACCACATGCTTGCCTTTCAAGTCGGAGAGCGACAGGTCTTTGCCATTCTCGTCCTTCAGCGTGAAAGTGGGTGCTGCGGCACCCTCCTTCAGCAGTTCTGGATTATAGCCAAGGTCTTCTGCTGCCGCGTTTTCTGCTTTGGGACTTTCAACGGCTTCTTGCTTCTCGTCACTCTGCACGTCTGCTGCGGCTTCCTTGCCGTCTTTCTGGCCACCACAACCTGCCAGCATCATGCAGGTTGTCATTGCCATCATGAATAATATCTTCTTCATTGTCATTATGTTTTATAGTTGTTATTCTTAGTTTAGTGAGATTTCTCTATTCACTTTTCGCCTTTCTTCTCTTCTTGAAAAAATCTATCATCAGCCTGCTACATTCTTCTTCCAGTACGCCTCCAATGCATTCACAGCGTGGATGCAATGCCTGAGGGGCATAGGTGCGGAATCCACGCCTTTCTTCACTCGCGCCATACACCACGCGGCTCACCTGTGCCCAGCCCAGTGCGCCAGCACACATCACGCATGGCTCTACGGTCACGTATAGTGTGCTTTGGGTCAGGTATTTGCCGCCTATGCTTCCGGCGGCGGCAGTCAACGCCAGCATCTCGGCATGGGCGGTCACGTCCTGGAGGGTCTCAGTCAGATTATGACCGCGACCTATCACTCGGC
Source organism: Bacteroidaceae bacterium (assembly GCA_017483765.1). Classification (GTDB taxonomy): domain Bacteria; phylum Bacteroidota; class Bacteroidia; order Bacteroidales; family Bacteroidaceae; genus UBA3839. The sequence continues at coordinate 2,999 of JAFUVE010000015.1, read as the reverse complement.
CGGCAGACACCATCACGGCTCCTATCGGAATCTCGCCAGCCGACATTGCGGATTCGGCTTCCTGAAGGGCCATGCGCATATAGCGTTCGTCTTCGTTCATACTTATGTCGTGCTTGTGTCGTCTATTTCCTTGTAGTCTACATATTCGCCCTCTCCTGGCTTGAAAATGTGGGGCTTACGAATTCCACTTCCGCCAGGACTCACTTCCTCCTCACGGCTGCTTCCGCTTGAGTTGTATGTGTCGCTGTTGGAGGTGTGGTCCGAAGTCCGGCCTTGGCGCCGCATCTGGTCTCTCACCATCTCGTCCAGCCCTTTACGGGCACGACGAAACTGATACCAGAAATAAATGACTGGAAAAAATATGAAACACAGTATTGATATCAGGCAACCCATTCGCGTTCTGTTTTCTCGTTTTTTTTGTCCTGTTTGTCTTTTCTAATTCTTTAGGCTCTTATAGCTGCATTCCCTTTGGGCTTAAGGGCTTGTTGAGACTTCTGGCTGTCGTTGCTGAAGTTCAGCTTTCTTGAAGAGAATACAAAGCCACGCTTGTTTGAACTTTGCCGAGCGCAGCCGAAAATCATGTCAAATAAACCTTAAATAATTTATTCCGACCCCTTGTAGTAGTCGTGATACATCTTCGCAATTGACAGAAGGATGTAGAATCCGATGACTGCGGCCAGGGCGCGAGTCATATTGCGTATGACATGGCCTGTGCCGATACCGGAGATGGCTCCCAATATCAGGGCGACTGCGGCGACTGTCAGAAACAGGAACTTCCATTTGTTCTCGCTGTCTGAGAAATTGAGGTTCTTGAACTTCATCTTGAACATCGGTATCTTGCTCACCATCAGCAGGCCCGACACAACTACGAACGCAAACAGGAACGTGGCGTTGAAATGAGGAGAGGTCAGGTAGTTGGGACAGCTTGAGATCAGCGCAGCCCAGAAGATGGCGCAGGCTGGGGTGGGGAGCCCGATGAAGCCGTCGTGCTGTCGTTCGTCGATGTTGAACTTAGCCAGACGCATCGCCGCAAAAGCCGGAAGGATGAATGCGGTGAATGGCAGGATCTTATGCCATATCGGGTCGGCCATGGCCTCAGGATAGTACACTTTCGAGAACAGTGAAAATATCATGGATGCGGGGGCAAGGCCAAACGTAATCACGTCGGCCAGCGAGTCCAGCTGTACGCCCAACGGACCCGACACGCCAAGCAGGCGGGCCACAAAGCCGTCAAAGAAGTCAAACACAGCGCCTAATATAATAAAGTAAAAGGCGAAGCGCGCACCATATAACGGATTGCCTTCGCTCCCAGGAAGCATCATCGACATGAAGCCAGCCCATGTGGCTATACAGCCGCATATCAAATTGCAGCATGTCAGTATGTTGGGGATTTGTTTTTTCATTTGTGTGTATTTGTCAATTTTATCTATTTATTCAGTCAGACTAAAAAACTGAAAACTAAAAACTGAAAACTGTAATCTACTTCAGTTTTGCTATCACTGTCTCGTCGCCTACGGTCTTTTGGTTCAGAGATACCTTTATCTCCGTGCCAAGCGGCAGATAGACGTCTACGCGAGAGCCTAACTTGATAAAGCCCATGTGGTCGTCGATATAGCAGTCCTGCCCTTCCTCGCTGTAGGTCACGATCCTGCGGGCCATCGCGCCGGCAACCTGGCGAGTCAGTACCTCATGGCCGCTGGGAGTGCGGATCACCACTGTCGAGCGTTCGTTCTCTGTGCTTGCCTTTGGCAGGTAGGCCTTCATGAAGCTACCCTGCTGATGCTCCACCTTCACAATCTTACCCTCGCAGGGTATCCAGTTCGCATGAACGTTGGTCAGATTCATGAATATCGACACCATGATTCGCCGGTCGTGGAAATATTCGTCCTCATCCACTTCCTCTATCACCACTATCTTGCCGTCAGCAGGGGCAACTACGGTCTTGTTCGTCGGACCCTGGAACATACGGACAGGACAACGGAAGAAGTTCACCAGGATTCCATAGATCACAAGGAATACTCCTATGACAGCATAAGATATCCATGTGATAGGGATGAACTTCAAACATACAAAGACTATGGCGGCCATCACAAGACCGCAAAACAACAAGGTCTCGTTGCCTTCATGATGAAGGCGGATTTTATTTCTGCGTTTGTTATGGATTAATGGTTTTTCCTTTGCCATAAGGATGTTATCTTTTTTCTCGTAGATGTTCTTCTGTGAAATTTAGAATACAAATTCATGCAAAGTTACGAAAATATATCAGAAAAAGCAAATTTTTCATCCTTTTAAGCTTTTTTCAAATAATTTTTCAAACAAATTATCATTTTTATTTGGCAGATTTATGAAAATTGACTAACTTTGCATCCGCATTTGGGAATCCACCATCTGTTTTCCCAAACGCTTAGGTCTCCGCCTCGGCGGATTATCGGTTTCGCATGGCTTCCTAAAAGCCAGGCTCGATAAAGTCCCATGGTGTAATGGTAACACTACAGGTTTTGGTTCTGTCATTTCAAGTTCGAATCTTGATGGGACTACCAACATTGGACTTGTAGCTCAGTTGGTTAGAGCAACAGACTCATAATCTGGAGGTCCCAGGTTCAAGCCCTGGCTGGTCCACTTTGGAAATCAAGGAGTTACGTCAAAAATGTAGCTCCTTTTTCTTTGTTTTGCGAACAATTTGCGAACAAAATTGCATTTCGCGAACACCAATATAATCTTTCTGCAATAATTGATTCACTCATTTTGTTCGCAAATCCCATAATTTTTGTTCGCAAACCATTTTTCGGCATATTATTCAGTAATATCAGTAATACGAGTAAGACTATTTTTTCATCAACTTATCCTTCCTCGTTGGCATCAACTTCCCAATGGCCACTATAACCACTACCCACATATCGAACGTGTGGCATTTTTGCGATATGGCGCTTGATAGTTCTAAGTCCCTTTTTACTCATTTTGGCAAGTTCCTCTGTTGTAATTTGAGGATTCTCTCTGAT
>JAFUVE010000014.1 GCA_017483765.1 Bacteroidaceae bacterium | reverse complement strand
TTGCCTGTGTTTGCCTCTTTTTGGCATCTTTGCCCTTAACCTCTTGAACCGTAGCTCGCTACGCTTCTGCGAGTTTGCGGGCAAATCTGCTCAAAAATAGTCTAAACACAGCCTAAAGCTAATTTTTAGAACCTGCCTAAAAATATTTATTTGTACACACTATTATTGTAGGAAACACTCCGAAAACACTGAATTATTATGTGCTTGTGTGGTGAGACATCATTGTTGTTCCATGAAATATGGCATATCAAAATAGCTTATCGAATCTCGCAGACTATGATATGCCAGACATTACAGCTTTCAGCGTATCATTATGCACACTCCTCCATACCGTCATCGCTGACAGTATGGAGGACCTATCGGATGGGAAAAAATAAGCACTATCAGGTTCTTCCTATCAGGAAAAAGCCTTACCAATTAAAGATGACTCCTGTGGAAAGTCCGTGGAATTTCGGTCCGTATCGGGTGTCCAGCACATTGCATGGGCTGTATTTCACGTAAGCCCCGACAAAGTTTCTGAAGGATACAATGCCGAGTATGTCGGCAGTGAAGCTGTTGAGGTGCACGTTGCGGTCGCGGTCCTTGTGTTTTTGTCCCTCCGCATCGTAATAGCGTGTCTTCAAGCTTCCATGGCCATTGATGTTGAGCAACGTGCCTGCTGCAAATTTAAAGTTCTTCGTTTTGTAGTGAACGAGGAACGGGAACTGGTAACTGAGCGTATGAACACGTGAGAACTTGGGGTCGCTTCCTTCAGGATAAGGCATCATCACCACGTTGCTTCCCTCCTTGTCGAATCTTGTGTCGCCCGTCATCCGGTAGTTTTTCCAGTTAAACCACAGCCCGGTGCTGAATTGCCATGGAGAGTCTTTCAATTTCAGTATGGCATGGAAAGCATGCCATGTGATTTCCACAGACTTACCGAAGTCAATGTCGAGATTTCCAGGGCCTCCCAGTCCCGAAACCAGTCCGACACTGAGGGTCGGTGCCATCGTAACCACAATTTCTCCATGGTTTTCTTTCGAGGACTTGGTGAACGGAAGCACAAAATCATAATTGGAATTCGTCTCCTTCGACACGTTCACCCCTTCTCCGTCCAGTTCCAGGGCCTTGCTCAGATGATAATCCGGGTCTCCTTCTTTTCCGAAGACTTCCACGGACATAGACTTGCTATTGGATTTGACCACCACCTTGTCGGCTTTCTCAATCTCAATCGTGTCGCTCACTTCTTGAGCCGAGACCATGTTGCAGGTCAGCATCATGGACAGTAGGAAATAAAAATTTTTTTTCATTTTTATGTGATTTTCGTTTACTTTTTAAACAGGTTTTTGAGTTCGCTCATTGTTATCCGTCCCTCCATATAGACGAGTGTGACCTCTTTTTTGCTGTTGTTTTTCAGTGACGGATTTCTGTAGAATATAAATCGCATGAAATCTTGTCCAACCCCCTCTGGAGGAAGCGAGAGAAAAGCATAATACAGACGCGAGCCTATATAGCCGATTTCCTTGTCGACCGCTTTCTTGCTGTCGGCAATCACCGCTTTTTCCATGTTGCCTGCAATCTGGCTGTTCTCTGTGGATATGCTGCGGTAGAGTGTCAGCTTGTATTTCTTGAGCTCTTTGCCTTTCACCCACACCGTTTTCGTGTCCTTGCCATAATCAGAGATATGCTCAAACACAGGACTTATATGCAGATTTGACTGCGCCAGCAGACACTGGCAGAGAACCGTCATGACGAATAATAGGATTATTTTTTTCATATATAACAGAGATTTTATCTTTTATAACGTTTTACTCCAGTCCATCAAACATTTCCGTCATCTGTTGTTCCACTTCATTTGCAGAAGGCTGGAAGTCGATATTGTCCCAGGAGTCGTGCATGAGAGTCAGCACTTTCTCTTTGTCTGTGATGACCTCTCCGTTCACACTTGCCACATAGATGTCGTCATCATCCGTTTGGAACCAACGTGACATAGCGAATACCACCACAGCAGCCGCTGCAATTCCCGCCACCCAGCGTATGGCAGTTGCTGAGAGCGGAATTTTGAACCGCCTTTGTGTTGGCAGTTCCTTGACGGCCAGCTTCTGATTTTGTCTGGATGAGGCCATGCGTCCCACCGTAGTCAGGCTCATCATGGCACGCACCTCGTCAAAAAGGGCAAGTGCAGACTCGCCGAAGAGAGGGTCGGCCGACATTTCCGAAGCCACGAAGCGCATCAGGGCGGCCTCCTCCTCATCCGTAAGTTCAGCCTCGAAATAGCGTTCCGAGAGGCTGGTCCAGAAAGCGGCTTGCTTAATTATGATCTCCTTTTTATCCATTGTCTGATTCCTTTTCTTTCGATTTGATATGTCTGTATTCATCGCGGATGGCCTTGCGTGCTCTCGACAGCTGCATCCTGACCGCAGCGGGCTGCATATTCAGTTGCTTCGCAATTTGCTCATAGCTGATCTGCTCAAATTCCCGCATTCTGAAGATTGTCTGTTGGGTTGGGGAGAGCACCCTGCTCATGATCTCCTCTACAACCGCCATCCGCTGTTCCGTTTCGGATTCCTCCTCCTGCGAAGTGTCGGCTATATCTACTGGCTCATGCGCAGTCGCGTTCATCCGTTGCAGCGTCCGGTAGCGGTCGATGGCAAGATTGCGGACAGTCGTGGTGGCCAAGGCCTTCGCCTCCTGGTCTGAGCTGATGCGTTCCGACAGGGGCCACAATCTGACAAACGCGTCTTGCAACACGTCTTCCGCATCCTCCTCAGACGGAAGCATACGAAGGGCTTGCCGCAGAAAACGGCTTCTCCATTTCGTGAAGGTGTCTGTCAGATTCTTTTCGCTCATTATTCTTGTTTCTGTCTATATAACGAACGACAATGACTTTTGTAACAAAAATAACAAATTATTTAATGTTAATAAGGGAATAATTATAAGTGAAAAGTGAATAGTTGGTTTAAAGTTTAATGTTTAATGTGGATAGAATTGGTGATAAGAAGACGTGTCCGACGGTTCGGTTTATTATTTTTATGGGTCAAATGGGCGGTATGATGGGCAATGGACACCCGACACCGGGAGCGTTGGCGGGGCTGAGGGAGGTTGTGCCACACTGGAGGTTGGAGGGGGCATATAGAAGCTACAGATGAGATAGACGCTTTTCATGGTTGTGTGAATTTGGTGCAAAGTTACATGAATATTGGATAGGTTTCTGACGTTTTCGGAAAGAAATGAAATTAAGTGAAGAGTGAATAGTGTAGTTACTCCGCCTGATGAGATTTTAGGGACGTAAATGCCTTGATTTAGTTGAAAGTTGAATGTTTAAAGTTGAAAGAGCCATGCGGACGGATTAGCAGGACAAACATAATAAAAAGGAGGAAAAAGAAGTTACTCTATGTATCAGGCTAATACGTAGGTGTTATATAGAAGGCTCTCATTTTGCGTACCCTTCCAAAAGACGGCAATAACAATTTCTCAGTGTACATATGGCAATCACTTCGAAAAGAATCGACCCAAGCCAATATTTTCTATGTCAATATAATATATAATATGATATATAGAAGCTTTAGTTACTCTGATGATGGCGCTCTTATTGATGGCTATGAACTACAATAAAGAGTTTTATTTTCGGATGATTTCAGAAGGATTGACCTGGGTGTCTTTTTATGAGTTGTTAATCGATGATGACAGTCTTGTTTACTACCTCATCGAAATGTTCCTGCCCCCATGCTATGAGCGCTGACAGAGCCGGGATAAGGGATTTGCCCGTATTTGTAAGTGAATACTCCACCCGTGGAGGCACTTCAGGATAAACCTCACGATGTACAAGGTTGTTCTGCTCAAGGTTTTTCAACGTCTGCGACAGCATCTTCTGCGAACAGTCCGTCATGAAGCGCCGAATCTCGTTGAACCGCATCACGCCCGTATCGCTTTTGTTGAGTAGGAACAAAACCAGTAATGACCACTTGTCGCCAAAGCGACTGACCACTTGCCTTATCGGGCAAGCAAGATATTCTGCCTGTATGTCAGCCATGATTTCCTTTTTTTCTGCAAAGGTAACAATTTGTAACTTGGTTACGAAATGTTACCGCGTTAATAATTGTTAAATTATAAAATATGGAAGTCCGATGGTTTCCCAATTCCTACCATTTGGTAACTATCCCACAAAAAAGTGCCTTCTTGTGTGGTTGTGGAAATATCCGTAACTTTGCACCAGCAAAACAGAAATATAGCAACCGTTGATAATTAAGTAGCCTCGTTTTCATGAAGACAAGAAGATAAGAAGAAGAGAAGACAAGACGATAGTCAGCTGACGGACATACAGAAAGTAAGTCCATAGTGGTGGGTTTAGTTTGAAGACGCCCCACGGGGCGTCTCTACTCCAGACGGACATACATAAAGTAATCAATGGTCTTTACACCCCCTTCGGTTCCCCCGTTATCGGGGGACAGAAACCCTACAATCAACTGGAATGTGAGGCAAGTTATTTTTTTAATATCACTAAAATCAGTAAAACAATGAAACAGATTACAGAAATCAAGGAAGGCAAGAACTTCAAGGCCGTGAGTGTAGGCAAAGTAAGTGAAATCATCGAGCATGAGCTTCCGATGGGTCCAGACTTCACTCTGAAGGGCAAGGTGTTTGTCGGTCAGGCCGTAGGTGCAACGGGAAGCGAGTTGAGTTTTCAGACATTGGTTCCCGGTCAGGACAGCGGTTTCCTGCATACCCATAAGACTCATGAGGAACTATACATCATCCTGAAGGGCGAGGGCCAGTATCAGGTGGACGGTGAGGTTTTCCCTGTAAGCGAAGGAACCGTGATTCGTGTGTCTCCTGACGGCCGGCGTGCGCTGAAGAACACAGGCAGTGACAATCTGACGATGCTCTGCATTCAGTACAAAGCCAATGCATTCACAGAGGCTGACAGTCCGATGACCGACGGCGTGATTCTGCAGGATGCATTGAAATGGTAAGCCGATATGCTTGACAACGCACTTCGATTTTTGAAAGCGCATAATGAAGTCGCCTTCGCCACCAGCGAAGGCGACTTTCCTAAATTGCGCATTTTGCAGGTGATGCGTCAAGAAGGCCACGTGCTCTATTTCTCCATCCCGGCAGACGGGTCTGTCTTTCGTGAATTGCAGAATAACCCGAACGTCGAGATATTGTCATGCACGGATAATGTCTCCGTACGGTGTTCCGGCATGGTGAATTTCAATGTTGAGGACAGCATGAAACGATGGATCTACGACAATAACTCCGCTCTGTCGAGACAGTATGCCAGCTACGACAAGCTGGAGTACTTCTGCCTGCCTATAGCGGAAGTGGACTATTACGACCAGTCTTGCACGCCACCTTCGCTTCTTCATTTCGACCTTATAGCTGGCAGCTACTGTCGGGACGCTATGCAGAGGATGATTTTTTATTGATTCGCCTGGTCGTTCCGATGGCGTGGGTGGGGCAGACGAGTCGGCAGAGGTGGCATCCTACGCATTTAGTGCCAATGATGCGTGGCTGTCGTGTAGCAGGGTCGAAGGCAATTGCCTGGTGTCCGCCGTCCATGCATGAGATGTGGCATCTGCCGCATCCGATGCATCGCTCTCGGTCGATTTTCGGATAGATGATGGTGTCTCGGTCGAGGTCGGATGGTGTGACGAAGTTTGGCAGCTCCTCGCCGACGAGTGCTTCAACAGACTCCAAGCCGCGCTCGTCGAGATAATACTGCATGCCGAGGATGAGGTCGTCGATTATTCGATAGCCGTACTGCATGACGGCAGTACATACTTGGACGTTGCTGCATCCCAGCTGTATGAACTCCAACGCGTCCCGCCAGTTCTCGATTCCTCCGATTCCGCTCAGCTCTATGCGTTTGCCTTGCGACCCATTGAGCACGGGATTGGATGCCATCTGGTAAATATATCGCAGTGCGATGGGCTTCACAGCCCTTCCGCTGTAGCCCGATATGGTGAGTCGTCCGCTCACTGCCGCCTCCGGCGACATGGTGATGCTCTTGATGGTGTTGATGGCCGAAATGGCATCGGCCCCGGCGAAATAGGCACTCATGGCCGGATGCCTCATGTGCGTGATGTTGGGTGTCATCTTGGGTATGACTGGGATTTTCACACCGTTCTTCACGTAAGTGGTGTAGATGGCCACCAGCTCGGGGTTCTGTCCCACGTCGCTTCCCATTCCCGCCAGTCGCATCTGAGGGCAGGAGAAGTTCAGCTCCACGGCATCACATCCAGCCTCCTCAGCCATCTTGGCCAGCTCAATCCATTCCTCTTCGAACTGTCCCATGATAGAAGCCACCACCACTTTCGACGGGTAGTTCTGCTTGAGTCGCTTCAGGATGTCGAAGTCCATCTCGTAGGGGTTCTCGCTCAGTTGCTCCATGTTGCGGAATCCAGCAAACGACGTCCCGTCCTTCACGGCATCGAATCGGGGCGACACCTCGCGTATTTCCTGCTTGCATATAGTCTTGTAGAAAACGCCTGCCCATCCCGCCTCGAATGCCCGTGCCACCATCTCGTAGTTGGTGCAGATGGCGGATGAAGCGAGGAAGAAAGGGTTTTCGCATGGGATGCCGCAGAACGTGATTTCAAGAGATGCGTGCTTCATCCCTTTGCTCATTGATGTGTCAGTCTTTGAATTCTCTCCTTCTCTTTGGTTCCGGAGTGGGGCAAGCATTTCCTTGATGCGTATAGGCCTGTCGTAGTGGATGCAGGCTTTTTCTGCTGCTTCCATGTCTTCGTCAGTACACTCTTCAATCCATCTCCCAGCCAGATTCCGGTTACCGAAACGAATGGCCCGCATTGCGCGTGCAGGGTCGCCGTTCTTACAAGCCCGGCTGCATGGCGCGTCGGCACAGAGCAGACATCGCGCCGCCTCTTCTTCTATAAAATGCAACATTTTGTTCAATCAAGTTATTAGTTAGACATTCAGTTATTTAATCAGGTGTTTTGAGTTTGTTCTCTTGCTTGAGGCCTGACGGTCAGGGCAGGCAATTATTGAAGACCGAGCGCATAGCCTGTTCGTCTTCGATCATGCGTCTGAGTTGTTCCAGCTGGTGTGCGTTTGGGGAGTCTTCAAACCAGAGATGCAGGTAGCCTCCCCGTCCATATTTTTCTCGCAGGTGGGTCATCATCCGTTGGAATTGTTCCTCGCGTGAGAGTTCCGGATAGTGGTGGAGTCCGAACTGTATGGTCCGCTGGATGACAGTGAGCGGTTCGATGCATCTGTCGGCCTCAGCGATGATTCGTCCGTAGAGCGTTCGTGGCTCCTGTCGGGCTGAAGCCCGGTGGTCCTCTGCCGCCTGTGCCATCGTCTCAATCTGCTCCCTGCAGAACCATGTTGGCAGCATCTTGTCGGCCCGTATGATCTCGGCCGATACCAGGTGGTGACGTTCCCTTCCCTTGCAAAGTCCCGTGTCGTGGAAAGCCGCTATGGTGTATGCCATGTTCTGGTCGGCTCCCAGCTGTCTGGCCAGTTGCAGGCTCTGGCGTATCACCATCTCGACATGATCGCGCTGATGCGCCTTGTCGAAATGGTCGTACTGCGGAATGATTACTTTTTCCACATATGCCTGCAATTCAGGGATGATTTTTTCTGTCACGTCTTTCTCTATTTCTGCTGTTGTATATGAATTTGTGGCTTACGAACACACGGTGGTGTGGTTCAATTTTTTACCCACTGAATCCACGCAGGTCCTCACATGGCAAAGTTAATCATTTTTCAGTTCAAGACAAAGAATAATGGGAGAAATATTTACTTTCCTCCTGCCGGTAGGTTCTTGAGCCAGAAGTCGACCATGGTCTTTCGCAGGTGGCGTGATGTGTTTTCTCCTTCGCTGATGCTGTGGCTTCGCATCGGGTACGACACTTGGTAGAACGTCTTGTCCTCTTCGATGAGTTTATTCACCAGCGTCTCGCAGTTTTGATAATGCACGTTGTCGTCGCCAGTGCCGTGGATGAGCAGGAGGTTGCCTTCCAGTCCGTCCGCCCAGCTGATGGGTGAGCCATTCTCATATCCTTTGGGGTTGTTCTGCGGCGTGTCCATGTAGCGCTCCTGGTAGATGGTGTCGTACAGCCGTTGGTCGGCCACGAATGCCACGGCGATGCCCGTCTTGAAGACCTGGGGATATCGGAACATGCAGTTGAGTGTCTGGCTTCCTCCTCCGCTCCATCCGGTGACGCCAATGCGGTCGGCGTCGATGAATGGAAATTGCCGTGCGAGGTCGCGAATGCCGTTGGCCTGGTCCTCGCTGGCAAAGGTGCCCACCTCTCCATATATGCATTTGCGCCATTCACGTCCGCGTGGTGCAGCGGCCCCCCGGTTGTCGATGCTTACGATGATATATCCGAGGCTGGCCAGATACTGATGCCATGTGCTGTTGGACCACACGTCCTGCACCGTTGAGCTGGCAGGCTCTCCATATATATCCATGATGACCGGATATTTCTTGCTGGCATCGAAATTGTAGGGTTTGATCATCCATGCGTCGAGCAGCAGGTTGCCTGATCTCACCTTCACAAACTCTTTCGTGTTGACGCCCAGCTCGTCGAATTCTTTCTGTGCTTTGCTGTTGTCGGTCAGTTTCTTCACCGACTTACCTGATGGAAAAGCCATGAGTTCGGTCTCAGGGACAGTGGAGGCATTGCTGAACGTATGTACTGCCCATGTGCATGATGGCGAGAACTGGTAGCTGTGCTGTCCTTTCTGGCTTTTGTCGCTCACGAGCTCACATTCGCCATTTCCGAACAGCTTGGCTCGGTAGAGATATCGCTGGGTGGCGTTGTCGGGAGATGCGATGAAATAGACGTATCCAGCTTTCTCGCTGAGTCCCACCTGTGAAATCACGTCGAAATCTCCTTTCGTGATCAGGCTCATCTCTTTTCCGTCTGCGCTCACCCTGTAGAGATGCCGCCATCCGTCGCGCTCGCTCATCCATGTGAAATATTTATTGCCTTTCAGCCATCTCACCTGGTCGTTGGTCTCCACCCATGCCTTGTCGCTGTCCTCAAAGATGACTCTCAGGTCGTCCTTTCCGATGGTTGTGGTCCACACTTTGTTGGTGTGCTGAGGGCGGTCCATCTGCTGGATGAAGAGCTGGTTCGTTCCGGGGATGAAGTCCATGCGTGGCAGATAGTTGTTGCGTGGGTCTCCGGGTATGTTCAGCCATGTGGTGGTTCCGCCGTCAACATTAACATATCCTATCTTCACGCTGCTGTTGGTGGTTCCTGCCTTAGGGTAGGGGAAATGCTGGACAGTGGGGTAGATGCTGTCCACGTTGTTGATGATGTCGAACCATCCGGTTCCGCTGGTGTTGCTCTGCCAGTAAGCGATATGGCTTCCGTCGCCGCTCCATCTGAATCCGTCTCTGCAGTCGAACTCCTCTTCATACACCCAGTCGAACGTTCCGTTCACGATTGTGTCGTTGCCGTCGGTAGTGATGGCTTTGTATGTTTTTGCTGCCAGGTCCTCCACGTAGATGTTGTTACGACTTACGTATGCCACCTTCTTTGCATCAGGAGAGAACTTCGCAAACATGAGGCTGCTTTCTGGCAGTCCTATGCCCAGCTGGTGGAGCTCTCCGCTCTTGCGGTTGAGCACCCAGTAGTCGCCCCGCGTGGCGTAACGCCACACTTTCCTGGTGTTGGTGAACAGCAGGATTTTGTTTCCGTCCTCGCTGAAAGCCACGCTTCCCAGTCCTTTGTCGATAATGGTCTTTCCGCCAGCCTTGTCGATTGTCAGCTGTTCAGCAGGTATGATTACGCTGCGTTCGTCGTCCTTGCAGTTGTAGGACACGATGACATCCCTTCCTTTTTCGTCTTGCTCGATTTTCATGTAATGCTCGCCGTCGGGCATCCAGTTGAATCGGCCTGCGTATTGAGGGTAGACGATGCTGCCGTATGCACGCAATCGAAGCATTTTTGCGGTGTTGTCCGTGTTTTGGCCATGCAAGTCCACAGCAAAGATGGACAGCAGAATAAAAGTGGCCAGGATTGAGGATGTGGTTCGGTTCATCATATACGTTCCTATATTGGTTGATTGGATTTGGATAGAATTCAGAAATCTTTATGTATGTGTCTAAAAAGAGAGATACCATTCGATGTGGCAAAACCACAGTAATAATTCCTCTTTTTTCATTGTTATTGTTATTATCTCACAAAATTAGCAAAAAAAAACGATATTCTGGTGAATTTACACACAATTTTTCCATGCAGTAGGAGAACTTTGCCCACGATGGTATCGCGAGCCACACGATGGGCTATGGCATTTTAGACAGGATTCAGTTTTAGAATGGTTTCCCGACACTGGGAGCGTCGTCAGTGCTGTTTAAAGTAGATGAGTTTAGACGAGGATATTAAGTGAATAGTGAAAAGTGTAGTTACTCTGGGGGATGGGCTCGGTACGAGTTGGGGAGGTTGGTGCTCCAGAAGACGGATTCATCCGCTACTACGCGGGGGTGCAAGGCGGGGAGGTTTCGGTGACGGGCTCGGTACGAGTTGGGGGCGTTGGTGCTCCAGAAGACGGATTCATCTGCTACTACGCGGGGGTGCAAGGCGGGGAGGTTCCGGTGACGGGCTCGGTACGAGTTGGGGGGCGTCTAAAGTAGAAGGAAATAGATGTGTTTGAAGGATGTCAGAGAACGATGGTAGAAGTAGTCGATGACCGTGCTTCGCCGGTCTTTAGTGCGGACGAGGACGTCCACAACCCCAGTGGGGGTGGGCTCGGTACGAGTTGGGGGCG
>JAFUVE010000097.1 GCA_017483765.1 Bacteroidaceae bacterium | reverse complement strand
GGGGTGTTCTAAAAATTCTGATTTTGGAATGCACCTACAAATGGATGTTTCATTTCGGTTGCTTTTGGTTTTCTGTGGTGCCTTTTTGTCATCATTCTCGGTTACATAGCTCGCTATGCGCCCTCAAATGCTAACAAAAATCCACTCACATAAATTCCAAAATCAATCCGACATAATTTATAGAACACCCCTAAAATCAGGTGCATCAAAATACAAGGTCTGCAACACCACCGCTCAGAGGTGTGTTGCAGACCTTTTTTCTTTTTTTCAGAAACCAGTATGACGGTCAGCCCATTGACGTTTTCCGCTGCCTATGATGTCACAAGTCGAGCGGTCTCTTCTGCCCTTTGCCTCTTGTGAACCTTCCGAATTGCACTGCCTTGTTGGGGCACCTATGGTAGCAGCGCAGGCAGCCCGTGCAGTTCTCGTGCTTCCAGATGATGTTGCCCTTCTCGTCCGTCGCCATATTTCCAAGCGGACAATCTTTTACGCATCGCTTGCAGTGTGTGCACAGCCTGCTGTCGACATGAAAATATTTGTCGGTCATCAGAAATCGGTTGAACAACGGGCGGAGCACGTAAGTCTTCAGCCATGCACATGCCCCTCTCACCACGTCCGTCCTTTTCTCCCGCTGCCTGACAAGGTCTGCAATGCCTGGCAGCCGCTCTAAGGTCTTTGCCACTTTCGTCTGCGCCACATCGGCCTTGTCCACGTCGAAACCGGGCAGACAGACGTAGGTGTTGGGCATCCCGACGGAGAACACGGCGTCGAGCTTTCCTCCAAGCGCCTTCCGCAGCACCTTGTCGGCATAGCCCACGTCGTCGCCGCAAGTCATCACGGCATACACATATTGCGCACTACGTATGTCGTCGATATGCTTGCGGATATAGTCGTCCACAACTTTAGGTATTCCCCATCCATACACGGGAAATACCAGTCCATAAACCTCAGGACAGTCGTCCACGAGCCCCCGCAGCTTATCTGCCACCCATTGACTGTTGCCCGTACCTGAAAAACAATAAATCATCTTTGTCTTTGTGTTTGTGGCGACAAAGTTACGAATAAATATGCGAAGTACAAAGGCAAGATTCCATTAAGTCCCAGAAGTCCGTAGAAAGAAAGGTCATTGTCATTATAATCTGGATTGTCAAGTTGTAGTGCGTTTAATATAGTAGTAAGCCACATAGAATTTCGAAGAACCATGAGAATTAATGCAATAAAAGATAATGTTTTTGATTTTGTCAAAGATAATTTGTAACTTTGCACTATGAAAAAACGTATTCTTCACATCTGGATTGCCTTGGCAGTCATTTGCATTGCCTCTGTCACTATTGAAAGTGTCAGGGCTCTGAGTCTGCCTGCAGAAAACAACCGACTTGAAGAAGTAAACGTAGAAATCAGCGATTGCGATGACTGTGGCAGAGGTTGGCAAGAGAACAGAGGGTGTCCGACAGGAAACACGTTTGTGGAATCCAATCAATCGCAGCGTGTTGGCTCCTCTCGTCTTCCCCGCCTGTCGTCAAACAACGGAGGAAGTTCTGGCAGAGATCTTTATCTCCAAAAAACACAAGATAAGTATAACTTACTAAATTTTGCCTCGCTGCTTCTGTGCTATGAGCGTTCGCGCTCTCATTCTGAAGCAGAGTCTCCACGCTTATATTATGTCATAGCGTTGAGACGAATTCTTTGTTAGCGACCTATTCTACATTTTTTTAGTGAAAATAGTCGTTAACAAATAATTTTAAAAACAATAAAATGGCAAATATTAAGAATTTGCAGATGTGGAACACCATCTGCAACGACTTGCGTATTAGCATCAGCAAGTCCTTGTTTGGTTTGAAAACAAATGCAGTATACAAAAAAACAGGCAGCAAGATAATGGCAAAGACAATAGAGTTCTCACCCACGGATGGAGAGCGACTGAAGTCCATCTTAAACACCCCCAAAGCGCAAATGTCCCAAGCCATAGGTGATTATCGCCCGAAGCCGATCGTGAATGGCAACTATATGATGGAGATATGCGTGTCGGAGGACAGCAAGTTCATCGCTCTGCAGCTGCTGCAGTTTAATCGTCTGAACTATGAGCCTGTTTCAGAGCTTCATTTCTTTGAAGGTGAGGACGCGAAGACAATAGAAAAGATGTTTGGTAACCATAAATAAAAACTTGACACATTTTGACTGTGTTTTAATCCACATACAGACTGTTTGCCTATTTTTCGGGTACTTCAGGAATATGCGTGGAAGAAGATTCTATATTGTTGTTTGACCGTGCTTCGCCGGTCAGATGTGCGGGCGAGACGCCCACTATCCCAGCCGATGTCCTGTCGGAATGAAAAAGGAGGCAGCAGATGACAATAAAAGTAATCACCACACGAAATCTTGAATAACCTTTTTTTGAATAATAGGCAAACGGTCTTCAAAAATGTCAGAAATAAACATACAAGATGGATAATATCATAAATATCCTTTTTATTCTGGGCACCTCATCAGTTATTGCCCCTCTGCCTTTGGGTGATATCGGTGTTTACGACCTGGTGATTGTGCTGGGCTCGAGCATGTTATTGCTGCTCTTTTGCGTGTGGAACTCACGAAACCGTGAAAGTGAGAAAGACTCGCTGGTGGGCAGTGAGGGCTTCTTTTTGCTGCTTTGCGCTGTGGGATACTATGTATGGAAGGCGATGGCATAGCTCAAGAACCGTGAGCAACGTATACGTACAACCGGAACAATAACATGCAACGCAACTGGCAATCAGAAAAACCGCAATGGGAGCAATCTTGGTCTTGATAAATGATTAATTTTCAACTAATTGATGTATATATATGAAAACAGAATTTGAGAAAATGCGCAGTGAGGAGTTCTATGACTTCACAAACGAGGAAGGCCTGGCAAGCTATTACAGGGCTAAGCATCTTTGTGCTAAATTGCAAAGCATGACCACCGAAGATGAGGATTACAGGAAGACCATAGAAGACTTGATTCCTGGCATACCGGAATCATCCACGGTGGCACCACCGTTTCAATGTGATCATGGACATGGCATCAAACTGGGTGAGAACGTGTTCATCAACTACAATGCCACCATGCTCGACGGCGGTGTCATCGCCATCGGCTCGAACACCCAGATTGGGCCGAACTGCCAGTTTCTGACCCCTAACCATCCGATTGATTACGTAGAACGCCGTAAACCAATCGAACGCTGTTCTCCCATAACGATTGGTGAAGACTGCTGGCTTGGCGGCGGCGTGACGGTGTGCCCAGGAGTGACGATTGGCGACCGCTGCATCATCGGTGCAGGAAGCGTGGTGGTGAAAGACATCCCTTCTGGCTCAATGGCCGTAGGAAATCCCTGCCGGGTGATTCGAAAGTTGTGATACAAAAAATCTTTGTATGAGCGGACTTATTTTGCTTTTGTCGATTCTGGCTGTTCTCGTCGTTGCGGCAGTCATCGTCGGTAAGAAACAGAGACGAGTCATGCGTGAGGGCAAGCTCCTGAAAAGTGAGACTGTCTATCAGGACGGAGAAAAGTTTTATGTGGAGAAAGTCATGTTCAAGGACTGGCATGCCTGTATCCATTCCTATTATCTGATTTCAGACAGGTTGTCAGAAGGACATACCATCGTTGAGCAGCGATGGGATTATAATGATTTCTGTAACATCACCATCCGACTTGAGGATTGTACCTACACGCTCATCCGCCAAGTGGATGTCATCGCCCTTGTCCGCAGTTTCAGCCCCATCCCAGTTGACGAGTTTGACCGTATAGTCCGGCCATTAATCATGTAGCAGCGAAAATCGGAACTACGGTGCAAGCCGGCCTGTTGTTTTCGGCGACTTCCTCGCTTGACGAATATCAATTTTTGCCAAGTGTCTCCACGAACCGGACCATCTGATTTGGAATCCGTATCTGCTGAGGGCATTTCTTCAGGCAAGCCCCACAGTCGGCGCATTGCGTGGCCCACTTCGTTTCGTCAGGCAGTGCTTTCTTCAGTCCGTCAGCAAACTGCTGCTTCCTGGTCTTGTAGTCAGGGGCAGCGGGGTCGGGGAGTGGCAGAATCTGCTTCTCCACGGCTTCGTTGTAGTACGCGAAGTTGGCAGGGATGTCCACTCCGAAGGGGCAAGGCATGCAGTATGCGCATGCTGTGCATGGAATCACGGGGAAACCGGACATCACGTCGGCAATTTCTTCCAGCACTCGGTTTTCTGCGTCCGAGCAAGGAGTCAGCGGTGAGAAAGTCCGGATATTCGACTCCAAATGCTCCATCTGGTTCATTCCGCTCAGTGTGGTGAGGATGTTCGGATGAGATCCTACCCATCGGAATGCCCATGATGCCGGAGTGTCGTCGGGACGCATGGCGGTGAGCCTCTTGCTCAGGTCGTTGCGCATCCGTGCGAGTGCTCCACCCCTCAGCGGCTCCATCACGACGGCCTGCACCCCGGTCTTTACGAGCTTGTTGTAGAGATATTCTGCGTCAGCGTCGTGTTTCCATCCGCCTTTCTCAAGCGACGCATGCCGCCAGTCGAGGTAGTTCATCTGAATCTGCACAAAGTCCCAATGGTATTTGTCCTGGTTGTCGAGCAGCCAGTCGAACACGCTGACGTCTCCGTGGTAGGAGAATCCGAGGTGGCGGATACGTCCTTTCTCCCGCTCTTCCAGCAGGAAGTCGAGCAGCCCGTTGTCGAGGAAACGTCCATTCAGCTCGTCCATGCCTCCGCCTCCGACGCCATGAAGCAGGTAGTAGTCGATATAGTCGACCTGCAACTCCCTGAACGATTTCTCATACATTCTTTTCGAAGCCTCCAGTCCCCACTGTTGTCTGCCTTGGTTCGACATCTTGGTGGCGACATAATATTTCTCCCGTGGATGACGGCTCAGTGCGCGTCCGGTCTGTGCTTCGTTATGTCCTCCCTTGTACATGGGGGCGGTGTCGAAATAGTTGACGCCATGGGCGATGGCATAGTCTACCAGGCGGTTTACCTCGTCCTGGTTGTCGGGCAGCCGCATCATTCCGAATCCGAGCAGGGATATTTTCTCCCCGCTACCGTTCTGAGTGCGGTATGTCATGTTCACCGGTTCATCGCTGAAGGGAGACGCAAGGGGCTTTCCCGTTCCGCATGCCAGAATATTCAACCTGTTCATAGCCAGCATGCCGATGGCGGAGCCGGCGCCCAGTCCCAACTTCTGAAGGAACTTTCGGCGGTTCATGTTTTTATTGTTGTCCATACCGTTGAAATATTTAATGGGTTCTTAAAATCCTTATTTTCGCGCTATTTTGGTGTTTATGGCTTGACGAATATCTTGCTGGCAGTGCCGTCGTTTTGCCTAATGATATTCAAGCCGGGCTCGAGTCTGCTCCTCCTGATGCCGCTGAGCGAGTAGATGGCTGCAGGCATGTCGTTAGGATTCAGAGGATGGCGTATGCCTGACGGATTGAATTCCAGCTGCTGGTCGAGCCATGCGATGCGTTTCGGGATGAAGTCCTTGAGGTAGCTGATTTCCTCGTCGTAGGATTGGGCGAGAAGCCAGTTGTTGTAAATGACTTCTCCCCATCGTGGCCATGCCTCGAATTCCCGCTCCACGGCGCCGGAGCTGGTGAGCAGTGTGACCAGTGAATCCACCACTCCTGTCACGTCGGCGTACTTTCCAGTCCTGTACTCGGCATAGCGGGCTTTCAGCTGCTCCACATAGGACGGGTCCTGCATCAGACGGTCGAACCAGAATGGCATCTTCGTTCCTAGTCCGGCGTCATTGTTCTTGTATGTCCATACGTCGGTCATGTGACCTGTGTGGATGTTCTCATACTCTGCCAGACCCCACGCTATGTCCATATCCCATAACGACATCTTGAAACGCGGGTCCACGCTGTCGCGGTATTTGTAGAGGTAGGTGCTCAGCCGGTAGCCGTCGATATTGTTGGCAATCTCGGTTGACAGCTGGTAGTCGATGAACGACTCCACGTCGATATGCTTCCTGTAGCCTTCGCTTTCGTCAGTGAAGTTGTCTGATGCCAGCGCGTCCTCGAAGGCGTCGATGCGTCTGTCGATGTAAGTGCGCTGGCTCTCGGTGAGCTCGTCGCATGACGGGTCGGTGTATTGGATGAAGATGGTCTGTGGGAACACCTCGCCAGCGGAGTTGGTGGGATGGTATTTGCTTTCGTGTACCAGAGGCTCGTCGTTGCGGTCCACGCATAGGATATAGCCTCCGGTCAGCGCGTCGCCATCATCGCCAGGCTTCTTGATGTTCAGGCGGTCAGCCCCGCGGCGTACCCGCTCCGTCAAACTGTGCACACCATAATACACACCGTTGAGGATGACCTCGCAGAACCTCGTCTTGGGAACGAACTCCAGATAGCCTTCGGCAAGTGTCATTGACAGCGTGTTGCGTATCATGCTGCGGTCGTTATAGGGAGCCAGCAATGCCCAGTCCTCATCCTCGCCCATGCCCAGCAGGGATGCCTTCTGCTTCTTGCCTCCGTTTTCGTAGCTGTCGGTAAGCAGTTTGACGGAGTAGGGCTTTTTGGCTGAGTAGCTGAACGATGAGTTTCCCCGATATCTGATTCCGATATGTCCGCGGTAGTCGATATGCTGACCGGGATGTGCCAGCGTGTCGGAGTAGTTCAGCCCTCCATCGTTCCAGATAATGGCCATCTTGGCTGAAATATGTTCGTCGCGGTTGATTTCCTGGCCCAGCGTATTGATAAACACGATGGGAAGGAGGGTCTCGTCCAGCTGAATGTCGGTCCTCACCGGGGGGTAGTTTTGTGCTGTTGCGGATGTGGCTCCTGCCAGGAGCATGGCTGCCAGTGCTATAAGATGCAGTCTTGTTGTTGTCAGGGCTGTACGGATTACACGCTTTTTCATGACTTAACCGATGTGATGTTAAGGCATGTTCTAAAAATTAATTAATCCTTAAGAATTATCTTTGCCTGTGTTTGTCTCTTTTTGGCATCTTTGCCCTTAATCTCTTGAACCGTAGCTCGCTACGCTCCTACGAGATTGCGAGCAAATCTGCTCAAAAATAG
>JAFUVE010000096.1 GCA_017483765.1 Bacteroidaceae bacterium | reverse complement strand
CTATTTTTGAGCAGATTTGCTCGCAAACTCGCAGAAGCGTAGCGAGCTACGGTTCAAGAGGTTAAGAGCAAAGATGCCAAAAAGAGGCAAACACAGGCAAAGATAATTCTCTTGGATTTATTAATTATTAGAACATGCCTTTACTGAATTGTCAGAAAAAAAGTTCCATACAAGAGCACCAATGATGAGGAAAGAAACAACTAAAGAATTTAGCACATCCACATCTCATTTTCGGTGAATAATCAACGGATTGCAATCTGGCAACGGCGTTTTACGGCATCAATGCTGTTTGACAAAAAATCAACAAGTATCGCACCAAAACGATATCCACCTATCAATCAGACATCTACAATAAAATTACACACAATCCACCAACAAAGATTTTTACTGCCTTTCTTTGATATTATAGCTTTTTTTAGTAATTTTGCACTCAAATTAAAGCAATTATATTCATTGGTAAAAAAAAAGGGTGTCCACAGCCTCTTGGCATAGTTGGACGCCTTAATGTGTTCAAGGGCACATTAGCAAAACAAAAAGACGCATGAAACAAATCATCCAGGACTTGAAAAGTGGAGCCACAATTCTTGAGGACGTGCCTGTGCCTCAAGTGAAAAGCGGCGCTGTTCTGATAAAGACCACACGAACACTGGTGTCGCTGGGCACCGAGAGAATGCTGGTGGAGTTCGGCAAAGCCAATTTCATCTCGAAAGCACGTCAGCAGCCTGACAAAGTAAAGCAGGTCATTGACAAAATCCATACCGACGGACTTCAGCCCACAATCAAGGCCGTGTTCAACAAATTGGGACAGCCGATGCCACTGGGCTACTGCAACGTGGGTAGAGTTGTGGAAGTAGGACGTGGCGTGACGGAGTTCAAAGTGGGAGACCGCGTTGCCTCTAACGGACCTCACGCCGAATACGTCTGCATTCCTCAGAACCTCGTGGCAAAAGTGCCTGACGAGGTCAGCGACGAGGAGGCGGCTTTCACTGTGATTGGATCAATAGGACTTCAGGGCATACGTAACCTGAACCCCCAGCTCGGGGAGACGGTGGCCGTGATTGGACTGGGACTGGTGGGACTCGTGACGGCTCAGTTGCTGAAAGCAAACGGATGCAACGTGATTGGCATCGACTTCGACCAGCAGAAAGTAGACATGGCGGAATCGAAAGGAATCATCGCGATGAACCCGGGTGCTGGAGTGGACCCCGTCGGATTCGTGCAGGAACAGACCAACGGCATCGGTGCTGACGGAGTAATCATAACTGCATCGGCTAAGACTGACGAGGTGATACACCAGGCATGCGAAATGTCGAGAAAGCGTGGGCGAATCATCCTCGTGGGAGTCGTGGGCATGAACATGCGACGCGATGACTTCTACAAGAAAGAGCTGACATTCCAGGTGAGCTGCTCATACGGAGCCGGACGATACGACGAAGAATACGAGCAGAAAGGACACGACTATCCACTGCCCTACGTACGCTGGACCGAGAAACGCAATTTCCAAACCATACTCAGCACCATCGCAAACGGAGGGCTCGACGTAAAGTCGCTCATCACAGAGGAGGTGGAGCTGGAAAACTATCAAGAGATATATGGCGATATGCGCAAGCGCGGATCCATCGCCTCCATCATCAAATACCCCGACAGCACGGAGCTGGCATCCGTCGTGAAAGTGTCGGACAAGACTTTTGCCGCCGGCAAGGGCAAAATCGGCATCATCGGAGCGGGAAACTACACTTCCAGCACGGTCGTTCCTTGTCTCAACAAAGCCGCAGCACCCATCAAATACATCGCCAGCGCTGGTGGGCTGAATGCCAAGGTGCTGGCTAAGAAAGCAGGAGCGGAACTGGCAACATCCGACTACCACGAAATCTTGAAAGACAAGGAAGTGGGCATGGTCATCGTCACCACACGCCACAACCTGCACGCAAAGATGGTGACGGAGGCTCTACAGGCTGGCAAGAGCGTATTCGTGGAGAAGCCGCTGTGCCTGAACGAAGAGGAGCTCGACCAAATATGCAAAGCATACAAAGACGCGGGTGAAGGTGTGACGCTCACCGTGGGATTCAACCGCAGGTTCTCACCCTTCGCACAGAAGCTGAAAGCCATGGTGGGCGACGGGCCGAAGAATATCATCGCCACGATGAACGCTGGATTCATACCGCCGGAAATGTGGGTGCACGACCTCGAGGTGGGCGGAGGACGAATCATCGGAGAGGCCTGCCATTTCATCGACCTCTGCTCATATCTGGCCGGCAGCAGGGTGAAAGCTGTCTGCATGAACGCCATGGGAGAAAACCCGGAGGAAAACACCGACAACGCCACAATTCTGCTGAAATACGAGAACGGAACAAATGCCGTGATCAACTACTTCGCCAACGGGTCGAAGGCCTACCAGAAAGAGCGGGTGGAAGTGTTCTCGCAAGAGCGCGTCTTCATCCTCGACAACTGGCGCAAGCTGACGGGCTACGGAGCCAAAGGATTCTCCAAGAAGTCTGGATCGATGGACAAAGGACAGGAGACAGAGTTCGGACTGCTGGCCGACCGGCTGAAGAACGGCGGAGAGTCATTGATTCCGTTTGAAAGCATCATAAACACCACAAAAGCCTCGTTCGCCACCATACAGTCGCTGAAAGAAAACCGATGGGTGGAAATAAACTGACATGGACCTGAAGAAAATTTTCCATACGCTGCGATATCTGAAAGCTACACAGATTTTTCATCAGCTGAAAGACCGTATCCATAAACCCGGGCTCAAGATGATGAAAGCACCAGGTGTGTGCTCAATCGCACTAAAGGTCAAGCCGATAAGCAAGCCGAGATGCTACGAGGGAGACGACCAGTTCACGTTCATCAACATCACCGACCGGTTCACTTCATGGGAGGAGCGACGCAACGGCAATCTATGGGCGTTCAACCTCAACTACATGGACTGGCTCAATCAGGACGGCCTTTCGGCTGAAGAAGCATGCAGATGGATCGACCGCTACATAGAAAGCATGCAGGATAACGGGACAGGCAACGACCCCTACCCCACAGCACTGAGATGCATGAACTGGATAAGACTGTTCACACTCCATCCGGAAATCAAAAAAGCGGGATACGACGACGCGCTCTTCAGCCAGTGTTTGTTGCTCCGGAAACGACTGGAATACAAGCTACTGGCAAACCATCTGCTGGAAGAGCTATTCGCACTGCTCCTGGCCGCACTCTATTTCCAAGACAATTCTCTGTACAAGAAGGCCAAAAGCGGGTTGAAAAAAGAGCTCAGGGAACAGTTCCTGAACGACGGAGCACACTTCGAGCAGTCACCTATGTATCACTGTATCATGACCGACCGCCTGCTCGACTGCATCAATTACGTCCAAAGTTTCGACAGACAAGCCAAAGATGGTGATGCCAGGCACAACCACGACTTTGCCATCGACAACGACCTCGCCCAGCTGCTCGTCAATACAGCATGCAACGCACTCGGACATCTGGAAGCAATCGTCTACCAGGACGGCACCATTCCGCTGATGAACGACGCAGCCTACAAAATCGCCCCCACAGCACAGGAATTGTTCGACTACGCAAAAAAGTTGGGGATGGAATGGACGAAAAAAAAGCTTGCCGACTGTGGCTACCGTAAGCTCAGCAACGGACGGATGGAGCTGGTTGCCAAAGTTGGAAAAATCACGGCGACCTATCAGCCCGGACACTCACACGCAGACACCCTCTCTTTCGAACTGAGGATTGACGGAAAGCCATTCATCGTGGACACCGGCACATCCACCTACGATAAGGGTGAGAGACGGAACTACGAACGCAGCTCGCGCGCTCACAACACCGTGACCATAGACAACATGGACAACTGCGAGGTGTGGAGCGGATTCAGGGTGGGCAAACGGCCTCGGGTCGACATCAAGGTTGACGACCCTACAGACATCATCGCACGACACGACGGATTCGGCCGGGCAATCACGCACGAGAGATGGTTCTTCGCCTGTGACGACACACTTAAAGTGAGAGACATCATCAACGCCAAAAACGCTGTCAGCCGGCTGCATTTCGCTGAAGGGACAAACGTGACACTGCGCGACAACAATACCATCGAGACCGACACCGCCGTCATCCGACTGGAAGGAGCCACCGACATTACCCTGACATCTGACTTCTACTCCACACAATACAACATCAAGAAAAAATGCCAGGTAGCTGAGATTTCTTTCAATCAGACCCTGGTACACAATATTGAACTCAAATGAAAATCTTATTTCTCACAGATAATTTCCCACCTGAGGTGAACGCACCGGCCTCACGCACATATGAGCATTGCAAGGAGTGGGTGAAAAAAGGTGCGGAAGTAACTGTAATCACCTGCGTGCCTAACTTCCCGAAAGGAAAAGTATACGAGGGCTACAAGAACAAGCTCTACCAGAAAGAGGAGATGGACGGAATCAAGGTAATCCGCGTGTGGAGCTACATGGTGGAGAACAAAGGATTCCTGAAACGCACGCTGGACTACATCAGCTATTCTGTGACCTCTTTTTTCGCTGGGCTCTTCGTGAAGACCGACATCATCATCGCGACATCACCGCATTTTTTCACGGCTCTCTCGGGTAAGACGCTGAGATTCTGGAAACAGAAACCATGGATTATGGAAGTCCGCGATCTCTGGCCGGAGGAAATCAAGACCGCAGGTGTGATGAAGGACAACTGGATCATACGGTTCTTCGAATGGAAAGAGAAGCGATGCTACGTCAAGGCCAAGCGCATTGTCGTCGTGACGGACTCTTATAAGAAGTACATCGCGGCGAAAGGCATTCCAGAGGACAAGATCTTCGTCATCAAAAACGGAGTGAGCCGTGAGCTCTTCTCACCTATGCCTAAGGATGCTGGCCTGCAGAAAGAACTGGGGCTGGAAGGAAAGCGAATCATAGGCTATATCGGAACGATGGGACTCAACCAGCAGCTGGACTTCATCGTGCGATGCGCGAAAAACCATGACAGAAAAGACAACTACCACTTCCTTTTCATCGGCGAAGGCGCGGAGAAACAGAAACTGATTCAGATGAAGGAAGAGATGAAGCTCAGCAACGTCACCATCCTTGATGCCGTGTCGAAAGCCGAGGTCAAACGCTACATCAGCATTCTCGACGTCTGCCTCATCAATCTGAAGAACAACCCGTCAAACCTCAAGGTCATTCCGTCGAAGATTTTCGAAAACGCAGGAATGGGCATACCAATCCTGATGGGAGTGAAGGGAGAGGCTCAGGAGATTGTGGAGCCTCATCATGCAGGACTGACCTTCGAGCCTGACAACGAGGCTGACTTCAACGCAAAGCTGGAGCAACTGACCCAACCGGATTACTATGCCGAGTGCAAGAAAGGATGCATGAAACTGGCTGAGGACTTCGACAGGATCAAACTGGCCGACCGGATGCTGGAAGTGATTGAAGGAGCGGTGAAGAAAGCATAGGAAGCCGGTCAATATTGAAAGCCATTCCCACCCAAACGCCCATTAAACTCTAAATGCCGTGTATCAGGACATCGTTGACACTTTTGTATCAGGACATCGTTGACACTTTGTATCAGGACATCGTTGACACTTATGTGTTATTCTTGATGTTTGATTTATGGCATTCATGTTGACATTTATTAAACAATTAATGTT
>JAFUVE010000013.1 GCA_017483765.1 Bacteroidaceae bacterium | reverse complement strand
CGTGCGTCTTATTCATAATCGCAAACTTCAGTTCCTTGGTCTGAATGGTGACAGCAAGATTTTTTTTGTTCTCTGCCATGATGATGAAAAATTTAATGGGGTTATTTACTCTCTTTATTAGTCATAGGTCGGGCGTGTAGGCTTCTTCTTGAAGAAAGCCTTTTCCTTTACTTCGTCAAGGATGCTCTTGCCGACGGTGGCGAAATCTCCAGCCTCTTTCTTGTTCGTGAACACATACCACTTGGCGGTGATGCTCTGAACGAAGTAGGAGAACAAACCTAACTCCATACCAGGCTGCAAGGCTGTGTCGAAAGCCACTGACACATTCAGCGCAAGTTGATAGGTGTCGCCGTCTTCTGCCATGCCCTCCGACACAAGCATACGGATGAACGCCTGCGCCAACTCTGCGCGGCTCTCATCCCAAAAGCGTTGCAACTCCGACTGGTCTTCATCAACCGTAGTGATACGCTCGTAGGCATTTGCATCGTCGTCCATCTTTGCGCCGGTGTAACTGGTGGTCTGTGCAACCTCCTTGAACACTGCCGACTTGCTGATTGATAAAATGATGTTCATAGTTAAAAACTGAATATGCTGTACGTAATGCCGATGCCGATGTACGGCTCTGCCTGTTTACTCTTAAATCCATACCCGCAGCCCCCTGTGATACCGATGTGCCATTTATTAGGAGGCTTGTAACTGCGCTCATGAATGACGGTGGTTTTCGGAAACACATAGATGCTGTCAAGGCTCGGCTCATAGCCACTGACGTAGGCGCGGTAATCGTCTCCCTCATAACGCTTCTGTATGATCGGAATCTCAACCGGTATGCTGTCGCTGGAAAAACCGACGCGTATATTTTCATCCGGAATCTGCGCATAATCCGGCAACAAAAATGTGTCACCTCCGTCACACCCATTCAGCCCATCCAGCCCATTTGACCCATTCAGCCCATTTGACTCATTCACACCATCATTCCCGTCAGCCAAACCGTCAGCTTTCATGTACGCCACGGTTGTCCGCGGCAAAGAGCCGCCCTGAGCCGTCCCGCCAGTCTGATGCCCCACGGGAGAGGTAGGCGGGACCTCGTGTCCCGCAACACGCAACACACGTGTCACATACCTCACAGCCACACTGTCTTTCGCCACAGGCTTGTAATACGCTATAGTGTCAACGTAGGTGATCGTGTCGCGGTTAATACGCTCTCCAACGTTTGTCCTTTTCATTTTTGCCGTGATAAAACCAATAAGGAATGACACCGCTGCGATTGAAAGCAGGATGACTGCTGATCTTATTATTCCACGTTTCATAGGCTCTTGATATAATTGATGATACTAACAAAATGCAAATCCACGAGTTCTTTCATTCCATCCTCGCTCAGTAGGTAGTCAACATCGCCCTTGTGGTCTTGAAACATGTTCTCGGTCAATACCGCCGGGCAAGCAGTGTTCTTCAGAATGTAGATGTCCTTATCAGTCCAACTCCACGTCCAGTATTTCTGCAGGGGCACGCTCCTGTTGCCCATCAGTTCACGCTTCATCGCCTCAACCGTGAGCATACGCGCCAATTTCTTGCTGTTCTCGCTGGAGTTCTTGCTCACAAACACGCTCCATCCACAGGCGTCATGCCACTTGCCATCACCGCCTCCTGCATTGTTGTGGATGCTCACAAGCAGACAATTCCGTGAGCCAACTGCCTTGCAGATATTATTTACGCGAGCCACGCGCGTCTGCAACTTCACGTCCCAGTCTTCCGGGGTTATCAGTTCGGCATCATAGCCTTCCTGACTCAAAGCAGCAACAAGACGTCTCGCACAGTCACGCGACCAAGCATATTCTCGCAGACGCTTGTCGGGACTGCACTTGCCAGCGGTGTTGATGCCATGGCCGTTGTCAATCAGTATCTTCATG
Source organism: Bacteroidaceae bacterium (assembly GCA_017483765.1). Taxonomy (GTDB): domain Bacteria; phylum Bacteroidota; class Bacteroidia; order Bacteroidales; family Bacteroidaceae; genus UBA3839. The sequence goes on along the minus strand of JAFUVE010000013.1, from coordinate 9,936 downwards.
TTTCTGTTGATTTTTTATTTGTTCAAATTCGACAAGCAACTGGCGTGCTGCCTCAACCTGTTCCTCTGTAACACGACCGCCATTCTTCAACCCATCAAGCGTAACGTCAAAGTGCCGCTCCGTCTTGTCAACCATGATGCGTTGAAGTGTCTTCCAAAAACGGCTCTCGTTCTCGCTCCTGCAACTGCTCTCGTTCTCCAGTATCGACCACGCCTGTTCAAAGCATATCACGCCAGTAACGATGTAAGACAGGGGAATCGACACATGAACGAACACCCAGTGTTCCACCATGTACGCAAGCAGTATCAGGCACAACCGTTTCGGGATAGTCGAGCGTATCACCTTCCCAAAGGCAAAGCTGGTGAACTTCGCAGCCTCACGTTTCGTCCGCTCCGGGTACTTCTTGTGTACACGCTTGTCCAACTGATATGCAGTCCATGCGTCATAAACTATGAACACTAAAGCCACTATGATAAGTGGGAACGTAGGGTGAAACTCACCGACAAACCAGCCAAAGCCACCACCGATTGCGCCAAAAATAATTTTCCAGTTCATTTACTCAACTTTTTTTGATGCAAAGTTATTCCCTTTCATGCGGTCTCACATGTTATCTTTTGAATTGAACAACTATCACTGCCTAAGACAAATTCACATTAATTAAATATTTTTTAACATAATCATTAATCTATTTATTTTTTTATTTGTATATTTGCAGAACATTAATCTACATCACACCGTTCCATACACCAATGAATCCCGTTAAAATAAAAATCAACAGACTTGGAATGATTAAAGAGTCTGAAGAAATAACCCTCAACCAGCTAATGATCTTTTCAGGAGAGTCAGGACTGGGGAAAAGCTACCTGTCAATTATCTGCCACTATCTGTTTGCCGTCCTTTTGGATGAAAAACGGATTTCAAAATTCTTTGAAAACCAAGGATTCCAATTCGCTGAATACAGAAAGAATTTCCATGGAGCAGGAACAGCTATATCTTTCCCGAAAGATGATTTTGAACAATGGCTTGCGAAAGATGCGATCACATGGCTTGCATATATGATTAAAGATGATGGAGTGCAGGCCGACATCATCATCAAGTTACCGGATAATATCCCTGATATAATAGATATGACCTTCGAAGAGGAGATTTCTGAACTGGGAAATAATGTTGAGACATATATTAATCTTAGCCTTCCAGGATTGACTTATAAAATAAAAGAATCCATGGGGATTAATGAGGAATCACCTTTCGCCACCCTCTTACGGGCCTATTTGATACAACAAATTTTCGGAAACTTTAGAAATCTGAAAGACTCCTACATTTTCCCTCCATCAAGAGGAACCATGCTGACGGAAAACATAGAGACTGTCATGGGCATGTACACGGAATTCAAAAGAGGACTACAAAGAATGAATGCCGCAAAACCCAACAAAGTCGAGATGCCGAAACAGTTGAAAGAACTATTCTTTCAGATTCTTGACGGACATGTAAGCAGAGAAGAAGGTAAGTACTTATACGAAACCGGCGACATGGTTCTTCCAATCAGTGCTGCCGCTGCATCAATCAGAGAACTCGCACCCATACAAATGCTCATTGAAAGCACGGACATCAGCAAGTCAGCAGTCATGATCGATGAGCCCGAGGCGCATCTACACCCTCTCAAACAAAGAATGATAGCAGATATTATCAGTTCGATGGTTATGGCAGGAGCACACGTTCAACTCACCACTCACAGCGACTATTTCCTCAGAAGGCTCAACGAACTCGTTTTGAAATATCAGATTTTCCACAAAAGTTTCATTAACCAAGACGATAAATATGAACAGATGTGTAATGAACTCAGACTTAATCCAAATCGGACTATCAATCCGGATCTCATCTCAGCATATCTACTCCAGAGAAACGAATCCGACCCATCCTCCTCACATGTGGTAAAACAAGACATGGAGAACGGAGTTCCATTCAGTGCATTCCATGATGCAATCAACGACAGCTTGAAGATGAAATATGAATTGGAAAAAAGACTAACATATGAAACTGATTGAATCCATCAATTATATCTATGACAAACAAGCTCAATCTTTTGAAGAAATGAAGGGAGCATTCGTTGTAACAGAAGAGAATGACCCACAAACAACTTTCAAAAAATTGACCGTACACAAAAAAGGATGTCAGTTCTTTGTAGTGAAACCACCATTCTACACAGGTATCAGTGCGACAACAAGCGATAGAAGCTCTGTTTTGAAAGACAGCAGTTGTGATGGAATTGCCATTTCTGAGACTGATGGATATTATACATTCTACTTCATTGAATTAAAATCAAGATTCAGGGAAGCTACAATAAGAAAAGCGTTCACTCAGATTTTCTTTTCTTTTATAAAAATGCACATGATGTTGGGGTTATCTCATGGATACAAACCCGAAAAAAGCATATTTGATTTCTTTGTAGCATGCAGTCCTCCAGAAAATCAAGATCGCACGACTGAAATCATGCATTGGATTCAACTGTATGAGGAGAAAAACATGGATGATGTCATTATTAAATGCATCAAGGAATTTTTCTTTGGTAAAAAAAAATACTCTTGCATAGTCAGAGACATGAACTTTGCCGACATGAAGCATTTTAACGAAAACTTCCAAAATATCCAAGTAAGACTCAATATTTACACACCGGGAACTTTCAAACAAACCGAAGGCCTGTTAGAACTATGAAGGGCGCAAACCATCAGTCTGGTGTGCGCCCTCATTCTTTCTTGTTTAGTGTGCAAGGTCCAGTTCCCGGTCTTCGCCAGTACCCACGCGCACCGTCCTGAGCTTCATCGCCTCATAGTCCAGGACGCACAGGTCGAACGTGGGTGTGCCTCCGTCCTGCATGTTGGTGGTCATCATGACAGGTATGGGGTCGGTGGTGAGCACTCCGTCCTCATGGGTGTGCCCGGCTATGATGCAATGCACCTTGCCTTGCTGTACGGCTGAGAAGTCGTAGGACTTGCCGTTGTACGAGAACGAGGACCGCTTGTTGAAGGCATCAGCCATTCGGGCTGTGTTATACGTGAGAGTATGCCTTACGACGGTGGCAGCCGTCACCGCTGACACATAATAGGCATGAGCCACGAGGATGATGTGCTCATCGGTGTTCTGCTCCAGCAACCGTCCGAACCACTCGATCTGGTCGTACCAGAAATCTATCATCGGCGGCATGCCATCGCCAGCCCACTTCCAGGTGTCGAACACGAAGAACCGCGTCTTGTTTCCCTTGAATGTGTAATAGGATTTGCCGTACGGACGGAACCAGATGTTGGCTGCGCCTTGGTACGTAACGGATTGCGGGGCGTCCAGTCCACCCTTCAGGTAGTTGGTGTCGTGGTTTCCGAAGGCAGGGAAATATTTATCGCCGAACAATTTCCGCATCGTGCCGTCAATATATCCGAGCTTGAAGTATGCCGTAGCATACGTCTCGCCCTGGTTCAGCCAGTCACCTCCATTGATGAGGAAATCAGTCGGAGTGGAGTTGAAATAATGCAGCAGGCGGCTCATGTAGACATTGAACGTGCGCTTGTTCGAGCTTGTCCAGGATTGGTTTCCGCCCATGATGTGCGGGTCGGTGAAGAAGATGAAATTCTCCGTGTCTCCAGCTGTGTTGCAGAGTGCGCAATAGTCGGTGCATCTCGAGTCGATGTTTGCCTTGTCGAACTTTCCGTTGAACGCATACATGATGAGGTCTTCATCGGTCACGTTGGTCGGTGATGCGTCAAGAATGAATTGTGGTCTGTTAGTTGCCGACGCAATTTCAGTTCCCATCATTTTCCATCCGAGGTAATGTGCGTTCGCAGGAATCGGGATTATCGTGACGCTTCCAGCAGGCAACTCCAGCACCTCTGTCCAGCCGGTTGCAAGATTCGTGGGTGCCTGGCTAACCCCTGATGTCGAGTTGGACGTGAACATACACACCTCCAGCGGATAGTTGACATTTGTCTTGACAACCAGGAAACCTTTATTCGTGATTGGCAACCAACCTTGTCTGTAACCAGACACCGTTGCCCATACAGGATTCTCGCCAGTTGTGAGAAAATAAGTGCCTACCGTACCATTGCCCTTGATGTCGTCATACAGCTGCTTGAAATAGTCCTCCAGCAGGGATGATGTCTGATTCGCAAGAGCGATTGCCGTCTTGCCGCTTGACGCTCCTTCGGCGATTGCGCCCATGGGCGTGTTATACACGTAATTCTCGACGCTCTTGGTGGTCATGATGTAGGCATAGCCGTCAACCGGGGCGATGTACACACCATTGGCGGCGAGTGTGCTGACCTTCTCAACTATCACCGTGTCCTCATCCGTGAACACCACAGGAGGATAGCTTGCCTGCACATCCAGCATCAGCGCATTTCCTGCCGTAACTTTCAGCCGCTTGCATCTGATTGCGGATGAAGACTCCCATTTCGGCATCACATCGCCCACCGCCAACGCGCTGGTGTTGATGTAGCCGTACGACCAGTCGTCAATCTTCATTCCTGCCTTGTCGAGCATCGACACAGCCTGGCCATCGACGAGCTTGCTGACCTTCGTGACATTGAGATTGGCGGTGTTGGTGACGACACAGAACTTGGTTGTTTCAGCCGGTGCCGTCCAGGTACCGCTGGCGAGCGATGCAGACCACAGGCAGTTGGCAGCAGTACATCCAGCATAAGTGACATCGCCCTTGTAGAAAGCCTCGAACTTGCCACTGCCCACCGCTCCGACTACTTTCCAGACATCGCCCGGCGCAGATGGGAATATGTAGATATGGAAGCCCGTGCCTGCAGTTCCGGTGTTGTTGCCACCAATCCTGCTCCCGGATTTCAGCACCGCCCATCCTCTCACATCGTGGATTTGGTCTTCGAAAACTTGGTCAGTAGTCCCGTCGACGTTCTTCCCTGTGGTCTCGACTGAGACACGCCGCAGTCCTTCGTACTCCGCGTCGATGGCGGACTGCACGTCGCCCTCGCCCACAGGTGATTCAGATGTGTCGAAGCTGACATTCTCCGCGGTAGTCCTCGGCATCAGCAAGTCGCCGCCGCTGTTCTTCAATTGGATTTTCTTTGTTGCCACAATCTTTTATCTTTAAACATTAAACTCTAATCTCTCAACCCTCAACTCTAAACTCTAATCACTAATCACTTCATATGTGATGTCAAGCCCGATTGCAGCCTGTTCAATCTCAGCCAAGGCTTCGGACTTGGCTGAATCAATCTCATCCAACGCATCATCCAAGCTTGCGCCAACTGCATTCACAAGGTCACTGAGCGATGTCGTCTCGCCAGTCGCCATCCACGTACCGCCTCGGGCCACATACAAGTCAAAGGGAGATGACTCCCCTACGCCAGCAAAGCAACCGTCAGCAGGAGAAGGATAAGCCGACTCCAAATCAGCCAACGACAAGAACACGCCCTTCGACGGGAACTTCACATTCTGAACGTCAAGCCACCCAAGAACCTTCAGATTATGACCCACTGTCATACCCCCAGAAACATCAACGTCACCGCCAATGGAGACATTGCGGCCTACGGAGACATCACCATCTATCTGTGTCGTTTTAATCGACCCCATAATAATTTGTATTTGAAATCTGACATTGGCCGTCCCGTACCCCGCAATGCCATTGCGGGAAAACCAGCCGAAAATCTTTAAACTCTAAAACTAATTAAACAAGAAACGTCTGAGCCAACCCCGAAAAGGAATTACCTCTCTCCGTCTCACCGCAGCTCAACAGCGTCAGACCCGCAGCGGTATAGACAACGGCATCATAGCAACGCTCGCTGATGTCGATACCACCATACTCGTCAATCTTCGGGTAAGGAATATAGACGGCACGGCTCACCTTTGCATTCTCGCTCTTACATGAATAGAACTCCAGCACTCTGCCCTCGGGACGTATCGCGATGGCACAAACAGGACGCTGTGCCGTTCCACGAATACCCTTGAACCTGCTACGCTGCTTCTCATATTCGGGGTCGTCGGTGCTGATGGCTTGATACACCGCTTGCTCCCAATCGTCCATCTCAAACACGACAAGGCGCATGAAGTCCGGCGGCAACAACACCCAACCGCTTTCCAACTCACGCCAATACACCGCGTCACCAAAGTTGTGACCACCCTCTAACAAATAGTTGGGAGCGTCCATGTGGACGCGCTGCACGGCTTCAAGGATCTTCGACCGTATAATGTCGTCAAGTGCAAGGGTATCAATGTCGCCACTCACCAAGAGCGCATCACTCGTCATGTTCTGGTCGAGGCAGATGCGAACATCCTGCATTATCTTGTCGATTTGAAATATCATGGCGAATGGGATTAGGCGGTGAACACAGATTCCTCACCAGCGAGAGCAGAGCCACGCTCGCGTGAGCTTTGCCGAGCGCAGTTGGAATTGCTCGAAAAGAGAAATTCTACTCCGCACTCCTTGCAAGCAGCTTCAAAAGCGGTCTTGCTGCGGAGTTTTACAGCCGTATAGCCTTTCTCGGGAAACTTCTCTTTCAGATACTCAATGGCATCGGGCTTGTCGGCTACCTTAATCTTGCCTCCGTCTGCATCATCACCATCACCCTGCAATGTCTCGTCCTGTGTCTCGTCAGTCGGATGCTCTGCCTCAGCAGGGGGTTCCTCTGCTGGTGTAGTGGGCGTTACAGGTTCTTTCACAACAGTGGCAGGAGTTTCGGGAACTGGTGCTGGCTTGGGAACTGCCATTCGTGGATGTTCACCGGCTATGTCCTGCGACATGACCAAGATGATAAATCCGTTCTTATACTCTTTTGAGTTCTCTATGACAAACTGGACTATGGGGTCTTTTGTCATAAAGTAAGCAGGCTGGGCACCGCTTGGCGATGCTGTGCCACCAGTGAACGAAACATTCACCTCTAAACTTCCTGCCTTTAATTTCCCGTGCCATTCTGTAAGGTCGGGAACTCCGTATGTCTTGACTTTCATATTATTTTTATTTAATTGTTTGAAAAGAAAACAGGGACGGACGGCATAGAGTTGTCGCGTCCGTCCCTGCGGCTTGCTTTATAAGTCCTATTACTCAGCGGAAATAGGGCCGTAGAACTTTTTCCAGCCTCCAGCGTTGCTGTTGGCAGAAGCAGAATACTTGTAGGCATCACCTGCGTCAACGGTCACAGTCTGAACGGTGTCATTGCCTGATGTTACCGTCAGCGTGAGAGCATTGGCGAACACATAGATGATACCGTCTTCGAGGTCGTTGCTGGTCGGTGCGGTCGTGCTACCCCACAGACGGAACTCGTCTGCGCTCGGTGCGGTGTCGTCGTCGTCGTCGTCACCATCTACCCAAATATGACAGTTGCCTTTCAGTCCGAGGGCATCGCTCACAAGTACGCCGTTGCGTGTAGCCTCCTCGCCAAGCACCTCCTCGGTGTAACTTGACTCACCACGACGCACATAGTGTACAAGGCGGTCTTCGCCGATGATGATACCGCTGTTCTGATAACCGCAGTCGTTCAGCGTCTCTTCCAACTTGATTTGAACGTCACCGAAGATGCAAGAGAACTTCGTCACCTTCCAACCAAGGGTCTCGTTGTAGTAAGGCTCCATCTTCACCTCGGGATGCTTAGTCCAGTCGATGAGCTGCAAAGCCATACCCAGGTTCTCACCAACGAGCCAAATACCGCTCTTGGGCTTGTCAGCACCACCGTAGTACAACTTGATGAGTGCCATCACGTCCTCAAACGTCCATGCGCCACGGTGCTTAACCTCGCGCTTAACCTGCCAACGCACACCGTTGGTAGTGTAGTCCCACTGGTCGTCGCCCATGCTTGAACGAACAAGCATCTTGTTCTGCTGAGAAATGAGCAGCGTGCGGTTACCTGCTGCCTTGAACTCGCGCAGTTGTGCCTCAGCCTTGACAGCCTCGTCGTAGGGGATTTCCATGTTTTGGTCGGCAAGATACTTGGAAACGATACTGGTCATGCCGCGCTTCTGCAAGTACAGGTCATCGGGAACAGGAATGATGGTGTTGGGGTCAACCCACTTCTGCGTCTCATACAGAGAGTTAGCCATGCGTACCAACTTCGTGCCGGCAACAATTACGTTGGTGTTGTTGGCAGCAGGGCTGCTGCTGGTTGGCAGACTGCCGTACTGGTCGGTAGCGGCTTGCTTCACACCGTTGGTAGCAACGCAGGTGATGGTGTCGTCGCTGTTCACGCTCTTAACAAAAAGCTGCAACGGACGACGGGTCTTCACGTTACCTGTGCCGGTAACATAGTTGTAACCCTTTACGCCCTTAACCATAAGGGTGTCATAGGCACGAACCTTCCCCTTGTCGGCATTGACGAGAGTGATGATGTTGCCGTTTACGCTGGCAACAGTTACAATCGGCGTACCTTGGTCGATAGCGTAGTGCTTGACCTCCATTGACTTCACGTTTACACGCTTTGCCATGAGCATCAACTGCATCAGCGCGTTCTGGTCACGCTCGAACATGAAAATTCGCTTGTCAACTTCGGGCATGACAAGTTCGCCCATACCGCCGGATGCATTCTGAACGCCGGACACGGTAGTAGGTGCGCCTCCCAATTGAGTCTGAAGACCAGCGGAGCCAGTACCCATCGTTGGGGTCACATCAGTAGGGGTGCTTGCACTCCCATTGTTCTGTGTCTGAGTGGTCGTTACTTCTACCATTTTTTCAAAAATTTAAGTTGTTAATAATATTTTTCAACGAATGTCTTTCTTGACAAGGCTCGCATTTCCTGTGGACTTCCCTGCTTCCTTTAGAATGCTGACAGTCGTACAACAGCCACCAAGACGTGTTCTTAATCCTGCTGTTCCCTTGGATGGGACGACCTCTTTGGGCTGAGGAAATTCTACGCTAATACTCATGCTATACTATTTTGCTGCATCTGCATAGTCAAAAATATTCAGCGTTTTTTTGCCTTGTCGGGTTGGAGCGTTGTTGCTTCCAGCAAGGTTCGGGGTGCCGTCGCCCGTCTGCGGCTTGCGCAACTTCTCGTCAATCTTCGCGTTCCTACCTGCCACCGTTCCCTCCGTCCGTGCGTTCCGCACGTCTGCGTCGTGGTTAACGGCATTCAGTGCCATGTCGATGGTCTCGGCGGTGAACTTGCCCAAGATGGCTTCATTGGCGATGCGTATCACCAATTCCATTGCTGCGTCTATCGTCTCGTCGCCAAGTCCGCGCTCCTGCTGTATCTGCTCCAACAGGTTCATACTCTCGGCGAAGTTTCTCTCATACTCCTCCTCCAGCGACTTCTCTTTGGCAAGACGCTCAACGTACTTCTTGTTGGCTTCTGCGTACTCTGCCTGTTTGCTGGGGTCGTTCATGAGGTCGGTCACTCCGTCGATGCCAAGACGCTCTATCACGGCAAGCCAAGGGTCGTTGCCCTTTGCCATGTCGGTGATGAACTGAGCCGCACGGTTGTCTTTGGCAAACAGGTCGGTCAGACGGCTCTCACGCTCTTTGTACTGGCTCAACTGATTGTCATAATCGTCATAATCGTCGTTGATTTGACCGAACAATGCCTCATCGTCCGCATACTCACGGTCGGGGTATTTTTTTTTTAGTCGCTCGCCAAAGAGGTCTCTTTTACTCTTGGCAGGTGCGGTCGGGGTCTGATTTTCAGCCATGATGTTATTTTTGTTATGATTTATACATTGCAAACACGGTGTAAGCCGAACGCAATCAAATCTCATTTGAATTGCTGAGGCGAAGCCCGGTTCGCTCTTATTTATTGCAAATATAAAACCATTAAAAGTATGTTAATTGTTATCTTTTGTGTCGCCTAATTAAATATTTAACGTGAGTTCGACGAATTTTAAAATAGTGTAAGTTGATTATCTACAGCTCTTTCCACACAGATGCATGGTTTCTTTGGAAAGAAACAATATGCCGATATGGCGCCCAACAGATTTACAATGAAGTTGTCGAATGACCTG
>JAFUVE010000012.1 GCA_017483765.1 Bacteroidaceae bacterium | reverse complement strand
TTTCGGTTGCTTTTGGTTTTCTGTGGTGCCTTTTTGTCATCATTCTCGGTTACATAGCTCGCTATGCGCCCTCAAATGCTAACAAAAATACACTCACATAAAATCCAAAATCAATCCGACATAATTTATAGAACACCCCATCATTGATTCTTTATATTACATTGAATACGTCCAATCTGCTCCTGGCTCGGAAAAGTTCAGGTAAGATTGACTTTTCTCATGCTTACTCGCAGATTGATTCATTAAATTTTTGTATCTTTGCAAAAAATTTCAAACCACACAAGATGATTACAATTTCCGACCTCGCCATTCAGTTTGGCAAAAGAGTACTTTACAAGGATGTGAACATGAAGTTCACAAACGGTAATATATATGGCGTCATCGGCGCAAATGGTGCTGGAAAGTCCACGCTCCTGAAAGCCATCAGCGGTGAACTCGAGCCGGCAAAAGGCACGATTTCTCTGGGTCCGGGAGAGCGACTCTCGGTGCTTTCGCAGGATCACTTCAAGTATGACCAGTGTACTGTCCTCAACACCGTCCTAATGGGCCACAGCGTCCTTTGGGAAATCATGCAGGAGAAGGATGCCATCTACGCCAAGGAGGATTTTTCAGATGAGGATGGAATCCGGGCGGCAGAGCTTGAAGAAAAATTCGCCGAGATGGACGGCTGGAACGCGGAGAGCGATGCGGCCATACTGCTTTCAGGCCTTGGAATTAAGGAGAATCTGCACAACAAGCTTATGTCGGAACTTTCGGGTAAAGAGAAGGTGCGTGTCATGCTTGCACAGGCGCTTTACGGAAATCCTGACAACCTCCTTCTCGACGAGCCTACCAACGACCTCGACCTCGAGACTGTCTCTTGGCTGGAGGACTATCTGGCCAACTTTGAGCATACAGTGCTTGTCGTTTCTCACGACCGACATTTCCTCGACGCCGTTTCCACCCATACCATCGACATTGATTATGGAAAAGTGTCCATGTTTGCCGGAAACTATTCTTTCTGGTATCAGTCATCGCAGCTTGCGTTGAAACAGATGCAGAACCAGAAAGCGAAGGCTGAGGAGAAGAAGAAGGAGCTGGAGGAGTTTATTCGCCGTTTCTCTGCAAATGCGGCCAAGAGTAAGCAGACCACCAGTCGTAAGAAGATGCTGGAAAAACTTAATGTTGCCGAAATTCAGCCTTCCACACGTAAATATCCAGGCATCATCTTCACCATGGAGCGAGAGCCGGGAAATCAGATTCTGCAAGTTGAAGGACTTACTGCCATCGAAGATGACGGAACGGTATTGTTCAAGGATCTTACGTTCACCGTGGAAAAGGGTCAGAAGGTGGTGTTCCTCAGCAGAAACCCACGTGCCATGACGGCGCTTTTCGAAATCATCAACGGAAACCGCGAACCGCAGGCGGGTACTTACAACTGGGGCGTCACCATTACGACGGCTTATCTTCCGCTCGACAATACAGAGTTCTTCCAGTCCGACAAGAATCTTGTGGAATGGCTCTCACAGTTCGGAGAAGGCAATGATGTGTTCTTTAAGGGGTATCTCGGAAGGATGCTGTTCTCAGGAGAGGAAGTGCTCAAGAAGGTCAATGTCCTGTCGGGAGGAGAGAAGATGCGCTGTATGATTGCACGAATGCAGCTTAAGAATGCCAACTGCCTCATACTCGACACACCGACTAACCACCTTGACCTCGAGTCCATTCAGGCATTCAACAACAACCTCAAACTCTTTAAGGGAAATGTGCTCTTTGCCTCCCACGACCATGAGTTTATCCAGACCGTGGCCAACCGAATCATCGAGCTCACGCCCAACGGAACAATCGACAAGCTCATGGAGTACGACGAATATATTGAGTCACCGGCCATCAAGGAACTCAAGGAGCAGCTCTATGCCTGAACAACTTCACGCGGACAGCCATCTTCGATATGGCTTGTCCGCGTTTGGTTTTCGCAGCCCCCGTCAACGCACCCCCCCCGCTTATTCTGACTGACTCCTTCGCCTGTTCACCGCCATGCCAATTCCTCTTACTACATTCCACATTAAACTTTAAACATTAAACTTTAAACTAAAAACCAATCTCAACTACCAAATATGAAAGACATCGAAATCAAAATCCATCTGCAGCTCAAGCAAGACAATGAGCTGGATGACGCTGAGCGCGACCTCATCGAAAAAGCCAAACAGGCTACTTTCAGAAGCTATGCACCATATTCCAACTTCTCCGTAGGGGCGGCGCTCATGCTCGAGAATGGCAAGACGCTGACGGGCTCGAATCAAGAGAACTGCGCTTATCCCTCAGGACTATGTGCCGAGCGGACTACCATGTTCTATGCCAACAGCCGGTTTCCTGACCAGAAAATTCTCTGTCTGGCAGTAGCAGCACGCGACACGACAGGAGAGTTCACCAAAATGCCTATTTCGCCTTGTGGCGCATGCCGTCAGGTGTTCATTGAGGTGTTCCATCGCCAAAAGGCCCCTTTCAAAGTGCTGCTGTACGGAACGGACGGCACCTACATCGTGGAATCTCCCCTCGACCTCATGCCCATATCGTTCGACAGCTCATATCTTTAGTCTTCTTGGTTTCTTACTGTTTGTGATTGCTTCATGTGTGTCAGCAACATGAATTTCATGAATGTCGTTTTTATATCGTATCGTCCTATGGCTACAGGCTCTGCACGTAGAATAATTGCCAGCTTCGCGCTTATTCTTTTTTTCCTTTTTGGTCTTTCTGCTTCTGCTCAGCAACGACGCAACGCGCAATATCTGGAGTATATCAACCACTACCGCGAAATCGCTGTCCTGCAGATGAAGGAGCATGGCATTCCTGCCAGTATCACCCTGGCGCAGGGAATCTTCGAGAGCGGGGCGGGAAAGAGTGAGCTGGCTGTAAGGGCCAATAACCATTTCGGAATAAAGAAAGGGGTGGGGTGGAACGGTAAGGTTTACGTCAAGGCCGACGACCGTCCAGACGATCAGTTCCGGGTGTACGCCAATGCCAGGCAGAGCTATGAGGACCATTCCCAGTTTCTCAAAGCCCGTCGCTACAGCATGCTTTTCAATCTCGACATCCTTGACTACAAAGGATGGGCGAATGGACTCAAACAGTGTGGGTATGCCACGAATCCTGCTTATGCCCAACGTCTTATCGACATCATCGAGCTCTACGACCTTCATGACATCGACCTTGAAGTGGCAGGAAAACACCGGCACTCTAAAAAAAATAAATCTTCAGGCTGGCAGGATGAGACGGCATATCCGGGAAGACCGGTTGTGCAGAACAACGGGCTCCGGTGTGTCGTTGCCAGAGCGGGCGACACATGGACTTCTCTTTCCGGTGAACTCGGAATCAAGACCAAAAAACTGTTGAAATACAATGAGGCATATCCTGAACTGCCCATCCCCGACGGCATGTTTGTTTATCTTCAGAAAAAGGCGAAGAAGGGACCACGTGAAATGAAAAAGAAATGGCACAAGGTCTCGTTCGGAGAGTCCATGTATGCCATTTCTCAATTCTATGGTGTCAGAATTCAGAAACTTTACAAGATGAATTTCAAGACTGAGGCTTATATTCCCCAGCCAGGCAACCTTGTCAAGGTCAGATGAGCGGAGTTCAGCGTCCTTGAATCAGATTCACCAGACTGGTCACGTCTATCACGTTGTATTCGCCGTCGCTGTTCACGTCGGCGGCGTCATAGTCATAGCCGTACTCTGCCTTGTCGCGTTTCTGGATGATGTTCACCAAGGCTGTTATGTCTTCCACGTTCAATAATTTGTCGTGGTTCACATCGCCTTTCATGGTGGGGACATAGCCGCTTTCACCATAATACCCTTTCACAATCGCGTCTTTCAAGTCTTCATAGGTCCATTGGGGCACGCTCCGGTCGTTCCCTTCTGAAAGTCCCATCCAATAGAATGTGCCAATTCCGGCAGCTTTGGCTTGCTCTACGAAATAGCGGGCGAACGACAGAAGGTTGTCGTGGTTGTTGGTGTAGGCTTCCTCGTTCGAGTCGCTCGGACCCCATTCCCCGAATATTACTGGTGCTCCTTTCTTCACGAGGTTGTTGGTCAGGCGGCTCAGCATCGTGTTGATGCTTTCTTTCACGTAGTTGAGATTGGATATGTCGGGGTAGGAGTGTACCTCAAAGATAATGTGGTCTGCTTTCGGGTCGGCAGGCAGTTTCATGTTCGTCAGCGGCTCGGTCAGGTGGCTGTTCCAGCTGCCTTCACCGCAGCAGGCACCGTATGTGCAGACAATCAGGTTTCGGTTGCTGTTGTTGCCGCCTGTCGAACGGACCACATTCACGAAACTCTGCGCATATTGGTTGATGGCGTTATAGGCGGATGTGGCAACGGAAGCATTGTAGCCGCCACTCGTGCCGAAAGAGGCGAAACACCAGGAGTCATAGGTGTCCAGCATCTCGTTGTATCCCTCGAAAAGCAGGCGGTCGCCATAATCCTTGAATTCCGTCGCGATTTTTGTCCATAAGGTCTCGAAGCGGTATTTCGCGCTTTGATATGACGCCTCGTCGGCCACGAGCCATGCCGTCGATGACGCGCCGGTGTCGTGGTGGACGTTCAGGATGCAGTACATCCCTTCGTCTATCACGTAGTCCACCACCTCCTTCACCCGTGCCATCCAGGCACTGTTGATGTCGTAGCCCGTCCATGTGCCGGGATCCCACGTCAGGTCATTCACAATCACGTTGCCATAGTGGGGATACCAAGTCACAGGAACACGTATGGCATTGAAGCCGGCCTCTTTGAACATATGGATCAGCTCCCGTGTTGCAACGGGCTGACCCCACGCTGTCTCGTAGTCCGTAGGGGTGCGTCCCGACCATTTCTCTATCCACATACTCGACGTGTCGCCGCTGTTGCTGTCAAGCGTGTTGCCCAGGTTCCAGCCAAGGCGCATGTTTGCCACGGCCGACCAGCTGGTCTCATAACCTTCAGCATCTGTGGTTCGCAATCCGGTGGGGGAGCCACTTCCACCGCTGCCACCGCTACTGCTGACCAGGTAGATTCTCTTGACGTAGACGGTGGATGCCTCGCTGGTCTGGAGTGCCACTTGCGAAACGTCGCTCAAGTCCTTTCCGCTGAAGGTGCATTCAAGCGAGGTGATGCCGGCATTGCCAAAGACGCGGATGTCTTCTGTGCCCATGATGTAGATTTGTGTGCCTACGTTCGTAGCTGCGGCGAACTCAACCACAATCTTTTCGTATGAGCTCCAGTCTGTACTGCCGTACCAGGCGCTCATGCCGCCCCATTGGGCTGAGTGGTAGGTGATGCTTCCGTCAGCGTTGTGGACTACGGTCTCAGCTTCATTCCAGTTGCCTCTGAAATCGTCTGTGATATCTTTTTCTGCTCCGTAGGCTTGCAATACGAGTGTTGCAAAGAGCAGTAGGACAAATAAATTTCTCATTTTTTTTAATGTTGGTTATCACGAATTGCTGGAGCTGATGACGTTGATTACTGCCACAATGTCGCTGATGTCGACGGTTTTGTCGCTGTTCACGTCGGCCAGCTGGTAGCTCGCTGTGCCGGCTATCTCATTGATGATGGCCACGATATCGCTGATGTCCACAGTTCCGTCCATGTTGACATCGCCTTTCAGGAAAGGCTGATAGCCGTCCGCGCCATAATAGCCTTTCACGATGGCGTCTTTCAGGTCGCCCTGGGTCCAGCGTGGAACAGACCGGTCAGCCTCGCTCGACAGTCCCATCCAGTAGAAAGTGCCCATGCCGGCGGCTTTGGTTTTCTCTACGAAATACTGTGCGAAAGCCAAAAGATTATCATGATATTTTGTATAGTCGTCATTGTCGATGCCGCTCGGTCCCCATTCTCCGAATATCACGGGGGCACCTTTGCTCACAAGGTGCGTCTGCAGTTTGCTGATCATGTCGTCAACCGATGATTTCACAGAGTTCAGATTCTTGATGTCGGGATAGCTGTGCACCTCGAATATGATATGCTCGCTCACGTTGTCTGTCGGCAACTTCATGTTCTTCAGAGGGTCTACCAAATGACTGTTCCAGTTGCCTTCGCCACAGCAAGCGCCGTAGGTCGTGACAATCAGGTTGCGCCGTTCGTTGTTCCCGCCTGTTCCGCGCACCACGTCCACGAAGCTTTGGGCGTATTTGTTGATGGCGTTATAGGCAGAATTGGCCACGGAGGCGTCGTAACTATTGGGGGTGGCAAACGATGCGAAACACCAAGAGTTGTAGGTGTCGAGCATCTCGTTGTAAGCCTCAAACAGCAGATGGTCGTCGTAGTCCTTGAATTCTGTGGCGATTTTCTCCCAGAGTGTCTCGTAGCGGGTCTTATAGTTCTCATATTCCTTCACGTCGGCCACCAGCCATGTCGTACTGGCGGCTCCCGTGTCGTGATGCACGTTCAGAATGCAGTACATCCCTTCGTCTATCACGTAGTCCACAATCTCCTTCACGCGTGCCATCCACTGCTTGTTGATGCCAAAGCCTGCCCATGTGCTCTTGTCCCAGATTCCCTCAGAATTCAGAACCACCGCGCCGTAGTGAGGATACCAGGTCACAGGGACTCGTATGGCGTTGAAACCGGCTTTCTTGAACATGTGAATGAGCTCGCGGGTCGTCACCGGCTGTCCCCAGCCTGTCTCATACGATGTGACGCTGCGGTTGCCTTTCTCAAGCCACATGTTGTCCACACTGCCGCTGTGGGTGTCCATCGTGTTGCCTAAGTTCCAGCCTATACGCATATTCGCCACAGCAGAGAAGGCGGTCTCATAGCCTTCGGAGTCCTCGGTCCGTTCTGTCACCATGTCATACGTGTAACGGGGATCGTCGGCCTCCGCTGCCTCTTCTTCTTTGTCGTGTACCAGATAGATTCGCTTTATCAGTATCTTCGTCGCGTCGCTTGCTTGAAGAGCCACCTGCTTCACGCTGCTGACGTCTTTGCCGGCAAACGCGCATTCCAACGACGTGATACCAACATTTCCCCAGCTCTTGACTTCTTCTTTGCCTTGGTTCATTTGTATCAGTATCTGGGTGTTCACGGTTGTCTTCTCGGCGAATTCAAACACAAGTTTGTCATAGGCCGACCAGTCCACGTTGTCGTACCAGGCCGCCATTCCACCCCAGGCTACGGCCTCGTAGGTGATGCTGCCATCACCGTTTTGGGTCACTTTTTCGGATGGGTTCCAATTTCCGGTGAATTTCAATGCGATGTCGATTTCTGCGGCATGCAGAAACATGGCACAGACCATAAGCAGCAGTAATGCAGATAGTTTCTTCATAATGTAATGTATTATGTTTTTTTTACTAAGATTCTTTCTTGATAGTATGCAAGCCTCCTTCTGATTCGCCTTAATATAAAATCTTTGTCACTTTATTCCTTGGAAGTCGTGTCAAATTATCTGCTTGCATTCACTCGAATTCCTTTAGAATCTCTTTTTCCTGTGCAAATTTCATAAAAATCAGCGTAATATGCAAACTTTTTGCAAAAAAAATGGTGATGCCGGCTTTTGCTGGCATCACCATTGCGTTTTGTTCTCTCAGGTCTGTCTGTGTCAGTGCAGTTCTACTTCCTCGGTCATGTTTATCTCGTTACCTTCTTTGTCGGTAAACTTGTACTGGAGGAAGCCCATCTGCTGGTTTGGAATGACCTTCAAACCAAATCCATACTTCATCTGCCATTTACGGTAGGTCGACACCACGCCGTATTTGATGTAGGCTGCTACGTACGGATGAACAAACAAACGAAGCTTCTTGTTACCAAGATTGTTCATCAAGTAGTCTATTTTGCCTTCTAATGTGTCGGTGAACAGGTACGAAGACTTTATGGTTCCTTTACCCATGCACGTCGGGCAAACTTCCTCAACGTTCACGTCCATGGCAGGACGGACACGCTGACGGGTGATCTGCATCAATCCGAATTTCGACAACGGCAGGATATTGTGCTTCGCACGGTCGTTGCGCATCAATTCGGTCATGTGTTCATAGAGCTTCTGACGGTGTTCGGAACTGTCCATGTCTATGAAGTCCACCACGATTATGCCGCCCATATCGCGAAGGCGGAACTGGCGGGCCAGCTCAGCGGCTGCGCCCATGTTCACCTCAAAGGCATTTGCCTCTTGATTGTCTACACCGCGATTACGGTTGCCTGAGTTCACGTCCACGACATGGAGGGCTTCCGTATGCTCTATTATCAGGTAGGCACCCTTCTTGAAACTTACCGTCTTGCCGAAGCCGCTCTTTATCTGCTTCGTCACGTTGAAGTTGTCGAATATAGGCACACTCCCTTTGTAGAGTTTCACGATGTGTTCACGGTCCGGAGCTATCAGTGATACGTATTTTTTTACTTCTTTGTATACTTCGGGGTTGTTCACGTGTATGCTCTCGTAGGAAGGGTTGAAGAGGTCGCGAAGAATGGAAACCGTGCGGCTTGTCTCTTCATGACACAATACTGGATATGTCTGGCTCTTCTGCAGCTTTTTCAGACAGTCTTCCCAACTTTTAAGCAATATCGACAACTCCTTGTCTAATTCGGCTACACGACGCCCTTCACTCACTGTGCGGACAATCACGCCGAAATTCTTGGGCTTGATGCTCTGGATCAATTGTTTCAGACGGGCACGCTCTTCGCCCGATTTGATTTTTGATGACACTGACACCTTGTCCGAAAAAGGTATCAGAACCAAGTAACGGCCTGGAAAGCTGATTTCGCAGGTCAGACGTGGGCCTTTCGTCGAGATCGGCTCTTTCACGATCTGTACCAGCAGCTCCTGGCCTACTTCCAACACGCTCTGGATTTCACCAACCTTGGGCAGGTCGGGCTGACGTTTCAATTTGTCCATGCCCGACAGACGCTTGCGGTCGCTCAAAACCTGCTTCGTGTATTTCTTTAAGGAAAGGAAGTTGATTCCTAAATCTTGGTAATGAAGAAATGCTTCGCGCTCATGACCTACTTCCACAAAACATGCATTCAAGGCGGGCATTATCTTTTTCACCTTTGCTGCATAAATGTTGCCAACTGAATAACGGGAGTCACTTTTCTCGCATTGATATTCCACAAGGCGCTGGTCTTCAAGTAAGGCCAAAGTCACTTCCGACGGTTGGGAGTCAATGATTAGTTCACTGTTCATTTCTTCGGAATTTTAAGGGCTGACGCACGATGCATCAGGATTGCATGCCCTGTGATCGTTCCGAACTACGACACGTAAGCCTGAAATCTGAAAATCAGGCCACATGCTTCTTGATGGACGGGACAACCCCGCGTTGGTACTTTTGTTTAAGTTATAAGCAAAACAGTTCTGTGATAACCACTTGTTTTATGGATTGGTCACAGAACTGTTGCGCATCTGAACAAGAATTCTAAAGTTAAGAATTGCTGTCAAGAATCTTTATTTGCTCTTATGACGATTCTTTCTCAGTCTCTTCTTGCGTTTGTGAGTTGAAATCTTGTGTCTTTTCTTTTTCTTACCGTTTGGCATAATTCGACTGTTTTAAAATTTATGATTGGATTATTTTAACATTTCGGTGAAAGTCTTTGAAGGCTTGAACGCAGGAATGTTGTGCTCAGGAATAATGAGAGTGGTGTTCTTGCTGATGTTGCGGGCAGTCTTCTGTGCGCGTTTCTTCACAATGAAGCTTCCAAAGCCACGGAGGAACACATCCTCATTCTTTGCCAATGATTTCTTTACAGTCTCCATAAAAGACTCTACTGTGTTAAGGATGGTCAGTTTGTCCAGACCAGTTTCCTTAGCAATCTCATTTACGATGTCTGCTTTTGTCATTTTTTCTTAAATGTTATATGATTAATTATGTGTATGTTTTTGTCTTTTGCCGTGAATGTCGTCTTCTTACAAATTTTTCTGGATATAGTCTCCTAAAACATCTTCAATTGGTTGATTAGTAAACCGTTAATCGCGTGTTTAGTATGAATTTCCACGTTTTCCGCTTATTTCGGACTGCAAATTTACTAAAAAACTATAAAACAAGAAAATAAATTTTGCTAAAATTTTGAAAAACAAGAAAAAAACCAATTTTTTTTGTTTTTATGAAGTTTTTTGCGTATCTACGGCTCGTATGTTGCTCTTTACTGCTTCGCCCGATAATATATTATAATGTATGTGCTGATTCTTCATTTTATCTGTTCTTCAAATCCCCAAAACTCATTTTATTCATCATTTTTTTGAAAGATTATTGTGGCTATCTTCATTTATTTTCGTAACTTTGCAAAAGTTTTTGTAAATTCATAGATTTAGATGTATAATAAATTTAAAGGATTGGGTGTTGCCCTCGTCACACCTTTCAATTCAAATGGTGAGGTCGATTACCGGGCATTGAGAAGAATTCTCGATTATCAATTGGCTAATGGCGTTGATTTCCTTTGCGTGCTGGGCACTACTGCTGAGACTCCTTGTCTGACTAAGAAGGAAAAGGAGAATATCAAGGCGCTTGTCATCGAAAAGGTCAATGGATCTATTCCAATCCTTTTGGGATGTGGGGGTAATAATACTGCCGCTGTCATCGAAGAGATTAAAACGGGTGATTTTACTGGAATCGATGGAATTCTGAGTGTATGCCCATATTATAATAAACCGTCACAGGAGGGCATTTACCAGCATTTTAAAGCTATTGCCAACTCCACCAACATGCCGGTAGTTCTTTATAATGTGCCGGGAAGAGTGGGGGTCAACATGACGGCCCAGACCACACTCCGACTTGCGCGTGAATGTGAGAACATCGTGGCTGTCAAAGAGGCAAGTGGGAATTTCACCCAAATCGACGATATCATCAAGAACAAGCCGAAAGACTTCGATGTGCTTTCCGGAGATGACGGCATCACTTTCCCGCTTATGACCCT
Organism: Bacteroidaceae bacterium; assembly: GCA_017483765.1. Classification (GTDB taxonomy): domain Bacteria; phylum Bacteroidota; class Bacteroidia; order Bacteroidales; family Bacteroidaceae; genus UBA3839. The sequence goes on along the minus strand of JAFUVE010000012.1, from coordinate 6,939 downwards.
CGGCGCAAAAGGTGTTATCAGCGTTATCGGTAATGCATTGCCAAAAGAATTTGGTAAAATGGTAAGGCTTGCAGCAAGGGGAGAGTTCGATACAGCGCTCCAAATCCATCATAGATTTGCAGAACTGTTCAAGCTCCTCTTTGTTGACGGAAATCCTGCTGGGGTCAAGGCTATGCTCAACAACATGGGGCTGCTTGAGAACGAGCTACGACTGCCGCTTGTGCCAGCTAAGATCACGACTATGAGTGAAATCGCAGCCATTATCAAAGAACTAAATATCAAATGCTAAAGGATAAAAAGAAAAATGCTCGCAGATGCGAGCATTTTTTCATTATTTCCTTTTTTCATTTCAAGGCCTTGCTAATTGGATTTACCCTGTGCCTTGACTCCCTTTTTCATTTATTTCCTGAGTTTATCTTCTTTCGTTTCTTGTCGTATCAAAATTTTTTGTATTTTTGCAAAAATTAACAGCTGAAACTATATGAAAAAACTCATTACACTTATCTCCCTCTCCTTATTCTCCCTCTGCGTCTGTGCACAGGAAGAAAAGAAAACCACAGTGATTCAACTCCCGCAGTGGGTGCAGGACATCAAACTCAGCGGCTACGGCATGCTGCAATACCAGGCCCACGACAAGCCGGGAGCGCACGACAACTCGTTCAATCTCCGTCTCGCACGTCTCTCTCTTGAAGGAAGAATCCTCAACGACTTCTACTGGAAGATGCAGATGCAGATCAACGGAAACACCTCCACGCTTGGATCGTCTCCACGCCTGGTTGACCTTTTTGGCGAATGGCAGAAGTACAGTTTCTTCAAAGTGAAGGCGGGTCAGTTCAAACGTCCGTTCACCTTTGAAAACCCTATGCACCCTATAACACAGGGCTTCATGTCTTATTCGCAGAACGTGACGAAACTCGCCGGATTCTCCGACCGCACAGGAGAGCACGCCTCCAACGGACGTGACATCGGACTACAGTTCCAAGGCGACTTCCTCAAGAACGGCAGCGGACGTGAGCTTCTCCACTATCAAGTGGGCGTGTTCAACGGTGAGGGCATCAACAGAAAGGATGCTGACAACCGTAAGGACTTCATCGGAGGACTGTGGGTGATGCCTGTGAAAGGTATGCGTATCGGCGCGTTCGGATGGACTGGAAGCAGCGTCATCAACCGTGAGACTGTGGTCGACGGAGAGAAAGTCACACGGGGTGTGAGAACCGGCAAAAACCGATATGCCATCTCGGGCGAGTATTGCTTCGACGACTGGACCATCCGGTCAGAATATATCCATAGCCAAGGATATGGGGCCAATCTGGCTGCAGGCGACAAGGCCGATGGATTCTATGCCCTCTGCATCGCGCCGATTGTGAAGAACAAATGTCATGTCAAGGCTCGCTACGACGTCTACCGCGACAGGAAAGAGTGGGGCACAGCCCGCACCAACTACGAAATCGGAGCGGACTATATCTTCTCCAAGAATCTTCAGATCAACCTCGAATATGCCCGCGTCAACGACAAGACCCTCCCCGACAAGCACAGCTACAACCTTGTAGACGTTGAACTGGATTTCCGATTCTGACTGTTATTTTAGATGTTTATGCTTTCTGCATATCAACGTTCCCAGCCGGCTGACTGAGAACGTTTTTTTTCTTTTTCTGAATTCCGCACAAACATTCCTGCACATTCCGCAAACTGGAAACAATCACTATCGTCCACTTTTTACTCCCACTTTTACTTCCACTTTTACTTCCCTTTTTACTTCCTCTTATACTCCCTTTTCTACTCCCTTTTTCACCCCATTTTTACTCCTCCTTCAAAAAAAATCCATTTCGTAAATCGTATCTCATTTTTTTTTACTAACTTTGCATTTTTAATAAAATTTACGCATTTCTTTTCCTTTTCTCAACTACTTAAACCCTAACAGGTATGGCGCGTAATCATAATCACTTAGTCATCATGGCAGGCGGAATCGGAAGCCGATTCTGGCCGATGAGCACCATTGAGTATCCAAAACAGTTTATTGACGTCATGGGATGCGGAAGGACGTTCATCCAACTTACTTACGACCGATTCCTTGGCATTGTACCACCCGAGAATGTGTGGATTGTCACCAGTGCCAACTATGAGCAGACCGTCAGGCAGCAGCTGCCCGAGGTACCTGCGCAAAACATTTTGCTGGAGCCATGCAGGCGCAACACGGCTCCTTGTATCGCTTATGTGGCTTGGAGAATCAAGTCGGCCGACAAAAACGCCAACATCGTTGTAACGCCGAGCGACCACTTCATTGTCAACCAGATCCATTTCCAGGAAGTCATCCGTCAGGCGATGAAATTCACATCTCAGTCCGACGCAATCGTAACCCTCGGCATGAAACCCACACGGCCCGAGACAGGATATGGCTATATCCAGGCAGACCTCTCTTCGGCGTCCCTCATGAACAAGAACGTCTACCGAGTAGACAGCTTCAAAGAGAAGCCTGACCTCGCAACAGCCAAGGAATACATCCGTCACGACGACTTCTTCTGGAATTCGGGCATCTTTATTTGGAGCGTCAGCACCATCGTCAACGCGCTGCGTATCTATGCACCAGAAATCAACGACATATTCGAGGCCCTGTTGCCATACTACGGGACAGAAAAGGAACAGGAACTTATCAACCAGCGTTTTCCCGACTGCCCCAACATATCTGTTGACTATGCCATACTCGAGAAAGCCGACGAGATTTTCGTGTATCCGGCCGACTTCGGATGGAGCGACGTCGGGACTTGGGGGTCGCTCATTCAGCTCCTCGACAAGGACAAGAACGGAAATGCGGCTGTGGGACCGAACATCAACCTCTATGAGACCACCAACTGCATCATCCACACCATGGGCGAGAAGAAAGTGGTGGTGCAGGGACTCCACAACTGCATCGTCGCCGAAAACAACGACACGCTCCTCATCTGCCAGCTGGCTGAGGAACAGCGTATCAAGCAGTTCTCAGGAGAGTAAGTTTATTCCAAAAAACGTATTGTTTTCCGTAATCCAAATTTATTGCAGATTTCAAAATAGTATATAACAATCAGGTTCGTTTTCTGAAATACGTAAATGTCCCAATAATCAAATAAATCGTAAATCGTAAATTATAAAATCGTAAATAACAATTATGTTCCTCATCGCCGACAGCGGATCCACGAAGACGGCATGGTGTCTCATCCATGATCAGAACGTGAAGCTCATCTCCACTCAGGGCATCAATCCTTTCCAACTGGATGAAGCGGAAATCAGTGCCATACTGACGAACGAGCTCCTTCCACAACTCGCACAGTACGGTCAGGCTGTTTCTGCCGACCCGCTGGCAGAACTGGATGCCGTCTTTTTCTATGGAGCAGGGTGCACCAGAGAGAAATCCCCGGTCGTGGCCACAGCCATAAGAAAGACGTTCAACAATCAGGCGCGAATCATCGTGGAGAGCGACATGATGGGGGCGGCGAAGGGACTGTGTGGCGACTCACCCGGTATCGTTGCCATACTGGGCACAGGGTCCAACTCCTGCTACTACGACGGAGAGCACATCGTCGACAACGTGTCGCCACTCGGATTTATACTTGGAGACGAGGGTAGTGGCGCCTATATCGGAAAAAGGCTTGTGGGAAACTGCCTCAAGAAGCAGTTCTCCGAAGAGACGTGCATGCTCTTTGAGCAAGAGACAAAGTTGTCTTCTCAGGCCATTATTCAGAAAGTCTACCGAGAGTCCATGCCCAACCGCTTTCTTGCATCACTTTCGCCTTTCTGTGCCAGACACCGTGACATCCAGGAAATTCATGACTTCATCATCGACTGTTTCACACAGTTTTTCATGAGAAACATCAATCTCTACAACTGTCCGGAACTGTCCGTCAACTTCGTCGGTTCCATCGCATGGTTCTATCAGGCAGAACTCCGCGAGACAGCGGAAAAACTGGGATTCAAGACTGGCACCATTCTCCAGAATCCGCTGGAAGGACTCATCAACTACCATTCCACCCGGACGTGAATGGCATGACGTTTAAAAAAATGACATATAATCGCTAATCGTAAACAGATATTTTTTTGTATGTGAAATAGCTAAATAAAATTTATATCTGAATAAATAGTAAATTGTAAATTGTAAATAGCATAACTCCTTCTGATGGTTGACGTGAAAATAGAACAATCTTGGAAGCACCGGCTCAATGGTGAGTTTCAGCAGCCTTACTTCAAGCAACTGACGGACTTTGTCAGGAACGAATACCGCCAGTACAGAGTCTATCCCCCTGGTCCGCTCATTTTTAACGCATTCAATCTCTGCCCATTCGACAATGTGAAGGTGGTCATCATCGGGCAGGATCCATATCATGAGCCGGGGCAGGCACAGGGACTGGCTTTCTCCGTGCCCGACGGTGTGCGTATTCCGCCTTCGCTTGTCAACATATACAAGGAAATCAAAGACGACACAGGCAATGACATACCCATCTCGGGCGACCTCACACGATGGGTCAGACAAGGAGTGTTCTTGCTCAATGCCACGCTTACCGTTCGGGAACATCAGGCCGGGTCACACCAGCGACAGGGGTGGGAACGATTCACTGACGCTGTCATCAAAGTCATCAGCGACGAGAAAGAGCACGTCGCATTCATTCTGTGGGGAAGCTATGCGCAGAGCAAGATGCAGCTTATCAACCAGAGCAAGCACCTCGTGCTTCGTTCCACGCATCCATCACCACTTTCCGCGCACCGGGGATTTTTCGGCAACCACCATTTCAGCCTTGCCAACCAGTTCCTACAACAACACGGCATGCAACCTATACAGTGGTGATTTTTCTTATTATTCACATCTAAACAAAACAACATTGATCAAAAACATTATATTCGACCTGGGCGGCGTGGTCATTCCTCTTACGCCCGAAGTGGCGTGGGACCGCTTTGAGTCACTCGGTATCAAGGACACGCGCCAACGGATGGGACTATACGGACAGACCGGCATCTTCCTCGATGTGGAAAACGGAACTATCGACGCGCCGACCTTCCAGCGTAAACTGGCACAACTGGCACAAGAGCAAGCCGGCGTGTTTGGAGATGAAGAACCGATGTTCTCCTTTGAGCAGACACTGTGGGCATGGAAAGGCTATGTGGAGAGCGTGGACATCAACAGGCTCAACAATCTCCTGCGTCTCAAAAAAGAATACAATGTCATTCTCCTCAGCAACACCAACCCCTTCATCGTGGCCTGGGCTGAGACTGACGCATTCAGCGGAGACGGACATCCTCTCAATTACTATTTCCATCAAACATTCTACAGCTGCCAGATGAAAGACTACAAGCCTGCGCCCACCATCTTCCAGAAAATGCTCAGTCAGGCGGAAATCCTGCCCCAGGAGTCTCTCTTTCTCGACGACGGACAAAAAAACATCGAAGCGGCGGAGTCTTTAGGCATACATGGGCTGCTTGTCGAGAAAAACCAGGACTGGATGATGCCCTTGCTCCATAAACTTGAAGAATTGAATAGCCACTAAAATGATGAAAAATTTATTTAGAATACTTCTTCTTTCCCTCTCTCTTACAGCGGTCTCTGCTTTTGCGCAGCAACCCGACCAGCAGAGGTTGGACGACGAGCAGACACCCTCCGACCTCATGGAAATACGGGCCCTCAAAAACATGGGGCTCAACGTGACATATAACAACACCGTGTGGCTGCTGACCAACGGACACGATAAATTTGAGGACCTATTTAAATATGTGGGTAAAGCCAAGAACTTCATTCATATGGAGTATTTCAACTATCGTAACGACTCCATCAACTCCATACTCGTGCATCTGCTCCATCAGAAGGTGAAGGAAGGTGTGGAGGTGAGGGTGATGTACGACGCTTTTGGCAACAGCTCCAACAATCAGCCCTTCTCAAGGGCAAAACATGACTCCATCTGCAACCTTGGCATACGGCTCGAGAAGTTCGACCCCCTCAACTTCCCATGGCTTAACCATATCTATCCCCGTGACCACCGCAAAATCGTCGTTATCGACGGTGAGGTGGCATACACGGGAGGCATGAACGTGGCGGACTATTATATCGAAGGACTCGAGGGCATCGGACCCTGGCGCGACATGCACATGCACATTGAAGGACCGGCTGTCGACGATATCCATAAGATCTTCATCAAGATGTGGGCAAAACAGACGGGAGAGTTGCTCACAGGTGTCAGATACCAGCCTCCTTGCGAGGGGAAAGGAAATGTGAGGATGGCAGTCATCGACCGCGAGCCGAACGTGACAAACGAGTCTATCCGTAAGCTTTATTGCACGATGCTGGACAACGCACAGCGCAATGTCAAGATTATCAGCCCCTATTTTATGCCCACCTCTTCCGTTCAGAAAGCAATCAAGAGGGCAGTCAAAAGGGGAGTCGACGTGCAAATCATGATCTCAGAGAAGAGCGACGTGCCTATGACGCCACACGTCGTACATTTCTGGGGAAGAAAGATGGCAAAGATTGGCGCCAAGGTGTATATGTACCAAGCAGGGTTCCATCATACTAAAATCATGACTGTGGACGACTCCTTCTGCACCATCGGTTCGTCCAACCTCGACGCCAGAAGCCTACGCTACGACTACGAAATCAACACGGCAGTCTTCAATAAGGATATCACCATGCAGCTTGTCAACATGTTTGAGAAGGACAAGGAGCAGTCGCTTCTGCTCGATGATGCCAAATGGGAGCGTAAGTCGGCATGGCACAAATTCGTAGGATGGTTCGGTCATCTGCTCACACCGGTGATGTGATCTTTTTTAGTTGAAAGTTGAATGTTTAGGCAGGTTCTAAAAATTAGCTTTAGGCTGTGTTTAGACTATTTTTGAGCAGATTTGCCCGCAAACTCGCAGAAGCGTAGCGAGCTACGGTTCAAGAGGTTAAGGGCAAAGATGCCAAAAAGAGGCAAACACAGGCAA
>JAFUVE010000003.1 GCA_017483765.1 Bacteroidaceae bacterium | reverse complement strand
GAACTGGAAAATGATTAACTTTGCACATGTGAGGAGTTATTTTGGTTTGGCAATACAAAGATAACACTTTTTCCTCTGATTAGCAAATAATTAGAGGAAAAAATCCTCACTTTTCATAATTAGTATGAAATATTCAGGTTAAATTTGTGGAAAAGTAAATGTAATGAAAGAAAATAACATGCCAAACCATGTGTTGTCAGCACTGCGAGAACAAAAGAAGATGGGTTTGAAGGGAGGCATCTATCACAAGACTCAGATAGACATGACCTACAACTCGAACCATATCGAGGGCAGCCGTCTGACCCATGAGCAGACACGCTATATCTTTGAGACCAACACTATCGGACTGGATGATGGAGGGTTGGTCAATGTGAATGATATCATTGAGACTGTGAACCATTTCCGTTGTATCGACCTCATCATTGACAAGGCAGAAGAAATGCTGACGGAAGAGATGGTGAAGCAGATTCACGGCATATTGAAGACTTGCACCTCAGACAGCCGCAAAGATTGGTTTGCTGTGGGTGACTATAAACGACTGCCCAATGAAGTGGGCGGTGAACCCACATGTGAGCCGGAACTCGTCCACGACAGTATGGTCAGGCTATTGAAGGCATATAACGCCAAGGAGATTCATACGCTGGAAGAGATTCTTGATTTTCATGTTCGCTTTGAGAAGATCCATCCCTTTCAGGACGGCAACGGGCGAGTGGGCAGGCTCTTGATGTTCAAGGAATGTCTGCACAGCAACATCGTGCCTTTCATCATCACTGACGAGCTGAAGATGTTCTACTATCAGGGACTTCGACAGTGGGGCCACATTGACGGCTATCTGACCGACACCTGCCTGACAGCACAAGACCAATATAAAGCGGCACTCGACTATTTCAGAATCAAGTATTGACTCAAAAGTCATCCTCAGCAGAGGTGTTCAAAAACGAGGTGTTGAAGCACCGAAATGGAATGTAGATGGCGGTTTTGTTGTGGTTACATTCAAACGTCCGGCGGAAGGAAAATAGATTCAAGTGCATAATAGTGGCCAGAAAACTACGGAGAAAACTACGGAGAAAATTTTAAGACTAATGAGGGAGAACCCTCATATTACGAATAAGGAATTGGCTGAAGCATGCGGTATTACAGAGGATGGAGTCTATTGGAATACAAAAAAGCTAAAGGAAAACAATATTATCAGGCGAGTTGGCGGTGACAAAGGTGGGCATTGGGAAATATTAGAATAGTTCTGGAAGGAACTGATTTTCTCCTTTTCATGGCATTGCCTAAGCAAGCTTGGCACTGCTCATCTGATATGTTTGAAAATTTCTGTATGTCCGTCAGTTGACTATCGTCTTGTCTTCTCGTCTTCCTGTCTTCTCGTCTTCATCAAAACGAGGCAGCTTATTTTTCAATTATATAGGTCCGATACTTCTATGGGTGATTACACGATTGATGAAAAAAATTTTTGCTAATTGGGGAATATTTCACTTTCTTTTCCGTATAACAAATAGAAAAAGACGAAAAGAACAACGAGTGTGAAAACAGACGAACAAATCATAGATGCCGTGATGCATGGCCGCAGCGGATGGCAGGACCAGATGGTGGTCCGCTATGGGCAGGAGGTCTTCTCCATGGTGGCAAGGCAGGTGGGCGACGTGATGGACGCCGAGGAACTGACCCAAGACACTTTCCTCCGTGCCTTCCGCTATATCAGCAGCTATGATCCTGCCAAAGCGTCGCTTTCCACTTGGCTCTGCCGCATCGCCTACAGACTGACCATCGACTTTCTCAGGCGGAAGCACCCGATAACCCTCTCTATCGAGGACAGCGAGGTTTGGCAGACGGACATCAGCGACGAGCAGCTGGAAGCAGACTTGTCGTCCGGCAAGGAAGAACGGATCTGCAAGCTGGAGATGCTCATGGACCACCTGCCCCCTGATGAACAGTTGCTGCTCACGCTCTATTATTATGAGAACCGCTCTCTGGAAGAATGCTCTTTTATCATGGATTCCAATCCCCGTACTTTGGCAAAACGCCTTTATCGAATCAGAAAGAAACTCCATAAACAACTTACGTCATGACAAACTATAAGGATACCGATATAAGAGAAGCCCTCCGCCGAAAATATGCCGACACCCCGCAGATGCCGGAAGATTTCCTGAACAGGATGCGGCAGGACCTGAAACTACGGCAAGACCAGGAAACGCCTCACCGGCGCATCCGTCTGCCACGATGGGTGCTGCATGTTGCCGCCGGGGCTGCCGTAGCCAGTGTGCTGCTCCTGCTTTTTTTCTTTTTGGGAGAGGAAAAAACGGAGAGACCTTCTTTGGCGAAATACCCGACAGAACAGCCTAAAGACAGCGTTGAGACCACTCCACGGAATGACGGGGAGCAGAAAACCGAGACTCCCGACTCCGGTACGCCAACACTTGTCACGCCACAGCCCGTCAGCCAGGAGCAGGTCATAGCCTTCACTCCGTCGCAAAGCCGACCGGCACATGAGGCCAGGAAAACGGTCCGTCCTTCTGCTGCTCAAGGGATAGCACACAGGAAGCAGAACTCTGTAACGCCACAGCCAGCCTATAGGGAGAAGCATGAAAAGGTGAAGCCGAAACCAGAGCCTGCGGACAAGTCAACGGAAAAAGACTCGTCAGCCACAGAGAACATCGCTTTCTATATTGCCAAGCTGGAGGCAGAGATGGATGCACTCGACGACAGTGTGAACGCGGCGCATATAGAAGAACTTATCGCAGCCGACACACGTCTGCAGCAGCTTGTCAACCGCATAGTCGTGGGGCAAGTGGGGCAGGCATGGAACGAAATGCAGAAAGACAGTACTGCCAATTATATCAACTTTTAAAATCAACAGTCAAGGAAATGAACACATCAGTCAGAAAAATATTAATCGCAGCCATGCTCCTGATGCCTGTAAGCAGTCTGTGTGCACAGGAAAACCCGCATGCACGGGCTATGCGTGAAGCTTTCGTCATGACACGCTACGCAAAGTACACAGAAAACGGCGACAGCGCAAACGTGGTCTGGGACGAGCTCGACGGGGGAGGACTTGTGCCTAAAGAGAAAATCTATTTCGTGGAACTCTCCCCCAATAGCGGACATATAGGCCCTCTCTATCTCGATGGCCACCGGTTTACATTTTATGAATCCTCCGCCGATTCATTGAAGCCTCTCCGCCGGATTCTGGACACATTCGACAAGCAGGCTCCCTACGCATCGACCTACTACAGCTACAAAGCCGGTGATGAGCAAGCTGCTTTTCCAGGCATTTGTGTCACGTTCGGAACAAATGGAGACTCCTTTCCGCTCAGACTGGAGCCGGAGATGAATGTCCGCATAATCAGTTTCAAGGATGAGGACGGGTTCCGGTCCACCTATCTTCTCTCTTGGTACAGCCATGAGACGGAAAAATCCAGCAGCCAGCAGAAATGCTACGAGACGCACGGAATCTTCTATGAGTTCCATTGCCCTCAGATGACCTCTGTGCCTCAGGTAAAGTCCTACGATCCAGATGAATATCTCGAACGCACCAATATCGGGCTTGATGTGGCATCGAACCTTGTGTGGGACGTGAAGAAGAACAATCCCCAGCTGGCGTCTGAATTGGAGACCGACACGCTGATGGAAAAGGAACATTACACCTTTGGCAATATGATTGCTGATCTCTATAAATCCCCGGAGATATCAACCAACACCACCAGCTACAGCGCGCTGAAAGCAAAGCTGGAGCGCATGGAGGTGCTGAGCAAGACGGCAAACCCCACGGAGCTTCTCGCCATCTGCCACACATTGGACAAAGTGACGGGGGAATATCCGTCACTGCTGTCAGGATACCAAGTTGAGGAATTGAACTCCCTGGTCGGCATGATTGAATTAGTGGTTCCGGAGAGCCAGAAACATCAGGTGGCACAGGCATATGAGAATATTAACACCCGCAGAAATCTTACGGAGGACATTGACCGCCTCAGTAAGAATGACCAGGAGTTTCTGAATACTAACTGCTGGAGGATGGCTCACCGATCTGTTGACTACCCTCACGTTTCCTTTACGGGAAAGGGAGAACACTACACCGGTGATTCCCAGTTAACTTATTTTGATGTGAAGGGAAGTGCGGTGGAAGGATTCCATGCGGAGACCACGCTCAAGCCCCTGCCGACTGGGCGCTACCGTCTTTCTGCTGTGGTGCGTGCGGACGAGCAGGAACATTCAGGCATTCATGTGTTTGTGAAGACGGGAACCGGACCCTCGGCTAAAACCTGTCATAAGGAAATACCGGCGAAAGGAAATAAAGGTGGCAATGTGTGGTTCTCTGCATTCTGCCGTTTCGAAGAACGGGCAGCGGCAAATCAGGGCGTCTATGCTCTTGACATCAATAAGGCAACAGCCAATGGAGGCCGGGGCTTCGGTTGGAACCGTATCTATATTGACGATATCGTCGTAGACGATGACAGTCCAGTCGTTTTTGGTGTCACAACACGAACTGATATCACGGGGACCAGCATCAGTCTGAGCAAGTGGTTCTCGGCCTGCGACTTTATCTTGGAGAAGGTGGACTGACACGAAGATGTGAATGCCTCTTGCTCAATAGTCGACAAGCAAAGAACTGAAAAAAAAATAATTTCTTATTAACGTTAGGATTTCAAGAACTGAAATCGTCATTACGGAATGGGGCGCAGTGATGCGTCCCATTTTTTGACCAAAATATACAAAACTCAGGTGCGGAAACTATATATTTTACCCTGGTTCCCGCACCTAAGTTTGCATTTTTGTGAACCCCGTTCCACAGTCTGGATGCTGTTTCGTTTGTGTCCTGTATGGCTTTTATGACAGCAGGAACACCCGAGGCTGATGGCAGAGACGGAGACGGTCGTCGACCAGCGAGCCGTTTGAGAAGACAGTCCCGCCGATTTTCTTCACTCCGTAACCTTCATGGGCATGACCGAATAGATGGTAGCGGGGGTGGATTTCATTTATGCGCTTCAGTAAGGAAGCGTTTCCCCAGTGCATGCCGGATGACTCATCCAAGATCATGACTGGAGGCTCGTGGGTGATGACGATGTCTGTCTGGGCGGGGATAAGAACTTCTGGATGGTCATAGGCGAGGCCGAAAAACTTGACTCCGTCAATCTCGCATCCCCGGTCTTGAAGGAAATGCACATTATCTGGCAGATTCTCGATGTTGTCTGCGTCCCGGAGGCATAAATCGTGGTTGCCTGTGATAAATATTTTATGAGGATAGGGGAGTTCGATAAACCAGTTGGCGAAGTCATACACCTCATCATCTGTACCGTTGTCTGTGATATCGCCACAATGCACAATCACGTCGGCTGGAGGCAGGTCCCTCAGCTGATGATGCAAACCATGGGTGTCGGAAATCTGCAAAATCTTCATTTTTATGTAAGTTTTTCGCAAATATAGTATAAATCTTTCTTAAAACCAAATAAATAATCATATATACTGAAAACCAATGCTCTTTGTTTTAATGCTAATGCCGGATTTGTTATTGTGGTTTGAGGAAATAATGGTACTTCAGGAATTTGTGTGACAGAAGATTCTATATCGCTGTTTGACCGTGCTTCGCCGGTCTAATGTGCGGGCGAGACACCCACTATCCCAGCCGATGTTCTGTCGGTATAATAAAGGGCTGTAGATGACAATAAAAGGAATCACCACGCGAAATCTTGAATACTCCCCAAAAAAAGAGACAATTTTTTCAGTTGTCCCACGATTTGGAACAGCCTGTGTCTAACTTTGCACTTGAAATCAAATCAAGACTTCATCTTTGAGGCAGAGACGCGTCCTTGTGCGTCTTCAGTCTTTCTCCAATCATTATTATCTAACTATCAAAAACGATACAAATTATGGCAACGAAATTCACAGTAAAAGGTGTCCGGAATTTCAAGGAACGAAAAGTGTTCGCACTGGCGCTTGATATTCTTGAGGACCGTGTGGCAGCCTCCAATGAGGAACCCGAAACGGAATTCAGCGTGAAGATGTGCTACAACCATCTTGAGGAGGGAGAGACTAACTCCTGCTCGTTGCTGACCGAGGGATATTCCACCCAGGGCGTCAACGTGAAGCAGCGGGTAGGGGCAACACTTGTGGTGGAACTGCCCTGGCTTGCATGCTATATGGATCTCTGTCTATGTTTTTCCATCCTTCATGCCATCAAGATGGTACACCGCTCAGCTCGCATCATGGACGCGGACGGAAAGTATTTCTTGATGACGGACGATGACCTGGAGCGTCAGTGGAATCGTCAGTGTGAGAATATGGACGCATTGCTGCGGAAGCATGAGATCACCACCATAGCCGGAGTGAAGCGCGACTTCTACGTGAATCCTGTCCGCTACAAGATGATGGAGGCTGTGGCAGATCCCGTGGCTGAGGCGTTCGACGATTTCGTCACTCTCCAGTGGGCTATGCCTGATGCGGTGAACCTCATAGAGGAGAGACGCCACGTCACTGAAGATGAGGAGCTGAGCAGTGTGCGCGTGGTGGACAACTCGTCGTCGGTGTTCATCGGTGCATGCCGCTATGTGGGCATGATGAAGGAAAACACATGCAAGATGGTGGAGTTTGATGAGTTCTGCCGTCTGATGAGCGGAAGGAACGAATTCCAGCAGATGGACGCATGCCAGGCGTTGCTCTCTCCGATTGACGAGGATGAATGGCTGAGACTCTTCGACGAGGCTGAGGGCGTGAGGCGCGAAAACTTCCGCAAGACTTTCATCATGCGTTGGAACACTGACATCAGCAACTATCAGATGTGGGAGTTCGACGAGGCCATCGACGAATTCGAGGACGAGGGCTTCTACTACGACTGGAGTATCTGGGACTATCAGAAGGTACACGTTGGCGACCGGTTCTACATGATACGTACAGGTGAGGGAAAGCACGGTGTGGTCATGCGGGGCACCATCATCGGTAAGCCCTATCCCGACGAGGACTGGAGCGGGCACGGCCGCAAGGTTTATTACATCCGAATGAGACTCACCAACATGATTCACCCGGATTTGTCGCCTTACCTGCTCACCACCGACGAGCTCTTCAAATACCTTCCCAACTTCAACTGGGAGAACGGCCACTCCGGAGAGATGCTTGACGACTGCACAGCCCAGTTCCTTGAGGAAATTTGGCACAGCCACAACTCGCGTGTGCGTGGACTGGCTGAAAAAGGGCTGACCGGTGATGATTTCTCTGAATTCTATAAGGACCGGACTCTGTGATCAGACTCACTAAGTGAAGAGTGAAATGTGAAGGGTGGATTATCTTTTTCTTTTCATCATCTCATAAACTATAAATGAAAGAAAAAACAGGTTTTCCTTTGCGTTTTGTCCTGTTTTTTGTAACTTTGCTTTTGGAACAAACCTATTATCAACAAAACTCAGAAAAGGCCTATGAAAAAGATTCTATTGATTTGCCTGATGCTGATGACGGTTCTTGCCGTCAGCGCTCAGGAGAAGGGTTATGTCTGCACCGGCAACAACGTGAATATCCGCAAGGGCCCGGGCACGAATTATCCCGTTTTTGACGGTGGAAGCGGAACGAACGGAAAACTCCAGCTAAACAAGGGCGACGTGGTGAGAAACTGTGGCAAGAAGAAGAACGGCTTCTGCCTGGTCAGCGCCGCCTTGGAGTGGGGTGGCGACGAACGTGAGGGATGGGTGTCAGCCCAGTACTTGCGTCCGGTCACTATCTGCAAGACCTGCTTCGGCACTGGTGATGAGAATGTCGGCCCCGTTGATATCGACCTCGTCACATGCCGCAAATGCAAAGGCAAGGGATACGTGAAATAACACTTCCAATCGTTATCTCACCATCACTTTCTTACCGTTGATGATGTAAATGCCAGACTTCAGGTCAGCGTCATTGTCGATTTTTCGTCCACTCAGGTCGTAGATACCCTGTTGACGTTCATTTCCGGCAATGGCAGGAAGTGTTATGTCGGTAGCTTGGTCGATTGCAAACCTGCGCTCGATAACCGGGCTCCATTCGCTTCCGTTCTTGCATACGGCTTTCACGGTCAGTGTGTCGGTCTGTGACCAGCTGACCTTGTCCAGGATGTTGACTCCAGCCGAATAGCGTGAGGCGGAGGGTGTGATATTTCCGTTGCTGCTCCTGACCCATGTGACGGGGTCGGTGCCGTCCAGCGTGTAATAGACGATGTAGGATGCCTTGAAGTTCATCATGTCTCCGAATGTGATGGTCGGGGTCAGTATGTCGGTCGATCCGTTCAGACGGATCTCCGGCGCAGGGATGGCGGAATACCATCCCTTTTCTTTTAACTGCCCGATGAGTACGTTGCTTCGTCTTGGAAAGTAGCTCTCGAGCAAGTGGTCCCGTTCCGTCATATATTGGTTGTCCACAGTGTAAAGGGCGGTCCTGCCTTGATAGGGATGCACGTCGCGGCGGTAGTCACCCCATCTTGCCGCCTCATCGTAGAGCGGAAGCTCGATGACATGGTAAAGGCTGTCCCACACCTGCACCACTTTTTCCGGCGTGAGCCATCCTCCCTCGTCCTCCAGGAGCTGGTAAGCCCGGTTCTGGAACCGATGGAGAAAAACGGGGTTTCTTATCAGTTGTGTAAAGACGTGTGAGGGGCAGTAGCTGTTGTCCAGGCTGAGGTTGTTGGTGTTCAGGCTGGTGAGTATGCACTCGCTGTCCCAGCAGATGAACCGGAACCCCTTGTCGGTCCTTACCCTGTCGCGCAACGCCACCCAGTTATGATGGTCCCAGTCGGTGTTTCCTCCGTATTGGTTGATCAGCATGTAGTCGATGAAGTTGCCCACGTCGAGCAGCGTCTCCACGTCCGGGTCAGGCTGTCCGTCCGCATCGCAGCCGGTCAGTTGGAAATAGGCCTCGTTCGAGGATGATGCTTTTTCAGCCAGCTTCAGCATCTCGGTCCATTTCTTCATGGAGCCGTTGTCGGCCACGACCTGGTGTCCTGTGTGGTCCTCCTCCACCTTGATCACGTCGTAGTCAGCCTCCTGTCCGCCGAAATTCGTCACGCAGTAGTCCTCGTCGATTCTTTCTGCAAGATTGTAAAGCCCCCAGTACAGACCGTTGATATAAAGGTGGACATACATCCCGCGTGATGCCGGATGTCCCATGCGCTCTTGTATGGCCCTTGCCCACATGTCGCGCTCATATTGTGCGATGACTCGGTTGGCATTGTCCCAGTGAGTCCATGAGTTTCCGAAATGTGCTCTCAGCACGAGCTTGTCGAACTTGTCGGGTCCGTCCTCCCCGAACAGAGGGTATTTCAGTTTTCCTGCACCGTACGTCTTCTTGAAAACGAGTCGGAGCGAGTGTTTCGGTGTTTTTTCAGCCAGCCGGCTGTGCCCTCCGTGTATTCTGACTCCGCAGTTGGTGGTGATGTCGTGCTTTTGTTCTCCGCCGAAGATTTCCATGGAGACGGGCCGTTCCCATCCTCTTCCTGTTCCGTCGCCCACGGGTGTGCCCGTGAAAATGTAGATACCTCCGTTCACCTCCGAGTTTTCGTGGTTGAAGAAGTTGCCGGGTGCTGTGACGATGGACAGGGTGGGAATGGCGGTGAGCCCATCCTTGATTTTTCTTGACAGAGCCGGGTCCTGGGTCATGTCTGGGTCCATCTCGTAGTCCGCCGTCGCCACCCCTGATATTTGGCAGTAGTTGCCCCATATCTCCGGATAGCCTTGCGGCAGTGCTGGCTGCTGCATCACCTTGTCGGCAAAGAGGAAGGTGGCAGTGGAGATTTCATGGATGACTCCATCTTCGTCGGCAGCTGCAGCCCTGATCACCATGTTGTCGCTGACCACGAGCGAGTGCGTCCATATCCTGCTCTCCATGGTGGGCTCGCTGCCGTCGGTGGTGTAAACGATAGTGAAATCCTCGGGATGGTCGGTGTCCTCCACGGTGAGTGTCAATGCAAATGGCCGCTCGAAGAATCCGTGCTGACGGCTGAATGCAACCCGCTGTCCGTTCATGTCATTCACATTCAGCAGCAGACATAGCGACATCGTCAGCATCCGTAAAAACATTGCTGACGGATGACAGGATGGGGCAGTCTGCAGTCTCTCTGCTGAGGGGGCCTGCTGCCGTTTGGAAAAACGTTTGTGTCGGAGTCTGTTCTGCATTTTTTTTGCCTTATCGTGAATGAGATGGTTACGGCTGCAAAATTACGAAATTATCTCCTTATTCCCTTTCTCTTATGTTGCATATCATTCTCTTTCCGTTACAATTAGGATGTGAAAACGTCTTCCTCCGACTCTTGACAGGCCATGAAAACAAAAAAAAGTAAACCGCTGTCAAAAGTCTGATAACGGCTTACGTAGATTCTCTTGGTCTAATGATGCAGTCAAATTGTTAGTGGCGATGAGAATTCCGTCCAAGTCCTCAAGTTCCTGAAGGATGATGTTTTGCATAAATAATAAGGTTTTGATTTCGAGTGCAAAGTTACGCGTTAAGTTTTGAAATACAAAGTGCGGAATACGTGTAAAAAAGTTTATAATGTAAAAAAAGAACTCGTTATAGATAGAAAAATAAAAAAATATTTGTATATTTGTCGCGTCTTTCAACGGCTTAGAAAATGAGGGACTGATATCGTGTGACTCCTCCATTTTACCACGTCATCCAGATTAGTTACAACAAAAAATAGTTTCATCAAAAGCTTACCATTATGAATAAAATCGTTATCACCATTCTTATTACTTTCGTCACACTATCGGCCGCTCATGGGCAGGAAAAGGTCATCAAACCCAAAAGCATCACCCCGATGCCGACAATCACTGTGGAGAAATGGGAAGCACTCTCCAACGAATATGGAGATGATTCTGAGGAGTTAATGAAATATGGCGATGTGACCGTCTACGACGACTTGTACAGCGGCAAGTGCAGCTGGTACTGCGGTGGAGAGGTGAAGAGCGTCACGGCATCAAGTTGCTTGCCTCGCAACAACAAGTTTGACTACAAGGGCGAGAACGCCCACGATTTCAACCACGAGAGCGTGTGGGCCACAAAAGGAAGGGGCATTGGTGAGACCCTGACCTACACGTTCGCGGGTGAATGCCCTCGCATCACAACGGTGGAAATTCTCAACGGCCATGTCAAGTCGGAGGCAGCATGGCAAGCCAATTCACGCGTGAAAAAACTGCGCATGTGGTATAACAACCAGCCTTACGCTATCCTCGCCTTGGAGGACAGCCGTACCCTTCAGATCTTCGATGTCGGCATTCTTGGCTATAATGATGGCGCCAAGCCGGACTGGACATTGAAATTTGAGATCCTCGAAGTCTATCCCGGCTCAAAATATGGTGACACCGTCATCGCAGAATTGTATTTTGACGGAATCGACGTGCATTGACCTTTGGACTTTTTTGTCTTTTTTCCTTTTTTTTGACTAAATTTGCCGTGAAATCCTATCGCTAACCCCTAATAACACCTATATGAAGATTTTTTTACCCAAGATCCGACTGGCAATATCGTTGATTGCCAGTGTTTTCTGTTTTTTACCATGCGGTCTTAACGCACAAGAAGCCATTCCATTGGTTTATGACGTGGAGAACACGGGAGCTTCTTTCCCAGAGCCGTCCTATTCCTCTCGCGACGAACTGCCTTTCATTGAACAACTCACCGACCCGCTGCTTTTCAGCGACGGGAGTGGGCGAGCCACGGACTTCAGCCAGTGGAGCCGTCGCCGCAGCGAGATAGCCAATGAGATTCAGCACTACGAGATCGGACGTAAACCGCCGGTTGACCGTAAGAATATGGAAGCGAGTATGGACGGCGACACCTTGCTCGTGAAGGTAAGCGTCGGTGGTCAGACACTTCGTCTGAAGACCCTCATCCTCTATCCGGAGACGGGACATGCCCCATTCCCCCTTATGATTGGCATGAACAGCATAGGCGGCAGCATCCACAGGGATGTCTATGCAGGGATGCCCCTGGCGCAGTTGGCTTTCTGGTCGGGCCAGGTGAACGGATACTCTCAGTTCGGCGGCAACGACTCGCGCGAGATGGAACGCCTTTATCCTGAGCTCAAGGGCAACGGTGCTTACAGTGAGTGGGCGTGGGGGGTCAGCCGCATCATCGACGCGCTGCAGATGCTCGGACCGGAGAAGACCCGCATCGACACACGGCATATCGGCGTGACCGGCTGCTCCTATGCCGGAAAGATGGCGCTCTTCTGCGGTGCGTTCGACGAGCGTATTGCCCTTGTCGTATCGCAGGAGCCGGGTGGGGGAGGAGCCGCCTCGTGGCGTGTGAGCCAGTGGATGCCTGAGAAGGTGGAACATATCGACAACACGGACTACCACTGGTTCATGCCGTCGTTGAAGGACAGTTTCGGCGACGACAACGTAAGTTATCTGCCTTACGACCACCACGAGCTGATTGCGATGTGCTGCCCCCGCGCATGCCTTATCCTCGGCAATCCCGACTATGAATGGCTTGCCGACCCTTCGGCTTATGTGAGCTGCAACGCCGCGAAGAAGGTGTGGCAACAGTACGGCATCGCCGACCGCTTCGGCTACAGCATCGTGGCAGGCCACGGCCATTGCCAGCTGCCGCCTGTTCAGTTCCCCGAAGTGAAGGCTTTCATCAACCGCTTCTTGCTTGGGAAAGAGGATGCGGCGACTGCCAACATTGCAATCGCTCCACAGAGTTTCATCGACAAATACGACTGCAATATGTGGATGCAGTGGTGGGGGACCGGCCAGCAGCCTCCCGTCAAACTCCAGCCATGACCATTCCGCGGATAAATAACTCGCTGAAGAGCTGGACGTGTTATCTGTTTGATTAATAATTGATTTGTTTTTTCGCTTCGGTGCACACTTTTTAAAGCCTTGGAAACCATATTACGGAAAGCTTAAAACTGCCAACTATTGCTATGAATGCAGCAAATATGTTCTTCTCCGTTGTGAAAGGACTGATACTCTCTGTCTTTGTTTCCGCTTCACTGACGGCAGCGGCGCAAAGGCCTGAAGCAATTAAAGGAAAGGTGGACTTTGCCTCGTTCTCTTCCAATCTCCCGCTTGTTCTAATCGACACGGAGCAGCCGGTCGCTCCCGGGAAGAAAGTAAGGGCGAAGATGAAGATTGTCAACCACATGGAAGACGGCCGTCGGAACAATGCTTCCGACACGTGCTTCGTTTACGACGGGTATATCGGCATTAAGCTCAGAGGCAACAGTTCCCTGAGTTTTGAGCAGAAGAAGTACACCATCGAGACGCAGGATGCGGAAGGGGACGGCCGTAAGGTCCGCCTGCTTGGTATGCCAAGCGAAAGCGACTGGGTGCTGCTGGCCCCTTATAACGACATCTCGATGCTGAGGGATGTGTTTGCCTTCAGCATGTGGAGGGAGATGGGGTACTGGGCACCCCGTACCCGCTTGTGTGAGGTTCTGGTCGATGGCGTTTACCAAGGGGTTTATGTCTTTTCGGAGAAAATCAAGCGCGACAACGACCGTGTGGACATCTCGAAAATGATGGAGACGGATGTCCGGGGGCGTGACGTGACGGGAGGGTATATCCTCCGCGTTGATGCGTTCGACGACCACGACCTTACGTTTCCGTCCAAAGTGAAGGGACTGGTTGACAGCGGCGGCCCTATGGGTTTCGGCGGATTCGGACCCTGGCCGGGTATGCATCCCAACACTACGGTGACCTGGACCATCTGTTATCCTAAAAAGAAGAAAATCCAGCCTGAGCAGAAGGCGTATATCCAGAACTTTGTCGACAGCATGGAACTTTCGTTTCAGCATCATGACCCTGCCAATCCGAAGACGGGATATGCCAAGTGGATCGACATTCCTTCTTTTGTCGACTATTTCATCCATACCGAACTCTCGCTCAATGCCGACGGGTTCAAACGGAGCGCCTATTTCTATAAGGACCGAGACCTGGAGGACGGCATGGTCAGCAAGATGAAGGCCGGACCGGTGTGGGACTATAATCTTGCCTACGGAAACTGCAACTTCTGCAACGCCAACAACACGGAGGCGTGGGTGTACGACGGATGCAGCACCAACCCCACGCCGGAGTTCTGGAGCATCCTTGCCCATGACCAGGCCTTCATGAAAAAGGTGAGCAGACGGTATGCAGAGTTGCGACGGACAGTCATCTCTCTCGATTCCATCGACGCTTTTCTCGACGAATATGCCAACCTGCTCAGTGAGGCGAAGGACCGCCATTTCCGCAGATACAGCAATCTCTTCTCCGACGGCAGCAGCCAGGGAGGGTGGGGGTGGCCCGCTATGGGACAGAATATGAATCCCGTCGCTTTCTTCGCTGCCTATCAGGTGCAGTCCTACGAGCAGGAAATCCAAACCCTGAAGCAGTGGTTCCGCAGGCGTATTGCCTTTCTCGACAAGCACTGGGGATTCGGGGGGAACCCGTCCAGGCTCTCAGAAAGTCAATAGCCGGGGTGAACCTGATTTCCAGAACAACTGACATCTTTGTTTTCTGAACTCTCTGTACACCTTTGCTCCTTCTGCTTTTCGTTGCGTTTCACATGATATCGTATAGGTTACATCCACGTTTTTTGTGAGGTGAAAATGTTTTGTTTCTCAAATGAAATAACTAAATTTGCATCGCAGATGGCCGGGCAGCCTGACTCGGAAACCAAAAACGGCTGGACGGCTACTATGAGGCTTGTTTTGAAATCAATGTTATTCATAATACATAAAGCAGAACATTTTCATGAAAAATGTAGGTAAAGTTTGTTTTTCCAGTGTGCGGGGACTGATGCTCTCAGTCCTTGCATTTTTATTTGTATCTGCCAGTGCCCAGCAGCATTGGGTGGGTACATGGGGCACTGCCCCGCAGTTGGTGGAACCGCACAACAACCCTCCGTCTCCCGGATTGCAGAACAACTCGCTCCGTCAGATTGTACAGGTGTCGATAGGGGGTGAGACGGTCAGGTTGAAACTCACCAATGAGTTCAGTGCTTCCGCCACAGAAATCAAGGCTGTAGAGTTGTCATACGCCAAGACTGCAGGTAGTTCGGCAGACGTCGAGGCGGCGTCTACGGTGTCGCTCACTTTCGATGGTAGTCAGTCCGTCACCATGCCGGCTGGACAGACGGTTGTCTCCGACCCTGTCTCGTTCCATCTCGATCCCCGTCAGAACGTGGCCATCACCATCCATTATGGCAACGCGTCGTCATCGAGCGTGTCCGGCCATCCGGGCTCACGCACCACTTCCTATCTCAAGTCGGGCAACACCTCAGATTTCACCAATGCCGTCAAGACGGAACACTGGTACAACATCCTGGCGCTTGAGGTCATGGCCGACGAGAAGGCCGGAGCGGTGGCCATACTCGGCAACTCCATCACCGACGGACGTGGGTCCACCACCAATCAGCAGGACCGATGGGCCGACGTGCTCTCCCGCCGGTTGCTGCAGAATCCAGAGACCAGCCATGTGGCGGTGCTCAATATGGGTATCGGCGGAAACTGTGTGCTCGGAGGAGGACTTGGTCCGGCGGCAGTCAACCGCTATCAGCGCGATCTGCTCGGCCAGGAAGGAGTGAAGTGGATTATCCTCTTTGAGGCGGTCAACGACCTGGGAGGAAGCCCCAATGGAGTCCAGACGGCACAAAGAATCATCGAAGTGTATAAGCAAATCATACGCGAAGCGCATGCAAAGGGCATTTACGTTTTCGGATCCACCATCACGCCCTTCAAGAACAACTCGTATTATTCTGCCGACCATGAGAACGGGCGCAACCTCATCAACGAGTGGATTCAAAATACGAAGATGCTCGACGGCGTCATCGACTTCGCGGCGGCCGTATGCAATCCGGCCGACGCATCGGCACTGCAGCAGCAGTTCCTCTTCCAGAACGACTGGCTCCACCTCAACGCCGATGGCTATAAGACGATGGGCGAGGCTGTAGACCTCAGCCTCTTCACTTACGACGGCCCGTTGGCAGCAGATGAGGATGACGACATGCCTCAGGCCCAAGGGCTGTGGATAGAGGCAGAAGGACTGGTGACTCCCGCGTGCGGAAACAAATTCACCGACATTGAGGATGCTGCTGCATCCAACGGCCACTACCTGCTTTCCGGACGAGAGTTCGTCAGCGCGGCTGCCACGGACAGCGCCGATATGCTGGTTGTACGGTTCAATGTGGAGACACCGGCGTCCTACCATCTCTTTGCACGTGTCAACTGCCCCACGTGGGACGACGACAGCTATTGGGTCAAACTCGATGACGGACAGTTTTCCTTTGTCAATGGTCTTTGCACAAACGGCAGCTGGGACTGGAAAGAACTGGGCTCCTATCAACTGCAGGCCGGCAGCCACACCATCACTCTCACCGCGAGGGAAAACGGAGCGATGGTCGACAAGTTCTTTCTCTCCACCAGTCCGCTGATGCCTGTGGGAATGGGGGGGGACGACAACTACCAGCAGAAGCAGGATGAGTCCACCAGTGTCCTGTCGCCTTCACTGGAGCCTGTTCTTTTCGACGTGGAGAAAAGAGGTGAACACTCACTTGCCATCAGTGCTGACCGCAGCCTCTCTGCAGTCAGCGTCTACGACCTGAACGGACGCCTGCTTTATGCCTCCGGACCCACTCCAGGTTCCAGGACATGGAACGTGTCTACTCCTTCGGATTTGCCGGTGATCGTCTCCTGCCGGGCAGCTGACGGCACAACCATGTCCAGGAAAATACGCTGATCAAGCATTTCATGTGACGCTTTTTGTGTTAATTTACCATAATAATTTTTTTCTTTGAATTTTTTTCCGTAATTTTGCACCGCAAAAAAGCAAAAGGCCGGCCCGATGGTGGAATGGTAGACACGAGGGACTTAAAATCCCTTGGCCATAACGGCTGTGCGGGTTCGAGTCCCGCTCGGGCTACTGCTTAAACAATTCAGATGAAAAAGAGAGCACCTAGGTGCTCTCTTTTCGTGTTTTAGATACAGTAAAATTACGTTCGGTTGTCCTCCGATTTTCCATAAACAGGGAAATTATCCGTACAGACCCTTTAAACTTTGAGTAGTGAGGTAACTAATTCTTTTCCGATTGATAAAAGGGAAAAGTTTTCACACGAATGCCCGAATAACTTTTTTTTACAAAATTCCCTATCTGAAATATGTAAAATCGTTTTTTTCGCCAAAAAACACTCGAAATCTTATATATTTGCAAAAACTATGGTAATATATCAATAGAAGGAACAATCACCGAATGAGACCATCAAAAAGGAAAAAACAGTCCACAACTGACACTGAGACGGAACTGATTTGTCAGATTCTTGACGGCCATCCTGAGCAATTCAGGGTGTTGGTGGATCGTTATGCTGCCTCGTTGCTTCAGATGGTCAATTATATAGTTCCGAATAAAGAGGATGCAGAAGAAGTGACGCAGGACTCATTTCTGTCCGCATTTGAAAGTCTCAGCCGGTATGACACTGAACGGTCCAGTTTCAAGACATGGCTAATGCGGATTGGATACAACACAGCTATGAAAAAATTGCGGAAACAGAAGAAAATCACATTTGTTGACATGGACAATGACCAACTTTACAGTATTGCAGATTCCGAAGTTGACACATTGCTGAGTGAAATGAAAGAAGAACGGCTCATGTGTTTAGAAAAGGCAGTGGAGCTACTTTCTCCAGTCGACCAGATGATTCTCAAACTCTATTATTCTGACAATCTCCCACTGAAGGAAATTGGATATGTGACAGACCGCACAGACACCTATCTTCAATCACGTCTTCAGTGGATACGCAAAAAATTAGCAAGAACCATCCAAACATTTGAAAAAAATGACCAACGATAGAATGAACAATGACAAGGCTTTGATCTCCGTTCTTAAAAAGAAAGAAGAACAAAGCCGGCAGGCAAAGCCATCATCTGGCTTTGCTGACCGAATCATGCAGCAGGTGAAAATATCCGCACATCGGAAACAAATTAGAAATAAGAGACGAACTCTTACCGGGATTATCACCATGGCTGTAGCTGCCAGCATTTTATTGCTGGTGATGCTTAATCATGACCACCAAGACAAAGATGTAATCACCAATCCAGATACGGCTCTTAAAACCGAAAATGAGAAATTGCCCAAAACTGAACATACAGAAAATCCGACCGCCCCATCAATTCAGAAGCCTCATGAGGCGACACAACAGGATAAAATTGTGCGAACCGCAAAATCAGATGGGCCGAAACAGTCATCTATCCGAAAATCATATAACAAAGAAACATGCATACTTCCGAATAAACAATCCGCCAATCAAACTATTCAAAGAGCAACGGTTCCTAATCCATCAATAACAGATGGGGATTCTGAATCACAAAAAGAATCCCCCCAACAAAATTTGACTAAGGCAACAAACTACAACGCTGATTTTTCCTCTCCGCAAAATCTTGTCGTCGACCGAGAACCCGAAGTCTGCATAGAATGTGATTTCCAGGAGATGGAGGCGGAAATGACAGCCATGATTAACGAACTTGAAAACCCATCAGAGCCATGAGAATAATAACAACCATCCTTGCACTGTTCTGCATGAGCAGTATGCTGTCGCAGACAAATACCAGAAGATGTGGCTACAATATTGTGGAATATCTTTCCGAACATTGTCCCTCAATGTTTTATGTCGCTGATATGAACGGTCGTAACGAGACCATTCGTGGCAGGGCAGAAATTGACAACAGCATGAGCCATGCCACGGCAAAAATCCTGAACGGATTGCGCCCCCTTCTTGATGAACTGCCCTACGAAAGAAAAATGACAGACGAAAAGGCCGGCGATATATACGAGGGCAAAATAGTGATGCGCCTGAAGCCGGAGGGCAATGATACTTCCGCCTATTTCCTGATGACCTACAACCGCACCCAGATAGAGTTTAAAATCGGGATGAACAGTCCAAAGTCTCATATTTTTGACAAAGGAAATCCACTGGACTCAGATCTGTCGTTCGATCACGATGAGCTAACTGCAGAGAAAGCCGCTCTTATTGAAAACATATATAGTCAGCTCAAACACAAATCCGACTGTCTGGTCATAGACACCGTGTTCACTAATCGTTCAGGGGGCACCTATGATTGGTTGTCAGCATCCGCGGATGCTGGAAACCAGACAAATGCACAGGTTCTTCTCCGTCCTGTAAATGACGACAAGGAAATGAGGCTTTGGTTGAGAGACATTCTCAATAGCATTGAAAAGATTGGCAGGTGCGATGAACTGACTGTAAGCATACAGACACAATTCAAGAACAACAAAGAGACCGGCATTACCATTCTGCTAACCTACCGCACATCAGGTGTTTTCAATATTTATGATATGGCATTTCACAAAGGACATCTATGCATGGTTAGGGTAAGAGCCCATGGAGGTGAGAACAGCACAACGATTCCGAAAATATCAGATATTGTTGACCATCTCATAGGTGAGGATATTCCCCCGCTTGAATTGTGGAACAATCCACCAGATGAATATATAGACTTGATGGAAAAAGAAATGATAAAACAGACACAGAAAGTCAATGCAATGGTAGTTGACACTCTTTTCGTCAGCAATGATGACGACGGGCATGTGTGGTGGTCAAGCCTCAATAAACGATGTCCAACCAGGGCAACGATGGTTATTTCTCCATCAATTCCCTCTGAGTTTGATGCACTTTATAAACTCTCGTTTTCTCTACTGAATGGTTCACCGAACTTCAAGGCATGGGTCAGTGACGATGAGGATGATTATAAGATGCTGTTATTCATGTGGACTGATAAAACAGGTCACCATCACGCTTACATTGTCTGCTATGATTTGGTTTACCAGCAGATGTTTATCGAACGGTGCGACGGTGAGGAGCCTGGTGACATCTGCATTCCTCATTACAATCACAAATGGTTTGAAAACAGCAAATGACGTTTCGACAGATCTAAACCGACAATAATCAGCTAAATTTTATGAGAAAGATTCATTTCCTACTGGCCATTCTGGTCAGTACAGCCCTCACTATGTCGTTGCCGTCAAAGGCACAGGTTCGTGAAATCACATTATGGGGACATGTGTTCGACAAGCTGACACATCATGCAGTAAGGGATAGCAAGGCGGTGCTGATGACTTCCGACAGTACCATCATCGATAGTACCACATGCAGCTATTCCACAGGCGGCTATTATGGCACAGACGCAAACTACCATTTCCTCATTCCCCGCAAAGCCGAACGGTACATCATCCTTGTGTCCCATCCCGAATATGAGGACTGCTATGTTGACTTTGAGGTGAGGAAACCAGGACGCAACACCTATTTCGACGCACCATGGCATTTCATGACCAGAAAATTACAACAACCGGAGGCTGAAACAGACATCCTTGGTATGGAGTACAATCTGGAAGGGGTGACCGTCAAGGCCACTCGTGTGAAGATGGTCTATAAAAACGACACCATCGTTTTCGATGCCAGGGCATTCAGTCTTCCCGACGGTTCGATGCTTGACGCACTGGTGAGGCAGATGCCCGGTGTGGAACTAAAAGCAGACGGCACCATTCTCGTGAATGGAGAGAAAATCGATTATCTGACACTGAACGGGAAGGATTTCTTTAAGGGCAGAAATAAAGTGATGCTGGAAAACCTGCCTCTCTATACAGTTGAGAACGTAAAGGTGTATCGCAAATCAAGTGAGAAGAGCGAATGGCTTGGACGTGAAGTGGAACAGAAAGACTATGTGATGGATGTGCATCTTAAACGTGAGTACAACGAGGGCTACATGGTGAATGCCATTACCTCCGGCGGCACAGAGGAGCGCTATTCCGACCGTTTGTTCCTCATGCGGTTCACTGACGCCTCACGAATGAGCGGGTTTGTCAGTTCGAACAACCTTAATGAAAGCAATATTCCTCCTGACGAGAATGGAGACTGGAATCCTCGCAGGAATCTTAGCAACGGACTGAACAAACTGACAAGCGGCGCTTACGAGCTCGCCATTGACGACAAGCATAAACGATGGGACGAGATGCTTTCTGTTGTGACGGAACACAGCAAGAAAAGTTGGGAGACCCGTGAACTGGAAGAACTGCTTTCGTCGGACGGCAACCATGTCAACACCAGCAATGAGAAAGGAGGCAACAGCATCTATGACGCAGCCATAGCCAACCGCTTTAGATGGAAAGACATGTTTTCTCCCCTGAAAGTAAGCCTGGTTCAGATGATGGAATGGAAGAAAGCAGATAGTCATAACTATACGGACAAAACCAGGTTGCTTTCAGCCGACACTCTTAATCATGCGACAATCAACGAATCCGGACATCAGGCCTACGATTGGAGGTTTGACTCCAAAAACACCGTAAACTATAAGACGAGATGGGGTGATGATCTTGAAGTCGGACTTAGCATATCCCACCAGAAGAACAGCGGAACGAATGAGCGGTCGTTTGCATTGTACGACTATCTGATGACAGGACAGAGAGAATCCGTTGAGCGTTTTTCATCGTCACCCAGCCACTCCACGAGCGTCAGGGGCAATATGGTTTACAGCATCCATGCACTGAACAAGTGGAACTATGTGATAGCGGCAGACCTCAATCATAATCACAGGAGAAATGAGAACAATCGTTATCTTGGAGATGTGCCCGACCCTGACAACACAACCACTTACTCCGCTGTCAGCCGTCAGGGAGGCGGAACACTGCGCACCTACTACGACAATCAGGAGGGAGACAAATATACTTGGATTAACGTGCAACTGAATGTGTCTTATATTAAGAATACCATCAGATTCCATTCCGTTCCACTTGATGTCAATGCGAGAGATAAGTATTTGCTTCCATTTCTTTATGCGGATTATGTTCGCAACACCAGCCGTAAAGGATTTGAGCTGCACCTGCAATCACAGGCCAGCCATGCTGACATCGGGGAGAAAATTCCTTTCCAATACACGTTTGACCCCCTTTACAGGAACTTCAACAATCCCAATCTCAGAACATCCCACACCCATGCTCTTGCGTGGAAATACCGTACCACCATCCCCGAGCGCCAGCAGACGCTCACAGTCAATGGTAATTTATTCTTCTCATTCAGACAGCGAGGTACCCAAGCAGCATACGACCAACAGAGCGGTATGATATCGACAAGGAAAGACAAAGTTGACAAATTGAACTGGGCGGTGAACATGGAAGGGCATTTCAGCCGCCCCATAGACAAGGCAAAGCGGCTGATACTGGATGCACACACCAGACTGAATTTTCAAAGGAACGTGGATTATGACATCGTGAAATACGACCCATCCTCAGACATGGCGGTAAGCGATATCCTAATGTCCTCACCTTTAAGGAAAGTATGTCATTGGCTTAACACAGAGCATCTACGCCTTTCTTACCGAAACGGATCCTTTGAGGCGGGATTGGATGGAGATTTCTCTTATAGGCACACAACAGGTGGCGGAAAAAACTTTTCAACGTTGAACGTGTTCGAATACAATTATGGTTTGAGGCTGCAATGTCAGTTGCCTTGGAAACTCCACCTGTCGGCAGACGCAAAGGTTTATAGCAGACGGGGATACGAGAGCTCGTTCATGAACACGGATGACTTCATCTGTAACGCATCCCTCTCACGCTCTTTTTTCAAGGAATCTGTGACTGTCAAACTTGAAGCATTTGATATCTTCCATCAGCTTAAATCCGTGGATTATCAAATCAACAGCCAGGGACGTACGGAAACATGGAGAAAGACCATCCCTTCCTACGTGATGCTCCATCTCCAATGGCGTTGGAACCACTTGCCAAATAAAAGATAAACCCATTTTATTGAACGTAATAGAAATGTAGTTAATTAGTTGAAAGTGCTTCAAAATGGGTAATCCCTGCAACGTCATCTTGGCGTTGCAGGGATGTTTTTTAGAGATGTTCAAAAAGTTCTAATTTTAGAAATTAACTATCTATACAATGATTTCTTTTAAGTTTGAATGATTCAATTATTGCACCTCATATCCGTTTATACCAAGCAAAAGGCATGTTCTTGATGATGATTGCCAGCAGATGCCAACGCCGTGTAATGTATGCTTTGGATTTTTGTCTGCTGATTGCTTTACATATCTGTCTGGCAACTTTCTCCACTGGCATTACCCAGAACAGGCCTTCACCTTTTGCCATTGCCGTGTCAGCAAGACCGGGTCGAATATCTGTCACAATGATTTGCCCGCCATTCTTGAATGCTTTTTTGCGCAAGGACTCCATATAATTAATCTGATAAGCCTTCGATGCACTGTATGCCGGTGCATTGGGTTCACCACGTAATCCTCCAACCGAAGAAATGGCGACGAGATGTCCATAGCCCTGTTTCTCAAATTTACGGTAGAGTTGGTCCACCACAAATGTCCAACCAGTTATGTTGGTTTCAATAGTCGGACGCTCCTTTGAGTAATCAAGCGATTTGTTGATGTCTCCCGTGCCGGAGCACACGATAGCCAAATCTATCTGTGGAATTTCCCGGCAAAGATAATCCAACGATTTCTCTGTTTCAGAAAGGTCGGTAATATCGGCTGTTGCTGTGATGGTATGGGATGGATTATTTTGGCGGAGTTTTTCTAAAAGATGAGTCCGTCTTCCGACAATTGCAATAAGATTGTCCTTGGTGGCATAAAACTCGTAGATGGCTTTCCCGATTCCTGAGGTTGCACCAATGATAATAATGTTCATGTTTTTTTTGCAAAGGTATGAACAATTATAGGACCGATGAAGAACGGCTGGAAAAAAGTTATTTTTCGGATGCGACTTCTCAAAGTGATTTGAGAGTTTCACTGCTCAAATGTGATTTCCCTTCGGATATTGCTGATTGTTGTTGGTGTCACCCTCAGAAAAGAAGCAATGTCCTTGAGATTGATTTGCTGTACAATTTGAGGACAACGATTAAGCAGGTTGCTATATCGTTCCCGAACTGTCATCCGGTAGGAATCCAGATATTGCGTATATATTTGCAGAAACAAATGCTTGTAAACATGGGCATAATCCCTATTTTCAAGAAGTGATAGCAACTGCTGTCCATTAATCAGATAAACTTCAGAGGCAGTCATTGCAACTATGGAAACAGCGGATTTTCGGTTGTCGATACAATTCGGAAAATCCCCGACAAACTCATCCTCAAAAGCAAAACCTGTGATATAGTCACGGTTCTCTGTTTGGTTTTTTACTATGTACTTGAAGCACCCCTTGGCCACATAGCCCACCCACTGCGCTGGCTCGCCTGCCTCCTCCAGCATCTCGCCACGCTTCATCATGCGCCGCTCCCCGTGCTCCATGCAATACTCCCGCAGGAACTCCAAATCGAGCCCCTCCTTGTAGGTGTTGAAGTGCTTGTTTGGTGTCATTGCTGTCTTCATCTTTTCTTTTTACTCTTCAATTCTGAACAGTTTGCTGTGCTGAGACAGTTTCAGAACGATGTTCTGTTCTTGGTTCAGTTCGGCGGGCAGTTTGTCCCTAAGGATTGATGCAACATACTGGATCTCGATATGCTCGCTGGCCAGAGCACCAATCTGAAGAAGCTGGTTATCGTGTACAAGCTCTTTCCTGTCGTTCAAGATGAAATGCAAGCATGGTATTTGTTCGTCATCAGCAAACATGATGTATGCCATGTCAAAGCAGGTAATCTCACCTTGTTTTTTACCAGTGCTGAAGTTGTCTGTAGCGAAGGGGGCAAACTTGTAACAAGACTTGCCTTCTCGGTTTTTCACCAGACTGAATTCTATAGCATAGCTCTCATCATAGAGACGTTTGGAAACTGCTGAATAATAATGATTGAACTTGTCCAGCTGCTTCTGAATCAAATCCTGTTTGCTTTGCGAGAACAAGCCGCTATCAATGTCCTTCAGGATTTCTTCGTTCAGAGAGATGGCCTTTTCAACCTCTTCTATCTGTGCAATACGCTGTTCCAAGGAACCTTTCTCCTGATATTTAAAGTTTAGCTGAGCCACTAACTCGTCAAGCGCTTCGATTGAAGCGGACTGTTGCAGCCTCTCGGCCAGCATACGCTCCTTGACACGCAAGGAAGCAATTTCGGCGTTACAAGCAGAAATGGCATCCCTTATCTGGGGTAATTCGGCCGATACGAAAGCAGCCTTGCGGCTAAGCATCTCATTGTGGTATGACACCAATTCCTCAAACGTGTGCTGAAGTTGCCCAATCATGGCTGAAGCCTGACGATAAATCAGTTCAAGTTGCTTGGTGTCGACATCCGACTTCTGACTATTCAGATCCTCAACGGCTTCTTCTATCAGAGTGTGTCTCAGTTGCAGAGAATTCTGTTTTACTGCAAGTTCGCTCAGGCTGCCTTTGATCTCGTTGAGTTGTTCCAGATCATTCTCGAAGTCGGGATTCAGATGCAGTTCTTCTTTCTTCTTGTTAAGTTCATCGATCTCTCCCTCAACAATAGCCAGTTTGGAACGTAAGGCACTTTTGCTGGCAGTCTTTTCAAGACGACGCTTGTATTTGTAATCCGTTTTTAGCTTTTTATCAAGTTCCTGTCTGCGGTCGCCGTCGTCAAAGTTACAGCCAAACAGATACAAATGCAACGTTTCGTATTCCACATCTGAAGTATAGCGATTCAACGTCCTCAGTGTTTGCGTAAGACGTTCCTCGTCATATCTGAAATTATGGGAAATAATCTGTCGGAATGAAGGTTTGGATGTTTCGACATTCCAAAGCGCCTTCTGTAACTCTGTCTCAAAGCTCTTCTTATCGACCTTCTGACCGTTAATCTCCATCAGGTTCCTTTTCCCGGAAAGGAAATTGCGCCTCACGATAACATCTTTTGCATTTGCGGAAAAACCGTCAGTCAGACACAGGGTTATCATGACTTCTGTGTTGATGAGGAAGTTTTTCACGTCATCGTTAATGACTTTGGTACCTTCGGTTGCAGAATAAATCTTGCTTCCATCCATGCCGAAACAGAAATCGATGAGTCGCAAAACGGTTGTCTTGCCGACGTTGTTTCCCGTTTCTTCATTTCCAGAAGGAGTTTCATCAACTATCAGGTTCAGCCCCTGATGAAAATCTATACGGCGAACCAAACCATTGGTGTTCTCGATGATCAAATACTTTAAGAACATAATATTACCTCCTCATTTTGCATGGAAACACAGTTAATCAAATAAAGCCAATCCAGACATAGCAGGAATATGGGGAATGAAAGAGCCTTGCTTTTGTTCACCTCACAGAACAAGTTAGCCAGAGAGATACGACGTTCTCTCTGAACTACTTTCAAGACAATTGCACCATTGTAATAGATGCTGTCCTCTGGGGCTATGTTGTCAGGCAAAAGCATATCTATTCGGGCTTTTCAAAAATCTTACACTTTACAAATGCATCGACCAGTACAATCTTTATGTTCATCATCAACTCTTCGCGTGTCAATGACTCATTGCATGTACCGTCTCCATCAACGATTTCATAAACTTTCTCCAAGAGTTTGTCGAACAAATCATCCCCTGAACTTTCCAAGGAAAGATTCAAGTAGAGGTCGTGGAGCGACGCAAGCACCGCTAAGCTCTTGTTCACTCCCAGTTTGTCATACTGCTTATAGATCTTGTCAACCAATACGCTATATACAGCATATTCGGTAACAATGGCCTTCCACTTGACCAATTTGTTCAAATCTATTTTCGGGATAAAATCGAATGGCTTTACATCAAGATTAACGGACACCTCTGCCAGACACTCTTCGGACAAGCAGTTAATAACGTATGTGATTACCGAAGGTCTGCGCTCCTCTGCTGTAGACGGTAATATAGACTTTTCAAGGAATGATGCCAATTTTGCAATTGTATCAATATCTTTGGTCATTATATCCCTCAGGAGACGTTTGTCATCATAACTATCAGCGTCAACATTAAAACTAATTCCATCCGGAACATCAAAGGTGGATTTCTTCAGATTGGAAATTCCTTTTGAGATGCAGACGAACTTAAATGTATAGCCGCTGTACTTAGGAAGTTCAATCTTATCTAATGAGCTTTGTACTTTGGCTTTACTGTTATCTGACGAGATTTGAACAAATATTCTCGCAGTATTGTCGACTAAATCAATGGCTTTGATGTTTTGCTCAGCCACATTCGCATTCTGAAGATTCCAGCCATATATGGTGTTCAAAATAGTCTTGAACACATCCTCGGACAAGACATTAGTATCAAGAAGATTGACTGCACTTTTCAATTTAACTTCGTTTGAAAGGATTGCCAATCTTAAGGTAATAATGTCAATATAACTGTTTAGTTCCATACGGAATTTGCTTCGTTCTTCAATTTTTGCGTTGCAAAAATACGCATTTATTCCCAGATGGCAAAATAATTACTGTTAATACTGGTATTATTGATTCCAAATTACATTTTTTGTAAGAATTTGGCAACAATTAGAAATATAAAAGGAAAAATAAACCTCCCTGTAGTCCGCTGCAGCGAAGCTAATTGTGGTTTTTTGGGGGCACCGGACAGAGGCGGCTCGGAAGTTTGACACTTTAGCCCTTTGAAAAAATAATTGAAAGTTTTTTGCAAAAAGGCTTGGCGGTGTCAAATATTTTTTGTACCTTTGTAGTATATTGTAGAATATACTTAATTATTATGCATTTATCACCATCAAAG
>JAFUVE010000011.1 GCA_017483765.1 Bacteroidaceae bacterium | reverse complement strand
CGCACCGAGCCCATCACAGAAACCTCCCCCTTCCTTCCCCCGCGTAGTAGCGGATGAATCTGTCTTCTGGAGCACCAACGCCCCAACTCGTACCGAGCCCATCCACACTGGGGTTGTGGACGTCCTCGTCCACACAACTGACCGGCGAAGCACGGCCAACAACAACCGCATCATCGCTCTTTGACATTTTGTACTTCCCTCTCTAAATTCATCTACTTTAGACCGCACCCAACTCGCACAGAGCCCATCCACCTGAGTAACTACACTTTTCACTTAATAACATAAGATTGTTAATCGTTCTTTGACATCTTTACATACACCTATTTTGAGGGGATTGAGTTTTTGGGCGGCAGACTTTGGAAATGGCGTGTGGACCACACTTGCCAGAGGAAAAGAGCACAGAGGATGATAGCCACTTTGTAGGGAGCCGTCAGGTCGGTTTCACCGAACAAGGCTTTTGACAGTGGGTTGACCACAATGGGTGAGATGAACTGTCCGAGATAGAGTGCAGCGGAAAGGAGCGGCATGACAGTGGTGGCGGAGTTTTTTCCTCCTTTGATACTGGCGATGGTGTTCAGATAAGGCACCCCCACTCCATTCGCGATGCCGATAGCAACAGATCCAAGAATAATCATCAATGCAGAACCATGCAGATAGGCAGCATAGCCCAAAGCAAAGAAAGAAGGTGCAAAGTACTTGATTGGGATTCTGAACCACCTCATGCAGTTGCCGAAAACAAGACCGACAAAGAACGCCACGAGGTCGAGTCCAACCATGATGATGGTGATGGCATCCGTGGAGAGGCTTGTCTGCTGAGCGGCGATGATAGCGAAATTCGTGGGAAAAACAAAGAAAATCATCATGAGGAGCAGCATCCCGATAACAGACGGATGGAATTTGAGCAGTTGCCGCGGTTGGAACGGCACTCCCCGCTTGTTGGCCGATCCCAGTTTCTCGTCAGGCAGCCATAGGAAGACCATGACGAGGGCAATGAGTCCGAGAAGATAGACAAGGAAGGTGTAATTCCATTGAACAGTGACTAACAGTCCTGCCAACAGCGTGGCCACCACCCCACCGAGTTGGTTCATGGCAGCAGAGAGTCCCATGAGTCTGGCTTGTTCCTCCGGTGGGAAATAATAGGCAAGCAGTCCGGTAGATAGGGGCATGATGAGCCCGACGCTTACACCAAGCAATGCCCTCATGGCAAGGAGCACATGGATGTCGTTGACAAAAAAACATCCTGCTCCAGCCAGAACATATAGTGTCAGTCCGGTGACAGCGATGGTCCTTGTCTTGAACCGTCTGCTGATTTGCAGGAAAAAGATGTTGGTGATGATGATGAAGAGTGCGGGGAAGCTGACAATAAACTGGATAAGGATGTCCGGTGCCTCAGCAAAGTGTTGTTTGATGACGGCGAGTCCAGGTGCGATGGCAGCCCCCGCCATGACAGTGAGCAGCGACATGGAGAGAATCGTAGCCGTCACTCTTTTCGTAACTTTTTGGTTCATGATACAATCGGAGTGATTCAGGGAGCGATTCCCTTCAGCTCTACCAAGCTGCTTTAGATGAATAAATAAAAAGAACAGACTTGCGAGAGACACTAAGTCCTTTTTCCGCAAATCGGATGCAAAGTTACGAAAAAAATTGCAAAAGATAAAATCACATGAAGAAATTGTTGCCAAACGATGGATACATGGACGACTGACACCAGTTCAATTCAAGACATATATCATCAGTTTCCCGTGAAGAAGGACTTGATTGAGTCCATGAAGGGGGTGAGGCGTGAAGGCCACCCCCTTTCGTTTTCGTAGGTGTAGCTGACGCAGAGACGTTTTTTGGCGCGTGAGAGGGCCACATAGAATTTGCGTGCGTCCTCCATCCGCTCCCGTCGGGCCTGCTCCACCTCCTCATCAGAATAATTATAGGGACGCTCAAGCACCCGATTGACACGATAGAAGGGGTATGTGCCGTCGTTGGCGGAGAGAATGACGACATTCTCGAACTCCAGTCCCTTCCCTTTGTGGACGGTCATGACGAAGATGCGGTCGGTCATCAATCCGTCGGCATTGATGAGGTCGCCTTCGTTGATGCTGGCAGTAATGTCGTTGACGTGGGTGAGAATCTGCGAGCAGATGGTTTCCTCATAGGCTTTCTCCGGATTGACCCACTCGTTCTGCGCATAGTTGAGGAAGAGGTCGAACTTGGTGCCAAGATCCTGAATGAGGTTGAGGTTGAGGAATTGATAGTACACATTCTTCAGCTGGTCGACGAGCGTGAGTCCGACGTATGCCACCGGTATGTTCATGCTGTCCTTGATTTGCCCGGATATGGCGGCAAGCGGCATCATGCGGTCTTTCACCTTCTTTACAAATCGTTGAGTGAGGAAGCTGATACGTTCCGTCTGTTTTTTTATGGAATGAGCATAGCAGTAGTCTACGAGGTATTTCGTGGCCATAATGTCCTCATTGGCAAGATGTGAGTTTTTTCCCAGGAGCTTGAGTGCCTTGAGAAGGAATTCCAGCTTGTACATACGGAGGAATGGCCTGACACACTTGATGAGGTGCAGCGAGTCATAGGTGTCGAGCACAACATCCTCGTGCAGTTCTCTCATGACGTTGTTACGCAGGATCTGGTAGTCGTAGTTGACGTTATGTCCGAGCACAGGTCTGGCTCCGATGTAGTCGATAAAGAGCTGCAGCCCTTTCTCTCTCGACAGATGCTCCGACTGCCTGTAGAACTCTTTCAACGGATTGGGTATATCCCCGAGCATATCCGGTATCTCCTTGTCGGTGTGCATGACGATATTGAGTTCCGATCCTGGTACGATTTGACCTTTATTCACCTTGAATGCCGCGATTTGCACGATGTCGTCCTCCAGCACGTTGAGTCCGGTGGTCTCGGTGTCGAAGAAGACAAATTCCTCGTTCATATAGCGCTCGTTGAACTCGTCGACATAAGGCCGCGGGCGAATGAGGTCGGCAGGCGTCATCATCAGTTCCTTCATGTCGGCAATAAACTCACGTGCTTTCATTCTCGAGGGCACGGCATCGATGCCATAGACAAGCCTTGACCAAGCCGCATAGTTGAACTCGTTTGCATGAAGACAGAAGAAAGCCGCCAATGTCTTATAGTCCTTCGTGCGGAACATATCGGTGCCTGAGATCTTGAAATGAGCGATGTTGCGGGCTGAGAGTGATTCGCTGATTCGGTCGGCAATCTCATTGGTCGGCACAAGAATGGCCAGCCGCTCATCGTCGAAGCCCAGATAGTAATTGATCATTTTCAGCACGCGTGCGGACTCATCCTGAGGTGTGGGATTGCCAGTGAGTATGAGGTCGTACTTCCCGTGCGGACAGTCGTTGGTGTGTTGTGGAAGCAGGTCGGACCTAACAAGCAGTTCGTTCTGCGCGTAGGTGTTGAAGATGTCGAGGAGATATTTGGGGGACCGGTAGTTTTTTCCGAGATGGAGGATATTGGAGCCGCATCTCATTTTCAGTCTCTCCAGCTGACCGAGCTTGGCACCAAGAAAAGAGAAGATGGCCTGCTGCTCGTCGCCGAGGTAGAGAACGGTGAAGTCGTCAGAGTCGTCGGTCAGCTCGTCGACGATGGCAGTCTGCAAGGCGTTGAGGTCCTGCACCTCGTCAATCTGAATCCATCTGAACCGCTGATACTGACGGGCTTTGTCGTGCCGGATTTCCTCATAAGCCAGAATGAGAATATCCGTGAAACTGATGAGCTGATGCTGCTGCTTGTAGAGGCGGTATTGCAGCGCGTATTTCACTTCGCGGCACTGAATCGAGTATGTATCGTTCTGGCGGTTGTCAGGCAGTTTGGAAGGGTCGAACGCCACGCTCTTTGCGATTTGATAGAGCGGCTCAAATTCCTTTTTAGGCATGAAGACAGCACTTTCGGGCTGGTGTGCCTCCCGCTGAGAGATATATGCATCGATATTGTCGATGAAAGAGACCATACCTTTGTTAACTTTTCCGCTGGCTAAGGTGAAGAAGTCATGGTCGAGGTTGAGGCAGATGTCCGTGAGGTCGTCCTCGTCAATGATTCCTGTGTTCTCCGGGATGACTGCGTTGTTGAAGAGGAAATTGCTGCAGTAGCGGTGAATGTTTCCGACAAAGATTTTGGAGGCGTCCTCTCCCAGCCGCTGCATGATACGGTCGCGCATGCCGCGGGAGGCACGGTTGGTGAAGGTGAGGCACATCATGTCTTCGAAAGCGATACCGTTTTGTTTGGCCCGCACCACGCGCTCAGCGAGTATATCAGTCTTTCCGCAGCCCGGAGGGGCAAGAACGAGGAATCGCCCGTGATTGGCGTTGATGGCCTGGAGTTGATCTTTGTCGTAGGTTTTCATAGAAATGAGAGTAAAAGTGGGAGTAAAAATGGGAGTAAAAGTGGGAGTAAACAAGCCTTTGGCTTGAGGACGACAGTTTTGAAAATGACTGTCGGCAGTCCTCTGATTTTAAGGCGGACATACATGAGGTAAGTCCCTACAGCAATCAAAATGCGAAAAAGGAAAAGCCTATATGAACGATGCCGCCAGGCGGAAACCGACGTAACGGGTTTTATAATCCGGATTCATATAGAGCCTTTTGGAAACCCTGCAGTCCGACGCTTTTGCATTCCAACTGCCTCCACGGATTACTTTGTATGCCCCGGTTGGAGGCCCCTTCGGGTTTTCGAAGACCCCATTGAGTGCATATGAGTTGTGATACCAGTCCTGACACCATTCGCCTATATTGCCCGACATGTCGTAGATGCCGAGTTCATTCGGTTTCTTGAGCTTCACTTCATGGGAGGTTGCATCGCTGTTGTCGTGCATCCAGCAGAAATCCTTGAGATTCTTGTCGTTGCATCCCGCATATTTGAAGTGCCGGCTCTTGACTCCTCCTCTGGCGGCGAACTCCCACT
The DNA here is from genome assembly GCA_017483765.1 of Bacteroidaceae bacterium. Classification (GTDB taxonomy): domain Bacteria; phylum Bacteroidota; class Bacteroidia; order Bacteroidales; family Bacteroidaceae; genus UBA3839. Next base: position 1,668 of record JAFUVE010000011.1, on the reverse strand, counting down.
CCGCCTCAGTAGGAAGCCGGAACTCACGTCCGAATCTTTCGTTCAGTCTGAGTATGAATTCATTTGCCTCAAACCAGGTGACTCTCTCCACGGGGAGTTCGAACCCATTGAAATGGCTGGGTGTCTCAATATCCATGACAGCCCTCCAAAGCGCCTGTGTGACGGGCGCATCAGCGATGTAGAACGTGTCAATCTTGACGTTGACCGCCGGCTTCTCATCGAAACTGGCATATATTCCCTGCTCCGGCGTAGCCCCAAGAGAGAAAGCCCCACCCTCCACCTTGATGAGATTGATCCTGCAATTATAGACGGTGGTGGTGTCTCCTTCGTTTGGCTCATCCTCTTCTGCGGGTATTGGAACAGTAGAATCCAGCGCAGCAGCAACAGAACGGAGCAGATGGGTGACCAGTTGGAGCTGGAATCCGTTTTTCTTTGCGATGGTGTCGGCCAGTGCGTTGATTTTGAGATTTTTAAATTTCTGCGGTTCGTCGTTGAGAGCGAAAATGGATTGTGCAAACCGTGCCGCAATGGCCTTTTCGAGAATAGTCCTGTAAGCAGGATTCTGGAACGCACCAAAATCGGAAAGGATATTGACAAACCTAAGTTCGTTCAAGATGTCCTTTCCGAATTGTTGTATTGCTTTCTGTGTAGCCTGCTGTATGGTCATTATTTAAAGGGTGTGATGATCAATATCCGATGGGATGGTTGAGTTCAAGTGCGATGTTCTCAGGCAGGCTGAGCGCCTTCTTCACTTCGTCGTAGTTCATCATGGCCCTGGGCACGGTCTTGAGTCCGAGCGCCGCACACATGAGGCAGATGTTCTGTGAGGCATAGCCTGCGTCCATGGCTCCGTAGTGCTCAGCGTTTCCACGGAACTTGCTGAGGTCGCTGACCAGCAGAATGAAAGCAGGAGCCACCGCCATGGCCGACTGCCGCTCGCAGAGTATAGGCCTGATGTCTTTGTCTGTCACTTCGGTTAATGTGTTGGCCTTAGGATCGTAGAGAGACACACCTTTTGCCGTGCAGAGATATGCCTTGATGTCCTGCGCGTTGGTGGCAGTAGGAATGGTGAGCAGTCCGCGTTCGGGATTGTTGATTCCGCATGCCGCCCAGAGGAGGTTGGATATTTGCTGGTCTGTGACTGGCTTGGTCTGGTAGTCACGGTAAGAACGCCGTTTCTGCATAGCCTCCGTGATAGAGACTTTCATGTTCATGTCGGGCTGAGGCAGGCTCTTGACTTTCTGGGCAAAAAGGCCCATGGAAGAGAAGGCCGTGAAAGCGATAGCAAAAATAATTCTTTTCATTATTTTCTCAATAATTTTTTTGTTGTGATAAAAGTTGAATTGATAAAACGGTGCAAAAATACGAAAAAAAACGAAAGGAATGAAATTTAAGACGGAAAAAATGTAGAAGAGGCATGAGGCCGCGTTGTTAACTCGGCATACGGGCCAGCTCTTTTGGATATGCTTTATGACAAAGCACAACAAAGGAGGCCTTTCTGCCTCCTTTGCTGTTGATTCTATTTATCGGCATGTTCTAATAATTAATAAATCCAAGAGAATTATCTTTGCCTGTGTTTGCCTCTTTTTGGCATCTTTGCTCTTAACCTCTTGAACCGTAGCTCGCTACGCTTCTGCGAGTTTGCGAGCAAATCTGCTCAAAAATAGT
>JAFUVE010000010.1 GCA_017483765.1 Bacteroidaceae bacterium | reverse complement strand
GCTAAAGTAAGTCCCTACAGTCAACTGGATGGTGAGGCAAGTTATTTTTTTCACATCACTAAAGACTTGTTGTTTTGGGATTATTTACAAAAAAGGTTGGGCTTTGATGTGCTTTTCACTGCATTTTATATCCATTGGCGGAATGCGGGTGGCGTCGCCATCGAGAGGTATTTTTATCAAGGACGGAAAGAAAATGCTGATATTGTGATGTCAGCATGACAACTGTTTAGATAGTAACGTGCAGCCCGGTCATTCCGGGCTGTTTCCGTCTTTTCCCCTGTATTCCGACGGCAGCATTCCGAACATCTTCTTGAAGTTGGTGGAGAAGGTGCGCTGCGAGTTGTAGCCGGCCTTCAGGCTGACTTCGCTGATGGAGATGTCCGAGTCGGTGAGCAGGGTGGCGGCGTATTTGAGCCTTACGTTTCGGATGAAGTCGGACGGAGTGATGCCCAGCATGTTGTTGAGCTTAGCGTAGAGGCTGGAACGGCTCATCGTCACGTCGCGGGCCAGCTGGTCGACATTATATTCCGGGTTGTCCATGTTTTTGTTGATACATTCCACCATCTGCTCCACAAGACGGGTCTCCTCCTCGTCGATTCCGATTTTCTCAGGGTCGATTTTCACTGCTTCCGCAAACTGGTGGCGGGCCTCCTCTCGAAGCTCAAAGAGCTGGTGGACCTTCTTCTCGTTGTCCTTGGCCATCATCTCTTTTTTCTTTTTCAGATACTGACGGAGTATGGCAATGCCGGCAGCAATGGCCAAGAGCAGGTAGAGCGTCTTTGCCCACCATGTGGCCCACCACGGAGGCCTTACGGTGATCGCTTTTTGGTATGTCTCACCCCATTTTCCGTCTCCCTCTGCTGCTTGCGCCTCAAAGGTGTAGTCGCCAGGCGGGAGGGCGTTGTAGCTGACGGTCACACTTCCGTTGCCGTCGCTGCATATATGCCAGTCTTTTTCCAGTCCTCGCAGCCTGTAGCGGTAGCGGGTCTGCGACTCGTTGGCGTAGTTGAGTGCAGAGAATGTGAGGGTGAGATAATTTTTGTCGTGTGCCAGACTAACGGCTTCGTCGTCAAGAGGCTGTGTCTGGTCAGCTGCCAAGAAGCGTGTGAGTACGATGGCAAGCGCACTGCCGGCATTGTTTTTCCTCTTTGTGTCGATAGCGTAAAGCCCGTTGGAGGTGGCGAATAAGAGCATGCCTTCCGGGCTGATGACAGCCGCGCGTTCCGTCATCTCGGTGTCGGGCAGTCCCTCACTGATGCCAAAGGGCGTGATGACGGTGTCTTTTTCCGAGATTGTCAGCCTGTTCATCCCGTGTGCTGTCCCGGCCCAGATGTGTCCCTCGCTATCCTGGGTGAGAATCTGGATGCAGGAGTTTGACAGTCCGTTGGCCGTGGTGAGGCGGCGTGTGGTGCTGTCGTTGAGGTTGACGACGAGAAGTCCGTTCTGCGTTCCGAGCCATAGCCTCTGCTGCTTGTCGAGTTTTGCGCAGTTGAATTTGTTGCTGTATTTCAGGTACGGCATAACCGGATTGAACGGGTGGATCTCATCTTTTCCGGTGTCGAGGATGAAGATGCCGTTGTGCGTGTAGACAAGTATATCGTTCTTATTGAGCTGTATGGCGCCTCTCATAGCCCTGTAGTCGTTCAGTTTCTCAATCTTGTCGTTCAGCACCTTGAATTTTCTCTCCTCTGGAACGACATACCCCAGGACATTGTTCAGGTTGCATGCCAGCCATCGTTTTCCGTCGCCTAAAGGAATGCAGAATCGGTAGCGGGAGTGCAGCTGCCCTTCGTAGTTGTTCAGCTGACTCGTCCACTGTCCGCTTGCCTTGTCGAGTCTCATGGTGAGCAGTCCCTGCCCTGTACCGACTACGACGGATCCGTCGGGTTGTGGAGTCATGTCCATGCAGTTGTAGTCCATCTCCAGGTTTTGGACTTTGCGTATCTCTCCGCTATTGCTGTTGTAGTCATATAGTGAACTTGTGGTGCCAATCAGGATATGGTCGTCTACGGCGGTCATGCATGTGATGCCCAGTTCCTGGCTTCCCTCCACCAGCTGTATGTCTTTTTGTTTGGGTGAATAGTAGATGACTCCTTTCGGATACGCTCCGGTCCAGACACCTCCAAACCGGTCCTGGTGGGCAAAACTGAAGTGATAGTCCCCATAAATATAATGTGAGGTGTCCGGACTGTCGCCTTCCTCCTTTTTCATCTGCTCGATGTCCTTGTGGGATAGCAGGCAGAGTCCGTTGCTCGTGGCCAGCAGCAGTTTTCCGTCCTTGGTTCTTTCCATGCTGCTGACGCGTGCGTGCAGCAGTTGCTTCCACTTGTGCTGCATGATGTCATAGGCGTAGAGTCCTCCGTCCGTATTGTTCTGGCAGATGAGTGCCGTTTTTTTGTCGTCCTGCATCATGGCAAAGACGCAGTGGTCGCTGATGGGCTTCCTGTTGTTTGTCAGTAGGGTAGTGTCGGTGAAGAGCGTCTTTCCGGATTTTTTATTCCAGTGCAGCATCTTTCCGTTGCTGATAAAAATGATGTATAGCTGTTCGTTGGCTTTGAGCACTGATGTCACGTGATTTCCCTCCTTCAGTTCTTGCTGACTCATGCTGATGGTCAGCTCCGCCTTGTTTTTCCAGTCGTAATGCAGTAGTCGTCCGTCTTGGCAGAAGAGCCACGCATGCCTGTCGCTGTCCATGCAGAAACTCCTTACCTGCCTGATGTCCACTCCCGACGGAGCAATCCGTTTGGGAATGTCGTAGAGAAACTGTTTGCGCACAGGGTCGTAAAGATACAGCCGATACCAGTCTTTGGCCCAAATCAGTCCATCCGGGTCCGTCCAGTGGTTGCATCCTCCGAATCCTTGCATCTCTACCGTGTTCTCCAGGTTGAACTCCTGAGTATAGAATCTCATCCCGTCGAACAGGTTGAACATATCGGTCGTCTCCACCAGCAGTTGCCCGTCTGGCAGTTCGATGATTTGTTGAGGCTGGCTTGTTGACAACCCGTCGCGTGTTGAAAAGACTCTCTCGGTAGCGGACAGGGTCATTGCCACAGCCCATAAGATGAAAGTCAGTAATAAACCGTTGCGTTTTGTCGTATTTTTGCTCATTTCTTTTCAGGGAAAAGTTTAGTGGTGTTTTGTGCGTTAGTAAAATACAGATGCAAAGTTAGTGCTTTTTTTTGATTATTCAACTTTCTGAAGTAAAATTACCTTCGGTGAATCTGCTTCGCCTCAGCATAGCTCAAGTGACACTTGGCTCTGCAGGCACATGGGAAACCGTGTGTCCACGACTGTTTGCTTTGATTATGAAATAGGGTGGCTGCCAATTTCTTTCTCTAAAAAAACAATCCCCGGACAGTCTTCAAATCTGTCCGGGGAATATCATGTTTGTCCTGAAGAACAAAAAGTTATCTTCTTGGCTGTGGCGCAATAGGTGCTCCCATCTCCGAGTTTTCCTTGTCGTTGTCATCCAGCTTGAAGAGCATGAATGAGGGGTTCTTTGCAGTACATGGAGTCCACTTCCCTCCGTCTTTCCCGTTCGGGTCGCTGTATTTGGCGAAGTTCGTCCAGGCTGTGAGCATACGCTCAGCCAGGTCCCAGTCCCCTTGTGTCCACGGCCGCCAGCAGTGCTTGAGCGACTTGAACACGAACCAGAGGTCAGATGAATGGAACGCACCTCTCAGCCGGTTGGTGATGTCCGGGTGTTTCCCGTCGTCAGGCAGCGGCCTTGCAAACTCGTAAGCCCATGCCTTTCCTCCTTTCTCTGCCCGTACCTTGCAGAACTCGGCGATGCCCGGTGCCATGTCTCCCATGTCGTTGAGTGTGTAGCCAATCATGTAAGGCACATCTGCAAGAGTGCCGTCGCGGGTGGCGTCGTCGAAACTTTCCTTGCTCACATAGCCGTCGATGATAGGCCGGTTGATGAGATACATATCTTCTTTCGTCACATTATTGTATAATTCAGCTACGGTATGCATCTTCTCTGTGGATGCCCGGCGCATCGACTCGATGGATGTCATTCCAGCCCAGTCCATCACTTTCTTCGTGTTCTGTTCTGCTTCCTGCAAGGATGGGTTGTAGGTGAAGAACCGGTTCACCGGTGTGGCGGGTTTTGCTTCCTGGCCCGCCTTCGCCGGCACGTTGATGCCGCCTCCGCTCATGATGACCGCTTTGTGGAACAGGCCGCGAGCGAGCGGAGACTCACAAAGTGTCTTCACGCTTCCTGCTCCCGCGCTTTGCCCGAAGATGGTCACATTGTCGGGGTCTCCTCCGAACTGAGCTATATTCGCCTTAATCCATCTCAGTGACTGAATCTGGTCGAGAATGCCGTAGTTTCCCGATACTTTATGAGGGCTTTCCGCAGAAAGACCGGGGTGGGTGAGGAAGCCGAACACGCCGAGACGGTAATTGATGCTGACAAGCACCACGTCCTTTGACGCCCACTCCTGTCCGTCGAACTCAGGCTCGGACCCCCATCCTTCACGGTAGCCGCCGCCATGAATCCAGAGCGCTACCGGCAGCTTCTTTCCCACCTGCCCCGGAGCTTTTGTCCATACGTTGAGATAGAGGCAGTCCTCGCTGTAAGGCGACTCGTCGCCATATCCCCATTCAGAGGTGTAACCGCCGGGATAGTGGACGGACTGATAGCTGGGATGCCCGAATTTGTCGCACAGGCGTACGCCATCCCATGCCACCACCGGCTGGGGCTCTTTCCATCTCAGATTGCCGATAGGGGGTGCGGCGTAGGGGATGCCTCTATAGACATACACACCTGGATTGTCGGCTTTCACGCCTTGGATTTGGCCACCTTCGATGGTGATGACCGGATTGCTCTCGTTGGTCCATGCACAAAGAGTCAACAGCACGGACAATGCAAAAAGGATTTTTTTCATGATGCTGGTGTTTTATAGAGTTAGCTTTTTGCTTGCAAAAATACAGTAAACAATCCACATCTCCTATCTTTCGTCCGATTAGTTTTACCAGATGTTTCAATATGCGAAATTTTTGTTTCAAATGAGGGCTATGACAGAAAAAAGTGGCGGACGACAAGGGATGCCGTCCACCACTTTTTGACCATGCTTTGACATGGGAATGTTATTCCCCTATGGGTATGAAGTTGATGACGTAGGGAAGTCCGTTCTGCGTTGGCGCCATGCTTGGGAGGAAGGAGCTCCAGTCGGGTAGGGAGTAGATGCGGTGGAGCTTGTCGCAATAGTAATTCACTGTGACCTTTCCTTTCTCGTTGTTCCCGGGTATGATGATCGGGAAATAGGTGATGTCGCCAGTGTGCATCGGAGGCGTGACCGCCCTGACCTCTCCGGCTATGGTGGCGCACATGAGGTCCTGCTCGCTGAGGTAGTCGAGGAGTGTGTCCTGAAGCGTCAGCTGAACGGACATGTACGACTCGTATGTTCTGTAAATCGACTCGTCGACCGTCCATGCCGGCCTTGAGTCGTTTCCGGGCTTGAGATACTCGCTGGTCGTGTTGCTATTGTTATTATTAGTGGTGGTGTTGTCGTCATCGTCGTCTTTGCTGCATCCGACGGCGAGGAGCATGACGCAAAGACCAAGGAAAAGTCGTTCCGTCAGGCGGCTGTGCAGTCGAAGAACTCAAACTGCAAGGGCGTCGGTGTGTTCTGGTCGTTGTAGATGGTGATGTAGAACAGTCCGTCGTTTGAGCCGGATTTCTGGTCGTTGTCCATGTGGCCCACGCCCATCACTCTGTGACCGTCTCCGATGACCGAGAGGATATCCTCCGGGTCGTGTGAGATTTGTCCGTCGGTGACCACCTGCACGACCATGTGCAGGAAGTCAAATCGAATTTAAAATTGTGTGTAAAAATGTGCGTAAAGATAGACAATACTCTTATCAATGGTCTTTGCTAAGTTAGATGCCATTAGAATGAGTAAATACACTGTTCACTTTTCACTTAAATATTTTCACTTAATTTCCCGTTTCATCCGCCGGAATTCATAGAAGGTGATGGGGATGGTGAGTGCAAGCGACAGGGCGTCGGAGACGAACTGGCAGATTTCCAACCCGAAGATTCCGAAGAAATAAGGCAGGATGATGAGCGCCGGGAGATAAAACAAACCTCGGCGACTGGCCGCCAGCAGGTTGGCCGCCACAGGCCGGTTGATGGTCTGCATCATCATGTTGCTCAGCATGATGAAAGGAATGAAAGGCATTGTGAGCAGCTGCCAGCGCAGAGCCGCAGAACCGATTTCCACGACGTCGGGGTCGGAGCGGAACTGCATGACCACCTCTTCGGCGAAAATGAGTCCGAAGACGGTGAAGACAACGAGGAAGATGGAGCCGCATTTCACGGTGAACCAGAATCCGTCAATCACCCGCTTGTAGAGCTTGGCTCCGTAGCAGAACCCGCATAGCGGCTGGTAGCCGTGTCCCAGTCCGATGACCGCCGCGTTGATGATGAACGACACGCGAATGACGATGGTCAGTCCTGCGATGGCCGCGTCGCCGAACCGGCTGGCCACGAGGTTCATCACGAGCGATGCGATGCTGCCCAGTCCCTGACGGGTGAGCGAGGGCGTGCCTCCAGCCAGGATGGCCTTGATATAAACCTTGGAGAAGCTGAAACGTCGCAGGTCGATGCGCTGGTTGTCGCAGTGAGCAGTGAGCCAGAGCAGGATGAAGAAGCTGACCGCCTGGCTGATGACAGTGGCGATGGCTGCTCCGCGTATGCCCAGCCCGAAGGTGAAGATGAGCAGTGGGTCGAGCGCGATGTTGAGAACGGCTCCGCTCATGATTCCGTACATGGAGTAGGCCGCGTTGCCTTGGAACCGCATCTGCAGGTTCAGCGTGTACGACCCGATGATGAAAGGGGCTCCGATGAGGATGCAGCTCAGGTATTGCTCGGTGTAGGGCAGGATGGTAGGCGTGCTTCCGAGGCTGCGGCTCAGCGGTGTGAGCAGGAGCAGTCCGGCTATGGTGATAAGCACTCCGAGTCCCACTCCATAGCCGAATCCCGTCGCGGCCATGATGGCCGGTGTGTCCTTCTCCTTGGCGCCCAAGGCACGGGAGATGTAGTTTCCGCTGCCGTGGCCGAAGAAGAATCCGAATGCCTGGAATATGCTCATCACGGTGAACACCACACCCACTGCAGCCGTGGACTGCGTGTTGATCTGACTGACGAAGTAGGTGTCGGCCAGATTGTAGAAACTCGTCACCATCATGCTGATGATAGTGGGAACCGCCATGGTGGGGATGACCTTACGGATGGGGGCCTGGGTCAGGAATTCGTAGTTGTTGCGGTGTTTCAAGACGGGGTGGTTTCGTTAATCTGTATGGTTGAGAGAACCAGTGTTGTTGTTCTTTGGTAATGGAACTGCTGGGCAGAATAAGCCAAGACTTCCGTAAATCAAAATGCAAATTTAACGTTTTTTTTTGACGTGGACAATTTTTTATCCTTTGATTTCGTGTGGTGACCTGTCGCTTTTGTTTTGATTCCCGCTGAACTTGTTATGTTTTTAAACCGAGGATGCAAATTTTCTTTCGTTTTTTAATTTTTTTCTTCGTTTTTACGGATAATTGTAATTAATTCCGTAACTTCGCTTTATGAATAATAGGTACTGCGGCTTTTCAGGAGGCGGCAGTCTGACAAATACCCTTTTCCGAAATGACAGAAAACCTACAAACAGCCCCTCACGAGAAGAATACAAAAATTCCGCATCCGCTGATTGCCTTCATCCCCATAGCCAGCCTGATTGTCCTGCTGGCGCTGATACTGACAATCTTCCATACCGACTCGCTGAGCGGGGGAAGCCAGGTAGCGCTCATCTTTGCTTCGGCCATCTGCGTGGCCATCGCCATGTTCCGCTACAAGGTGAAGTGGAAGAAAATCGAGGGACAGATTGAGAAGACCGTCGGCGACATCTCCATCACGCTCATCCTGCTCTTGGAGGTGGGCATGCTCTCCGGAGCCTGGATGATTGGCGGTGTGGTGCCGACGATGATTTATTATGGTGTGCAGATCCTGTCCCCCAAGTTCTTCCTCGTCTGTGCCAGCGTGATATGCGCGATTGTGTCCCTGCTCTCGGGCAGCTCCTGGACCACCATCGCCACCATCGGAGTGGCACTGCTGGGCATCGGTCAGGCATTGGGCATCTCGCTCCCTTGGACGGCTGGCGCCATCATATCGGGCGCTTATTTCGGCGACAAGCTCTCTCCGCTGAGCGACACCACCATCCTCGCTTCCTCTTCCAACGGAGTTGACATCTTCGAACATATCAAATATATGCTCTACACCACCATCCCTTCCTTCGTCATCGCCTTGCTGATATTCCTGGTTGCCGGACTCATGGGCAGCGGGGATTCTGCTGTGGATGTGGAGCAGTTCTCCAACGGCCTTGCGGCGAAGTTCAACATCACGCCGTGGACGCTGCTTGTACCTGTGATTACGGGGGTGCTGATTGCCAGGCGTGTGCCGTCGCTCATCACCATCTTCCTGTCTGGCGTGCTGGCGGGTGTGTCTGCGCTGGTGTTCCAGCCGGAGGTGCTGCACGAGATAGCGGGGAAAGGGTATGAAGGCAGTATGTCGCTCATCGAGGGGCTTGCCACCACATTCTTCGGCCCTACCGCTGTGGACACGGGCGACGCTTCGCTGAACCAGCTGGTGTCGACACGTGGCATGGCGGGCATGCTCAACACCATCTGGCTCATCATCTGTGCCATGCTTTTCGGAAGCGTGATGGTGGCCAGCCGCATGGTGGAGAGCATCACGAGGGTGATCCTGAGGATGGTCCGGTCGCGTACGAGCCTGGTCGGAGCCACTGCGGGCACTGGTGTGTTCATGAATATCGTGACGGGCGACCAGTTCATATCCATCGTCCTGACTGCCGACATGTACCGGCAGGCCTACAAGCACAAGGGCTATGAACCACGCCTGCTGAGCCGAACCTGCGAGGACGCCGCCACAGTCACGTCGGTGCTCGTGCCTTGGAACACGTGCGGCATGACGCAGGCCTCTGTCCTCGGTGTGGCCACGCTGGCTTATCTTCCTTTCTGCTTCTTCAACATAATCAGTCCGATTATGTCCGTCGTCGTGGCGGCCACGGGGTGGAAAATAAAAAAATCAGTTCCCCCGCAAGGGAACTGATAGTCAGATTATAGGCTGTCAGATTATAGTTGCAAATCTCTTATTTTGCTCCTTCCTCAGCTGCTGCTTCAGTCTTCTTGGTGCGTGAGGCGCGGCGACGACGTGGCTTCTCCTCCTTCGGTGCGTCGATGGTTACTCCGGCCAGTTCAGGGTCGATAAGGATACGTCCGCAGTACTCGCACACGATGACTTTCTTACGCATACGTACGTCGAGCTGGCGCTGTGGTGGAATCTTCGCGAAGCATCCTCCGCAGGCGTCGCGCTGCACGTAAACGATACCGAGTCCGTTACGGCTGTTTTTGCGTATACGCTTGAAGGCGTGCAGAATACGTGGCTCGATGGTGAGCTCCAGCATCTTGGCTTTCTCGCGCAGCTTGTCCTCGTCGGCCTTCGTCTCGATCACGATCTCGTCGAGCTCGTTTTTCTTCATCTCGAGGTCCTGCATGCGGTTGTCGAGCTCTTCCTTGCTCTTCTCGATGAGTTCCTGCTTCTTGGCCTCGGCAATCTTGGCCTCGTTGATGCGCTTCTCTGCCAGCGTGATCTCGAGGTTCTGGTATTCTATCTCTTTGTTGATGAGGTCGTACTCACGGTTGTTCCTCACGTTGTCGAGCTGCTGCTTGTAGGTCTCTACTTTCTGCTTGGCCACCTCGATGTCGCCATGCAGTGCCACGAGGGTCTTACGAATCTCCTCAGTCTCGTTTGCCGTGTTGTCGATACGCGTGCGCAGGCCTTCCACCTCGTCCTCGAGGTCCTGCACTTCGAGTGGCAACTCACCGCGGATGGTGCGGATGTTGTCGATTTCTGTGAGGATGGTCTGCAGCTGATAGAGGTTTTTCAGACGCTCTTCCACTGACATCTCGCCTGCTGTCTTTTCAATTCTTTTTGCCATAATGCTTATTTATGATTAATGATATTGAGTTTTTATGGTTTTACGGAGATTCCGGGTTTTCCGGAGATTCTGAATAATGTGGGGGTCAGAGGTAGTTGATGGGGTTGGTCTCGATTTCTGTTTTCTCGATTCTGATTTCGGGGTCCGCGCTTCTGATGATGGACTCAAGCAGTTCGATGGTGTACTGCTCGCTTTCGTAGTGTCCGATTTCCATAAGCTGAATGGTGTCGTCGAATCCGAAGAACCGGTGGTATCCGATTTCGCCCGTGATGAACGCGTCGGCTTGCTGGCTGATGGCGTCAGGAATGAGGAACGCTCCTGCGCCTCCGCATACCGCCACTTTGGACACGGTCTCGCCCGTCCAGCTGTTGAACCGCACGCTGCCCGCGTCGAAGGCCTCTTTCACCAGCACGATGAAGTCCTCGCGGTCCATCGGCTCTGGGAGCATGCCCACGATGCCGCTTCCCGCACCCTCCATCTCCGGCTTTGGGCAGAGAGGACGGATGTTCTTCAGCGCCAGCTTGTCGGCTATCTTGTAGTTCACTCCTCCCGGCGCGTTGTCCAGGTTGGTGTGGCTGGAATAGATGTTCACACCGTTTTGGATGGCCTTGATGATGCAGCGCTGCACGAAGTCTTCGCCCGCAATCCGCTTGGGCGGACGGAACATCAGCGGATGGTGGCTCACGATGAGGTCGCAGCCTTTTTCCTTTGCCTCGTCAATCACTTCCTCCGTGACGTCAAGGCACAATAATACCCCTGACGATTCGGCTTCCACTGTTAATCCAATCTGCAGTCCGGCGTTGTCGTAGCTGTCTTGCAGGGACAGTGGAGCAAAATGTTCAAGGGCTCCAATTATTTCCCGTATTTTCATAATTGTTGCAAAGTTACAACTTTTTTACCGATTATCAAAATTTTACGTTCATGAAATTAAGCAGTTACTCGTTTTTTTCTCCGTGAGCCTTTAAGTGTTCTCCTTGGTGCGTCATGAAATATGATCAGCAATGGTCAGAAATGTCAGTGCGCATGATGTGGTAGCCTTGTCTGATTGACATCAATGGCCGGAAGTATGAAGACGCCCCGCGGGGCGTCTCTACTGCAACGTTGCAGAGAGATTTCTTCGTAATGCACTTTTTCTGTTGAAACGTTGCCGTATCATTTTTTTTCTTATTAGTAATGCCTAACTTTGCATCATCAAAAAAAGGTTTCATACGAGCCCGAACATAGATTCGAAAAGGAGTGGGGGCTTCTTTCCAAAGGAGTGGGCGAGGGGAGTGCCTGGAAAATATGCGGAGGGTCGGGGAGAATGTTTTTATGGTTTATTGGCATGATTTTCGGCTGCGCTCGGCAAAATTGAAGCGAGCTTCATTCTGCTCTCGCTTGCACGAAAATTGAGGTTTGATTTTATTGCTTGCTGCGGTGTAGACTTTGCGTATTGGTATGAGTTTCTGATTGGGCAATTACGTTTGCTTGTTACCTGACATTATTATATATATCAAGTCCTTGCTGCCGGCGGTGTTTCCGTCACGCAACAAGGACTTTTGTTTGTGGTTGACAGCAGTCCGTGAATATCTGACGGTTCTGCTATTGCTTCTTGTAGATGCGTTGGTCTTCAAGTGATGATGTAGCTGGGATCATGGTGTCTCCATCGATTGTGAATTCGCTGGTTTCGCCTTCGATTGTGATGAACACTTTTGTCACTTTCTTCTTGCCCACCTTGGCTTTCTTTGTGGTGTAGGTTCCCGTTTTCTCTTTCGTTACAGGACTTGTGGATCGCCCTGCTCCCATTCTGTCGGATCCTGGCCCTTCGTGTACCACCATGACCCATTCCGTCGTTTCCACTTTTACCTCTGTAGCGCTTGTGAATGTGATGAGTTCCTCGTCGCCCATGTTTCCTACGTCGGCAAGAAACATGATGTGGTCGTATTTCCAGCTCGTGCCCTCGAGGCTCGGCTTCTTGCCACTGACGCACAGCAGCAGTGCCGCTGCCGCGATGATGCTTAAAACGAATGATTTTGTTTTCATAATGCTATTTGTTAGAAAAAGATTTGTAATGATTTTGAATGATATTGGTATTTCATTGCAAAAATACGAATTTTATTCCAAATCCAAGTGTTTTTCGAGGAAAATGTCGGTGATATTGACGTTTTTTCTTTAATCCCGCCGACCTTTTGGATTTTTTAGGGATTGTGTCAAAATGACGTAATTTTTGTGTTTGCGTCAATTTGACATGGTAGAGTTGTCAGTATTTTTGCGTCAAATTTACATATTTTAACAAATTGTGTCATTTTTACGCATATATTAGGCGTGGCATGGTTTTTGCATCGCTAAGGTTGTCAGAACAAAAAAGACTTTTCTTAGCCAAATTTAAATTTCGTTTTATCATGACAAAGAACCTGAAATTCAAAAAGGAGAGCGACAACAAGTGGTACATCGACCTGCCTAACTGGCCATTCGCCCATCACAACCTGATGATGGTGGCGGGTGCTGACAAGTTGTGCGCTCTGCTTTCAGACGACGGCGAGAACACGTCGGTGGAGGTGGTGACGTCGAGCGACTACGACGACACCTACAAGCAGCAGGGATATGTGGTGCTCCGCCGTACGGAGTGGGGATTGACCACCGGTGCCTACTACGACGTGGAGAACATCGACGGTTTGAAGCAGCTGTGGCTCTGTCCGGTTACGCTTTTCGTCTATCAGAAGTATCCTAAGTTCATCTATGTCCGCCCGATGTCGGAGGTTGCATAGCCAGGACTTACCGTAGCACTTGTTGACCATCACCATATGAAGTTGACGGGCCTACCCTCTGCACTGGGGTTGGCCTGTCTTATTTTTGTTTGTGCTCCAGTCAGAGGGATGCCCCATACTGATAGACCAGTCCGTATTTCTCATGGAGTCGTTGGAGTGATCCGTCGGATTTCATCCGTCTGATCATGTCGTTCACGGCCTGCAGGAGGTCGTCCTGCCCTTTGCGCATGAGCACTCCAATCTCGCCGTGGGTGAAGGGGACGTTCAGCAACGGTGCCGCCAGCCGCTTGTCCGTCTGTACGTAGTAGGGAGCTTCGGTGATTTCCGTGATCATCACGTCGGCCTCGCCTTCGGCCACGAGCACCGGTATCTCCTCGTTCTTCTGGTGGACGATAAGCTGGGCATGAGTGAGGTTCTCGTTGGCGAACTTCTCGTTCAGCCCTCCTGGATTGACCATCACGCGTACCTCCGGCTTGTCGATGTCTTCCAGCGACTGAAACCGCTCTGCATCGGCTGTGCGGCAAAGTATGGTCTTTCCGTTGGCCAGGTAGCCTTCGCTCATGAGCATGGTCTGCCGCCTTGTGTCGGTGATGGTGATGCCTCCGATGGCAAGGTCGAAGAGTTGGGGGTCTGCGGTGACGTCGGCCGAGAGGGTAGGCCAGGAGGTCTTCACGAACTCCACTTCCACGCCCAGGTGGCTTGCAATTTCCTTCGCCATTTCGATGCCAAATCCCCAGTATTCACCGGTCTCAGGCTCGCAGAAGGACAAGGGACGGTAGTCGCCCGTGGTGCCGACGAGCAGTCTGCCCCGGCTTTTGATTCTCTCGATGGTGGGACTGGATGAGGTCTTGCCGTCGTCCGACGAGCATGAGGGGAAGGATGCGGCTGTGCATAGGGTGAGGACAGCCAGCAACAGCCAGATTTTGAGTCTTTCTTGTTTCATGATGTGAGTTTTATGGAATGAGTTCCGTTTTTTCCGTGCAAAGTTACGAATAAATCGCAAGAGTAGAAAACAGAAGGGGGAATAAAAGAAATCTCTTTTTATTTTGATTTATCCCCATTTCTTCGTAATTTTGCAAAAAGAAGTCTCAAGTCAGAGCACTGAAAACAATAAACTGAAAACTGACAACTGATAAACTATGGGTACATATATCAATACTGGAAACGACCGATTCCGTTCCTCCCGCAGAAGTGAATATGTTGACAAATCCGGGCTGATACGCGTGGTCAACGACACATTGGATACTGATATACGTTTCAGTTGCGTCACCCGCTGCCGCCGGTTTGGCAAGTCCATGGCGGCAAAAATGCTGTGTGCCTATTATGACCATTCGTGCGATTCCCGCAGCTTGTTTGAAGATCTGGAAATCGCCAAGGATCCTAGTTTTGAGCAGCATCTGAACAAGTATCCAGTGATTTATCTGGACATGAGTGACTTCGTGACAGAAATCAGGGATTCCACCATCGTGAAACGGATGCAAGAGACGCTGAAGGAGGATATCCATAAAGCCTATACGGACGTGGAGATGAAGACCGACGAGAGCCTTATGTCGTTCCTTATCCGGATTAATGAGGAGTTAGGTCAGCAATTCATCTTCATCATCGATGAGTGGGATGCCATCTGCCGTGAATTTGGCAAGCAACCTGAGGTGATGAACGAGTTTGTTGACTGGCTCCGCCGACTGTTTAAGAGCGGACAGTCGGAAATCGTCTTTGCCGGCGTATATATGACTGGCATCCTGCCTATCAAGAAATATGATACAGAGTCGGCGCTCAATAATTTCATTGAGTATTCCATTGTGTCTCCAGGGGACATGGCCAGCTATTTCGGCTTTACGAGAGAAGAGGTACAGGTTCTGTCCGACAAATATGGTATGGATTTCGATGAGTTGGTGAAATGGTACGACGGCTACCAGATTGGGGGTGTGAGTTCTATATTCAACCCGAATTCAGTGATGCAGGCTATCAGAAAAAAATGGTGTGAGAGCTATTGGGGAAAGACTGGTGCTACGGATGCTGTGTCTGACTATATACGTATGAACTTCAAAGGCCTGAAGGATGACATCATCTTGATGCTCGCCGGAAGTCGATGTAGAGTTGACCCTGCTGGTTTCCAAAATGATATGTCGATAATTCAGAGTAGGGATGACGTCTTGACGGTACTTATACATTTAGGTTATCTGTCGTATGACCGGGTGAGGCGTGAGTGCTTTATACCCAATCTGGAGGTTTCTGGTGAGATGGAAATAGCAGTCAAGGGTAGTCGGTGGGAAGGTGTGATATCGGCTTTGCAACAGTCGGAGCAACTTCTTGAAGCTACTCTCCTCGGCGACGAGCAGGCAGTGGCAGCCGCTCTCGAGTCTGCACACGACGAAAACACGAGCATCCTCTCCTACAACAACGAGAACTCGCTGGCTTGCGTCATCTCCCTCGCTTACTTCTCTGCCCGCAACGACTATAAGATCCATCGAGAGATGCCCTCCGGAAAAGGATTCGCCGACATGATTTTCATTCCGCGCAAGAACGTGGACAAGCCCGCCCTCGTCGTAGAGCTGAAAGTAGACAAGTCCGCCGAGACCGCCATCTCCCAGATCAAGCGCAAGAATTATCCCGCCATCCTCGACGGCTACACCGACAACTTCCTGCTCGTCGGCATCAACTACGACAAGAAGACCAAGACGCATACATGCATTATCGAGAAAGAGTAGGAGTGTGCGTTCTGCCAGTAGAGACGCGCCGTGGTGCGTCTTCATACATTAACTAATTTTGCAATCAAAAACCCAACAGATATGAGTTTTCTCTGACGGGGCACCGCCGATTATCGGCGAAGTCAATAAAAGGCACGAAGTGCCGTATAAATTTTCGAACTTTCCAAATGAACAATGCCATACTTGTTTGAACATTGTCATGGAAAGGAGAAAATCAGCGAAGCTTTATTTAATTATTTAATTCATTCAGGCGTAGCCTTTATATTAGAACCTACTTAAAATTAAATACAATGATATTTGACTGGGCTAATTCAGTTATGTTCAACGGCAGGAGCTATTATGTCGTGGAAGATTATGGTGTGGTCACCGCGGTTCCGGAATATGCGGAGCCAAACATGTATGGGCAATATCCCACAGTGAGGCTGATCAGGGATGAGAATGGCGAGATTGTAAGTGAGGAGTATAATGACGAATGGTATGACCCAACGAATGACGTGCTGGAAGATGAGATAGTGCAGTTCTAACTCATGGTTGTGTTTCAGCAGCTTCTCTGTAGAATCGTGAAATGGACGATTTTCCAGAGAAGATTCTTCCGCTCACGGCGGGAGAATGCAGGGTGACACGCACAAGCTACTGGTGGCTTTGAGTGCTCAGATTCTTGAAATAGTCTGCATCCTGTCGCGCTCCACCGGCTTAAATCTGTATATCTGCCTGGCAGTAATGCAGAAGATGGCTATGGTGGTGATGATGAGAAGCGTGGACAGCGTGATTCGTACCGTCTCCCATGGAATAAGCGGATAGGCGTATTTGCTAATGATGTATGCACAAACCATCGTGCCGACAATCCATCCGAGTTTGCTGAATGCGAAACGATAGCTTTGCTTGTTCTTTTTATAGTGGATAAGTCTTTTTTAAAAGAAATTGAGGATGGCGCTTTTCCATCTGAGCCTCTTCTTGCGTGGTGTTGCCATGATGTTGGGAATGTGTGTTGGAGGGTGCTGATTGCTTGCCTTGATATAAACGCGTTATTCCGCTCCCGACGTCAGTGGAAGTAGTCAGGAGCGGAGAGGGGAATCTGTTGAAGTTAGGTTGGTGCTCAGCTCATGTTCTTGTAGAACTCCTGCTGGGCTGCCTGCATGATGGAGAGTGCCCTGGGGAGAATGTCTTTGACCTCGGGCGATGAGTCGAGCAGGTTCTCAAAGATAATCCACACGCTTTCGTCCACCACACACGCTTTGATGACTTTGATGTTGAGGCAGGTTTTGTTTGCAGCTTCCAGCACGAGCTCGCGGTTCTCTTCCGTCACGTCGTAAATCTGTGGCATGCCCATCTGGAAGAAGTCTTCGTCTTCTTCGTTGTTGAAATAGATGAAGGTGTTCATCTGATACTTGAACAGGATGTTTCCGTTCTCTTCGTCCACGTCGGGACAGAATCCCTGCTGCTTGAGGAATTCCAATACGCGTTCTACTGTTTTTTTCATAATGTTTTCAGTTTTCAGTTTTCAGTTATCAGTTATTTAGTTTTCAGTTTTCAGTTTTTAGTTATCAGTTATTTAATTTCTAGTTTTCAGTTTTTAGTTTTCAGTTTTTAGTTATCAGTTGAGAGAGCCGTGCAGACACCCTCAATGGAATCCGATGGGTCGACGTCCGTAGTTCTGGCGTTCGTTGTTCTCGACTTTCTGTCTTATCCGTTCGTAGATTCGCATGGTGTCGGGCCGGAGCGAGGGGCGGGTGTTCTTGACGGAGGTCTCGAGGAGCTCTTCTGTGATGTCCTGGTCAGTGAAGGCGGCAACCATGGCTGCGTCGTTCACGACGTATGCGATGTCGCTGGCGATGTATCCCTCAGAAAGTTCGGAGAGTTTCTCTGCGTTGATGTTGCTTTCGTCGAATGGCCGTCCCTTGAGATGGATGAGGAACATCTCCTTGCGTGCCTCTTTGTCGGGCAGCGGCACGTACACCTGCTTGTCGATACGTCCTGTGCGCAGCACTGCAGGGTCAATCTTGTCGGGACGGTTGGTGGTTCCGATAACGAAGATCCCACGTTTTGAGCAGTTGTTGAGCTGCGACAGAAATTCGTTGACTTCTGTGGCGGTGTACTGCGACCCTGGGTTGGAGCGGTCGGGGACGAGTGCGTCGAACTCGTCGAAGCAGATGACCACCGGGGCAGCTTGTTCAGCCTGCTTGAAGAGTTGGGCGATTTTCTCCTGTGAACCGTGAACGAAGGAACTGGCGAGGTCGGACGACTTGACGAGTATGTAGTTGAAACCGGTTTCCTCGGCGAATTTCTCTGCCACGAACGTCTTGCCGCATCCTGGAGGACCGTATAGCAGCATTCCGTTGGGGGTGGTGAGTTTGTACTTCTCCACCTTCTCCTTGTTCTTGATGACGAAGATGACGCGCTGAGTGAGGTAGTCCTTCAGCTCGCGCATGCCGGCGATGTCGGCAAATCCGTTTCCTCCGCCTCTTTTGATTTCAAAGTCCGTCTTGTTAGGCGACTCGTTTTGCTGGCTGGTGTCCCGTTGCGAGCTTTTGGGCATGTCCGTACTGCCGGACTGCTGCTTTGGCTCAGGCACTGTGGGCGTCTTGTCGGCGTCCATGTCGTCCAGCACCTGCTGTATGTTTTTGTAGCGGTCGGGGTAGATCGGAGCGAGTCCTTTTGCCAATATGGCTTTTGTGCGGTCGCTCATGCTGAGTGCGCTGAAGTCGATGGGCTCCTCCTTCCGTTTCTCCTTGATGATCATGGCACGTCTTGTCCGTTTCATCTCCGGCTGGAATGTGGTGAGCCAGGGTGGTTCTCCCGTGAGCATGGTGTAGAGCACTGCGGTGGCAGAGAAGATGTCGGACTGGTTGTCGTAAATTCCTCCGAACGTCTCGTTGGCGCAATACAGTTCCTCGAGGTCCGACGTGTCGAACGTCACCTTTCCCGAGCAGGGTTTGGAGGCGTGTCCGAGGTCGATGATTTCGGGTGTTCCTTCCATGACCGTCGATAGCATGATGTTTCGTGGCGTGATGTCGTTATGGCATATTCCCGCTTCGTGCATGAACTGCAGTCCTTCGAGCAAGCTGCGGAAGATGGCTAGCGCCTCCTCTTCTTTCAGCGTTCCCTCCCGCTGAATTTTCTCTGCCAACAGCTCTCCTGTGAAATAGTTTGTGACGTAGAATTGGCAGTCCCCTTCGGCGGAGTCGAATGATCCGCTGTCCACGTAGCTGATGATGTTTTTGTGGCGCAGCTTCTGGCAGTATTCGATTTCCAGCACCTTGTGGGTGTCGGCATCCATCAATTTTTCGGGCATGCGCTTCACGATAAACACCTTCATGAAGAAAGGGTTGTGGTCGGCGTCCTCGGCGCGGTAGGTCTCCGTGTATTGGTTTTGCTTGATGAGGCTCTGCACCTTCCATCTCTCGATTTGTTCTCCTCTGGTAAGTATGGCCATGGTGATGTTTGTATGTTTTAAAAAAAATGTCTTAAAAAAGTTTGGTGATGACTGATGATATATTGTCTTCTGCTTGGTGCAGCCATGTTCAGCTCAGTCTTTGCCCGCTCTTCTAACATAGTGCGTTGATGCTGGGTATGTAGTTTTTCTGGATAGACATGGCGATGGCGTCGGACACTTCCTTCTCACTCAGTCCGATGTCGGCCCCGAACTGGTAGAGCAGCTCCACTTCCGCGGGCGCGATGATCTTGTCAGACATGATGATATGTATCATGTAGTTGATCATCCCCTCCCTTGTTCCTGGGTCTATGTTGAGGATGTTCTGCACGGCGTTGCTGAATGTCGCGCTGATGTCTCCCTTGGCAATCTGCTCGAGGAAGTCCCTTGGGAACATCTTCAGCCCGGCGAGGGAGTCGATGATCTGCTCCACTTCCTGCTCCGTGATTTTTCCGTCGGCGTTGGCGACGATGAGTCCTGCTGAGGCGATGAACTGAGCCGTGTACTCGTCGAGTTCGCTGTCACCGATTTTCAGCAGGATTCCGATGAGTTGCTCCATTCCCTCGTTGAGCGCTTTCTGTGTCTTGGAGGTGGCGAAGAGGTGGAGGGCTTTGACACGGATAGGATTGACGGGGTGTGAGTTGCGGCTCACGCCCTTGTCGTTGAGGAAGTAGTCGAGCCGTTCGTTGTTGTCGGCGATGAGTGCGTCGATGCTGACGTTCATCTTGGTGAGGTCGAGGCCGGATGCCAGTTTGAAGAAGGCGGTGACGCAGGCCTGGATGTTTTCCGTAGCCATGAATCCGTATCGGTCGGCCACGAGCTCGGCGAGTTGTTCGTGAAGGCGGATCTTGTAGTGCAGGGATATGGGAACGGCAGCTTCAGGTGGAAAGACGAATCCGATGAGACGGCTGAGCTTGGAGTCTTTGTTGATGAGATGTCCGAGCTCATGTCCGATAACGAACCGGAGCTCGTTCTGGTCCATGAGGTCGAACAGGGCAGAGTTGACGTTCACGATATGTGGCTGTCCCTCGTCCTCTGCTGACACGGAGAAAGCGTTGACGGATGAGTCGCCTGTGATATAGAAATCGACGTTCTCCTCGAATCCCAGCTTTTCTTTCACCTCATGGCAGAGGGCAAAGAAGTCGGGCAGCAGATGTTGCTGCACTTTCAAGCTGTGTCCTTCCATGCTGCTGCGCCAGTAGGTGTCGCTGCTGTTGATCTTCGATTTTTTCAGCACTTCCTCCACCACTTGTCCCTGCAGGGCGTTATATATCTGTTCTCCTATTTGTTTCTCGAGTTTGATTGTCGGGTTGAGTTTTTTCATAGGTGTGGGTGTTATGGATTGTTGGCAAATGATGTGCAAATATATAAAATCCGCGCGACATGCGAAAAAATATCGTGATTTTTTTGCATATCGCGCGAAGATAAAATGTGATATGAGGTTTTTTCTACATATTCTCTATGATCCAGTCCTCGACAGTTTTGGTTTCTGTTGAGAAACTGGCGCCGACTTTCACCACCTTCTTGTCGGATGTGGCATATTGGAGGGCGTAGTTGCGGGAGTTGATCTGGTCGAGCGCGTCCTGGGCGGTACCGTTGATTTTCAGTTCTACGACGTAGATGGTGTCGGGCATGTGGACCACCATGTCGACACGTCCTCCGGCACATTTCTGCTGCGTGACGACATAGACGTTGAGCATGGAGAAAATCAGATAGAGCGACCACTCGTAGAATCCCTCCACGTTGCTCACCTCCGCAAGCTTTTTCTTGAATCCCTCGATGTAGGGCAGCTGTGCGAGATAGCTGCGCATCTCCTGCATGGCCAGCTCGATGTCCTGCTTCTTCAGGGCATTCCAGAATTTCAGGGCGAATCCTAATTTCACCGGCGCGCTCTCCATTCCGATATAAACCGGTAGCAGTCCCTGTGTGAAGCCCACACGCACTTCTTTGTTCGGGATACTCAGTGTGTAGACATCACTTTCGGCGTCATACCCTTTTATTGTGAGATAGCCCGATTGATAGAGCAGCGGCAGGGCGGATGTCATCGCCTCTGTAGGCACGTCGAATTGGGTGGATTCTGTCTCGATGTCATCCATGGCCGTGATGTCAGTATGGAAATGTGCCATCTGGCTGAAGAGGAAACGGGGGGTACCGCTGCTGAACCAGAAGTAGGAGAGTTTCCTGTCGGATATCGCATTGAACAAGCTGTATGGGTTATACACGGCTGGTGAGTTCTCAGTGAAATGATACCCGTCGTACATCAGTCTCAGCTTCTCACGCATCTCTTCAGGGCTG
>JAFUVE010000002.1 GCA_017483765.1 Bacteroidaceae bacterium | reverse complement strand
TTTATGTGAGTGGATTTTTGTTAGCATTTGAGGGCGCATAGCGAGCTATGTAACCGAAAATGATGACAAAAAGACACCACAGAAAACCAAAAGCAACCGAAATGAAACTTCTATTTGTAGGAGCATTCCAAAATCAGAATTTATAGAACACCCCTGTAAGAATTCTTGATTATTCAATTCTTTGTACGTTATTTCTTTGCACCACAAGAATCCGTTTCTGAGATTGATGTAAATGAAATAGACTGGCCATCATTAAGCCTGATAACAGGCCATTCATCACGGAATAGTTTTGCAAACTGCTCTGGACTGTCTGTATGTATGGGAATAATAGCTTTAGGCTGGAGCAAACGGAAGAACTCACGCAAATCTTTCATATCAATATGCCCACTGGTATGCATATAATCATATTCGCCTTTCAAAGAGTTTGCTAAATTCTCATTGTAAGCTTCAGTTCCCTCTTTGACATAGCCATCCCACATGGACAGCACTTTCTGCTTTTCTCCTGGGATTTGTTCAAGAAGATTGTCAAAACGTTCATTACTGCGAGCGATAAGCACATAACCTTTCTTATCAAGAAACTCTTTGAAGCTGTCCGACACAAAGAAACGATTATTAGCAGGCCTATGATACATTAGTGGCTCAGGCTCATATTTCTCATATTGATACAATGGGGATTTAGTCCATATAGAATTGCTATTGACCACAACATCCATTATACGTTTCTGATAACCGTCAACATAGAAAGGACGCCCAGCTTTTAAAGCTGCGTGATACAACGAAAACAGCCTGTCAATATTGGTAGATGAGAGATAGACAACAGTGGATTTCTTCTCCTTAAACAAAGCTACAAAGTCACGCTGCAGTGTTGATTCTTTCTTACTGGTTACATTGGGGCGGAGAATATTAGTAGCTTCACATACCACATAGTCAACCTTGCCAATATATTGCTCCAACATCTTAAAGAACTTACCGCTTCTGAATCCATGCAAGCGGAAATCGCCTGTGTGGTAGGCTGACACGCCATCAGTTTCTATTCTGAATGCGTATGCGTCAAAAGCAGAATGATCCACAGTCACTGGTGTGATTATAAAAGGACCAAACGTAAAATCCTTTCCTGCCTTGAATGTCTGAACATTTTGCAAGAGTTTAGCCATTTTTTGGTGGGCAGGAATTACTGTCTTCAAGTGGTCAGACAACACTAATTGTATCTCACGTGCAACTTCGCCCATGTAAATAGGAAGAACATCTGGCAGCATGGTAATATTACCTATGTGGTCACCATGATAATGAGTGATTAGCAAAGCACTTTTTGACAAATCGCCATGAGTCAATCCCTCGACTTTCAACTCTCTCGTCTTTGAGTTTCCTGGCAATACTTCGCCATAATCAACGAACAGACGCCAACCATCATGCTCGTATTCTGTTACACATCCGCCTATCTGGTCCGTACCGCGATGAATGGTGATAGTCATAAGCATTTTTTTTCTGACAACTTTTTACTCTCTATCAATGTTCCATCAGATTCGCATGTGTATGCTTTCATATCAGGAAGGAATTGTTTTCTAACAAAACAAAAACGGTTACACATGGTAGGTGACAAGTCCTCTTCTTCTCCAACTATTACACATGTGTGTATTTTACCTGACAATTTTTGAGGTAAGGACCTTCCCTCCGGTTTAATGATGATACCCAAATTAACTTTCTGATTTACCATATCAATTATATTGGCTGAAATGTCATTGTTTTCTTTTAGAAGTTTACAGAATTGATCGTTATAGAACTTTACCTGAATGGGGGATAAAGACGTTTTCTGAGGATCATTTTGTTTGAGTTCCATAATGATGATATCACCATCCCATGTCATTGCAAGAAAATCAAACTCTCCGTACATGGAAGGAATGTCTTGGGGTAGTGTTCCATTATATTTATCCCTCAATTTTCTAATCAATGCCTCTTGGTGCGCTTTGATATCTTCGTTCCATGCTATTTTAGTGTCCTCATCTTTGAATCCAACGACCATTTCTTTATCAATGATAATGAAACCATCTTCTATCTTTGTGTTGAAGGTGTATCTACGCCCGATAAGATTTTGATAAAAACCTTCCTTTTTCCCTTTGTCAGACTCGTAATAGCGTTTTAAATTAGGAGCCTTTCTTATCCTACTGAGATACTCTACAAAACTATCCTCTGTTGGATGTTCAAAAAAACCATTTGGAGCGATTATCTTATAAGCATCAGCAGCATCTAGCTTATAGCCATTCCGACGAGACTTAAAAGTTAAGACTCTACCTGTTCCTCTATATACAGAGAACCAAGAACGCTTTTGTTTGGGGTCATGTCCTGTTTGGAAGTCGAGTTCAGGAGTCTTCTTCACAAAATTGATGAGCCAAGGAAAATCACTGATAACTGTTGAAATGAATGAATCATCCATCTTTCTGTTGTAATAAGTGGTGAAATATAGTTCTTTCATAACTTGTCTTATTTATAAAGGTTAATCATATTGTTAATTCTCTTCTTCATCTCCTTCCTCAACTCCTCCGGTTCCAGTACTTCTATTTTTTCCCCCATTGCCAGCAATTGACTAACTAGTTCTGGAGTTAGACATATTCTATAGGTGAACTCTGCAAACTCACAATATTTGGAGCGACCTTCCGATTGGCTTTTGTGGAGCGGAGTAGAGCGGAGGTATTCTGCCTGAGTACCGTAAGCGCGAATCATGACTTTCATGACGGGCAGGTCGTTATTCACAAAGATGCCGACAACATTGGCAAAATACTTCCTCGCATCGAAATCTTCTGGCAACTCAAAACTGGTTGAAAGGACTTTCATGTAAAGGATGCGGTCGAGGGCAATGGTACGCAAAGCAAGCTTTTCTTTTATATACCCAAGCAGATACCATCGGCGATTGAAAACCTTCAAGGCGTATGGCTGGATATGAAACTCGTGCAGATTATCTTCTTCCTGGTCGTTTTCATATCGCTGGTAGTCAACCAGCAGTTCAACATTCTTCTGCATTGCTTCGATAATGAAATTCAGAAATGCTGTTCCAAGAGGAATCTCTTCCAGCAAAACCCTGTCCTTCATGCTATTGAATGTTGCAAAACCCTGAGGAATGCTATACTTGTGCAGCAGCCACTTAGCTACCTTCTGCTTGTCCAGCACCTCTGGGTTCTTGACATAATATACATTACCATGCGAACGGTCACATACTATCTCCACACCGAACATTTCTTTGATACCCTTTCTCTGCTCATGGAAAGTGCGTAGTGGTATAGGTCGTCCATCACTGGCTGGGCAATCCTCCCATAGCATATTAATCTCATCGACTGTTAAAGGGGCGCTGGTCAACAACGTGTCAAGGAGCCAAATGTATCTGTAATATGTTTTGCTGATC
The DNA here is from genome assembly GCA_017483765.1 of Bacteroidaceae bacterium. Classification (GTDB taxonomy): domain Bacteria; phylum Bacteroidota; class Bacteroidia; order Bacteroidales; family Bacteroidaceae; genus UBA3839. Next base: position 12,608 of record JAFUVE010000002.1, on the reverse strand, counting down.
ATTTGCATTCAGATGTTTTATGATATCTTTCTCAAAACAGAGCTTTTTTCTCTTTTTTTATATGACATACTTCACGGGATTCTGACTCCAACCATTTCCGTTTAATAATATTTGCCTATTGACAGATGGAGTCTTAACCGATAAATGTATGGGCCGATGATTGCCGTGCGCACATTCACATTACATGGGCGCAAAGATACTAAAAAAAATCAATATAGAGGGTTCTTACCTGTATTAAATAAAATAAAGTAAAGAAGAAGATTTTTGCATCAAAACTTCATCTTCACAAAAAAGCAAACCGATTCCAATTATCCAAACTATTGGTTGACTTTGCCACTTGCAACTGATTAGGAACGGGTAACAATCTCCCCTTTTCCGTTCAGTTCGAGGATGATGTCGGAAAAGCTGCTATAGTAAGAGCCGAGAAAACAGGAGGTGCGGGCAAGGATGAACATCTCTGCCACTGCATCCATCATTCCTTGGAGCGTGCCACGAGAGGCAGGACGTCCACTCGTAAGGATTCGTCCCGGAAACTGCGTCTCCAGCTGTCTGCGTACGTCTTCAGAGTCGGTGGCAAGGTAGAAAGGGGAGTCTGGGAACTCACTCATTCGGCTTACAAAGGCCTCCAACGGGCTCCGGCGGATGCTCTCCGCATTGTCTGTGCGGCGGATATGCACGCCGACGACATTCGACGGCAGTCCGGCCAGTGTGTGTTCCACCTTCTCCCTGATCTCTTCTTGTGGTACAAAAAATGCGGTATAAAGCGACGGATCAGACGGGTAGAATCCCAGCCCCGACCCGATGAGGGTACGCTTACCCTCCACCATTTGTTTCAACTGGCCGGGTTGCAGCTGCAATCCCGCCAGACGGTCATCAAACAAAACTTGTCCATACCCAGACTGTAGCAGTTTGGGGATGAACAAGTTTCGTTTCATCGGAGGCGCGTACAGAATGGATTTCCATCCGCTCACCTCCTCTATGTCGAATAGATTGACAGGCTCGAAAAGGTCGCAGAACCGTGCGTTCAGCCCATTGTCACGTACCCACGCCACACGCAGGTCTGAACCGACTTCACAGGCCAGACTGTAGGCGGAGATAACCGCACGCATACGGTTTGCCAGTCCACCCATCGGAGCCAATGTCAATGTCATTTTTATTTCTTTGCTTTGACGGTCGTAGCCGGCTTGGCTGTTGTAGCTGCCGGTTTTGCAGCAGCTGGCTTGACAGTGGTAGCTGCCGGTTTAGCTGCTGTGGCGTCCTCTATCTCAAGCAATTCCACGGTGAAGATGAGTGTGGAGAACGGCGGGATCTTGCCTGCTGCACGCTCTCCATATGCCAGATTGTATGGTATGTAGAGTTCCCATGTCGACCCTTCGGTCATCAGGCATAAAGCCTCGGTCCAGCCTTTGATCACCTGGTTGCACTTGAAAGATGTCGGCTCCTTGCGCTTGTACGACGAGTCAAACTCGGTTCCGTCGATAAGGCGTCCCACGTAGTTCACCTTAACCTTGCTTGTGGGCTTCGGCTTCTCGCCTGTGCCCATCGTGATGACCTTATACTGAAGGCCGCTGGGCAGTTCCACAACGCCTTCCTTCGTCTTGTTCTCTGCGAGGAAAGCAGCACCCTCCTCTTTGTTCTTTCCGTAGAGTCTTTCCTGGTTGGCTGACTTCTGTGCCTCGAGTCTGCTGTTGAATTCCTTCATCGCGTCCTGGCTCGACATCGCGTCCTTTCCGTAAAGACCGGCAAAGATTCCAGCTGCTATGGTCTTGGGGTCGATTTTCTTGTCAGGGTCGGCGGCATAGTAGTCCTTCGACAGATTAGCGGCCATCTGCTCAATCTGCGAACCGATGTTCATGCCCTGGTTGTAGGCCTGCTTGGCCTTGTCGTTAGGGTCTACGTTCAGCCTGTCGTTGATTCCCTGGCTGAAACTGTCGGTGTAGATGCTGTCGATTCCAAGCTGCTGCTTCATGAAGCTCTTCAGTCCCTCAGCCTGCGAGAGTCCGAAAATGTAGGCGATGGAATCGTCCTTGCTGGTGAGGTTGGCTGAAGGAACGACGAAAGAAGGGCTTGCCTGAGTCTGAGCAGGAGCCACAAGAGTGGCGGCGGCGGCAGCCTTCTCTGCTTTCTTTGCTTCCTTCTCTGCTTTCTTCATCTCCTTCTGGGCTTCTTTCAGCGCTTTCTTCGCTGCTTTCCTGCCTTCCTTGGTGGCGCCCTTCGACTCCTTCAGCACGGCCTTGGCCTCCTTGAATGCCGCGTTGACATCCACCTTATTCTGTGCAAAAGCCATGTTGACGGATGAACCCATCAACACGGCTAATATGATTAATGTTCTCATTTGCTTCTATTACTTGGTTGTGATTGTGAAGACAAGAGTTGAGAATGGCTTGATGGGTCCCATCTCGCGTGAGCCGTAGCCCTGCTCCTGAGGGATAATCACTTCCCACTTGGCACCCTTCGGCATGATTTTCAGTACGTCCACCCATCCTGGGATGACACTCGGCTGCTTCATGTTCACCTGAATAGGGTCTCTGCCTTCTGAGCTGTCGAAGACTGAGTCGGTGATAAGCGTGCCCTTATAGTCGCACTTCACGATGGAGTCGGCATCCATGGCGCTGCCTGAACCGGCCTCAATCACTTTATAAAGTACGCCACTTGGCAGTGCGGTATATCCCTTGTCAGCCTTTTTCTTGGCGATGAAGTCCTCGTTCTGCTTTTTCCAGTCAGCATATTTCTTTGACAGGTTTTCTGAGCGGTATTTCTCAGTGCCTTTTGTCACAACGTCGTTGGCTGCCTGCAATTTGCTTTCCTTGGCAGGACCGTCGGCCAAATTCAGACCGTCCACCAGTCCTTTGAGAATCTGGGCGGTTCCGATAAGCTGTGTTGTGTCCTCGCCATATACCTCACGAGTCAGACCGTGTGCGATACCCTGAATCTGCTCTGCCACCTGAAGGCCGGCATTGTAAGCGTGTGCTTTCTTGCCTGTTTTCTCTGTGCCTTCCTTCATACCCTTGATGAAGTCTTCGATGCAAGCGGAGTCAACTCCGAGCTGGAACTGTGCGTATTGCTTCAGACCGCCCGACTGAGCGAGTCCCAGATTGTAGGCCAACGAGTCGATGCCGGCATCCTTCACTTCGGGCACCTGCTTCTCGTCACCATCTTTACCACCGCCTGCCTGCTGGCAGGAAATTGCTGTCACTGCAGCCACTGCAGCTGCAAAAATCATAATCTTTTTCATTTCTTTACTATAAAGTTTAAGTTGAATGTTTAAAGTTTTAAAGAGAAAAATTACAGAACCTCGATAAGCTCCACATCAAAGATGAGAGTGGCATAAGGCGGAATCATGCCGCCGGCTCCGCTCTCCCCGTAAGCGAGAAGGTAAGGGATATAAAAGCGGTACTTAGCCCCTTCCGACATGAGCTGCACGCCTTCGGTCCATCCTGCTATGACTTGGTTGAGTCCGAAAACGGCCGGCTCGTTGCGCTTGTAAGAAGAGTCGAACACCGTGCCGTCGATGAGCGTGCCCTCATAATGGCAACGCACCTGGTCTGTGGCTTTTGGCTTCTTTCCGTTGCCTTCCACCAGCACCTCATACTGAAGACCGCTCTTCGTCGTGATCACGCCAGGACGGTTCATATTGTTCTGGAGGAACACACGGCCCTCTTCCAGCGCTTTCTTACCGGCCTCGGCCTGCTGGGCCTTCATCTTCTTCTCCTGATCGGCGAAGAACTGGTTCACTATCTGCTGTGCTTCTGAATTTTTCACTTTCAGGTCATTATCCTGAAGAACGTCAACGATGCTTTGTGCAAAATCGTCTATCACCAAAGCGTCTTTCAGTCCCATCTGCTTGAGTTGTTGGCCGATGCCAAGTCCCAAAGCATAGCTTAATTTATCCATATCTTTTATCTAAAAATTAGTTCCAAACTGCAAAGTTAGGCAAAATAAATGAAGTATGAAAAATGAAAAATAAAGAATTTTCTAAATTGCCTGTTTTTTAATGAATTTTAAAGAAGTTGCACGAATTGAGAGCGGACTAGTCGGACCTGTCAGACAAGTCAGACAAGTCAGACTGGTCAGACCGGTCTAAAAAAACGAAAATCTCCGTCCGCATGGCTCTTTAAAACTATCAACCAGATCATCCGCATGGCTAAACCTCAAACCTCAAACCTCAATTTTCGTGCAAGCGAATACAAAGCTAAGCTTGCTTAAGCTTTGTTGAGCGCAGCCGAAAATCATGTCAATAAACTTCAAACTAACAAGGTTTCCGCTTGGTCGAGCAAAGCGAAGAGTTCGTCCATGGTCTCAGCCCTGAGAATCTGGATGCGCGTCTTTCTGAAATCGGGTATGCCTTTGAATATGGGCGAGTTGGCGAGATGGCGGCGCACATGCATGATGCCTCCGAGCTCTGTGGCCTTACGCGGGTTGTCGGTCCTGGCCAGCGAGCATGCCACGCTCTCTCGTATCTGACGGCGCAGCACGTCCATCTTCCATTCCAGGGTCATCTCGTCGCTTACCGTGCCCTTGTCGAGATAGTCGCGGATTTCCTTGAAAATCCACGGCCGTCCGAACGAGGCCCGTCCAACCATCACGGCATCCACCCTATAGCGGTCGAACGCCTCCTTCGCCTTCTCCGCGCTGTCTATGTCTCCGTTTCCGATGATGGGGATGTGCATTCTCGGATTGGCCTTCACTGCCCCGATATAGCTCCAGTCAGCCTCTCCGGTGTACATCTGGCTTCGGGTCCGTCCGTGGATCGTCAGCGCCTGGATGCCGCAGTCCTGAAGCTGCTCGGCCAGCTCCACGATTATCTTGCTCTCGTGGTCCCATCCCAGGCGGGTCTTAACCGTGACAGGGGTCTTCACGGCATCCACCACCGCCCTCGTGATTTCAAGCATCAGCGGGATATTGCGCAGCATGCCTGCTCCGGCTCCCTTGCCTGCCACCTTCTTCACCGGACAGCCGAAATTGATGTCGATGACATCGGGGTGTGACTCACGCTCTATAATCTGCGCAGCCTCAACCATCGACGGGACGTCGCGGCCATAAATCTGCACCGCCACGGGACGCTCAGCGTCGTTGACAACGATTTTCTGAAGGCTACGGTTCACAGAGCGTATCAGCGCGTCGGCACTCACGAACTCGGAGTAAACCATCGACGCACCGAACTCCTTGCACAGCAGACGGAAGGCAGGGTCGGTCACATCCTCCATGGGGGCCAGCACAACGGGGCGCTCTCCTAAGTCTATATCATGAATTTTCATCAGCTATATGATAAATATTTCCTCTCTGATTTCGTTAAGTGATGTAAAAAAATAATTTGCCTCACCATCCAGTTGATTGTAGGGACTTACTTTAGCTCTGCTGATTTTCTCCTTTTCATGGCATAGCCTAAGCAAGCTTAGCTCTACTCATCTGAAAAGTTCGAAAATTTCTGTATGTCCGTCAGTTGACTATCGTCTTGTCTTCTCGTCTTCCTGTCTTCTCGTCTTCATCAAAACGAAGCAACTTATTTTTTGGTTACTAACAAAGCTTAGTAACTGTCATTCGTCAGCGAAGTCCATTTTTTCCAAGCATCTGCGTGCGCTGTCCAATGAGAATCCTCTTGACACAGCAAAACGGAGGAGCTTGACGTAGCGGTCGTAGTCGTTCTTGTAGTTGAGATGGCGGCTTTTGGCAGTCAGCAGTTCAAGAAGGGTGTCGTCCAGCTCTTCCTCATTCAGTTCGGTCAGCGCATCATCGATATCCTCTTGGTTGATGCCCTTCTGCTGGAGCATCCTCACGATCTTGTCGCGCCCCCAGCGGTTGAACCGGAACTTGCTCCTCACAAAGGCATGGGCGTAGCGGTTCTCATCCACATATCCGTCCTTCACCAGGCGCTGTATGATCCGTTCATCAGCTCCTACTGGCAGTTCCCACGCGTCCATCTTCCGCCGCATATCCTGCAAGCAGTATTCAGCCCGGGCACATAGAGCTCCCAACCGGGATAAGGCCTGAGCCTCGCTCATTTTTTTCTTTTCCATATTTCATCACAGACGCACTCGAAGGCATCTTTCTTATCAGTTACAAGACGCACCACGGCGCGTCTCTACAATCCGGGGGTTGCCGAACTGGTCGTTGTGTACCTTTATGTTAATGAATCCGCAGTCTTCAAGCAGCTGTGCCACATCGAAAGCGTATGCACGGTTGACCTCGAAATAGAGTCCCCCACCCTGCCTCAGAGCCTGCATGGCATAGCGTGCTATGGCATCATAAAAAAGGAGCGGCTGCTCATCCGGCACGAAGAGCGCTGTGTGTGGCTCGTGTTCCAGCACATTCTTCTCCATCTGCTCAGCCTCGCGAAGGCAGATATAAGGAGGATTGCTCACGATGATGTCAAACGCCTCATCCTGTGGTTGTGCCTCTAAAATATTCTGCAGTTCAAAGTTCACGTCAAGGCCGTTCCGGCTGGCATTCCTGCTCGCCACGAAGAGCGCGTCGGCAGAGATGTCCCATCCCGTCACGTCAGCGTCTGGAAACGCCCTTTTCAGCGCCAATGCGATGCATCCGCTGCCGGTTCCGATATCCAGTACTGCTCCGCCCTTCATCGAGTCGTTTTCGTGCTCCAGGAGCCTCACCAGCTCCTCGGTCTCAGGCCGTGGAATCAGCACTGCAGGGTTCACCTCCAGCTGCATTCCGCAGAACTCCGTCTGCCCTATCACATACTGCACCGGCTCGCCGGCTTCCACTCGGCAGACGGCGTCCTCCATCCTGGCTATAGCTGAAGCAGGAAGCTCGTCGGCCTTGCCCATCAGCACGTCGGCAGTAGATAGTCCGCAAAGCTCTTCGAAGAGCAGCAGCACCACAGCCCGTGCCTCGCCAGCGTCCATCATATCCTCCAGACGTCGTTGCAGCCGAAGCCGCAACTGCTCCCGGTTATCATTTTCCATCATCGAAAAGCAGTAATCTTATTTCGTTATTTCAAAGTTTCTTTCTTCAAACTCTCTGTCCGGATGGCAAAAGTTCAAACTTCAAATTTCAAATTTCAAACTCTAAAGCGTCTGCATGTCGTTCAGTTTCTTGTAGTAGCCATTCATCTCGAGAAGTTGCTCATGAGTGCCCTGTTCCACAATCTCTCCCTCATGCAGCACGTAGATGATGTCAGCGTTCTTGATGGTGGACAGTCGGTGGGCGATGGCAATCGTGGTTCTCGACTTCATAAGTCTGAACAGCGCGTCCTGCACAAGTTTCTCCGATTCTGTGTCGAGAGCCGACGTGGCCTCGTCGAGAATCAGTATTGGAGGGTTCTTGAGTATTGCCCGCGCGATGGAGATGCGCTGGCGCTGACCTCCTGACAGTTTTCCACCTCGGTCTCCCACGATGGTGTCGTATCCGTTCTCGCTCTCCATGATGAACTCATGCGCGTTGGCTATCTTGGCAGCTTCCACCACCTGATCCATCGTAGCACCTTCCACACCGAACGCGATGTTGTTGAAGATGGTGTCGTTGAAGAGTATGGCCTCCTGGTTCACATTTCCGATGAGCGATCGGAGCGACTTGATTTTCAAGTCACGGATGTCGGTCCCGTCTATGGTGATGCTTCCCTTGTCGAGGTCGTGGTAGCGGGGTATGAGGTCGACGAGGGTGGACTTTCCCGAACCCGACTGCCCCACAAGCGCCACAGTCTGCCCCTTGGGTATTGATATGTTGATATGATGAAGAATTTCGCGCTGGTCGTTGTAGGAGAACGACACGTCTTTCAGTTCGATGCCCTCATTCAGTCCTGAGATTTCTTTTGCGTCGCTCTTCTCCCTGATGTTGTTCTCAGCCTTCAGGATTTTGTTGATTCGCTCCATCGACGCCATTCCTTTCTGGATGGAATACCCGGCTTTCGACAGTTCCTTCAGAGGCTGCAGGATGGTGTACAGGATGACGAGGTAGTAGATGAACGTGCTGGCGTCGATGGCATTGCTGCCGGAGAATATGAGCGTTCCTCCAAACCACAGCACGACCACGATCATACATGTTCCTAAAAATTCGCTGACTGGATGAGCGGCCGACTGCCGGATGGCCACTTTCATCGCCGCCGACCGGTATTCGTTGTTCACACGGGTGAATCGGTCCTCCATCTTCTTCTCAGCTACGAACGCCTTGATGATGCGCAGCCCTCCGAGAGTCTCCTCGATGATGCTGAGTCCGTCGCTCCATTTCGACTGTGCGTAGAGCGACTTTTTCTTCAGCTTCTTTCCTATCCGTCCGATGCCGAACGCCATGAGGGGAACGACCAGCAGGGTGAAGAGTGTGAGTTTCCAGCTGATGGTGATGAGAGTGACGAAGTAAATGAGGATGAAGATAGGGTTTTTGATCACCATGTCGAGCGAGCTGGTGATGGATGAGTCCACCTCGTTGACGTCAGTGGACACGCGTGCCAGGATATCGCCTTTTCGTTCCTCTGAGAAGAAAGCGAGGGGAAGTGCCAGAATTTTCTTGTATATGTTCACGCGAATATCACGTACGATGCCCGTCTTGATGGGCATGAGGCATGCAGAACCCGCAAAGTAGCTGCCGGTCTTGAGCAATGTCAGGAACGCCAGTCCCAGTCCCAGCAGCAAGAGAGTCGTGGCCTGACCGTAGTTGCCGATGAGTTGCTGCGAGTAGTAATAGAGGTTGTTGAGTGCCACGTCCTTGAAGCTGCCTTCGCTGAACGACATAAGCTGATAGGTGCCTTTGTCGATCTGGAAGAGAATGTTCAGAATAGGCAGCAGCAGCGTGAATGAGAAGACATTGAAAAACGCCGACAGCACATTGAATCCCAATGTGCCGACGACAAACTTTTTATAAGGGACAAAATAGTGTCCCATGGTCTTGAAGAATTCTCGCATTTGTCTACTTTCTTCCGAAGTCAGCGGGTATTTCCCCCCACTGGTCGGTGTTCCATTTAATGATTTTGTTAGGATAGGAATTAGTGCGCAGCCAGTTCTCGGCCCTGTGTATGATGTCGTAGAGCTTTGCGTTCTCCGGCGTCATTGGCAAGGTGGTCTTCGCTTTGCGGTTTCTCACCCAAGCCATGCCCGAAATGCTGTCGGAATAGATGGTCATGTTGGAGTTCGCCTTTTTCAGCAGTGCCAACGCATGCACGATGGCAAGGAACTCGCCGATATTGTTTGTCCCGCTGACCGGTCCGAAATGGAAGATCTGCTGTCCGGTGCGCAAGTCCACACCTCTGTATTCCATCGGTCCGGGATTGCCGCTGCATGCGGCATCCACGGCGATGGCGTTCGCTTCCACCTCCATAGGAAGCGGAAGCACGGTGTCGTGTCTATAATCAGGCGGGTTCTGCAGCATGGTTATATTGATATAGCCGGATTTTCCGGGATGTCCGGATTTTCCGGGAACATCTCATTTAAAAATAAACCTCAAATTTCAAATCTCAAACCTCAAACCATCACATTCTTTCCGGCATCTGAATACCAAGCAGCCCCATTCCGAGTCTGGCAATCTTAGCTACGTTCTTCGAGAGCACGAGTCTGAATATTTTCTTCTGCTCGTCTTCCTCATTCATGATGTGGAAGTCGTGGTAGAACTGGTTGTATTCCTTCGTCAGCTCGTAGCAGTAGTTGGCGATGCCCGACGGGCTGTAGTCCTGACCGGCCTGACGGAGGGCGACAGTGAATCCATTGAGTTTCTGTATCAGCTCCACTTCCTTGTCGCTGAGCTGCACGTCGGCCGAAAGCGTCTGAGGAATGGCTATGCCTTTCTCCTCTGCCTTCCGAAGGATGGACTTGATACGTGCGTAGGTGTATTGGATGAACGGACCAGTATTTCCGTTGAAGTCGATGCTCTCCTCTGGGTTGAACAGCATGTTCTTCCTTGCGTCCACTTTCAGTATGAAATATTTCAGGGCGCCCATACCCACTTTCTCTGCGATGTCGCGTGCCTCGTCCTCTGGAATGTCCACCTGCTTTGTACGTTCTTTGGAAGCCTCATAGGCGTCGCGCACCATCTGCTCCATCAGTTCGTCGGAGTCAACCACGGTGCCCTCTCTCGACTTCATCTTTCCGTTTGGCAGCTCCACCATTCCGTAGGAGAAATGCACGAGGTCTTTTCCCCATTTGAATCCCAGCTTGTCGAGCAGGATGGAAAGTACCTGGAAGTGGTAGTTCTGCTCGTTGCCCACCACGTAGATCATCTTGTCGATGGGATAGTCCTGGAAACGGAGCTTGGCGGTGCCGATGTCCTGAGTCATATAGACGGAGGTGCCGTCGCTTCTGAGCAGGAGCTTCTCGTCGAGACCCTCGCTCTCGAGGTTGGCCCATACCGACCCGTCGTCACGGCGGTAGAACAGTCCTTTCTCCAGTCCTTCCATCACCTTCTCCTTGCCTTCGAGGTAGGTGTCAGACTCATAGTATATCTTGTCGAACGACACGCCCATTCTTTTGTATGTCTCGTCGAATCCGGCATACACCCACTCGTTCATCATCTTCCACAGGCTTCTGACCTCTGGGTCGTTCTGCTCCCAGCGTACAAGCATGTCGTGTGCCTCCTTGATGAGCGGCGCCTCCTGCTTGGCTTTCTCCTTGGCTTTCTCCTCGTCCATGCCTTCTGCCACATACTGCTTTGTCAGCTCGTCGCACTCTGCCTTGTAGTGCTTGTCGAAAGCCACGTAGAAGTCGCCGATGAGGTGGTCGCCCTTGATGCCTGTGGTTTCAGGAGTGGCTCCGTTTCCCCACTTCTGCCAGGCGAGCATGGACTTACAGATATGTATGCCGCGGTCGTTGACGATGTTCGTCTTCACCACCTTGTTGCCGTTGGCAGCTACGATTCTTGCAAGTGAGGATCCCAGCAGGTTGTTGCGCATATGTCCCAGGTGGAGCGGCTTGTTGGTGTTTGGCGAAGAATACTCAATCATCACGAGCGGGCTGTCATCTCCTGCTTCTATGAATCCGAATTTCTCGTCCTTGTTGATATCGTTGAGCAGACCGACCCAGGCCTTCTGGCTGACCACGATGTTCAGGAATCCCTTCACCACGTTGTAGTCGGCCACCACGTCCGGTGCCTCACGCTTCATATACTCACCCAGCTCGTTACCCACTTGCTCAGGAGATTTTCTTGCCATCTTCACAAACGGGAACACCACCACTGTGAGGTTACCCTCAAATTCTTTTTTTGTCTTCTGGAGCTGAACCTGGTTTTCGTTCAGTTCTGCACCGTAAAGACTCTTGACGCCGGCCTTCACCGCGTCCACAATTTTCTGTTCTATAGTCATAATGTGTAATATTTTTTGCAAAGTTACGAAAAAAGGGTGAAAAAAACGTGATTTTCAGTTAAAAGTGGTACTATTTATCTATTACGGTTTACGAATTACGACTTACCTGGGCTTTTCAGCATACAATTACAATAAAGACCTGCAATCTGAATCCCGGTTGTTTTTTCGGCATTCTGACCACAGGTCTTCATGTATGACTGCTTTTTCAAGGTTCACCGCCTTATGTTCTTCTTCGTCCTGGCTTTCCCTTTTTCCATCCTCTCCTCATAGTTGTTCTCAATCGCCTTTTGGTAGCCAGTGTGCTTGTCGGCAATAGTGAAAATCTCGTAATGGTTTTTCACATCATAACGCTGACTGGGCATTTCTTTCGGACGGTACTTATAGTCGTTATCGTCGGAGGTGCTCATGCGCTTTCCGTCGGACATCGCGATGGAGTATTTGGGAGGGGCGGCGTCTGTGACAAATACTTCGAATTCTGGCTTCACGTATTTCACCACCTTCACCTTCTTCACTATCTCTTCCTGCATCACTTGTGGCTGTGCAACGTCGAAGACCTGGGTCTTCTCAAAGTGGTAGGAATAGACCTTGGCCCCTTCTTTTGTGTCGACGTAGGCGAAGTCGGTAGTCTGGTCCACCTCTTTCCCCTGGCCGTCTCTCAGGATTCCGGCCAGCCCGTTCGCTCCTTTGGAGTCATAAAAATAAACCACGACGGGAGTAGGATGCAGCGACTGGTAGTCCTTCAGCTGATTGTCCAGGAAATTCGCAAGCCGACCGAATTTCTCGAACAGACGTTTTTTATCACTCTCTCCTCCCTTCATCACTTTTTCCATTGTTGACAGTTTTCCAGAATCGAAGAGCGAGCTGTAATCCTTTTCCTTCAGCATCAACTTGAAATCCCATATGCTGTCTTCGTCGTCGCTGTCCAGCTTTTCCCTCACATTTTTCTCTTCCATCAGAGTGAGGTCCTTGCTCAGACGAATCAGCTCTTTTTTCGCCTCGTCTGTGAGAACAACCGATCCTTTGAGCGACGGACGGTCGATATGGACCACATAAATGTCAAAACGGTCGTTATAGTCCAGTGTATAACTCAACGTCCTGTTTCCTTTCTTGTCTGTCTGGTAATATTCCAAAGTTGTGACAGCAGGTACTTTTTCCTGTGCCGTCGCACTCAAAAGTGTCAATACGATGCCGGCCAGCATGATGATTAGTCTTTTCATTGTTTTGTATATTTAAGTGATGTGAAAAAAATAACTTGCCTCACCATCCAGTTGACTGTAGGGTTTCTGTCCCCCGATAACGGGGGAACCGAAGGGGGTGTAAAGACCATTGATTACTTTATGTATGTCCGTCCATGGTTCAGAGTACCCGT
>JAFUVE010000001.1 GCA_017483765.1 Bacteroidaceae bacterium | reverse complement strand
TGCTCCGCAAGGAGGCTGCTTGCCGAAAGTATGACGGAATCAAAGGATAGGCAAGAGCGACGTTTGGCAGCTGATAGCCGAAGACAACAAGACGCACACCCTCGGAGGTGTCAAAGCGCGGAACCGCCGTATGCGGAACCGCTTGTACGGTGGTGTGGGAGGACGCATGGGGAACTAATCCCCATGCTCCTACCCAATTAATTAGTTTTGATAGACAAAAGCTATATGAATCCACAGGAGTTTAAACGTTCATCATTCAACTTTAAACGTTCAACTCTCAACCCTTACACTGTGGCCAATTCCACCATCTTGTTGACAGCATCCTGCAGCCCTTCTGCGTTCTTTCCGCCCGCAGTTGCGAAATGAGGCTGACCGCCACCACCGCCTTGGATGAGACGTGCGGCCTCGCGAATGATTTTGCCAGCATTCTTACCTTCAGCCACAAGATCGTCGGACAGCGACATGGTGAGATTCGGCTTCTCGTCCAGGCCTGCTCCGATGGCAACTACAAGACGGTCGGTGAATTGCCCGCGGAGCTGGAAAGCGATGTCCTTTGCGCTTTGTGCATCTATCGGGCATACGCCACTCACCACTCTGATGCCATTTAATTCATGGCTCTTCTCAATGAGCGAAGCTTTCACTTCCTGGGCCTTCTGCTCCTTGTATGCCTCTACCGTCTTCTTCAGGTCGCTGTTCTCTTCAATGTATTTCTTGATGGTGCTCACAAGGTCGGGTGCGTTGTTGAAGAAAGAACGCAGCTCGTTCAGCGTGTCCTGCATCTTGTCGAGTGTGTCCTCAACGGCTTTGCCTGTGATGGCCTCGATACGGCGGACACCGGCAGCGATGGAGCTTTCGGAAAGAATTCGCACCATACCGATGTTTCCGGTCCGCTGCACGTGGCATCCACCACAGAACTCAACGCTTGTGCCGAACTGAATGACACGGACTTTGTCGCCGTATTTCTCGCCGAACAAAGCGATGGCGCCCAGCTTTTTCGCTTCCTCAATCGGCAGGTCGCGGTATTCCTGGAGCGGGATGTTGGCACGGATTTTCTCGTTTACCTGATGCTCCACCTCACGAATCTGCTCTTGTGTCAGTTTCTCGAAGTGGGAGAAGTCGAAACGAAGGTAGTCTGGTGTCACGAGCGATCCTTTTTGCTCCACATGTGTGCCCAGCACGTTGCGCAGTGCCTCGTCGAGCAGGTGGGTGCAAGAGTGGTTGGCTTCGATGGCGTGTCGCTTGTCCACATCCACGCATGCCATGAATTCTGCAGACGGGTTTTCCGGCAGTTTGTTCACCTTGTGGATTGACAGGTTGTTCTCAGTCTTTGTGTCGAGCACGGTGATGGTCTCGTCTTCACTGACCAGCACGCCTTGGTCTCCTACCTCTCCACCCATCTCTGCATAGAACGGTGTGGTGTCGAGCACGATTTCATATGTTTTGCCCTTCTTCTGCTTCACCTCACGGTATTTCAGGATATGGCAAGAGTATTCTGTATAGTCATAGCCCACGAAAGTGCTTTCGCCTTCGCGTAGCTCCACCCAGTCGCCAGCCTCCACCTGAGCCGCGTTGCGGGCACGAGTCTTCTGCTTCTGCATCTCCACGTCGAATCCGGCAACGTCGACAGTCATGCCGTTCTCTCGGCAAATCAGCTCCGTCAAGTCGAGCGGGAATCCGTAGGTGTCGAACAGGGTGAATGCCTTGTCGCCCGCAATTTCGGTCGATCCCGCCGACTTCGTGTCGTCCATCACCTTGGTCAGCAGCTTGATACCGTTTTCCAAAGTGCGGAGGAAGGAGTCCTCCTCTTCTTTCATCACCTTCATCACGAGGTCCTTCTGAGCAGGCAGCTCTGGGAATGCGTCGCCCATCTCCTGGATGAGGGTTGGGACGAGCTTGTAGATGAAGGCCTGCTTCTGCCCGAGGAATGTGTAGCCATAACGTACGGCGCGGCGCAGGATACGACGGATGACATAGCCCGCCTTTGCGTTGCTCGGCAGCTGTCCGTCGGCAATGGAGAATGCGATGGCACGCAGGTGGTCAGCCACCACACGCATCGCGATGTCGGTCTTCTCGTCATCTCCATACTTCTTTCCGGTCATGTCGCCCAAAACTTTGATTATCGGCTGGAACACGTCGGTGTCGTAGTTCGACTGTTTGCCCTGTAGAGCACGGACCAGACGCTCGAAACCCATACCCGTGTCAATCACGTTCATCGACAGCTTCTCGAGGCTGCCGTCTGCCTTGCGGTTGAACTGCATGAACACCAGGTTCCAAATCTCAATCACCAGCGGGTGGTCTTTGTTCACCAGTTCCCTTCCGGGTACTTTCGCTTTCTCGCTCTCGTCGCGGGAGTCGAGGTGAATCTCAGAGCAAGGACCGCATGGTCCGGTGTCGCCCATCTCCCAGAAGTTGTCGTGCTTGTTGCCGTTGATGATGTGGTCTGCAGGCACGTGCTTGAGCCAGTATTGCTCAGCCTCGGCGTCCCGTTCTATTCCCTCTTCAGGAGACCCTTCGAACACGGTGACATACAGGTCGGCCGGGTTCAGTTTCAGAACGTCCACCAGATATTCCCACGCCATGTCGATGGCGCCTTCCTTGAAGTAGTCTCCGAAAGACCAGTTGCCGAGCATCTCGAACATGGTGTGGTGGTAGGTGTCGTGTCCCACCTCCTCCAGGTCGTTGTGCTTACCGCTGACACGCAGACATTTCTGGGTGTCAGCCCTGCGGCGTGGCTCGGGAGAGCGGCTGCCTAAAATGATGTCTTTCCACTGATTCATACCCGCATTTGTGAACATCAATGTCGGGTCGTCTTTGATCACCATCGGAGCTGAAGGCACGATGGTATGGCCTTTGCTTTCAAAATAATTCTTGAAAGACTCACGTATTTCTTTTGCTGTCATGGAGTAAATTGTAAATTTTATGCAAAGTTAAGCAATTTTATTCGGATTTCTATCGTTTTATTAAAAATTATTCGCCTTATGCTCTCTGTTTTAATTCCAACGTTCAATTATGACTGCTCAGAGCTGGTGGAAAAGCTCTGCCAGGAAGGCTGTCGGCTGCAGAACGGATTCGAGCTGATTGTGGGTGATGACGCATCTACAGACCAAGCCGTCATCTCGGCCCTCGACAGGCTCCAGACCTTGCCGGGCGTGATGGTGGTGCACAATTCCGAGAACCTGGGCCGTGCTGCGGGGCGAAACCAGATGGCCCGTCAGTCGAAAGGCGACATCCTCTTCTTCATCGATGCCGACGCCCTCGTTCCCGACGACTTCTCCCTGCAGGCGGGACTTGATGCCATCCGTGATGCCGATGTGGTTTGTGGAGGCCTTCGTCATCCAGCCGTCAATCCCTGCCCAAAGGCCACACTGCGATTCAAGTATGAGAAGGAAGCGGACAAATCCCGTTCCGCCGAGATCCGAAGCCAGACCCCATATCACCAGATTTCCACGTTCAGCCTGATGGTCCGTCGTGACGTGTTTCTGAGCATTCTTTTTGACGAGCAGTGCCGGGAATATGGCTATGAAGACACCCTGTTCGGCGCAGAGCTTGAGAAGCGTGGCGCAAAAGTGGTGCATATCGACAATCCGCTTGTTCACAACGGGCTGGAGCCGAACGATGTGTATCTGAAAAAGACAGAGCAGGCACTTCACACACTCAAAAGGCTGGAGCCGCTTATGGTGGATCACAGCCGTCTGCTCCAGGCTGTCGGCAAGCTCCGTCGTCAGCATCTGGCTTGGCTTGCCGCCCTGGTGTTTAAATCCATACGGCGTCCTTTAAGGCGCAATCTGCTTGGCCCCAATCCTTCGCTCAAGGCATTCGCCTTCTATAAGCTGGGTTATTTCCTGACTCTGAAGACAGACAAACATACAGAATCTTAGTCATGACCATAGACGTACTCATATGCACCATCGACCACGGAATCTCGTCCGTCCCGGGCGTGCTGCTTCAGCCCGCCGAGGGGGTCAGGTATATCGTGTCGATGCAGTACACGGACGAGAAATATCTCAATGAGATTCCCGAGTCGCTGCAAGCCCGGGAAGACGTCCGTGTCGTCACGCTTGCGGGCCGGGGCCTTACGCTCAACCGCAACCACGCGCTCGATGCCTCAACCGCCGACATTGTGCTTATCGCCGACGACGATGAGCGTCTGCTTCCCGATGCGTTCGACAAGATCCGTGAGGCTTATGAGAACCAGCCTGAAGCCGACATCGCCCTCTTCCAACTGAACAACATCGAGGACCGTCCCTTCAAGACCTATCCTGAGACCGACGAACCACTTTCCTATGCTGATGCCTGCGAGGAAGGCTACTATCCATCTTCGCTCGAAATCACAATCCGCGGAAAAGCGGTGGGGCAGGGCCTGCGTTTCAACGAGCATTTCGGAATAGGAAGCCTGTTTCCATGCGGCGAAGAGGATATTCTCCTGTGTGATGCCAGCCGTAAAGGACTTCAAACCATGTTCTTTCCCGAAGTCATCGCACAGACTATCGCTGGCAGCACCGGTACGAAATTTCTGACCAACGTCGGTGTCCAGCGGGCAAAAGGCGCCGTGTTCAGATACTGTCACGGCAAATGGAATGCCCTGTGGAGAATCTTAAAAGAGACCGTCTTCTATCTTGTTCACAAAGGGCAAAACCCGTTTCCTCTCTTTTATCATATGTATAAGGGAATCCGTCAGGTCAAGCGCATCATGTAGTCTTTCATTATGTGTAGTTGAACGGTAAAACGGAAATTTTATTAATATCTCAATGTCAAAATAAGTAACAATTAAAAAATAAGTTGCCTCGTTTTGATGAAGACAAGAAGAAAGGAAGACGAGAAGACAAGACGATAGTCAACTGACGTACATACATAAACGGGTACTCTGAACCATGGACGGACATACATAAAGTAAGTCCCTACAGTCAACTGGATGGTGAGGCAAGTTATTTTTTTCACATCACTAAATTGTAAATCGTAAATCGTTAAATCGTAATTATTCATTTGTGCTATCCATCGTCGTTCCATACTATAACCGCGAATCCTATCTGCCACGTACGCTCCAGAGCATCGCTGCTTCGGATTACCGTCCGCTCAGACTCATTCTTGTCGACAATCATTCCACCGACCATTCGCGTGAGATATGTGAGCAGTTCGCAGAGGCGAACCGCAGCGATGATTTTGAGGTTGTGCTTGCTGACGAACCTGCGGGCGGAGCCGCCAAGGCACGAAACAAGGGGCTGAGCCTCTGCCAGACGCCTTTCGTCTATTTCTTCGACAGTGATGATGAGTTTGACTCCCGTTTCGTTGGTGCAGTCATGCCTCACCTGAACGACGATGTCGACCTGCTGGCTGTGACTACCAACGTGTCTGTGAACGGGGCTGCTCCTGTTGTCAGAAAATTCATTCAGACAGCCAATCCCTCAGCACAGATACTGACAGGCCATCTTTCTACGCAAGCTATGGTTATCCGTACGGATTTCCTACGCAGTCAGGGCGGATGGGACGAGAGCCTTCCCATGTGGAACGACTGGGAACTCGCCACCCGTCTGCTGCTGGCCAAGCCCAGAATGAAATGGATTTGCAGTCCTTCATTTCATTGTGTCTATGTTCACGACGACAGCCTGACAGGCAGTTCTTTCTCATCCCGTGTGGAGAGCATGCGAAAGGCTGTGAAGGCCGTTCTTTCCCAAGTGGAAGGGAAAGACAGGAAAGCTTTGTTTTTCAGGATGGAATTTATAACAGGGAATCTTAGGAGAGAGAAAAACACAACAGAGTCAGAGCAAAACAAAAGACTGACCCGCCAGTGGTTTTCCGGCGAGTCAGTATTTACCAGGTTTATCGGTGCTTGCATCCGACGATATGTGTCGTTGGGGGGAAGGGGCAGTTGGCGTCTGGCTTATTGGCTCAGCAAATAAATCTTATCTGCCTCCACGGCCACCTCCAGGTCTGCCGCCGCCACCGGGACGTCCGCCGCCCCATCCGCCGCGTCCGCCGCCCCATCCGCCACGTCCGCCGCCGAATCCTCCGGGGAAGTCACCACCTCCGCGCTTACCGCCGAAGATGTTGAGCTTGTAGATCACCTTCACCATTCCGTAAGAATATACTGCGTTGTGACGGCTGTCGCTACGCATCATGGCGTTGATTGTGCGGGTGATGTTGCTGCGCTCGTTGAGGATGTCGTTCCATTCAAACGATACGGTCAGCGAACGGTCCTTGAAGAAGGAGTGTGATATGCTGGCGTTCCAAATCAGCTCGTTGGTGTTCATGGACTCCTGTGCGTAACCGCGGCGGGAGTTCATTGCGATGTCGGTGCTCAGTGTCGTTCCCCATGGTGCGAGCACGTTGAGCTCCGTTCCGTATGAGAAAGTCCATGTGTCGAGGTTGTTGTTGGTGATCACGTTGTTCTTCGAGTGGTTGTATGCCACGTCTCCGTTGAGCGACAGCTCCACCCATCCTTTACGGAATGATAGTCCGAGGCTCTGGCTGAGGTTCAGACCGTTGGTTGCCGACTTGTCGTCGTCAGGGAATCTGAGCGGGTCGAGGTAGCTCACGCTGTGTGACAGTCCGAGGTTCGTGAATGCGTTCATCGTGAAGTACTTGTCCTTGTCGAGTGCCGTGTTGAAGCCCAGTCCCATGTTTCCGGTCCAGTTGCCGTTGATGTTCTCTGGCTTGGTTGTCGACACACCGGTATCCTCGTTGTAGTAAGTACGGTTGGATATGGCGTTCTGCTGCAGGTTGAACCTGATGTTTGCGAAGATTCCTCTCTGGTGCTCCACGTCGTAGGTGTTGAAGAAAGCCATGAGGTTCTGGTTGAACGATGGTTTCAGCTTGGAGTTACCCATACGAATGTTCAGCGGGTCGGAGTCGTCTGTGATCTCGAGCAGGTTGGTCATGCTCGGCTGTGACGTACGTCCGTTGTAGCGGACCTGGAGGTTAGTCGTCTCGTTGAACTTGTAGCGGAGGTTGAGGGTAGGGGTGAAGTTCACCACGTTGCGGGTGATGTCGTTGTATTCCTTACCCATGTACTTGTAGTTCAGCTTGGAGTGTTGAGGCAGCACGTCCACTCCGAAGTTGAGATTGAACTTGTCGCGTACCATACGGAACATCACGCTTGCCGTGTGGTCGTAGTTCATGTACTCAGAGAACTGGCTGAGGCTGTTGTCGTATGTCTGTGTGTAGCCCGCTGTGTTGGACATCAGCTCGTCGATGGCACCAGGTATGTCGTAGCGGTTGTTGCGGAGCGCCTGCACCAGGTCGTTGTATGCGAGGTCGTCGTAGATGAATGCGCCACGGTCGCTCTTGTTGTAGCGGTGGTCGAACCGGTAGCTGAACTGCAGGTAGGTCCTTTTGGCGATAGGCTCGCTGTATGTGGCCTGTATGGAGTAGTTTCGGCTGCGTGTCGGTGTGGTGTAGTAGCGGTTGTTGATGTCGTTGTCCATGCCCGTGGACTCTCGGAAGCCGATGAGGGAGGTGGATAGCTGCTTGCTCTCGCTATTGGTGAATCCGCCGGTGAGTCGGAGGGTGATGTTTCGTCCTTCGTTGTTCAGCTTGCGGTTGAGCTGCAGTTCGCCGTTCATGCCACGGCTGCTGCTGTAGGTCTGC
This sequence comes from Bacteroidaceae bacterium, assembly GCA_017483765.1. GTDB lineage: Bacteria > Bacteroidota > Bacteroidia > Bacteroidales > Bacteroidaceae > UBA3839. Next base: position 4,346 of record JAFUVE010000001.1, on the reverse strand, counting down.
TGGCGCGTGTTGCGGGTGTTCACGATCATGTCGGCGATTCGTGCAATCTCTTCCTCGCTTTCGCCCAGCCGGCTCTCAAATTCTTTCTCAGCTGCGTCGAGCTGGTCCTCGTTGTAGTTCTCAGGGTCGTTGTCATATGTTCCGGAGTTTCCGTAGGATGAGCCGCGGTTGCGCGAGTAGTTGGCGTTGGGTCGGAATATGATGTTGGTCATCGAGTCCGGTTTCCATTCAAATCTGAAGCCACCGCTGAGGCTGGCGTTGCTTCCGTAGCTTTGGTTCACGCTGCGGCTGAATGCACCGATAGAGTTGACGAAGTTCTGGCTGGACGTCTGGCTCCATGTGTCGCTTCCGTCGTAGCGGTGCCAGATGTAACCTCCGGTCTCCAGTTTGTCGCTGGTGGTGGCATAGTTGAATCCGGCTTCCTTGCTGGCACGAAGTCCGTTTCCGCCTCCGAACCGTCCCCATCCTCGGCCACCGCCACCTCCGAAACCACGGTCGCCGATGTTGTTGGCGCTTGTGACGAGTGAGTACTGTGCGTTGTCGTTGAACCGGTTGATATTGGCGCGTCCGTTGTAGCGGTGCTCAGTTCCCACGCCACCGTTGATCTGTCCGAACCATCCGTTGTTCATACCTTTCTTCACGGTCAGGTCGATTACCGTCTCCTCCTCTCCGTCGTCGATTCCCGTAACTCGTGCGAGGTCGCTCTTTCGGTCGTATGCCTTGATGTTGTCGATGATGTTGGTGGGTATGTTCTTCATGGCGATGTTCTTGTCGTTCACGAAGAATTCCTTACCGTCAATCAGCACTTTTGACACTGGCTTTCCGTTGATTTTCACAGTTCCGTCCTCTTCTATCGTGGCACCAGGCAGACGCTTGATGAGGTCTTCGAGCGCGCTTCCTGGAGGCAGTCGGTAGGCGTCTGCGTTGAACACGAGCGAGTCGCCCTTCACCTGCACTTTCGCAGCCTGGGCGGTGACTGTGGCTTCCTGCAGCAGCACTGCGTCGGTGGACATCGTGATGTAACCCAGTTCCACTTCCTTTCCCTTACGGTTGGTCAGGTCGAGGTCCACGTCTTTTGTCACGTATCCCACGTAGCTGATCTTCATAATGTACTTGCCTTTCTTTACTGAAGAAAGCTTGAACTGTCCGTTCAGGTCCGTTGCCTTTCCGGTGACATAGTTACCGGCAGTGTCTGTCACTTGTACGGAGGCGGCAATCAGTGCCTCTTTGTTCTCATTGTCTATGATGGTTCCCGACACGTTGAATTTCGACTGGGCAAAACTCATTGTGCTGAGCATCAGCATAGCAAACAGGAGTAGATGTTTTCTCATTACTTTTATGATTTTTTGATTTGTGACATTAGATGGAAGAGCATGCATGAATGCTCTGTGTGGCATGGGCTTGTTTCAGATTTGCTTCTTCCTGTTTTTGGAAAGCGGTATATAGGATATGTTGGTTATAAAATCCTAAAATACAGAATGTTTGTTTGTTTCTAGCTAACTCTTTAACTTTCCTTTTACCTTTTGACTGCAAAGTTACGAATAAGTTTAATTCTGACACTTATTATTCCTTTTCTGACAATTTATTTTAAGGACTTTTAAGAATTGATATGGTTCGTTTGGTTGGGTGGGGTAGGTAACTGGGGCGTTGGTGGTTGGGTGGGGTAGGTATCAGGAGCGTTGGTGGTTGGGAAGACGGAATCATCCCCTACTACAAGCTTTTTGTCGTACGTATCAGGAGCGTTGTGCTGATGTGGATTTCCATAATTATGATGATTAAAGTTAATTTGATTGATATGTTGTGTTAAGAAACCCCGAATATTTTAACACGTTTGAAATGTCATGTTAAGAAAATCCGAATGTTTTAACATGTTGTGATTGTTGTGGAAGAAGATTGTGTACAGTTGCGTGGCCGTTCTTTGCCGGCCGATAATGCGGGCGAGACGCCCACAAGCCCAGCCAAGACCAATCATAGGCAATTTAACAGGGTTGCCACCGATCTTCTATATGTATCTGCCTTCCATAATCAGTTTTGACTTGTATTCTATTCGCTCATGTCTGTTCATCTTTTTCATTTTCTCAATATCCTCTGGGTAAAATTCCACTCTAGATATCCTCATGCCTCCGAGGTCGGCTTGAGTGATTGCGAAATTGGGTTCAACACGAGCGTCATCGTCATCGAAACCGTGCTGTTCTTGTGTTTGATTGTTCTGATTTTCCATTGTGATTTTGTTTTTTTTAGACTTCATTGTCTGTCTGAAAATATCGTTTTATTAATTCTTCGTCCGTATGGTATTGTTGTTGACAAAGATGTTTTAGTGTATTTTTGAGTGTTTTTATTTCCACATTGTCCTTGATGGCCGCAAATAGATTTTTAAATCTTGGGTCCTTGTTGGATGTGACATTTTTTGATATTTTTATGAAATCTTGTAATGCAGCAGGTAGACCGAAATTCATCATGTTTACATTCTGTTCTTTTGCACAGTCAATTATGAATCCATCAATAGCCGGAGCCACCATGATAAGATATTGTGACTTAGATTGATGTTTCAGTAGTGTGATATGCTTGCTTTCTGCTATCGTCCTACACTTTTTGACATATCCAAGTTCGACTTTGTCTTTATCTATGATTCCAATGGCGAACTTCTCGGAAAAAGTTGTGTTCAGTTGTGCTACGACTTTAGAGCAACTATGTTGGTGGTTCACGCTGGCATTGAGAAGATACTCGATCAGATTTGTATCCACATAGCATTCCGGCATTACGTATAGTATCTTCTGTTTCATACGTATAGTTCAAAATTAAAAAACATGTCTACTCCGTTGTCGTAAATTTCTGTTATTTCTTGGTCTTCAAGCTGTCGTACTTTATAAGTTTTTTCTTTTGCGTCAGTCAGGTGGGTGAAAAAGACGGAAAGGTCTTTGGGCCTAATTTTGATTATCTGGTTGAGGATATAAGGGCTGTGTGTGGCCAGAAACACGAAATCATCGTGCACTTTTGTGATGTCGTCCATCCAGTTTATAAGCAGGCACTGAGTAGGAGGAAAGAGATTGTCTTCTGGCTCTTCTATGAAAATTTCGCTATGATCCAGGTTTGTGTAGTTTTTATAGAGTTGCTCGAACTTCGCTGCTTGTTGGGGGCTTGTGAATGCGTAATCGAATCCACCTATGGATATTGACTCTGATGCCAGTGCATCTGGTTCTGTTTTGTTTAGTTTACTGTAAATCGTTGAAATCAGCTTTCTGTTCTCTTCTTTCTGCTCAAATGACATTTTCACATCTTTGTTAACATACATTCCTCTTGTGATATAGTCAAGGTGAATGTAGAGTGGAAGCAACGACTGTATACCACTTGAACTTTCGCTCAGGCTGATGGTCTTTCCGTTGTCTAATCTTATGGTGTCTGTGTTTGAGTAGCTGTCGTAGAAGTATGCAATGCCCAGGTTCAGACAGTTTGGTTCTTCTTTGATAAATTTACGCGCACAGTCCCAATCAGACATGAAATCTATCATGTTTCCTCCCAAGGAAATGTTGCTCCAAGCAGGGATTGCAGCGACGAGGTTTCTGTCAGCTGGAACGTAGCTTACTTTTGCCCGCTTGTAGTTCCATTGACCTTCTTTCCAATTCAGGCAGAATGTTTTTGTTTTGTGAAAGTATGAGAATTTCAGATGTTCGGTCTCGTATTCGATATAGGTGTCCGTCTGAATATACCCGTTCATCTTATAGTAGTCAGCCATGATATCTATGAAAGTGGATCCATTTCCGAATCCATTTGCTTGTTGTGACAACTCCAGCCGTTTCTCCACCCATGAGCAATAGCATGCGGTTTTGAGCACAGTGCTTTTGCCGGAACTTTGAGGACCGATGATTACGTTCGTCTGCCCAAGATTTAGCTTGGCTTCTTTGATTGGCCCTAAATTATTTATTGTTAATTGTCTCATGTATAACTGATATTATATGTGTATTCCGTAAATGTTATAGTTGGTGCTTGTGGATTTTGACTGTTTGTGTCCTCTTTTTCATGATTTTTTTCTGTCTTTTTTTCTTGACCAACATTTATTATGCAAAGATATGTTTTTCTTTTGCCATTTCAAAATGTTTGATGAAATTTTTTGCTTTTAACTGCCGATTTGTCGATTGGTCGTTCCTACACGTATTAGACATGTCCTTACATGGCGTTTCCCCTAACATTGTGCTGACCCCCGTTATGGCATGTTCTAATAATTAATAAATCCAAGAGAATTATCTTTGCCTGTGTTTGCCTCTTTTTGGCATCTTTGCTCTTAACCTCTTGAACCGTAGCTCGCTACGCTTCTGCGAGTTTGCGAGCAAATCTGCTCAAAAATAGTC
>JAFUVE010000095.1 GCA_017483765.1 Bacteroidaceae bacterium | reverse complement strand
CGTCCGTGTGTTGGAGAGTGTAGAGGAACACCGCCAGGAGGGAAACCACATGCACCATTGCGTATTCAGCGCATCCTATTATCTCAACGAGGAAAGCCTAATCTTTTCTGCCACCATCAATGGGGAGCGAGTGGAGACTGTGGAATTTAGCCTAGACGAGTTCCGAGTAGTACAAAGCCGAGGTGTCTGTAACAAGAACACTGAGTATCACGACCGCATAGTGAGCCTTGTGAACAGCCATGCAGACATTATCCGTCAGAGAATGAAAGCAGCATAAGTTTAACCGCCAACTTATACAAGATTTAAATATGAAATACGCAGGAACATTCAAAATCCCTACCTATGCCATTTCTATGTTGGAATACGGTGATGTTACTGGACTGACTGACATGGACATAGAATTGGTGAACGGCTTTGTCTATTCAAACTTTCCCCACGGATATGTGGTGGACTGGACGGGAATAGGCCACCCATATTTCTGCCGTCATCCCGAATTCGGCCTTGAAGGAGGGGTTGTCGAAGCCGACTTCTACCATACATAATCAGCAAATCGGGCGGAAAGAATTCCGCCCGACTTCGTTTCTTTCATGAGCAGGGGGCGAGAAAGAAAGAAGCAAAGAAACCCTGTTCCATTCTCTCAGAAGATAAAAATCCCCGATGCCATTGGCATCAGGGATTGCGGTTTATTGTAAGAATAACAGCGAGAACTCCACGTACCGCCGTCGCTCGATGGACTTCAATCTTCGACCCTTGACATGGCAGTAACGCATATAGTCGTGGAAGATGTCGCGGTTGCCTGCGTCCAGTTTCCTCAATAGCGTACTCCGAGGGCGTTTGCTGGTGCCGAGCAAGGCGTATGGACCCACGTTGTAGGCAAGGACAGCCAAGAGCAACCGGTCTTTGCCGTAACTTTCAAACATCAGATACATTCTCATCAAATCCTTGCGGAGCAGAATGTCGGCGTGTGTCTTTGTCATCGTCCTTGCGCTGTAGCACTCTCCCGGCTGCAGCAGGTGCCCCCATCCTACGTATGGATGATTTCGGGCGGTATGCCAACCCTCGAAATGCTTGATGATTTCCACGGCCAAGTTGAATCTCTGTAGTTCTGTCATCTGCTCCTGCGCCATCACTGCAGACGGGCAAAGCATCAGAAGGGCAGCCACAACCACCCCTGATAAAAATCGGAGATGGTTACTGTCTGCCCTCAACGCCTTGTCCTCCATTCTCAACGGCTACCTTCTCCTCGTCTTCGTTGTTGAACTTGAATTCAAGTTGTTGGCTCTGCCCGTAATTGTCCTCAACCACCACGATAAAATTGTGCGCGTCCGACGATTCCGATGTGTAATACAAGCGGAACTCATGGCTTGTCAGCAGATAGCGGTCGTTGGCTTTAAGGACATGGCCATTGTACGTCATCGACCCCTTGCCGTCATAAAGGAACCAACGGATGGTGTACTGCGTGTCATGCGTCCTGCCCTCCGCAAGCAATGAACAGCGGATTTCCACTGTCTCACCCTGTGTAACCCTCAGGGGAACGGGCATTATTTCGACATGAAACGGATAAGAACTCTGAATATCCAGATTGCTATCACAAGCAGTGATACAAAACACGGAGGTTGCCATACAGCCCAGCCCCACGATTTTACCGATTACTTTCTTCATTGTTGATGTAACTTTCATTGTTCGTTGTCTTTTAGTCATGATAATTGTTGTTCTGTTGATTCTTGATAAGAAACTCGTTGAAATCCTTGCAGCAAGGGTACTCGGCTGTGTGGTCGATAACCTTTTCGCCCAGACTGTCTTTTAGCGTCTGCACCGCCTTTCTTCCTGCCTCGTCGTTGTCGAGGTAAGCGTGAACAAAGGTGTATTGGTTCAGCAAGTCTGTCGATTTACGCAGGTAGATAAGGCTGTTCAGCACCAGATTGTCTTTTTGCGGTGCGTCATCATGGAACGCGACCCCAGAAAGGAAGTCAAAGAAGCCCTCAAACACATTGCATTCCCTGCTTGGTTCGTTCCCAGACTTGACCAACGTCATACCTTTCGGGGAAATGCAACCTTTGAAGAACTTGTTACGCACTTCATAACCGCCTTTATCGTTCGGGAAGCCGATGGCAAAGTAACGTTTACTGCGCAAATCGTAGTGTACCTCCTTGCAGTATCTTTCTGCCACATCAAAGGGAATCGCCCTTTCCGCAAGGTACTGACGCAGGGCAAGATGTCCGAGCGGCAGCACCTCCACGTTAGCAAACTGTGGCTCTGTGTCCTCCGCCATCTTTTGGTATTCCGTTACCTTCGTCTCCAGCATCGGCAGTTTCATGGTCTCTGCGATATGTTGAGCCTGACGGATGAAGTCGTGAGACGGTATCAGTTTTCCTGCGAGTGTAAAGATGTCGCCACCCTCACCCATACCGAAATCAAACCATTTTTCCTTTTGAGTGTCGAGTTTGAATGACGGTGTTCTGTCGCTCCTGTAGGGTGCATGATACCACAGCGCCATGCCACGCCCCTTGACGGGATGGAAACCGAGCCGACCCAGATAGTCGGCAATCGGTGTTTCCCTGATTTTTTCTACATCCATCGCCCTTTCAGTTGATGATGAACTTCAAGCCAATCCCATACTGCGTATGGTTCAGGTCGGAGGCATTGCCCCAAAGGAATCTCTCACGTACATTCCCCATCAGCGCCACCCTGTCGAACAGATACCACTCGATATTGAGGGTGGCGGCACAGCCATACACAAAGCCGTCTCTGCCCGTCAGCCGTGAGCCGTCATTCAGCACCTTTTCGTTCCAGTTCACCGACTCGTACCCTGCAAGTGCCGATGCACCGACATAGATGAGGAACGACTTGGAGGCATCCGACAGCAAATGTTTGAAAAAGCCGCCTTCCGCCGTCACCTGCACCATAGGAATGGTTTGTTTACAGTCCAAACCATACTCATATCGGTGGTTTCGTTGTAGGTACTCCGCCCCGAACACCCACTTGTTGCCGCCTTTGGTATAGGTCTCAGCTGCAAGACCTCCATAGAAAGAATCTTTTTTGCCGTCAACAAACCCACCACCGATGGCGATACCCTGCATCTTGGGAAGTACCCTCTGAGCCGCGGCTTGTCCCATAGACAGGGCAAGCACGGCAATAATCAGCATGATTTTCTTCATAGTTTGAATTCTCCTTGTTTACAGATTAGACACTTTTAGTTCGGAGATTACCCTTGCCCTTACGAGGTCAGTGTTCTCGATGATGAATGTCTGGTGACGACCGCCATTCTTTTCTGCCAGTTCCACCACAAGACGTTTGTCATCGGGGATGGTGAACTTTTCCATCGTCCAGATGGTACGCTCAGAAGATTTGCCTTTGATGTTCATCACAAAATTCTGTGTACGCAGGGGCTGGATTACCTGCTCCTGAATGGCAGTGCGCTTCGCCACTTTCTTATCCACTATCTTCCAGATGATATAATCCACGTCGAATGGCACGTTGCTGGAGTTTTTCACCTCAGTATGGAAGTACAGAAGTCCGTTGTGCGTATAGATGCCTTTCAAAAGGAACTGAATGCCAAACGACTTCGAGCCGATATGTTTCACTCGACGCTTATTCTCATTCCAGATGGACTTCATTATCAGTCGTACCAACATGGGACTGTCATTGCCCAATTCTTTCAGGTAAATATTCATGGAGTTGTTCGGACGGTTCACCGCCTCCCCATCGTGAATAAAATCTGCCATCTCCACATTCAAAATACGGGGTTCACAGGCATACTTGACATTGAAACTATAGTAGGCACCATCCTCGGTGATGACGCTCATGTTCGTCTCGCCCTTGAAATCGCGCTTAGCAGCTTTCACACGGATGACGTTCTCTGCACCGTCAGCCTTTCCAGCAATGATGTTGGCAGAGCCTAAATCGACGTAGGCAATGGCGGCAGGGAAAATGACGTGACTGGTTTTGTCGAATGTTACCTCCAGTCCGTGAGGGGGAATCATACGGTCGTAGGCAATTTTCTGTGTGTAACCTTCAAAGAGGTCACCAATGTTGTTCGTCTGCGCCGTAATTACAGATACAATACCCATCATCAGGGCGAGAATTGCAAAAACTTTCTTCATTTTTCTTTTGTTTTAATGGTGAATAAATTGGTTGATTATTGCTTATCAGCATAGAGCATCACACGGTAGTTCGCTTTTAGACTGACCTTGACCGTTCGCATCTTCTTGGCAATGTACTGGCTCGTGCCCTGAATCAGTCCCTTGCCTAAGTCCGATGCCAGTTGTGCACCTGCATCCGATGAGATATTGATGCTGCTGCCCATCGACGTACCCATATTGGCGGCAACCTCCTTGGCGGCATTCCGTTCCATCGAGCCGGGAATGAAAATTCCCTGCTGTCCGTCGGTGTCATACACGCTCAGTTTCACGTTGTAGATGCAACCCTCATATTCTATCGAGGTGACGCTGATGCCCAGCCGTTCGCCAGTGATTCTTGCCGACCCAGTCACTACGGCATTAACGGGAATAATGATGTCGCCCACACGCATACGCTCCAATAGCCTAAGCCGCACCTTCTGCCCGTCGGTCACCGTCTGATTGCCATACACGCAGGCGGAAATGGTATTTTTGTCGAGGGATGAGACGATACCTAAAGCCGTATTGAACGCCATGTTCCGCTCCACCGAGTAGTCTTCCACAAATTCCTCTTCCGTCTGTTCCTGCTGCAAAGCCGATACCACTGATGCCTGTACGTTCCTGACGGGTGCCACCTGCGTTTTTTCGCCTAACTTGGCCATTGTGTCGGTTCGCATCTCTGGATGTTGGGCACTCGGTATGTATTTCGCCGCCAGTTGATACGACTTTTCCATCAGTGCCAGTTGGTCGTCCACAGTGTTTGTCGGATTCTGCATCGCATTGGCCTTTTCCTCCAATTCTGCGACACGCTGTCGCAGTTCCTCGTTCTCACGGCTCTGGTCGTTCTGATAGAAACCGCCCAATGTCGTGTGAAGATGGTTGTAGGCCGCAGCCGACGAAGTGATTTTCTCCTTGGCTCTGCGACTGGCATCATTCTCATACGTCTGTGGCATACTGTCTGCCATCAGGCTGAAGTCGCCACTCTGAGATTTGTTGGAAAAACTGTTGTAAAGTTCTCCCAGACTTCCGATGGCTTGTTCCCTTGCCAGTTGTTTGTCTTCTATTAGGCTTGCCTCATATGCCTTGGTCTTGTCACCGATGATGTCACCACTATTGGCATCGGGCATTTCCGTATTGAAGCCCTTGGCACCGGGCTGTCCCGTCTTGCCGTCATCCGACGGGGCGAATATCAGCCACATCGCGATGATGAAAACCAGTCCCATCAGCAGATACACCATCATTTTCTTTCGTTTGATGCGTTCAGCCTCTGTGAGCGGTTCCTTTCCCTCGACAGGAGGATTAAGGTCTTTCTTGTTTTCTTCTTCCTTATTCATTTTTTCTTTATTGTTAATAGTTTTACATGGTTGTTATCACATCCCATAGTGTCCAGAGTATCAGCAATCCTAGCACTGCCAGCATTGCCCATGTCACGACACGGCTTTCTTTGTTGGATAGTCCCTTGCACCAATGGTAGGCACCTGCCCTGATTGTCCGAAACATCCTCATCGCTTCACTGTCTGAAGGTCTTTGTTCTCCACAATCGTAAAGCCCTCAATCGTAAAACCGTTGGGATTGTCGTCCGAACGGCTGGAATTGAGCAGTTGGCACGTGGTGATGAGCGACCGCTCCGTCACGTTACTGGAGCGGATAATCATCTGCCGTGCGTAGGTCGTGGCCGAGTACGGATAGCTGTTAAAATCGCATACCACGCTGTCCACCCTCACCGTCTGGTTGATGTTTCCGGCAATGATGCGGTTGTAGTAACCCTTCTCAGCGAAGTCCTGATAATAGTGGTAGGCACTTTTGTCCGCCAGCAACAAAGCACGCTTCACACTGTGTTCTATGGCACTTTTCTCGGGTGAGAGCGTGAAAAACAGCTCGTGGAAGCGACGCACATGTTCGCGTGCCTCCGCCGGACGGTTCTGCGAGAGGTCTTGCGACAAGGCAAGCATCAGAGACTTGCCTTTGTCGAGGACATAGATTTTCTCCCTCTGTTTCTCCGCGAAGGCGAAGGAACTGTAAACGCTCCAGACGACCACCACGGCACACAGCACGAGAAAGACGATGGCAAAGAGACGTATTTGCCTGAAAGAGGTCTCGATATTCTTCAGTGACTTAAATTCCATTTTATTGTATCATTTACAGTTACTAACTCAGAAGATTTTTTTCAGACGTCCTGCGACATTTCCAGTAGCAGCCCCCACCGTACCACCGGCAAGTGCTCCGCCACGGTTGATGACATTGTTCACATTGCGGTTGTAGTTGCCCATGCCTCCAGCCTGAATCACCCAGCTTGAAACGGTAGGCACGGTGAAGTAGCCGATGATGCCGATAATCATAAAGATGATATATACGCCGTCGCTGGAGTCAAGCGAAAAATTCGGGTCGGTCTGCATCCGCTCGATGTCGTTTTGCAGCATTAGTACCTGAATCTTCGCCAGTATGCAACTGAACAGGTCGCTTACGGGCAGCCAGATATACACTTGGATATAACGGCAGAGCCATTGGGTGAGCGTACTCTGGAAACCATCCCAAACCGATATGGCAAATGCCAGCGGCCCTAAAATCGCCAACACGATGAGGAAGAACGTGCGTAGGGTGTCGATGACCAATGAGGCAGAGTCGAACATCAGTTCCAGCACCTCACGGAACCAGTCGCGGATGCCCTTCTT